>CAMTUE010000035.1:0-110875 GCA_947084845.1 uncultured Bryobacteraceae bacterium | reverse complement strand
CCCCGCGTTCTGGTGGCCGCATCGGCGGTCGGATTCTATGGAGACCGGGGCGACGAGATGCTGGATGAATCTTCACTTCCTGGTACCGGGTTTCTACCGGAAGTCTGTCAGGAATGGGAGGATGCCTCGAACTCGGCCGCGCGGCTGGGCGTCCGGGTCGTAACCAAACGAACTGGGGTGGTCCTCCACCCGGCTGGGGGAGCACTCGCTAAGATGTTGCTGCCATTTAAGTTAGGCCTCGGCGGAGCGTTCGGATCGGGCCTCCAGTGGATGCCCTGGATCCACCTGGCGGACCAGATTGGAAGCATCCTATACTCTATTGACAATGAGGCCTTATCGGGTGCCGTCAACGCCGCCGCACCCAACCCGGTCACCAACCGGGAGTTCGTTTGGTCGTTGGCCCGGGCCCTCCACCGCCCGGCGTTTCTGCCCGTGCCGGCCTTCGCCTTGAGACTCCTCCTGGGCGAGATGTCGGAGATCGTGCTGGCCAGCCAGCGCGTTCTGCCGACGGCCTTAGTGCAATCGGGATACCAATTTCAATTTCCACAGCTCGATTCCGCCTTGACCGGCCTTCTCGAATCCAGATCGGGCGTGGTAGAATAAGGGAGTTATGTCGATTCCGAACACCCGTCGCTTCAAGATCACTGGCCCCGAGGGCCAGATCGCGACCCTGATTGCTGTCCTGCCCAAGGACACCGACGTCGATTCCTATCTGGCTGAAGCGTCGAAGCGCTACGACTGGAAGGCCTGGACTGAGCGTGAGCAGAAGCAGTTCAAGGTCCGCGTCGGTCAGCAGAAACAGAAGAAGTCGAAGTAGTCCTTCGCCTTATACAATGGCTTTCCAGGGGCGGCCTTCGGGTCGCCCTTGTTGTGTTTGCCGGGAGACAGGTTCGTTTGGCCGGAGTCCGGCGAATCCGAGCCGCGCTGATTCCAGGGCAGTTAGCGTACAGACGCCCGGAGAATCCGCAGAGCCCTGGTGGCCGCATTGGCCACTTCCTGGTTGGTATCGCGGACGTAGGCCTCGACCTGGGGCACGGCATCGGCGGCGCCGCTGCCTGAGAGTGCGATCATCAATCCTCTCCGCTCGATAACCGTGCCGCTGCCCAGCAACGGATAGATCGCCTTCCTGACGGATTCATTCCTGACAAGTTCGTTCAGGTACGGCTGCGCGACGCCGGCCCACGACCTGGAATTGAGGTTATTGACCAGGTAGCGCAGCGGAGCCAGTTCACCCAGATCGACACCACCCAGGCGGGCGATGGCAAACGACTGGCCCAACCGGGCCAGGGTGCGCTTCTCCCGGTCAAAAGCCGGCTGGATGACCTGCAAGTCGGCTGGATTGGCAATCCGGCCCAGCCCTTCGGCGGCGGCGGCGCGCACCTCGTCGTCCTTGTCCGCCAGCAGTTCGGCGAAGGTGGCGCGGGAGCCGGGGTCGGCGATGCGGGCGAGTGCGAGCACGGCGGCCCGCCTCACCTTACGATCCGGTCCCGCCTCGAGCACCCGCCGCAGTTCGCCGACCGCATCGCGGGTCTTGAGCAGGCCCGCGGTCTCGATGGCCGCGACCTGGACTTTCTCGACCAGATCGCGCATCAGGAAGACCACGCGCGGGCCGGCGTCCCGGTCGCCGATTTTCTGCATGGCGATGAGGGATTCGAAGATGAGCCGGTCGTCCTTCGATCGCAGGGCCTCGATCAGAGTCGGGATGGCCTCGGGGTCGCGCAGGACGCCGATGGCGCGGGCGGCATTGGCGCGGACGACAGTGTCGGCGCCGCCGGCGATCATGGCGCGGATGGCGGCGCGGATCTCCGGACGGACAGTGGTGTCGGGATCGATGATGTCGCGGTTCTCGTCTTCCCTGAAGGACGCGCTCAAAGCGGCTCCGGCCCGTTTCAGAGTTCCCGAAATCCCGGTGGTTATGTAGCCGGGGTGGTAGAAGTTGACCAGAGCGTCGACGGTGCGGATCTGGATTTCGGCATCGCCATCGCGGGTGGAGCGGACCAGCAGGTCGAGGCCATGCTGGGTTCCGATCGCGGCCAGGGCCTTGACGGCTTCGCGGCGCACCTCGACGTCAGGATCCATCAACAGAGGCTCGAGCAGCGGGATGGCGCCTACGCCGGTCTTCACCGTGGCGCGGGCGGCCTTGATCTTCTCCTTGGACCCTACGCTCGGAGCATCCTGGGCGAGGAGGAACGGGATGAGGAGCAGGACGGCGCAAAGACGCATAAGTCCATTGTAGGCGACGAGTCCAACGGGAGCCGCTCAGCCGATGAATTCGACTTGAACGCGGTTCGGGATGACGCCTGCCTCGAAGCCCAGGTCGAGAAGTTTCTGGGCGGCCAGGCGGACCGGCTGACCGGCATCGAGGGTGTAGTGGTTGACATACATGCCGACGAACTTCTCGGCCAGCGCCGGTTCGAGATCGCGGGCGAACTGCATGGCGTAGTTGAGCGCCTCTTCGTGATGATCGAGGGCGTACTGGATGCTCTCGCGCATCATACGGCAGATTTCGATCTGAAGGCCTTCGTCGACGCTCCTGAGCAGCGCGTTGGAGCCGAGAGGAAGCGGCAGGTCGTAGGTCTGGCGGAACCACTTGCCAAGATCGACGACCAGGTTGTGGCCGCCGCGGGTGTAGGTCAGTTGAGCCTCGTGAATGACCAGAGCGGCGTCAACGGCTTTCTCCCGCAGGGCGTCGAGGACCTTGTCAAACGGAACGACGATCGCTTCGAAATCGGGCTCCAGGATGCGCAGCGTGAGGTAAGCGGTGGTCAGCTTGCCCGGAATAGCGATGCGCCTGCCCTTCAGTCTGGCGAGCGGCATCGGCGCGGTGGAAACCACCATGGGACCGTAGCCATCGCCGACGCTACAGCCGGAATTGACCAGGCGGTATTTGTCGGCGACGTAAGGATAGGCATGGAACGAGATGGCGGTGAACTCATATTCGCCGCGCATGGCGCGCTGGTTGAGCGACTCGATATCTTCGAGCAGGTGCTTGAAGACGACGGAGTTCGACCGGACCTTGCGCGTCGCCATGGCATAGAACATGAAGGCGTCGTCAGAATCGGGGCTGTGGGCGCAGACAAACTCCCGTTGGGATGATGGGTGCATAATCGGAGAAATCAAACTATAGCAGACCTTAGGCGGCTCAGAACGCTAATCGATCGCCTCGCCGCGGCTGATGCGGTCGAAAGTGCCGCGAAGTTCATCCAAGTGGGTGGAAAGATGATCGAGAGCCTCACTTGAGGCGACCGCATCGCCGGTCTTGGCGGCGGATTCCAGGGCGAGCGCGAGCTGGCGGCCCTGCGTTGAGCCGAACTGGGCGAGGAGGCCTTTGAACTGATGGGCGGCGGCGGCGGCGGCGGGAAGGTCGTTGTTCTCGATACCGGCGTTTGAGATCGAGAGCAGGCGCGGGTACTCGTCGAGGAAAAGCCCGGCGAGTTCGGCCAGAAGCTCGCGGTCTCCACCGACGCGATCCAGGGCTTGAGCGTAATCGATCATGGGCATGGCAGGACCCCCCAGATGGGGACTATCCTCCATTGTCGCAGAAGCGGCCGGAGGCGTGAGCAGGCGCTTGATTTCGCCGATGAGGCTATCCATCCGGACGGGCTTGCTGAGATAGCCGTCCATGCCGGCGGCAAAGCAGAGGTCACGGTCCCCGGGCATGGCGTGAGCGGTGATGGCGATGACGGGCAGGTGGCGGCCGGTGAGGAGTTCTCCGCTGCGGATGGAGGCGGTGGCTTCGAGACCATCCATCTCGGGCATCTGAACGTCCATGATGACGATATCGAAGTCGTGCGTGGACGCCATCCGCAGGGCTTCGCGGCCGGTTGTGGCAAGCGAGGCCTGGATGCCGGCGCGCTCCAGCATGGCGAGGAAGAGCCGCTGGTTGACGGGGTTGTCCTCGGCCAGGAGACAGTGGACGGGCCGGTCGAGCCGAAGCTGACCGAGGCGGGCGGGAGCAGGCGGCGGCGCGAGGCCGTCGGCGGCGACAGGGAGTGAAAGAACGAAGCCGAAGGTGGTTCCGGAGCCGACTTCGCCGCTGGCAAAAATGCGTCCGCCCATGAGATCGACGAGTTTGGCGCAAATGGACAGGCCCAGGCCTGTCCCGCCGCGGCGGCGGGTATTCGAGCCATCCAATTGGGTGAACGGAGCAAAGGCGTCATGGATTTCGCGCAGGGGGATGCCGGGGCCGGAGTCGCGAACCAGGAAACGGATGCGGGCGTGGCCTTTGTCGTAGCCGAGGCAGTCGACGGCAAGGTGGATTCCGCCGGAATCGGTGAACTTGATGGCATTGGCCAGCAGGTTAAGCAGAACCTGGCGCAGGCGGCTCCAATCGCCAGTGAGGGCGCGGGGCAGATTGGGCGAGAGCGAGAACCGGGAGGTGAGGTTTTTGGCGGCGGCGCGGTGGCTGACCGGCTTCATCAGGCCTTCAACCTCGGCGCTGAGGTCGAACGGGGCGAGACGGAATTCGATGCGGCCGGCTTCGGCTTTAGACAGGTCAAGGATGTCGTCAAGCAGGGAGAGAAGCGATTCGGCCGAACTTTCGACCATTTTGAGATACTCCCGTTGTTCGGCCGTGAGGTCGGTCATGAGCGTCAGTTCGGTCATGCCGAGAATGCCGTTCATGGGAGTGCGAATCTCGTGGCTGACGTTGGCCAGAAACTCGCTTTTCGCGGCGCTGGCCATTTCGGCGCTGGAGGCCATCTCCTTGGCCCACTGGGTGGCGGATTCGAGGAACTCGTTGGTCTCGCGGAGCTGCTGTTCACGCTTGACGCGCTCGGTGATATCGCGGGCGACCTGGAGCAGCCAGATGGGCTGGCCGGGGCAATCGACAAACGAACTGGTGATTTCGAGCCAGGCAAAGCGTCCTGAAGCGAGGCGGTATTCGGCGACCTCGCATTCGGAGAAGGACCGCGATTCGAAGCGGTGGCGGAACTGGGTGAGTTCGTCGTCTTCATGGCCGGGCCACTGCCGGAAGACATCGGGGAAGAAACGGCCTTCGAGCTCGCCGCGATCCTGGCCGGCGAGGCGGCAGAGCGAGGCGCTGGCGGCGACAATGACGCCCGAGGCATCGAGGAACATCATGAAATCGGCCACCGATTCCCAGACAGCCTTGAATTCGAGGGCGGACTCCTCCTGCTTGCGTTCGGCGCGGATGATGGAAGTTTCGTCGACTCCAGTGAGGACGGCGAAGTCCGATTCACCGGAATCGGCCTTCAGGGCAATGGCCGACCAGAGGACATGAGAGACGTTGCCGTCGCGGCCGGTCAAGGGCAGTCGTGCGCGCTGGGCCTGCCCGGTCAGAGCCGTGCGGCGCAGGAGGGCGTCGCCCAGGGGCCGGGCGGCGGGGCTGAGGAGGGCTTCGGAGAAGTTCCGGCCGGCCAGGGAAGAGATGTGATAGCCGGTGAGTCGTTCACAGGCGCGGTTCCAGCGAACGATTCCGCCCTTTCCGTCGACAACGATGAGCAGAGCGTCGGTGGTGTCGAAAAGAGCCTGGATGAAGTCGCGCTGGCGGGCGAGATCGAGTTCGACATCGCGCTCCCGTGTCACATCACGGGCGGCAACGGCGACGACCTCGCCCCATCCGGGGACGTTGCAGGCGGACATGCTCAGGAGGAACTGGCGTTCTTCGTCTTCCCCAGGCAGGGTGTAAGGGAGTTCGCAGGCGGCGAGGGAGCCGGCGAGAGCGCGATCGACGTGCGCCTGGATATGAGCCGCGACATGAGGCGGAAACAGGTCTCCGGCCCCGCGCCCCATCAGTTCCTCGACCGTCATGCCAAGCCGCCGGGCGATCATTTTGTTAGCGTAGACAATACCCCTGCCCGGGATGAAGGCGAAGACACTGACGGGCAGAGCGTCGAGCAGAAGGGCGAGATCGGGAGCAGGCGGGACGGCCGCGGCCTGCCGCCGTCCAAACCATCCCGGGCCGCTCGAACTTTGTGTCAAAGCGGGTGAAGCTCCTTAGAGGGTCTTGACGCGAAGATTGCGGAACTCGACGCGGGTGCCGTGGCCGAGCAGTCCGATGTGGCCGGTGGTGCGGGCGAGGCCGGGATGCTTGGCGACGAGGGCGGGGTCGGTGACCGTGCTCAGGTCGGCGTCGGTGATGAGTTCGCCGTTGAGGGTGACCTTGATGCGGCGCTTATTGGCGGCGATTTCGTAAGTATTCCAAACGCCATTGCGTTTGACGAAGCCGCGGCGCGCCGGGGCGATGTCATAGACGGAGCCGGTGTATTGGCCGGGGCGAAGGTCCTTGTAGACCTGGGCATCGTCGTCGAGGATCTGGATCTCCATGCCGGCATAGGCGGCGTCGCCCGTGAGCGGAGCGCGGATGCCGATGCCGTTGTTGCCGCCTTCCCAGAGGCGCCATTCGAGGCGCAGGACGAAGTCGGCGTATTCGGCCACGGTAAAGAGATTGCCGCCGCCGTCGGGGGGGCAGACGATGACGCCGTCCTCGACGAGGTAGCCGCGGCCGCGGCCGCGAACGAGGTTCCAGCCGGCGAGGGTTTTGCCGTCAAAAAGCGGTTTGAAGCCGGGTTCTGATTGAGCCAGGGCGGGCAGAGCCAGAGCGGCGGCGACGAACCGGCGGCGGGTGGGCTTTACGTTCATTTCGGTGTTCCTAACGATTCGATGATGCTGATCGCTTCAATCATGGCACGACCATTATGATACCCGGCCTTCCAGGCGTGGGCCTTGTTGCCGGACGGACGAAGAGCCGAGTCAACCGATTCCCACCATTCTCCGGTCTTGCGATCGATCTGGTATTTGTCGATGAACTGCCAGGTCTTTTCGAAGACTTCCCAGTATTGGGGGTCGCGGGTGAGTTTGAACATGGTGAGGGCGCTGACGAGGGCTTCAGACTGGACCCACCAGCTCTTGGTGCGGAGGTTGGCGGGTTGGCGGAACCAGCCGGAGTACCAGAAGCCGCCGTGGATTTCGTCCCAGCCGTATTTCATCGAGTAGTTGAAGTTTTCGCGGAAGAAGTCGAGGTAGGGGGAGACAGGGAGGCCGGCGGCATCGGCGGCGTCGGCGAGAAGCCAGATGTTTTCGAGATCGTGGCCGTAGCTGACGCGAGCGGCCTGGCCGTCAAGAACCGGGCGCCAGTCGCGGGTGTACTGGTCGGTGCAGGCGGTGATGGATTTGCGGACGACGGCGTTGCTTTCGATCGACATCAGTTCGATGAGGCGGGTGCGGGCGAGGGGGAGTTTCGATGCGCGATAGAAGGTTGTCATGGCCTCCATGAGGTGGAGGTGGGTGTTCATGAGCTTGTAGGACGATGGCGCCGACATGTAGTTGGGTCCGTCGCCGGGGGTCCAGTCCTCATTGAAAAATTCGATGTAGCCGCCGTGGAGGTTGTCGTGGGCCTTCAGTTCGAGGAGGTCGAAGAACTTGACGGCGAAGGCGAGGACGTCCTTGCGGCCCGAGGCCATGGCGTATTCGGAGATGGCGTAGAGGGCGAAGGACTGGGCGTACATGTGGATCTTGGGCTGGATTTTGGTGTTGCCTGTGGCGTCGACAGACCAGGCGAAGCCGCCGTTTTTGGCGTTCCACATTTTGGCGGTGAGGAACTTGTAGCCGTGGTCGGCGGCGGCGAGCAGTTGCTTGCGGTCGCCGTGGCCGGCGCGGGCGGCGCGGGCGTAGAGCCAGACGTTGCGGGCCTGGGTGATAAGGGCTTTGGGTCCGTCGCCCTGGTCCTCGCCATTGGGGCCGAAGCGGATTTTGTAGCCGCCGTGGACCTTGTCGATGGAACGGGTGAGCCAGAAGTTGAGGATGTTGTCGTTGAGGGTGGATTTCAGGGCCGGGACGTAACTTTCCGGCGGAGCGGCGCAGAGCGGGAGAAGGCAAGTCAGAAGAATCAGGGAGCGGAGTATCCGGGGCTTGTCCATGCGTGCGATTCTATAACGGATGAGACCCGGAAAGCTCTTACTCGCGGCCGGCCTGCTGGCCTTGCTGCCCTGTGCGGCGGAGACGCTGCGCGTGATGACGTTCAATGTCCGCTACCCGTCGCAGCAGGATGGGGAGAACGTGTGGGTGAACCGGCGGGATTTGTTCACTGACACGGTGAAGAAGTACGCTCCCGACGTGATGGGGACGCAGGAACTGTTCAAGGAACAGGGCGATTACATTGTTACGAAACTGCCTGAGTACGCGTGGTTCGGCGTCAGCCGGCGCGGCAACGAAAAAGACGAGTACATGGGCGTGTTCTACAGGAAGGGCGCGCTGACACTTGAGGAGTCGGGCAATTTCTGGCTGAGCGAGACGCCGTCGGAGCCGGGCTCGATCGCCTGGAACATGAGTCTGCCGAGGATGGCGACATGGGGCGTGTTCAGGACAAAGGCGGGACTGCGGTTTCTGCTGGTGAATACGCACTACGCGCACCGGCGTGAGGACGGCGAGGCGCGGCTGAACAGTTCGAAGTTGATACGGAAATGGATCGAGTCGCGGAAGGAGAAGTTGCCGGTGGTGCTGACCGGGGATTTCAATACGGGCGAGGGGACGCCGCCGTATGAGGAGTTGACCGGGGTGTTGACCGATGCATGGAAGGTGGCGGCGGAGAAGACAGGTCCCGAGGGGACGTTCCATGGATTCAAGGGGGTGCCCGGGGCGGCGAGGATCGACTGGATTCTGTTCAGCGCGCCGTGGAAAGTGATCCGCGCGGCGACGGTGGACGACGGCCGGCCGCCGCTTTATCCGTCGGACCATTACGGGGTGCTGGCGGTGTTTGAGACTCGGTAGACACCGGGCTGAAGCCCTTTGCAGGCTGAAGCCCGCCCCACCAGGCACGGGCTGAAGCCCTTTGCAGGCTGAAGCCCGCCCCACTTATTTAGTCGATGTGGGGGAGGTCGGCGTTCCGCCAGGCACGGAACTGGATGCTGGTGGCGATGAGATGGATGCCGGGGCCGGTGGGGGAGGCGCGGTATTCGTAGCCGATGCCGTAAGTGATCTGACGTCTGGTGCGGATCTGGACCCCGAAGGCGTGGCGTTCGTACCATTTGCCCTGTTGGACCAGGGCTTCGAAACTGGCGAAGGGCCTCACTGCTCCGTTCTTATAGATCAGCATGGCCCGGTTGCGCGCACGGGTTAAGTCGTCCTTGCCAAGGACTACCAGGCGTTCGGCGACGTGGCGGGTATCGAGAGCCCAGCGGGGGGTGTCGAAAAGGCGAAACTGTGGACCGGCCCAAAGGCGGTGCGAGCGCGTGTTGGCGGCGGCCGACGGGTTGTCCTGGTTGATGTAGTAGTAGCCGGCGAGACCGGCGACGCGGGAGTTGAACTGGTGGATGAGGATGGGGCCGGTGCGGAACTCGTGGAAATTCCGGGAATCGCGGTAGGTGCGGACGCGGGTGTGGAGTTGAAGGGTAGTCCTGGCGGTCAGTTCCAGACTGGCATTGGTGATGTGCAACAGACCGAAGTCATCCCCGGCGACGGCGGTGGAGGCAAGAGTGGCGAGAGCGAGGGCGAGAGACCTGAAGCGCATGTGTTACAGATCCATGACAACACAAAAGCGGATCGTGTTTTGCGCCTGCCGGAGCGCTGGTGGGATGCTAGGAGGAGCATGGAACTGAACCCTGTCGAAATCCGTGTCCTGGGCGCGTTGATCGAGAAAGACATGACGACGCCGGACTACTATCCGATGTCGCTCAACGCGTTGGTGAACGCCTGTAATCAGAAGACGAACCGCGAGCCGGTGGTGGCCTATGACGAGGCGGCGGTGATGGAGGGGTTGGAAGGGCTGAGGGCGAAGTCGCTGGCCGTGTTTGTGCATGAGTTTGGCAGCCGGGTGGAGAAGTACAGGCACCGGCTGGGCGAGTCGTTCAACTTCACGCGTGGGGAACTGGCCGTGATGGCGGCGTTGATGCTGAGGGGTCCGCAGACGGTGGCGGAGTTGCGCGAGCGGGCGGCGCGGCTGCATGTGTTCGAGGACCATTCGGCGGTGGAGCACACGCTGCACAGGCTGGAGGCGCGCGAAGGCCAGCCGCTGGCGAAGCTGATGCCGCGGTTGCAGGGGATGAAAGAGGCGCGGTGGATTCAACTGCTGGGGGGCGAGCCGGAATGGAGCGAAGAGGCCGTGGCGGCGAAGGGGGCGGCTGCGGGGACGGCGGGGCTGGCAGAGCGGGTAGAGAACCTGGAAGCGGAGTTGCGGGGGCTGCGAGGGGAGTTTGAACGGTTCAGGGAGCAGTTTCAGTAGGGTTCGTTTGGCTGGATCGGGGGGCCGGCGCGAACGGGGGCGGCGCGCCCTACAGCTAGTATCCCGTCTCTGAAACTCATCGGAGAATGACCGGCTCCAGGAACCTCACCCCCGCCGAGGGTTACCAGGAGTTCAAGGATGGGCGAGGCGGGGCGAGAAGTTGTGGATGGCCAAAGATATACCGCGCCCTGACGGACGCGGCTCGCCGGACATACTGCGCCACGAGCGCGTCCGCCTTTCGATGCTTGTTGCGCGACCTTTGATGTCAGGAGACTAGGTCCGTGACCGCGTGATTGTGCTCCTTTACGGGAAACCACTCCCACGGTCGTGGCTCGGATCGGAGCCGCGCGTGTCAGCGAGCGGTCGTCCAGTAGAACCTGATCTTGCGGTCAAAGCACTAACTCAGTTTGGCTTCGAGTTCGGCCCAGCGGGCGTAAAGGGCTTCGACTTCGGACTGGGCTTCCTGAAGATCCTTGTAGCAGGCTTCGATGCGCACGGGGTCGGAGACCGTCTCGGGCGCGTGGAGGGCGGCATCGCATTCACTGACACGCTGCTCGGCGGCCAGGATGCGTTCCTCGAAAGTATCGAATTCGCGCTGGTCGATGTAGGAGAGGCGTTTTTTGGGGCCTGACGACTTGGCGGCCGGCTCCGGCGAGGGCTTGGCACCGGCACGGTCCGATTCGGCGCGCGCGGCGCGACGTTCGGCGAGCCAGGATTCCCACTGGTTCAGGTCGGCGAACAGTCCTGCTCCGCCGTTGCCGTCGAGACCGAGAATGGCGGAGGTGACACGTTCAAGAAGGTAACGGTCGTGGGTGACCAGGACGAGCGAGCCGGGGAATTCGAGCAGGCTGTCTTCGAGGACTTCGAGAGTGGCGAGATCCAGGTCGTTGGTGGGTTCGTCGAGCAGCAGCAGGTCGGCCTGTTCGAGCATGAGGCGGGCGATATGGATGCGGGCGCGTTCACCGCCGGAGAGCGAGCCGACGGGCTGATTCAGTTGTTCCTCGTGGAAGAGGAAGCGGCGGGCCCAGGCGTTGACGTGAATGGGACGGCCCTGGTAGAGAACGGAATCGCCTTCGGGGGCGAGAGCGCGCTGAAGTGTGGTTGAAGGATCGAAGCGCTCGCGGTTCTGGTCGAAATAGACGATTTTGAGGTGGTCGGCGCGCTTGATGGATCCCTCGCTCGGTTGGATCGATCCGCGAAGGAGATGGAGAAACGTCGTCTTGCCGCTGCCGTTCGCGCCGGCGAGGCCGAGACGGCGTCCGGGTGCGAGGACGAGATTGACGCCGGAGAACAGGCGGGCGCCGCCGAGGTCGCAGGCGGCGTTTTCGAGTTCGACGAGGCGTTTGGTCTTGCGGTCGCTGGCGGTGAAGTCGATGGCGGCGGTCGAGACGCGGGCGCGCTGCTCCATGTCGTCAAGCTGGCGGATCATGGCGGCGGCGGAGCCGAGGCGGGCCTTCGATTTGCGGGTGCGGGCCTTTGCGCCGCGGCGGAGCCAGGCGACTTCGCGGCGGACGCGGGCGGCGAGCCCTTCGCGCATTTTGACCTGGGCTTCCTCCCAGGCTTCGCGCTTTTCGAGGAAGTCGCTGTAGTTGCCGTCCACCTTGAACAGCCCTTCGGGGTAGACGCGGCTGAGTTCCATCATCTGGGTGGCGACGTTTTCGAGGAAGTAGCGGTCGTGGCTGATCGTGATGGTGGCGAAGGGGGCGGCGGCGAGGGTGCGTTCGAGCCACTGGATGCCCTGGAGGTCGAGGTGGTTGGTGGGTTCGTCGAGCAGGAGAAGGTCGGGGCGGGAGGCGAGGCCGCGAACGAGAGCGAGGCGTTTGCACCAACCGCCGGAGAGCGTGCCTGAGACGACGCCGGGGTCGTCAAAGCCGGCCTGTCCGAGAAGCGCGGGGATGACGGCCTCTTCATGTGCGATGGACGAGGCGACCTGGACGACGGTGAGGGAGGGATCGAATTCGGGGTCCTGTTCGACGTAGGTGAGGCGTGCGCCCTTGCGGAGGGAGACTTCGCCGGAGTCGGCGTGGTCGAGTCCGGCGAGGATTTTCAGGAGAGTGGACTTGCCGGCGCCGTTGGGTCCGATGAGGCCGTGGCGCTCGCCCTCGTTGACGGCGAGCGAAATGGATGTGAACAGCGGCTTGACGCCAAACTGTTTCGAGATGCCGGAGGAAGTGAGCAGGAGGGCCATCGTCTCCTTCCAGTTCAGCACGAAAGGGGCGGCAATTGTTTCGGAGCGGCTGATGTATACTGTGGTTTGGAGGTGGGTCTTCTCGAGTAGAAGCCTCGCTAACGACCGATCGGCCCTCGCCTCCTGGTTCAGCCAGGTTCCATCCCGCCTGTTCTCGCTTATTTTCCCTGACAACTGCCGGATCTGCGACGAGCCATTGACCGGGTATGGCCGTGCGCCGGTGTGCCGGAAGTGCCTTGAGTCGCCGCGGCCGTTGACGGCGGAGATCTTCTGCGCGAAGTGCCGGATGCCATTCCTGCGCGAGCGGGCGCTGGACGAGGGCGGCCTTTGCCGGATCTGCGCGGCGGGCGCATCAGCCTTCGACGCGGCCTATGCATGGGGCGGTTACGACGGCGTGCTGAAGGATCTGATCCACTGTTTCAAGTTTCACGGGATGCGTTCGTTGGGCAGGCAACTTGGCCAGTATCTGGCTGAAGCGATGCCGCGGACAGAGAGAATCGACGCTATCGTGCCGATGCCGATTCACTGGACGCGGAGGATGGTGAGGGGCTTCAACCAGTGCGAATCACTGGCGGCGGAGTTGTCCCGCCACACGGGTCTGCCGGTGATGAAGGCGTTGAAGAAGACGCGGCGGACCGAGAAGCAGTCCGTGCTCGCCGGGGCCAAGAGGCGGCGCAACGTGCGCGGCAGTTTTGGGGCCGTGGATGCGGGCGCAATCAAGGGAAAGCGACTGCTGCTGCTGGACGATGTTCTGACGACCGGCGCGACGGTGAACGCGGCGGCGGCCGAGTTGAAGAAGCACGGGGCGTTGCGGGTGGCTGTGTTGACGGTGGCGAGGGTGGACCGGCGGGGCCGGACGGCCTTGCAGGAGAGTTATGAATTGAGGCAGAAAGCAGAGGAGACGCCGTCCCAATGACCGCCCTGGCCGAACCGCTTCATCGACCGGTTCTCGTGCTAAACGCGAGCTACGAACCGATCAACATCTGCGCGGCAAGACGCGCGATAGTCCTGATTTTCAAAGGCGTGGCCGCTGCCGAAGCGCACGCCGACGTCTTCCTCCATGCGAGCCGGCGCGCCTTCGCGCTGCCGAGCGTGATCCGGTTGCTCGAATACCGCAGGATTCCGCACCAGACGCGGGCGTTGTCGCGGAAGAACATTCTGGTCCGGGACCGCTACACGTGCCAGTATTGCCAGAAGACCTTTTCCGGCGGCGATCTGACGCTGGATCATGTCGTTCCGCGTTCACGAGCGGGTGAAACGAGTTGGGAGAACATGGTGGCCTGTTGTCACACCTGTAACAACCGCAAGGGGAGCAGGACGCCGGAAGAGGCCGGGATGCGGCTGCTGAGGCAACCACGGCCGTTCAGCCTGCACACGTCGCGGCACCTGATGCGGCTGGTGGGCCGGGCCGACGAGCAGTGGCGGAAATACCTGTTCTACTGAACAGACGGCGGCGGCGGCGCGGGTGGTGAAGGCGGCTTTTCCTTCTTCTTTTCCTTGACGACGTCCTTCTTAATGGGGCTGATGATGACGTGGGCGCTACGGCCTTCAAGCCGGGGTGTGCCTTCGACTGCTCCGTGCTCGGCAAGGTCGGCGACGAGCCGCAACAGCAGCTTTCTACCCAGGTCGGCGTGGGCGATCTCACGTCCGCGGAACTGGACGATCGCCTTGACGCGATTGCCTTCGGTGAGGAAGCGGACGGCGTGCTTGCACTTGAAGTCGTAGTCGTGGTCGTCGGTGTTGGGGCGGAATTTGACTTCCTTCACCAGGATCACGTGCTGCTTCTTGCGCGCGTCGTGCTGCTTCTTCTTGACCTCATACTGCCACTGGCCGTAGTCCATCGCCTTGGCGACCGGCGGCTCGGCGGTGGGAGAGACGACGATGAGGTCGAGGCCCATGTCCAGGGCCTTGCGCACGGCGGCTTGAGTCGGCATCACCTCGACGGTGCCGTCGGGGAAGATGGCGCGCACCTCGCGGGCCCGGATGGCCTCATTGACGTTCTCTCTGATTCTGACTCGGGGACGTACAAATCTGGGTGGATACATGCGGAAAAAAGGCTAGCGGCTGACTTTCCTTAGACGGGGTGGAGGTGGCGTACCAGTTCGCGGACAGAGCAGTGGCGTCGAATGCGACGGTGTTTCACGACCGGTCCGGATGGTATGAATGAGAAGCCTCAGTCTTGACCCTCTCCATCACACTATACACGGAAAATCAACAGGATGGGTAACGTTTTCGGCAGGCGCGCGGTGATAGAGTGATAACTTCGCCGAGATGTCTTCAGAACTTCCCCACCCGCTGCGCGGCGTCATTCCGCCGCTTGTTACGCCGCTGACAGCCGGCGGAGGGCTGGACGCGCCCGGATTGGAGCGTCTGATCGAGATGATGCTGGAGGCTGGGGTGCATGGCGTGTTCCCATTGGGAACCACCGGAGAAGCGCCGCATCTGGGCCGGGAGCTGCGGGCGGAGTTCCTGGGACTGGTCGTCAGATGCGTCAAAGGGCGGGTGCCGGTGCTGGCTGGAATCACGGATTCGAGCGTGGCCGAGGCGGCGTGGATGGCGGACCGGGCGGCCGGGGCGGGCTGCGACGCCGTCGTGTATGCAGCGCCGCACTATTATCCGATGTCGCAGGACGAGTTGGTGGGCTTCAGCCGGGCGTTGTCGGAGCGGCTGCCGCTGCCGTTCCTGCTGTACAACATCCCCTTTTGCACGCACCACGCGTACTCGGTGGACGCGGTGAAGCGGATTGCGGATCTGCCTGGCTGCCTTGGCGTCAAGGACACTTCAAACGACATGGCGATGTTCCAGTCCCTGGTGGACGCCTTCCGCGACCGGCCGGAGTTCACCGTCCTGATGGGTCCGGAAGAGCGGTTGTGGGATGCGGTGATGATGGGCGGGCATGGCGCGGTGACGGGCGGAGCGAACCTGGCGCCAGAGTTATTCACCGGAATCTACGCAGCCGCGATGGCGGGCAAGCCGGAGGTGGCCGCGCCGCTCATCGCGAGGGCCGAGATCATCCGGTTGAGGATTTACGGGGCGCTGCCGGAGAGGTCGGGGTACTTTCGCGGGTTGAAGTGCGCCATGGAGATGCGGGGCATCTGCCCGGAGGCGACGGTTGCGCCATTCGCGCCAGTTGAGGGCGAAGCGCGGGAGCGGATTCGTTTGGCTCTGGCGGACGCCGGACTGCTGTAACCCCTGATGAAGGAATCGCATGGAAGCGACTGGCATCAATGATAAAGTGGAGATTGAACCAACTGCCAGTTAACAAATCTCAACCGGTGCAGGATAACGACCTTTACGGTACAGATTGGGTCTATACTGAGGTCACGGGACTCATATGAAGACATACATCAAATTCGGAATGGTGATGGTCGCTATCGTGGGCACACTGGTGTGGCTCGCAGCCAGCGGGATCAACGAGTCGAAGACATATTACAAGACGATCACGGAGTTGAAGTCGGACTCGGTGGAGGTCGGCAAGCGTGTGCGGGTGACGGGCGACGTCGTGCCCGGATCGATCCGCAGGGATGGCGCGAAGGTCCATTTCCAGATCGTCGAGAAGGACCACAACAAGTTCCTGAGCGTGACCTATATGGGCAAGGACCCGCTGCCGGACACGTTCCGCGACAACGCTCAGGCGATGGCCGACGGGCAATTGACGGCCGAGGGGACATTCCACGCTTCGGCGATCGCGGCGAAGTGCCCGTCGAAGTATGAAGCGGATCCGAACAAGCACCCGGCGGAGGTTCCGCTGAACAGTAAGCCGGCGGCGATCTAGCCTCACCAGATGCCTGCGATCCCGATCCCTCACGAAGGAGACACAACCGCACCATGGAGACCTTAGGCGCACTCGCCATTCTGGTCGCTTTTTGTCTGGCGATCTATTCAGTCGTCGCGTCGGTGGTTGGGGCGATGACGAAACGGCCGTATCTGACGGTCAGCGGGCAACGGGCCGTGTACGGCGTCTTTGCCCTGTTGACGGTGGCCAGCGGGATTCTGGTGTACGCCCTGATGACGTCGGACTTCAGGTTCGCTTATGTGGCGGCGCGGTCGAACCTGGCGATGCCGGCGGTCTACAAGTTTGCCGCGTGGTGGGGCGGGCAGGAAGGATCGCTGCTGTTGTGGTCGTGGCTGTTGAGCTTTTATTCGGCGGTCGTGCTGCTGACCAACCGGCGCAAGTTACGGGACATGATGCCCTGGGTGACGGCGATTCTGATGTTCACGCAGGTCTTCTTCCTGACTTTGAACGCGTTCGTCGAACCGCCTTTCCAGATGCTGGCGGTGGGACGCGGCATTACGGCGGTGGCGGACGGGCAAGGGCTGAACCCCCTGCTGCAGTATTGGACGATGGCGATCCACCCGCCGACGCTCTATCTGGGCTATGTCGGATTCATTGTGCCGTTCGCGTTCGCGATGGGTTCGCTTATCACCAAGCAACCGGGCGATGCCTGGATTGCGACAACAAGGCGCTGGACATTGATTACCTGGGGCTGCCAGAGCGCGGGCGTGCTGCTGGGCGCGGGATGGGCGTACGCGGTTCTCGGTTGGGGCGGCTACTGGGGATGGGACCCGGTGGAAAACGCCAGCCTGTTGCCGTGGCTGACGGCGACGGCGTTCCTGCACTCGGTGATGATGCAGGAGAAGAAGGGCATGATGAAGGTGTGGAACATGGTGCTGGTGAGCGCCACGTTCTTCCTCTGCATCTTTGGAACGTTCCTGACGCGGTCGGGGATTGTATCGAGCGTTCATGCGTTCGCGCAGTCGTCGCTGGGCGGCTGGTTCCTGGGGTTCCTGGGGATCACGATCACGATGACGGTGATCCTGATCGTGAGGCGGCTGGACTATCTGAAGAGCGAAACGCACCTGGAAAGCGTGTTGTCGAGGGAGTCGAGCTTCCTGTTCAACAACCTGATCCTGCTGGCATCGACCTTCGCGGTGCTGTGGGGGACGATGTTCCCGGTGCTGACCGAATGGGTGATGGGCGAAAAGATCACGGTCGGCGCGCCGTTCTTCAATAAGGTGAACATCCCGATCGGATTGTTCCTGCTGTTTCTGACCGGCGTCGGCCCGCTGATCGCCTGGAGGCGGAGTTCGTGGGAGAGCCTGAGACGGGCGTTCTACTGGCCGGCGATCATGTTCGCCGTGGCCGTGGCGATCTCGCTGGCGATGGGTTCGCGGCACTTCTACGCGTCGATGAGCTTCGGGCTTTGCGCGTTCGTCACGGCGACGATCCTGATGGAGTTCTACAAGGGCTCGCGGGCCATCGCCGGCAAGAGCGAGATGAACATGGTGAGGGCGGCGATCGAGTTGACACACCGCAATACGCGGCGCTACGGCGGATATCTGGTGCACATGGGCATCGTGATCATGTTCATCGGCTTCAGCGGCGCGGCCTTCAACAAGGACACGACGCGCGAGGTGGTGGTGGGCGACCGCTTCACGATGGGCGGCTATGAATTCCATGTCGACAAGATCACCGATGGCGACAATCCCAATTACACGTGGCAGCACGCCGAAGTGGGCGTCTATAAGAATGGTGCGCTGTTGCAGGTGCTCAAGCCCGAGCGGCGCGTTTATCTGGTGACCGAGCAACCGACCTCGGAAGTATCGATCCGGCGGCGGTTGAACGAAGACGTCTATCTCAACTTCGCCGGGATGTCGACGACCGAAGAGCACAAGGCGATCATCCAGGCCTACATCTTCCCGCTGGTGTCGTGGATCTGGGTAGGCTCCGCGGTGTTGATGTTCGGGACATTTGTTTGCCTGATTCCGAGCAAGGCGCGGCTGTCGTATCCGCGGACTGAAGTGGTGGAAGCCTATGCCGAACAGAAGACAGTGGCAAAGTAGAATTCTCGCCGCATTCGTGGCCGCGTTGTTCCTGGCCCATGGCGCGACGCCGCTTTCGAACGACCGCGTCCGTGCGTTGGGCAACATGCTGCACTGCAAGTGCGGCTGCCACGCCAGCGTGACCGAGTGCAACATGCTGCAGTGCCACTTCTCCGACCCCGTCAGGCAGGAACTGCTGACGATGGTGGAGGCGGGCCGGAGCAACGACGACATCCTGGACACCATGGTGGGCAAGCATGGCAAGGACGTCCTGCGCAAGCCGCCGGCCGAAGGCTTCTACATGCTGAGCTACGCGATGCCCTATGTGGGTCTGGCAGCCGGATTGGCGTTGATCGGTCTGTTGCTGCGCTTCTATCTGCGACGGCGTCCGGCGGCGGCGTTAGCCGCGGGGGAGGCGTCGCCTGAACTCAACCGTTACCAGGCCCAGATCGACAAGGATCTGTCCGATCTCGACTCATGACCCTAGCAGTATCCATCCTTCTTATCAGCGCCGTACTGGCGTTTGTCCTCTTCATCCGGCCAGGGGCGATTCCGCCGGACGAGGCGCTCTCGCCGACGGCGCACCTTGAAGAACGCAAGGCCGCCATTTATGAGAACCTCCGCGATCTGAACTTCGAATACCGGCTGGGAAAGCTCTCCGACGCCGACTATGAAAAGACCAAGACCGGCCTCCAGAATGAGTTGGCCAAGGTGATGGCCGGGATCGACATGATCGTTGGAAAGACAGGCCGGCCGGCCGCGCCGGCGGATCCGCCTGTCGCGAAAGTAGCCGACAGTTTGGATGTTCACAAGTGCCCGTCCTGTGGCGCGGAATTCGACAGGGCGATGAAGTTCTGCGGCGAATGCGCCGCGCCGATGGAGGGTGTCCGGTCATGAGAGCGCTGATTCTGTTTCTAGCCGCATCGGCGATGCTCTCCGCGGCTGTCACCGGCGTGGTGGTGAACAAGACGACCGGCAAGCCGCAAGCCGGCGTGACGGTGACGATGACGAAATTCGGGGCGGGCGGGATGGAACCGGCCGGTTCGACGAAGACGGACGCGGACGGACGCTTCACGTTCGAATCCGACGGCGGGTCGGCCCACCTGATGCAGGCCGAATACCAGGGTGTGCGCTACAGCGCGCCAATGACCCAGGCCGCCGGCGGGCCGCTGGAAATAGTGGTCTACAACTCATCGGCCCGGGTGCCCGAAGCCAAGGCCGAGCAGCACATGATCATGGTCGAGACCAACGGCGAAGAACTGGTCGTGAACGAGACAATTGTCTTCTCGAACCCGAGCCAGTCAACGTGGCTGGACCCGAAGGCCGGGACGGTGAAGATTTTCGTTCCGGCGGCGGCCGGCGGCAACATCATGGCCCGCGTGATCGCTCCTGGCAGCATGCCGGTTGACAGGCAGCCGATCAAGACCGGTTCGGCGAACGTCTGGACGGTGGACTATCCGGTGAAGCCGGGCGAGACGCGATTCGACTTCAGCTATAAGATCCCGGCCGCTGCCGGGGGCGTGTTGCAGACGAGGTTGCTCAATGCCGCCGCATCACCCAAACTGGTGCTGCCTTCAGGCGTCGAAGCCGCCGGCGAGGGCATCGTCAGCGTGGGCACCGAACCGTCCTCGAAGGCTTCGGTTTTCGACATCACCGCGAAGGAATTGAAGCTCACGATTTCCGGTTCGGGATCGCTCGCAGTGGTGCCGGGCAACGAGCAGGAATCGGAGGGTCCGAGGATCAGGCCGATCGCGCCTCCCGGCTACGAACGCAACTGGAAGTGGACGCTGGGCCTGACGCTGGCCTTCCTGACGCTTGGCTTCACCGCGCACTACCTGAAGGGAACGGCCTCGGCCATCAATAAGCGCAAGGTATGAGCGCGCTCGCCATTGAAGGCGTCTGGAAATTTTACGGCGACTTCCCCGCCCTGCGCGACATCACATTCAACGTCGAACCCGGCTCGTGCCTGGCCCTGCTGGGCCGCAACGGCGCCGGCAAGACGACATTGCTGAAGATCCTGGCCGGATTGTCGCGACCCGCGAAGGGCCAGGTGAAACTGTTTGGTCAGGACGCCACTGAGCGCTCGTCGCGATCGTCGATCGGCGTTCTCGGCCATGGCATCGGCATCTATGACGAGTTGTCGGCCATCGAAAACCTGAAGCTGTTCGCCAACCTCTATGCGCTTCCCGACCCGGAGCGGAAGGCGATGGAGTGGCTCGAACGGACGGGTCTCGAACGGGTTAAAGACGGGCTTGTCAGGGAGTTTTCCCGCGGCATGAGGCAACGCCTGGCGGTGGCGCGCGCGTTCCTGCACGACCCGCGGGTGCTGCTTCTCGACGAGCCGTTCACGGCGCTTGACGACCGCGCCATCGCCGTCCTTCAGACGGTCCTGCGCGAAGCGCTTGCCGAGGGCCGCACCGTGCTGATGTCCACCCATCAACTGCGCGAGGCGCTGGAACTCGCCACCCACGTCGCGCTCATCAATCGCGGCAAACTCGCTTTCACCGGCGAGCGGACGCGCGAGATGCTGGAAGATCCCGGTTGGATCTACCGAAACTACGGGGAAGCGTAATGCGGTTTCTTCGCCAGACCCTCACCGTCGCCGCCAAGGACCTGCGCAGCGAACTGCGCACCAAGGAAGCCGTCAACGCCTCGCTCAGCTTCGCCCTCGTCATCCTGATCCTGTTCAGCTTCGCCTTCGACCCAACGGCGGAAACGACCCGCGAGATCGCCGGCGGCCTGCTCTGGCTGGTCTTCGCCTTCGCCGGAGTGCTGGTTCTGAACCGTTCGTTTGCCCGTGAACTGCCGAACGATTGCCTGGAAGCGCTGGTGAGTTCGCCGGTCCCCGGATCGGCATTGTTCCTGGGCAAGGCGCTGGCGAACTTCGTCCTGTTGCTGGCGATTGAAGTCGTCTGCCTGCCCGTATTTGGCGTGTTCTACAACGTGACGTGGTACTCGCAGCCCCTGCAACTCGCCGGCGTATTGTTGTTGACGACGTGGGGCATGACCGTGGTTGGAACTGTTTTTTCGGCGCTGACGGTGAACCTGCGGCTGCGGGAGGTCATGCTGCCGATGCTGGTTTATCCGGTGCTGATTCCCTGCTTGATGGCGGCCATGCAGTTGACCACGATACTGGTCGCGGGCGATCCGATCGTGGGCGACCAGTTGGCCTGGGTGCGGCTGCTTGTCGGCTTCGATATCATCTTTACTTCACTGGCCGTGCTGCTCATCGATACGGTGTTGATTGGATAGCCCGGCGACAGGAGCCTATTCGGATGCGTAAACACATCTTGCTGGCCGGTGGCATCCTGGCCGCCTTGTTGCTCACGCGCAACATCTGGGTGATGCTCACCGGATTGCCCGACGAAGCGTTTCAAGGCGCCATCTTCCGCATCATCTTCTTCCACGTGCCGGCGGCGTTCACCTGCTTCCTCTGCTTCCTGGCATCGCTCATCGCCGGCCTGGCTTACCTGAAGACCAGGAACCTCAACTACGACGCGTTCGGCGTGGCGGTGACCGAGGTCGGACTGGCCTTTGGCGCCGTGAACCTGCTCACCGGCATGATCTGGGCGCGCATCATCTGGGGCATCTGGTGGACGTGGGATTGGCGGCTGACCTCGATGCTGATCTGCTGGCTGCTCTATGCCGGATATCTCGTCCTGCGGCGCGCAATCGAAGAGCCGACCGAGCGGGCGCGCATGTCGGCCGTGATGTCGATCCTGAACTTCTCGGTGGTCCCATTCGTGTTCTTCTCGATCAAGTGGTTCCGGACACAACACCCGCAGCCCGTGCTCTTCGGCGACGGCAAGATGGACGCGGGCTACCGCGCCATGCTCTACGGCAACTGGGTTCCGCTGCTGATCGTTGCGGCCATCTTCATCACCATCAGGTTCGTCCAGGAAAAACAGCAGAGAGAGATCGACGCGTTGCGCCGGGAAGCGCACATGATCTGAGTCAGGAGAATCACATGAACGACGCTGCGGCACGCAATTTCACTTACCTCGCCTACGGGCTGATCACCGCCTGGGCGATCCTGCTGATTTACGCCATGACCCTGGCCGCCCGCGGGCGAAGCCTCGCCCGGCAACTTGATAACGTGAAGCGCATGATGGAAGACCGGGAAAAGAAGTAGTCAAGGAGCATCCATGAATCGCCGTACCCTGTTGTCATTGGCTGCGGCCACAGCCGCCGTCTCGCCGAGGGAACTTGCCGCGCAGGAGCGTGTCGCGAGAGCGACGCGCGCCATGCCGTCGCCGATCATCAAGGACGTGCAGGTGATCCAGACCGCGCCCGCGGGTCTGCGGTTGCCGGTGGTGAAGATCCTGACCGATCAGGACGGCCTTTACGGCTATGGCTGCGCCTGCTTCACCCAGCGCGCCGACGTCGTCGTCACGGCCATTGAGCGCTACATCCGCCCGTTCCTGATCGGCAGGCCGGCAGACCGCATCGACGACACCTGGCAGATGCTCTACAACTCGTCGTACTGGCGCAACGGCCCGGTTCTGAACAACGCCATTTCGGGCGTCGACCAGGCGCTGTGGGACATCAAGGGCCGCCAGGCCAACATGCCCGTCTACCAACTGCTGGGCGGCAAGTGCCGCGAGGCCGTTGACTGCTACGCGCATTCGTCCGGCGCCGACTTCGCGCAGGTGATCGAATCCGCCAAGGGCTACATGGCCAAGGGCTACCGCCATATCCGGATCCAGGTGGGCGTGCCCGGAATGGCCGGCTACGGCGCGGGACGCAGCGACGTGAAGGTGCCCGCGTTGCACTCAGCGCCGGTTTTTGAACCCGAAGCTTATTTGAGCCGCGCGTTGAAACTCTTCGAAATCGCCAGAAAAGAACTGGGCGACGAGGTCGAACTGTTGCACGACGTCCACGAACGCATCTCGCCTATCCAGGCCGTGCGCTTCTGCAAGGATGTCGAAAAGTACCGTCCGTTCTTCATCGAGGATCCCGTGAGTCCGGAAGACATTGCCTGGTTCCGTCACATCCGCGCGCAGTGTTCGACTCCTCTGGCCATGGGCGAGTTGTTCAATTCGCCGCACGAGTGGACGCCGCTGATCCAGGAACGGCTGATCGACTATATCCGCATCCACGTCTCGCAGGCCGGCGGCCTGACGCCGTGCCGCAAGATCGCCGCGATGGGCGAAATGATGGGCGTCAAGACCGCCTGGCACGGACCCGGCGACGTCTCGCCCGTCGGCCACGCCGCCAACATCGCGCTGGACCTGGCCTGCTACAACTTCGGCATCCAGGAAGGCCGCATCTTCACTGAACGCGAGCAGGAAGTCTTCCAGGGCTGCCCGAGGACCGAGAACGGCTACTTCTACGCCAACGAAGCTCCGGGCTGGGGCATCGAGATCGACGAGAAGGCCGCGGCGAAATACCCCTTCGGTTCGTTTGAGCAGGGCGAACGCAAACGGCTGAACGGCGGTTGGGGCGAAGTGCGCCGCCGCGACGGCACCATCATCAAACAGTAGCCGGACCTTGACCATTTCCTCAATGTCAAGCTCTGATCGGGCAGGACGGCTTGGTTCTGCTAGGCTACTGATCGATCACTTACCGGGATTGTCAAGCACCACAGTCCGACACCTTGACTGTGAAACCGCCGGATGCTCCAGTTCATTGTAGCTGAGGACTCTTCTACTCAACGGCTGCGCCCGCGTCAAAACGGCACGACCATGCCGGCTACCCTGTCGGGTCAGTTTCGTCAAAAGCCACATGCGGGAAGGCGCGACGAAGCGAATCTTCAAGATTGTTATTGAACCCGGCAAGCGAAGTGATTTCCGTCGTGAGGCGTGTGTGCCCCAGTAGGCGCTTATACCTTTGACAAATGGTATCAGCCGGATCTACCACCAACCACCTGCAGGTCACGTTTACTTGCCCTGCAATCGTGATTCGAGAACGCGCCTGCGAATCGTTCTCAGGCAGGGAATAGCCAATGACTATCACACAGTCAGCGTCGCAGAGGCGCTCAAAGAAAACTTCCCACTGGCGCTTGAGCAGTTGGTAATTCGGACTATCGTACTTGTACGCACTCGGCTCCAAAATGACCGGCTCATCTTCGTGCTGGTTGCCCTGCTCATACGCAGCCCACTTTTGGTTCAGCCTTCCGTCTCCGCCCCAGGATAGATAGGTGAGCAGCCCGTTTATTTTCCACCAGTTGATGCCTCCGTGTAACTTCAAGAGTGTGTGGCTTGGGCTTCCGTTCCGCCAGTCCCCCATTGGCAGCACTAGAGTCGGATTGTCTCGTGATCCAGGGGGCCCGTATGGCTGCGAGTACCAGAATGTTGACTCAAAGATACAATCCCAATTGAAAGAAGCCCATGTGGTTGACGAGAAATGTTCGCGACAGAAGTACAGCAGAGGATTGAGGTATCCATGCCGTGTGTTCTTTGAGTCGTAAATGGCCTTCTTGATCAATACGAAAAGACTCTTACAGAACTGATTACAGAAACCGGGGCTTGGCGCCCGGCCGCAGGCTGCTGTCTCTAATTCCCAATCGCGGAGTATGGTTAGGATCTCCTCAACAGTCAGGCTCTCATCAGAAGATTCCAGCGTGTGTCCACGCGGCCGCCAGAACACGTCGTTGAGATTGTCTCTGAGGAATGTATCCGCTTCCAGATGCTGTCTGGCATACCGCTCTTTGAACAATCCCTTCATGGGCGGAACGCCGAAGTCGACGGACGCTCCTGCACCGAGTATCACAACGGCCTTGGGCTTCGGCATACAGTCATAATCGTACACCCTGTGCGATTGCGGAATTCTTCAAGTAGTGCCGGAGGCGCACTACCCGGGCAAGCACGGAATGCTTATCTGGTGGCAGGCCGGAGCTTCTCACCACAGCGGGTCGGCCGCCGCGCGGCTCCTGCGGGGCGATACGGAATCGCTGTTTCTCCAGGCATGTCTTGCCGGCCACGGTTTGCCGGACCGGATCGTAGTAGCGGTTCCTTCCCCTCAATCATTGGAAGCGGCCAGGGCTCGCTGCGCAGAAGGCTAACCGGTTGTTGGTTTTGATGCAGATTCAGGCCGCGTCGACTTTGGACTATCTTTGAGCTCTTTCGTTCATCTCATTGAACTGTCGGCGTGGGGTCCGGCGACTGCGTCGTACATGGCCACGATGTTCTCAGGCGGTACTCCAGTCAGGATGTTGTGTACCTGCTGAAAGACGAATCCGCCTCCGGGCGCCAGGGCTGCGCACTGTGCCCGCACATCCGCGAACTTCGTCCGGAGTTCCGAGCGGCAGGACACGTTGCGTGTCGCAACCGCCGCCCCAAAACGTGAGTTGTGCGCCGAAATCCCGCTTCAGCCCTTCGGCTTCCATCCCCTTACCGCTGATCTGAACCGGGTTGTTGGCGTCGAGTCCGGCATCGATCAGGCCGGGTGTGTTCGAGCGCGGCAAGGACACGTTCGCGGGAGGTCATACTGGCGCCCTTTGTATCACGACGGCGCGCCTGAGCGCACCGTATTCAGAACTTCCGGATGCGGTAGTCGCCGACCTTCGGCATCCTGAGGATCTTGCACATCTCGAACAGGCGCGAACGGGCCCTCATGCCGATCTTTTCGGTCAGCGTCGTCTTGATATCGAAGCGCGCGCTCGAGCCTTCCGGATTGCGCTCGATGATCTGCGCGCCCATGTCGGGATCGGGCTGATTTGTCGTCACGATCAGGGGCTTCCGCTCGTTGGCGCGGTAGGTGATGATCGACGTGACGATATCCTCCACCCACTCGGTGCCGCGTTGGGATCCGAGGTCGTCGAGCAGCAGGATCTCGCACTCCATCGCTTCCCGGAAGAGGTCGCGGTCGGCGCCCGTGGCCGGGTCGTAGCTGGCGCGGATGCGGGCGAGCATGTGCGAGAAGTCGACAAACAGGACGCTGAAGCCGTGCTCGATCAGCCGCTTGGCGGTGGCCACGGCCAGGTGGGTCTTGCCCGTGCCTGGCTCACCCACAATCAGCACGCCGGGCGGTTCGACAGCCGGGTAACTGTCGGCGTACTTCTTCAGATACAGCATCACCTCGCCGAGTTCCTTGGACCCGCGCATCTGGAAATTCTCGAAGTTGTCGCCGGCGAAATTGGCCGGGATGCGCGCGGCGTCAAGCTGGCGTTCGGCGCGGCCCGCATTCTGGCAAGGGCAACGGCTCGCGCCGGAGAAACCGCCCTTCTCGACGATCACCCAGCCCGAGCCGCCGCATTGAATACAGACTTCCGCCATGCAACTATTTTGCGACAGAGAACCGGTAAACGGTTGTCGACGTGTGTGTCTCTCCCGGCTTGAGAGTCGTCGTGGGAAATGCCAGCTTGTTCGGCGAGTCCGGGAAATGCTGCGTTTCGAGGCAGAATCCGTAGCGCTTCTGGTAGACCTTGCCGCCTTTGCCGGTCAGCGTCCCATCGAGGAAATTGCCCGTGTAGAACTGAACGCCCGGCTGAGTGGTGTGGACTTCCATGACGCGCCCCGATGCCGGCTCCGTGACCCGCGCCGCCGGCCGCAGCGTGCCCATGGGGCCATCGACAACGAAATTGTGGTCGTAGCCGCCGCCGAACTTGATCTGTTCGTCCTTGGCGTCGTTGATGCGTTCGCCGATGGTGCGGGGCGATGTGAAATCGAACGGCGTGCCGGCCACGTCCTTCAATTCGCCTGTCGGAATCAGCGTCGCATCGACGGGAGTGGTCTTCTCCGACATGATCTGAATCGAGTGGTTCAGGATATCGCCGTTGCCCTGCCCGGCCAGGTTGAAGTAGCTGTGGTTGGTCAGATTCTGGACCGTCTCTTTGTCCGTCGTCGCCTTGTAGCCGATCCTGAGTTCGTTGTTCTCCGTCAGCGTGTAGGTCACTTCGACATCGAGTTTGCCGGGGTATCCCTCTTCCATGTCGGCGCTTGAATACTTCAGGATCAGCGAATTCGTGTTGTCGTCGGCGATCGCCTTCCAGACCTTCTTGTCGAAGCCCTCCAGCCCGCCGTGGAGCGTGTTCGGCCCATTGTTCACGGCCAACTTGTACTGCTTGCCGCCCAGCGAAAACTTCGCGCCGCCGATGCGATTTCCGTAGCGGCCGATCAGCGCGCCAAAGTAAGGCTGCTTGTTCGTGTAGCCCTCGAGCGTATCGAAGCCCAGAACGATGTCGGCGAACTGGCCGGCCTTATCAGGGGTCTTCAGGCTGACGACAATCCCGCCATAGTTCGTGATGGCGGCTTCCATGCCGGCTGTGTTCTTGAGCGTGTAGAGGGACACTTCGGTCCCGCTGGCAGTCTTGCCAAAACTGGTTCTGGTCACTTTGGGTCTTTCCTTCTTCGCTACCGGAGCGGGCGAGCAGCCGATGAGGCTGGCCGCGATGATCATAGGGATGAATGCCGTTTGCCGCATGAGACTCCACTTGAGCATATTCCATCGGCGGCCGGGTTGTGAGAAGCTTCACTTACACAAATAGGACCATTTCGGTCTCCGATCATGTTATACTGGCTTCGTGGCGAAAGTGACGTTCCTTCCCTCCGGGGACACCTTTGAATTTGACCTCAGTGCCCTGCCCTACGGCGAGCACGGCAAGCCCAAGTCGTTCCTCGACATGGCCAGCCATTTCGGCTTTCACATCGAACACGCCTGTGGCGGCAGTTGCGCCTGCACGACCTGTCATGTCGTGGTGAAAAACGGCGAGCGCTTCGTCTCCGAGATGGACGACGACGAAGCCGATCGTGTCGAATTGGCGGCCGATTTGCAGCTTGGATCGCGCCTCGGCTGCCAGGCCGTGATCCTGTCCGACGATGCCGACATCACGGTCGAAATCCCGTCCTGGAATCGCAACTACGTCAGCGAGGGCGGGGGGTCGATGAATCTGGGCGACGCAATCCCTGCGCCAAGGAAATAACCCGGTCCATCAGTTCGAATGGTTGCTGGACCTCAATTTCCAACCGCTTGTCCTTGAGCATTGGCCTGACGCCATCGAACAACTTCAGCATGTCGGCCTCGGTATCGGGCGTTCTCAAACGCGCCAGCCCGATCATGCCCTTCACGAAATCGTGCGACATTTTGGCTGACTGCGCGTCGGCGTAGTCGGCCGAGATCTGCGCCTTCATCCCTTCCTTCATTTCAGCCCACGCGGTCACCCGCCCCATCGCCGAGGCCATCCGCGCGAAGTTCGCCATGTTGCCTTCCAACGGCATGTCCGGCATCAGCGCCGCGCCTGATTCAGCCGCCATCCAGAAGTGAGCCGAACCGGGCAGCGTTCCCACCAGGTCGAGCAGGGATTGAGGCGGTGCCGCATTCTTGTCGTCCCGGGCGTCGATGACGGTCTTCAAGTCATCAATGCGGCCGGCCACCGCGGCGCCCGTATTCATGAACATGACGCCCGCCCCTTCGCCGGGCGTCATGATGTAGTACCCCTTGTGGCTCAAGCTCTGAAACTTGGTCCGGTCGAAGTTCGGCTCGCGTCCGAACTCGCCGCCGAACTTGCCGCGGATAAACGCCAGCGGCGCCATCTTCTGACCGCGCCATGCAAAGACAATCTCCCAGATGTTCTTGCGCGGATCGAGGCCGGTCTGCGACTGTATCGTCTCGATCATCGCGATCTGCTGGCCCTCGACATACTTCCGGTAAAACGGCGTGCCTTGCAGCTTGTCCAATCGCAAGCAAGCCAATGCCAGCGTGGATGACGGAACCAGCGGCGCCAGCGCCGCATCGACGCGCGCGAACTTCGCTTCACGCTTGCAGGCTGTCGTTACGGCCAACCCGGCGGCCGATGCAATGAAGGTACGGCGATTCATGGTCTCCTGAACGGTCCTGAGTTGCATGACGGCCGCCAGGAGGCAAGTGTTCTCACAAAAACCGCTTCGATTCCTATTTCCCCAACGGACGGACCGAAACTTCCTTGAAGTACACGATCGACAGCGCATCGTGATTCTGCAATCCGATGTAGCCGGAATCGCCGCGCGGGCCCCGCACCGGCTCGTACCACATCTTGCGCTCCGGCACCGGCTGGCCTTCCCTGTACTCATTCACCTTCTTGCCGTTCACCGTGATCGCCGTCACCGGACCGCGCAGTTCAATCTCCATCGTGTTCCACTCGCCGGCAGGCTTCTGTTCCTTCGACGACACTTTCGACAGCGAATAGATCGAGCCTGTCGAGTGCCACTCGTCGCCACCCGCTTCGATCTGAACTTCATAACCGTTGTGGACGCCATACCACGGGTCCGGCGGCGGCTCGGGCAGCCGGATGACGACACCCGAATTGCCGCGCGGCCCGACGGTCTTGAAGACCACCTTCACCACCGCGTTGCCGAACCTCTCCTTCTCATAGAACATCAGTCCCATGCCGCCTTCGGTCTTCATCATCCCGTCTTCAACGACAAATCGGCCGGGACCGGTCATCTTCCAGCCCGTGAGGTCCTTGCCGTTGAACAGTTGTTTATCTGCGGCGCCGGCCAGAGAGGCGGCCATCAGTAGCATCAGAACGAGTCTCATTCGTAACAATCTCCTATCAGAGCGCGCTGCCGTTGGCGGCGAGCAGAACCGTGACGTTCGTCTTCCGTCCATTGCGGAACAGCGTCAATTCAACCTTGTCGCCCGGCTTCTTGTTCTTCAATCCGGTACGCAGCGAGTCCAACGCATTGGCCGGCTTGCCGTCGATGGCCATGATCAGGTCGCCGCCGATCCCCAGTTCATACATGCCGCCGATGATCGCCACCCGTTTGGGTTCGCGCAATCCAGCTACGTCGGCGGGAGAACCGGGCTCGATGCGCTGGATCAGCAAGCCGCCCTCCTTGGGCAACCCCAGCTCCACCGCCAGGTCGCCTTCCACCTGCGCCACCGAAACGCCCAGCCGCGGCGGCGGCCCGATCTGCTTGCCCGACGCATACGCTTCAAGCATCGCCTTCGCCCGGTTGATCGGCATGGCGAAGCCGATGCCGATATTGCCGCCCGAACCGAGAATCGCCGTGTTGATGCCGATCACGTTCCCGCTGCTGTCCAGCAGCGGCCCGCCCGAGTTGCCCGGATTGATCGCCGCGTCGGTCTGCACCAGTCCTTCGAGAATTCTCTGGTTCTCGTCACGGATATCACGGCCCAGCGAACTGATGATCCCCGTGGTCAGCGTCCCTTCCAGACCAAACGGATTGCCGATGGCCAGCACCTTCTGGCCCACCTGCAACCGTTCCGAATCCCCCAGCGGCAGATGCTTCACCGCGCCCTTGGGCGTGATCTTGATCAGCGCCAGATCATTGCGCGGATCGCGGTAGATGACGGTCGCCTTGTACTTGCTGCGGTCCGACAGCGTCACCTGCACTTCCGGCGCGCGGCCCGAAACAACGTGGTTGTTGGTCAGGATCGAACCATTCTTGTCGATGATGAAGCCCGACCCCGATTCATTCTGCGGCACCACCTCCAGGAACCAGTTCTGGCGGTAGATGGTCGACGTGATGTTCACCGTCGCGTCATGCGCCCGGCCGTAAATCTCTATGTTGTTCTGCTCGTCCGCCGACAAGCCCGCGCTCTGCACCGTCGACGGGCCCGACCAGTTCGTCCCGCCACTTTGGGACGAGACAGGTAGCCAGCCGCCCCGCTTCACATACGTCGTCCCCACCACAAAGCCCGCAACCAGCAACAGGGTCAGCACCAGAATCCGGGATTTCATCGCTCGACTCTCCTCAACTCCTCGTACACGCGCCGCGCCTCGACCAGTGTCGCCGTCTTGTCGCCGCTCGTATCAACGACGTAATCGGCGAACTTCCGCTTCTCTTCCAACGGCATTTGACGGCTCAAGCGGATCTCCACTTCCCTGCGGCTCAACCGGTCACGCTTCATCGCACGGGCAATCTGCTGTTCGCGTTCGCAAACCGTCAGGATCATCTTGTCGAATCGCTTGTAGCTGCCCGTTTCTATCAGGATAGCCGCTTCGACAACCCCGATGCCGCCCGCGTCCTTGAGAGACATCTCCGCATACCACGCCTCCTCGCCTCGGATCACAACCGGATGGACCAGCGAGTTCAACAATGCCAGTTTCTCCGGATCCTTGAAGACCACCGCCCCTAACGCCCGCCTGTCGATCTCGCCGGATTCACCCACGATCTCCAGCCCAAACGCCCTCACCACATCTTCAAACGCGCCGCCGCCCGGCAGTATCGCCGCATGTCCCAATTCGTCGGCTTTGAGCAGATGGCACCCCATCTGTTCCAGATATGCGCCAACGTGGCTTTTGCCGGTAGCAAGGCCCCCGGTCAGGCCCACACGCAGCATCGTGGTTTATCCCAGCCGCCGCTCGGCGCTCTCCACCGTGTTCGACATCAGCATGGCGATAGTCAATGGACCCACCCCGCCAGGCACCGGCGTGTACGCCGACGATCGTTCGGCCATCGCCACCGGATGCACGTCGCCCACCACGATCGATCCCCGCTTGTCGAATCCCGCCATCCGCGCCGCATTGCCGCCCGTCAGCCGGTAAGCCTCGTCACGGTCAGTCACGCGGTTGATGCCGACATCGATCACCACCGCCCCTTCCGCGATGTGCTCCTCTCCGATCATCGCCGTCCGGCCGATCGCCGCCACCAGGATCTCCGCCCGCCTGCACTCTCCCGCCAGGTCCGCTGTCCGCGAATGGCAAATCGTCACCGTGGCGTGCTGGTGCATCAACAGCATCGCCATCGGTTTGCCCACAATGTCGCTGCGCCCGACAACAACCGCACGCTTGCCCTTCAACGCGATCCCATAGCGCTTCAGCAGTTCCATCACGCCTGCCGGCGTACAGGGCCTCGGACCCGGCACGTTCGCCACCAGGTTGCCGACGCTGAACGGATGGAACCCGTCGACGTCCTTCGTCGGATCGATCGCCAGCAGCACCGCCCGCGAATCCACCTGTTTCGGCAGAGGCATCTGCACCAGAATCCCGTCGATGCCCGGATCGCGGTTCAACTCGTCGACCTGGGCCAGGATCTCCGCTGTCGTCGCGCTCTCCGGCATCCGGATCTCTTCGCTCCTCATGCCGAGTTCGAGGCACGTCTTCACCTTCGACGTGACATAGATCTCGCTCGCCGGATCGTTGCCCACCAGCACGACCGCCAGACCCGGAGCCCGGCGCGCCGCGCTCAATTCGGCGATGCGCGGTTTAAGTTCGTCGATGATCTGCTGGTTGACTGCCTTGCCGTCGAGAATCGTCGCCATGTCAACATCAAGATACCAAACCATCGTGCTTCGGCCGTATCTTGAAGTGATAGACGGCCGCGCCCGCGACCAGCGTCAACGCCGCCGAGATCGAAATGGCCGGCGCCATCATGGCCCCGTACACCGTCATCCACACACCCGGAATCACGAACAGCATCGGCATCAGCGGCCAGGCGAAGCTCACCACGCCCAGTTTCTGCCAGCCCTCGCGCCGCCGGAATTTGAGCAGACTCACCACGGCCAGAACGGCAAAGAAGTTCAGCAGGAATCCGATGTAGACCATCAGCAATCCGAAGCTGAAAACCGTCATCGCCATCGCCAGCGCGCCCTGGCACAGAATCGCCGGCACCGGAGTCCGCCACTTTGCGTGCACCCTTGCCGCCACCGGCAGAAACGCCCCGTTCTTCGCCATCGCGTAATACAGCCGCGGCCCGATCGTCACCATCGCATTCACCGTCGACATCAGCGACACCGCCAGCAGTCCGGCGAAAATGCCCGCCACCTCCGGTCCAAACAGCGCCTTGGCCGCCAGACTGCCAATCGCGATCACGCCCTTCATTTCGCCCAGCGGCACCGCGTAGATAAACACCACGTTCAGCAACAGGTAAAGCACCGCCACCACCGACGTCCCCAGCATCAGCGCCCAGGGCAGCGTCCGCTCCGGTCTCCGCAACTCCTCGGCGACATAGGTCGCCGCGTTCCACCCCGAATAGCCGACATAGATCCAAAACAGGCTGATGGCGAACTGCGCCGGAATCGATGTCGTCACCGTCCGCTCGGTCATTTGCGTCAGATGGCTCCAGTCGCCTTGCCCCACCGTGAATCCAAACCCGATGAATGCCAAAAGCACCAGAACCTTGATCGACGTCAGCGCGTTCTGGATCCGGGCAATGAACTCCACGCCAAACAGGTTGAGGATCGTGAACACCAGGATCAACCCCGCCGCGCCAAACTGCGCCCAGCCGAACTGCAATCCGAACTCGCCGTTCGACCACGTCCACCACGCCCGGCTCTGCGCCAGTCCGGGCGCGAAGTAGCTGAGGTAATCGCAGAACGCCAAAGCCGCCGCCGCGATCGGCGCCGAGAACCCGGCAAAGAAGCTCACCCAGCCCGACATGAACCCCCACGTCGGCCCAAACGCCCGCGTCAGATAAACATACTCGCCGCCCGATGCCGGGAAGTTAATCCCCAACTCCGAATAGCAGAAAGCCCCAGCCAGCGCGAACACCGCGCCGACAAGCCAGATGATCAGCACCAGCTTCGGACTCCCCAACTGACCGGCCAGGAAGCCCGTCGTCGTGAAGATCCCCGTCCCGATCATGTTCGAGATAACGAGGGCGACAGCCGAGTAAAGGCCCAACTGCCGCAGTAGCCCAGGATTGGAACTCATTCTGTCGCATTCTACTAGACGCGAAGCCCTGCCCGGGGTTTATGCTCGTCATCGGTAAAGTGAAGGCGAAACTTCCAAGCCGGTTCGGAGCGCCCACGGACCGCCGATGGCGACCAGAGCCGCGCCCCGCCGCCCCATCGCCATCGCTTCAACCGCGAACGGAGAGAGCGGGTTCCCTGCCGAGCCCTCGACTCCGCAACCTTCCCGGCGCGACTTTCAACGAAGCGAAAACACCATCTCCCTGTTCCGCATGCTGACGCGTGGGATACTGATTGTTCGTCCCAATGCCGCCTGTCCTACAGTCCGAACGCCCGCGAGCCCTTCTCATCAGCTACCTGTTTCCCCCCGCCGGAGGTGTCGCCGTCCAGCGCATGTTGGCCGTGGCCCGTTACCTTCCGGAGAACGGCATCGACGTCCACGTCCTCAGCGCGTCCAACCCCAGCGTCCCCACCATGGACGCCTCGCTGCTTGCACGTATCCCTTCAGAAGTCCAGGTTACCCGCGCTTGGAGCCCCGAAATCCCCTATTCGCTCCGCCAAAACCTGTGGCGCCGTCTCGCGGCACTCCGCGGATGGAAGTCCGCTGCGTCAGCGAAAGCCGCCTCATCAAAACCGTCCCGCCCGTCGTCGAACCCGCTAAAGAACCTCGTCCGCCGCATCCTCTCGCCCGACCCCGAAGTCCTCTGGGTCCCCGGTGCTCTGCGCGCCGCCCGCCGCATCGTCGCCAGCGAGAAGATCGATATCGTCGTCGTCTCCGTCCCGCCCTTCTCATCGCTGCTCATCGGCAACTCTTTGAAGCGCGACTTCCCCGCCCTGAAACTCGTCAGCGACTTCCGCGACGAATGGCTCGATTTCACCCTCAACGCCTTCGAGTACTTCCGCTCCGATTCCATCCGCCGGCACGCCACCCGCATCGAAGCCGATACGGTCGCGCTCTCGGATCTCGTCCTCAGCATCACCAACTCCTGCGTCAACACCATCCGCGCCCGCTACCCCGAGACCCCTTCCAGCCGCTTCCTCTGCCTCCCCAACGGCTTCGACCCGGCCATGTTCTCGGATTTCCGGCCGCGCCCCCACGGCGAGGCCGCCCTGCTGCGTGTCGCCCACGTCGGAACCGTTTACCCCACCTCCACCCCCCGTTTCTATCTCGACGCCCTCGACGCCCTCGACGACCAAACCCGCGCGCGCATCTCCACCCACTTCATCGGCCGTATCACCGATGAAGAACGCCCCTCGATGTTCAACCGTAAATCGCAAATCGTCGAACACGGCTTCGTGCCGCAACATCAGGCCGTCGAAGCCATGGCCGAAGCCGACCTCCTGTTGTTGACGATGACCTGCCCCAGCCTCGCCACCGCCAAGATCTACGATTACCTCGCCACCGGCAAGCCCATCCTGGCTATCTCGCCCAAGGGTAGCGAGGTCGATGACGTCCTGCGTGAAACCGGCGCCGGCTGGCTGGCCGATCCAAACCAACCCAACTCGATCCGCGACGCGCTGCTCGAAATCCTGGCCCTGCGCGATTCAGGCCAACTCGCTTCGCGCTCAAACCCCGACCGCGTCGCCCGCTACGCCCGCCCCAGCCTTGTCGCGTCGTTCGCTGGGAGCCTTCACGCGCTCCTGGACGCGAAGTAGCTGTCAAACGCCTCGAGGCAACGCCCCGCCGCCTCGACAACCGGCTCAAACCGTTTCATCACCTCGGCCGTCTGCTGCGCATGCGACCCCGACCCGACTCCCAGCGAGTAATCCGGATCACGCATCCCCAGGTCCCGGAAGAACGACCCCGACATCTTCTCGTCGTAGTGTTGCCCCGTATGCGCCAGCAGCGGGCTGTACCGGTCCGACGCCTCCAACTCGGCCAGCAACGGAGCCAGCTTCATGAAATTCGGCCTCGCCCCGCCCACGCAAAGGATCTTCCTCACTTCCCTCAACTCCTCCTCAAACCGCATCGACCCGGTAATCCGGCAGCGCCTCGTCCAATAGATCAACCGTCAACCCGCGATCCCGCTCACGCCCAAACTGCGTGCTCCTCCCGCCCACCTTCGCCGTCCGGTTCGTTTGGTCGAATTCGATCCATCCGCCACCGGCCACCTCGATCCCATAAGCCAACCCGATGTCCTTATGAAAAGCCGCCGAATCGTCAAAAACGAACGCCCGCTTCCCCGGATCGCTCATCAACCGTCCGAAAACGAACTTACCCCAGACGCGCGCGCCCGCCTCGCCAACGATCACAACCCTCACCCGGCCGCCCGGCGCATCCAGTTCGATATCTACTTTCATTGTTTCTCCGACATCGCCCGCCCAAGCGCATCCGCGGTCGCCTCAGCCGCCTCGGCCGAAACAACCAGCCCGCGACGCCGCACAGCCTCGCTCGTCACCGGCCCGATCGTCGCAATCTTCACGCTCTTCAACGCTTCCAAACCAACAGCCGCCAACAGATTCTTGACCGCCGAAGGCGACATCAGCGTCACCCAATCCGGCTTCGACGCTCCACTGAACAGCGCCCCGGCCGCCTCCTCTAAACCCTCCGGCACGACATTCCTATATACCGGCAGGACATCGATCTCCGCCCCGCGCGCCCTGAGCGCCTCTTCAAGCACCGCCCTGGCCGTCTCCGCCCGCGGAATCAACAACCTCTTCCCATCGAGATCGATCCCCGCAAACGCCGCAGCCAACCCTTCGCCCGTCGACGTCTCCGCCATCAGCGCCACTTCGATTCCGCGCTCTTTCAACTCGCCTTCGGTCGCCGGCCCGATCACGGCGGCTTTGGCCCCCGCCGGCATCTCCGCACCCCCCAGGAATCTCGCCACGGCGTTCGCCGACGTGAACAGAACCCAGTCATACGGCCCCTGCGGCGCTTCAAAATCCACTGGCCGCAATTCGATCACCGGCAGTTCGATGACCTCCGCCCCCATGCATCGCAATTGAGTCGTCAACCCGCCCGCCTGGCTCGATGCGCGCGTCACCAGCACCCGCAGTCCCGCCAGCATCGGAGCCTCCCCATACACCTTCGACAGGATCGCCCGGGCTCCCTGCGCGAGCAACCTCCTGGCCGTCTCCGCCCCGATCTCCGCGGCATCCTCCACGCGCCCTTCCATCGACGCGCTGATCACAAACGACCCATCCGGATCAGCCACCACGGCGTGAACTCTCAATTGGCCGCCCTCGACCTCGGCATGTGCGCCCATCGGGACCTGGCACCCGCCGCCCATCGCCGCCAGCGCCGCCCTCTCGGCCGTGACCGCCGCCCGCGACGGTCCATGATCCAGTCTGCTGACAATCGCGAACGCCGCGCCGCCTGCCCGCGTCTCGATCCCCAACGCGCCCTGGCCCACCGCCGGACACATCCGAGCCGGCTCTAATACCTCGGCGATCCTTTCTCCCCATCCCAAACGCCGCAACCCCGCCGCCGCCAGCAGGATCGCCGAATACTGGCCCTCGTCCAGCTTTTTCAACCGCGTATCCAGATTGCCCCGAATATCCTTGATCACCAGATCCGGCCGCAGCGCCTTCAACTGCGCCGCCCTTCTCAGCGAACTCGTCCCCACCACCGCGCCCGTCTCCAGTTCATCCAACTTCCGCCCCACCAGGGCGTCATACGGCATCTCGCGCTCGGGCACCGCCGCCAGCGCCAGTCCTTCGGGCAACTCCGTCGGCAGATCCTTCAGCGAATGCACCGCCAGGTCCACCCGCCCATCCAGCAGCGCCTCCTCGATCTCTTTCGTGAACAAGCCCTTGCCGCCAACCTTCGCCAGCGGGACGCCGGTGATCTTGTCGCCTGTCGTACGGATGATCTCGATCTCGCTCTCAACACCAAGCTCTTTGAGCCGCTGTTGAATGTAGCGGGCCTGCCACAACGCCAGTTGCGACCCGCGGCTGCCAATTCTCAGCGTCGCGCTCATCGCTGGTCCGTCCCGCCGATCCGGAAGATCCTGCGTATCAAAGTGATCTCGGCGTCGCCTTCAGTCCGGGCCGCCGCCCGCTTCAATTCGACCACCGGCGCGTGGGCGATCTTGTTCAACAACGACCTCGTGTACCCCATCAGTGCGTCTTCCTGCCCCGGCGTCAGCGGACCCAGTTTCGAACGGAACCGTTCCATCTCCGCCTTCGCCATATGTTCCAATTGCTCGTGCAACCCGGCGATCAGCGGACCCACCTCGCGCGCCTTCAGCCGCTCGATCAGCCGGCTCACTTCGGCCTCGATCATCTCCTCGGCCTGTTCGGCTTCACGCGCCCTCGCCTTGCGATTCTCGTCGACGGACCGGCCCAGGTCGTCGATGTCGTAGAGGAAGGCGCCCTCGAGTTCGTTCACCTTCGGGTCGATGTTCCTCGGCACGGCGATGTCGATCAGGAAGACCGGCCTGTTCCGCCGTTTGTCCAGAACTTTCGCCATCTGGTCGCGCGTGATCACATACTCGGACGCCCCCGTCGAAGTCAGCACGATATCCATCTCGTGCAGCCGCGACGCAAACGTCTCGTAATCCACCACCGTGCCCGAAATCTGCTCGGCCAACTCGTCCGCCCTGGCCCGCGTCCGGTTCGTGACAAAGACCTTCGAACACCCGGCGCGCTGCAGGTGACGGGCCGCAAGCTCGCTCATCTTCCCCGCTCCCACCAGCAGCACTCGTTTCTCGCAAAGCTGCCCGAAGATCTGCCGCGCCAGTTCGACAGCCGCATACGAGACCGACACCGCCGACCGCCCGATCTCGGTCTCCGACCTCACCCGTTTTGCCACGGCAAACGCGCGCGTCAGCACGGTGTCGAGGAATCCGCCAAGCGCCCCGCATTCGCGCGCCGCCGCATACGCCGCCTTCAATTGCCCCAGCACCTGCGGTTCGCCCAGCACCATCGAATCGAGCGACGCCGCCACGCGGAACAGATGCCGGATCGCCCGCTCGTCGTCGTACCGGTAGAGGTATGGATCGAGCCAGTCCAGGCTCAACCCGCGGTGAGCTGCCAGGAAGCTGGCCAGTGCCCTCTCGTCCGTCCCCTCCGGCAACGTCGCCGTCAACTCCACCCGATTGCAGGTGGATAGAATCAGAGCCTCCTCGGCACCCGATTCCCGTCTCAGCGCTTCCAAAGCCTCGCCCAGCGCCGATTCCGGAATCGCCACCCGTTCACGCACCTCGACCGGCGCGGTGTGGTGGCTCAATCCTAAGAGAAATACCTTCATGCGCTCGTCATCACTTTTCGAGCAGTGGCTTCAGCCCCACATGAGCCGCCCAGGTCACTGCCGCGAATCCCACCACCACCAGCGACAACACCGCCGCCCGCCGGCCGCGCCAGCCCGCCGAAATCCGCAAGAACAGCATCAGCAGGTAAAACCCCCAGGTCACGAACCCGATGGCGACCTTGGGTTCCCCGATCCACTTCGTCCCCATCTCGACGAACGCCCATGCCGTCCCCACCACCACCGCCAGCGTCATCGCCACAAACCCCGCGCTCATCGACCAGGTGATCAACTTGTCCAGCGTCTCAAGTGGCGGCAACTTCGCGGAGTCCAACCTCGCCATCAGCGCCCCGCCAAATTTCTTGTTCTTTAGCCGCCGCTCCTGCAAGAGATAAAAGACCGCTCCCGCGGCGCTCAGCAGCAACCCGGCGTATCCGGCCAGAACCAGCACGATATGCACCAGCAGCCACGTTCCCCGCATGTCCGCCGAACTCCACCCGCCCACCGGCGTCCCCATCGAACCCGCCAGCGTCAGAAAAAAGACCGCCGGAAACACCGCCAGCCCCAGATCCTGGAACTGATACTTCCAGTGGACGGCCAGAAAGACGACCGCGAACACGAGTCCGCAAAGCGAAGCCGTCTCGAAGAAGTTGTTCGCCGCCAGGCTCCCCATGGCCACGCTCTGCTCGACGATAGACACCGCGTGCAGCACCACCGCCACCTGGAACGCCGCCATCGCGGGCCGGAACATCCGCGAACCGCGGCCAAACAGCGTCACCAGCGCATAGGCCAGCCCAACCGCGTAGAGGGCTGCGGCAAATCGAACCCAGAAGACACTCATCTCGGCCGTGGCTGCCCCCTTTCGCGTCGACCCTGCATCACACTGAAAGAATACCAAAGGCGGCGGCATCACCCGTCCGCCGCATCAAAGGAGCCATCATGCTGAATCTGAAAGGGAAATCCGCACTGGTCACCGGCGGCTCGAAAGGCATCGGCCTGGCCATCGCTCATCGCCTGGCCCGCGCCGGCGCTAACGTCGCCATCTGCGGCCGGTCCGAGGCGCCATTAGCCTCGGCCCTCGAAGGGCTAAAACGTGAATTTCCGTTCAATGACCTAAAATTGGTGGCTCTGACTGCCGATGTCAGAAGTGAGGACGCTGTCCGGGAACTGTTCCGGGCGGTGGACCACGAGTTCGGCGGGCTGGACATCCTGGTGAACAACGCCGGGGTGGGGATCTTCAAGGATCTCGCCTCTCTCGAACCTGAGGAATGGAAGATGGTCATCGATACCAACCTGACCGGCGCATACCTTTGCAGCCATGAGGCGCTGCCACGGTTGCGCGCCCGCGGCGGCGGTTGGATCGTCAACATTGCCAGTCTGGCGTCGAAGAACTCCTTCGCCGGCGGGGCGGCTTACAACGCTTCCAAGTTCGGGCTCCTTGGATTCTCTGAAGCAACCATGCTCGATCACCGGTATGAAGGTGTGAAGGTGACCACGGTCCTGCCCGGCAGCGTCAGCACCGGGTTTACGCCGGGCGGCGAGGCCGATTGGAAGATCGCGCCCGAAGATGTCGCCGAGGTTGTCGCCTCGATTCTCGCCATTCCGGACCGGACGCTGGTCAGCCATGTCGAAATAAGGCCGTCCAGGCCGAAGAAGAAGTAGTGAAGATGAGGCCGTCGAGGCCGAAGAAGAAGTAGTGGAGATGAGGCCGTCCAGGCCGAATAAGAAGTAGTGGAGACGCGGCCGTCCAGGCCGAAGAGAGAGTAGAAGATGAGGCCGTGACGGTCGAAGGGCGAGCAGTCGAAGCCCTGACCGGTGCGGCCGCTTCGAGCGCCGGACTGGGTCCGAAGAGACCTGAAGGATCCGAATCGACCGGAAGGAAAGGATGATTTGCTGGTGAATGACTTAATCAGTCTCGGGACGAACGTGGCCGCCGTAGCCCCACTGCCCGCGCGTGATGCCGCGCGGCGCATTTCCGCGAAGGCGCCGCTTTCCCCCCGCCCAGCCACTGCCCTGGATCCGAGCCGGACGGGCCGGGAAGCGGCGCACCTCGAGTCGGCGCTGCGGCAGATGATCGTCGGTCAGGAAGAGGGTATCGCGCAGATCGTCAACGTCTATCAGATGTTCACGACCGGCCTCTCGGCTCCCCGCCGCCCGGTTGGGAGCCTGCTCTTCCTTGGCCCGACCGGCTCCGGCAAGACACGCATCGTTGAATCGACGGCCGAAGCGCTCGTCGGCAACTCCCGGGCCGTCATCAAGATTGACTGCGCCGAGTTCCAGCACAGCCACGAGATCGCCAAACTGATCGGCTCGCCTCCGGGCTATCTCGGACACCGCGAAACCCATCCCTTGCTGAGCCAGGAGGTCCTGAGCCAGTACCATACCGAGCGATGCCGCCTCAGTTTCGTCCTGTTCGATGAAATTGAAAAGGCCTCCGACGCGCTGTGGAACCTGCTGCTGGGCATCCTCGACAAGGGTACTCTGACGCTCGGCGACAACAAGAAGGTCGATTTCTCGCGGTCCATTATTTTTCTGACATCGAACATCGGCGCCGGCGAAATGGGTTCGCTGCTCGGCTCCAAGCTCGGATTTGGCTCCGCGCTCCCCAAGGACTCCAACCAACTGGACGAAAAGACATCCAGCAAGATGTCGCGCACCGGCATCGAAGCCGCCCGGCGGAAGTTCACCCCCGAATTCATCAACCGGCTGGACAAGATCGTGGCGTTCAAGACGCTCGGCCGCGAGGAACTTCGCCAGATCCTCGACATCGAACTGGGCTACGTCCAGCAACGGGTCTTTCAGGTTCCGCCCGACCGCGCTTTCGTCATCTCGGTGACCAGAGCCGCGAAAGAGCATCTGCTCAACGCCGGCGTCGATCTGCGCTATGGAGCGCGCCACCTGAAACGGGCGATTGAACGAAACCTCGTTCAGCCGTTGTCGAACCTCATCGCCACCGATCAGGTCGGCGGCGGGGACCTCATCCAGGTGGACGCCGAACCGGGCGCCGAACCAAGTAATGATAAGCTCATCTTCTATAAGGAAGCCGAAGGACTGAGCATCTCCGCCCTGGCGGAGATGGTCGATCCGCCGGTCCGCGCCTGGGCCAGGCTGGCCGCCGCCGCACAACCAAACGAACCTGTGGCGACAAAACTCTCAGCCCGATCCTCCCGCCGCGGGTAGCTCCGGTGGGGCCGGCTTTCCAGCCGGCAGCCGGGCTTCGGCCCGGCTCGCCAGGCCCGCCGCAGAGACGGCGGCTGCGGCCGCTAACGTGAAAATGGCGAACGGAACCCGCTCTCTCCGTTCGCGGCCTTCACTCATAAATGTTTAGTTTCAATGAGTTACTGTGATTGTTAAGCTTATTCAACAATGCGGACGTGCGGCATCCCCCCCGGTTCCTGGGTGATCCGGACCGGCAGGGGGTTCGTTTGGCAGGCAGGCAGCGGGACCCGGGTGTAGTAGTCCAGGCCGTACCGCAGGCTGCGGTGCAGGCTCTCGACACAGACCTCGCTTTGCCTCGCCTTGACTCTTTGGTACAGTCCCTTGGCCGAAACCACCTCGTTCAGGACCGGCCACGCGCCCAGCTTAACCCACCCGGCGGCGGCCAGCATCGAAACCGACAGAACGGCCACGGACGCCACCACCCGGCCCCGCCGCGCCAAGGCCCAGGCGATGGCCGCAACCGGCAGAGTGGCAGCCACATACTGCCAGGGCAGGTGGCCCCAATCGGCCCGTCTGGCGCCATGAAGCATCAATCCTGGCAAGGCCGAACCGACCACCGGGACGATCGACAATAGAATTCCCGTCACGCCGAATGTCCGGCCTGGATGGTCGTGGCGCACCGCGGAGGTCGCCAGCAGGGCGAAGTAGACCGGCAGCAGCGGCAACACGTAGCCCGGCAACTTGTTCGTCGACATCGAAAAGAAGACGAAGCCGAAGGCTAGGCTGATGCCCGCTATCCGAGCCCAGTTCTCCTGCCACAGGACCTTGGGCAGACTCGGGGCCATCGCTGTCCAGGGAAACAGGAACGCCAGCATCACCGGCAGGTAGAACCAGAAGGGCTGGACGTGGCGCAACTCCTCGCTGGCAAACCGCGAGAAATGGTGCCGGATGAAGAACTCGTCTATGAACGCCCAGCCGTTGGCCGCCGTGACGGCGGCATACCACGGTCCCGCGACCAGCAAAGCGGCGAGCGAGGCCCAGGCCAGATCCCGCCATTGCTTCCGGGCGAACCAGATCAGCGGCAGGAGCAGTACACCCGCCACCAGGCCTTTGGCGAGCAGCGCGAGTCCCGCCGCGCCGCCGCACACCCAGACCGCCCACTTCCCCGCCCCTTGCAGCCGGAGCAATCCGGCCAGCAGCGCGGTGACAAAACATGCGGCCAGCGGAGCGTCGGTCACGGCGACGTGCGAATAGGCGAGCCAACCGGCCGATGAGGCCAGCATCATGGTGGCGACGGCGGCCTCGCGCCGGCCGGCGAGCCGGCTAAGCGCCCAGCAATAGAAAACGAGAAAGGCGAGTGAAAGCCCAGCCAATGGGGCGCGCGCCGCCCACTCGCCGCTCAATCCGGCTTTGGTTCCCGCCGCCGTCAGCCAATAGGAAAGCGCCGGTTTCTCAAACCATGGTTCGCCCATCAGCCGCGGTGTCACCCAATCGCCCGACTCCGCCATCGCCCGCCCGATCGCGGCATAGCGCGGTTCGTCCGGCCCCAGCAGTCCGCAGCCGCCCAGGATGGCGAAATACACTGCCCCCGTAAACGCCAGGAAAAGCAGGATCGTCAAGGGCCAGGCGGGTATGGTTGGACGGCCGGGGGACACCCACCAGTATAATGTCCTCAATGCGCCTCACCGCACTCTTCCTTCTTCTGACCGCCTTTTCGATTGTCCGCGCCGATATTTCGCGTTGCGCCTGCGACCCGAAGGACCCGGAGTCGATGAAGGCCCGCGAATGCAGCCTCTGCAACGAATCCGAGAAGCGTCCGGCGGGCGAGGAGTTCTTTGTTTTGAAGGACATCAATCCAAGGAAGCCGGGCCGCTGGCTGGTCCTGCCCGTCGCCCACGGGTCGGCGCAACATCATTTCAGGGATCTGCCCAAGCCGCAGCGGGACAAGTTGTGGCGGGAGGCCATCCGCGTGGCGACCGAGAAGTTTGGAGACCAGTGGGGCCTGGCCTACAACGGCGAGAGAGCGCGGACCCAGTGCCATCTTCATCTGCATGTGGGACGGTTCATCCGGGCGGCGGAGGAATCGGGGGCCATCACGGTCAAGCGTGTCGAGGACATTCCGGCGCCGCTTGAAGGCGGCATCTGGGTCCATCCGGTGGCGGGCGGCTACCATGTGCATCTGGGCGACCAGATCACTGAAACAGTTCTGGTCCGGTAGGGATTGAAGATGAGCCTCGTCGATATCCTGCCACCGCCGACCGAAGAGAACGCCGCGCTGCTGCTGCACCCCGGCGACCATGTCGCCATTGCGCGCGTGGCGCTCGGCCAGAACCAAACGATTCGGCCTGGGGCCGTGCAAGTCACGCTGAAACAGCAGGTTCCGGCCGGGCACAAGGTCGCGTTGCGCGCCATCGCCAGGGGCGAAGAGGTGCTGCGATACGGCCAGGTGATCGGCCGCGCCACACGACCAATCGAACCGGGAGAGTGGGTCCACACGCAGAACCTGGCCTTTGAGGAAGGCGCGCGCGACTATGTTTTCCCCACGTCGGAGGCGGCTCAGCCGATCGTTCCGGCCTCGGTCCCCGAGTTCATGGGGTATGTGCGCCGGGACGGCCGGGCCGGCACGCGCAACTACATCGCCGTCGTGGCGGCTTCGAACTGCTCGGCGCATGTTGTTGATTTGATTGCAGCTTCTTATGCCGGCGAGCGGCTCCCGGACAATATTGACGGAGTTGCCGCATTTCCGCATGGCGACGGTTGCGGCCATTCGATCGGTCCGGACACGGAGCAGTTGCAGCGCACGTTGGGCGGCGTCCTGGACCACCCCAACGTGTCGGCGGCGCTGGTGGTGGGGTTAGGTTGCGAGGTCAACCAGGTGGAACACTATCTGGGCGACAGGAATCCGGCGCCGGGCCGGATCTTCGGATTGACGCTCCAGGAGAGCGGCGGGACGTCGGCCACGGTGCGCGCAGCGCGGGCCAGGATCGAGGAACAGTTTGCCCGGGCGGAGTCCGAAAAGCGCGTCAGCCTGCCGGCATCGAAGCTTGTCCTGGGGCTGAACTGCGGCGGGTCGGATTCGTTTTCCGGCATCACATCCAACCCCGCCCTGGGTGTCTGTTCCGACCTGTTCGCCCAGTTGGGCGCCACTGCCGTGCTGGCCGAGACGCCTGAGATCTTCGGCGCCGAGCACTTGCTGGTGCGCCGGGCGCGAAACCGCCAGGTGGCCGAACGGCTGCTGGAACTCATTGAAAAATATAAGACTTACCTGCGTCCTTTCGGCGGCAGCTTCGACGACAATCCGTCGCCTGGGAACAAAGAGGGCGGGCTGTCGAACATCCTTGAAAAATCGCTTGGGGCGGCGGCCAAGAGCGGCACATCGCCTTTGAATGAAGCCCTGGACTACGCCGAGCGGATTACGGCCAAGGGCTTTGTTTTCATGAACACACCGGGCTACGACCCGGTCTCGCTGGCCGGGTTGGGCGCGGGCGGCGTGAACCTGATCGCTTTTACCACCGGCCGCGGCAGCGCAATCGGTTTCCCGACGGTCCCGGTGTTCAAGATCTCGTCGAACACAGCTCTGTTCAGGCGCATGGGCGAGAACATCGACCTGAACGCCGGCCGCATTGCCGACGGCGTGGCGACAATCGAACAGGTGGGACGGGAGATCTTTGACGCGTTGCTGGAGGTCGCCTCGGGCAGGCGGACGGCCAGCGAGCGCCTTGGCCATAAGGAGTTTGTCCCGTGGCGCATCGGGCCAATTCTTTAGCTTGATTAATGTTGCGGAAAGACCGACAATCGCTTTGTTGCGACTGGGAACCTGGCTGATCATGATTGCGGCATTGGCCGCGCCCCTCTCCGGGCAGCAACTGTTTGCAGGCGCTGCGCAGGTGGTGATCACCCCGCCGGTTGGGACGCCCATGGCGGGCTACTACCATCCGCGCGCTTCGACTGGCGTCCATGACGACTTGTATGCCAAGGCGCTCGTGCTCAGGCAGGGCAAGGTCGGCATCGCGCTGGTGGTCTGCGATGTCATCCACATACCGGCTCCGGTTGCCGCCGAAGCACGGCGGTTGATAAGGGCCAGATCCGGCATCCCGGCCAGCCATGTCATGATCTCGGCGACCCATGCCCATACCGGACCGGTGATCCCCGGCGGGTCGGCGAGGCTCGACTTTGGGGGCAAGGAAGGTGAGATGGCAAGGGCGTATGCCGCTGCCTTGCCGGAGAAGATCGCGGCCGCGGTGGAGACGGCCATCCGGGCGATGGTGGCGGCCGACGTGAAGTCGGCGTCAGGGCGTGAGGAGACGCTGACGTTCAACCGGCGCTTCCAGATGACGGACGGCTCGGTGGGATGGAATCCGGGGAAGATGAATCCGAGGATCGTGAAACCGGCTGGACCGATCGATCCCGAAGTAGGCGTTATCTCGGTCGAGACGAAGGGCGGCGAGGCGCTGGCGACGATTGTCAACTATGCCCTGCATCTGGACACGGTGGGGGGCCTGGAGGTTTCCGCCGATTACCCGTTCACGCTCGCAAGGACGGTGGCGGCGGCGCGGCCCGGGATGACGATGTTCTCCATTGGATGCGCGGGTAATTTGAACCATATCGACGTCAAGACCGACCGGCCGCAAAAGGGCCACGAGGAAGCGGCGCGCATCGGGTCCGCTCTCGGCGCGGAGGTGGTCCGGACGTTGCCACGACTTGAGGGCGGTGAGGCGCATCTGGGCACGGCATCCAGGGTGGTTCCTTTGGCCCTGGCCGCCCACGATCCGGGCGAAGTGGAATGGGCGAGGCGGACGGCGGCGACCTACGGACAGCCGAAGCCGGCTCCATTTCTGGAACTGGTCAAGGCGTACCGCGTGCTGGATGTGGATGCGCAGAGGGGCAAACCGCTCGAAGCCGAGGTGCAGGTGATCCGGCTGAACCGGGATACGGCAGTGGTCGCGCTGCCGGGCGAGATCTTCACTGAACTTGGCCTGGCGATCAAACGGGGTTCACCGTTCAAGCGGACGATCGTGGTGGAACTCGCCAACGGCAGTCTGGGGTATGTGCCGGACCGGAAGGGATTCAGTGAAGGCAACTACGAGGCTGTAAGCGCGAGATGCGCAGCAGGGTCGGGCGAGAAGTTGGTGGAGGCGGCGCTTGAGCTGTTGCGAAAGCTTGCTCCGTTGAAAGCCGCGCGGGGAGACTCGCCCGGTCGGGAGTACGGTTCGGCACCCGCTCTCTTCGTTCGCGGCCTCATGCTTGGGGAACTCGCTGGCGATTAGGACAAGAGGAAGCCATATGAACGGAAGCACTTTTACTAGACGATCGATGTTCGCTGCTCCAGCGATTCTGACAGCCGCGCAGGGGAGCGCAAAACTGCGGGTGGCATTTGTCGGGGCGGGCAACCGCGGCTCGTTCCTGTTGAAGAACATGCTGGAGGTGGAGGGGGTGGAGGTGGTGGGCGTGGCCGACATCGTGGAGGAGAGGGCGCGAGCGGGGGCGGCGGCGGTGGAGGCGAAGGGGGGCAAGGCCAGGGTATGGACCGATTTCCGGCGGATGCTGGATCAGGACAAATCGATTGACGCCGTGGTGCTGGCGACGCCGGATTTTACCCACAAGGACTTCGACATCGCGATTCTTGAGATGGGCAAGCACCTGTATGCCGAGAAGCCGCTGGCGCTGACGGCCGAGGATTGCAGGGCGGTTGTGACGGCGGCTGGCCAGGCGAAGGGCGTCATGCAGGTTGGATTCCAGTTGCGCCATGATCCGAGGCGCAACGCGGCGATGAAGCATATCAAGTCCGGCGGAATCGGCCAGATCCTGATGTGCCACGGGATCAGGCATGGAGGGGACCTGCCGCGCGATATTCCCTGGTACTTCGACAAGACCAAGTGTGGCGACATCGTGGTGGACCAGGGCATCCACATCCTCGATCTGTTCCGTTGGGCGATCGGCGCGCCGCCGGTCCGGTGCTACGGAAGCGGGGGGACAAAGCTCTTCGTGAACGATCCGCCGGGCCGCACGGTGATGGACCATTACAGCTTGATATACGATTATCCGGAGGAGGTGAAGGTCAACTTCAGCCACCACTATTTCGATCCTCCGGGCTTCACCGGGACCCAGGAGCGGGTCTTCGGCAGCGAGGGTTCGGTGGATCTGATCAACGCGGTGTACTACCCGCGCACGGAGAGAAGGAAAGTCGAATTGGCGGTTCCGGACGCCGGCAAGGACTCGACATACATGGCGCTGGCGGCCTTCGTCGAAAGCGTCAAACAAGGGAAGCAGCCGTTGAACAACGCAACAAGTGGAATGGAATCAACGCTTCAGGCGTTAATGGCGACGCGATCGATCTACGAAAAACGGGTTGTGACATGGCGGGAGATGACTGGTTGACGAGGTCGGCCGCTTCAGGAGATTTGCTCCGGAGTGTGAACCTGCGTTAATAATTAGGAGTCGAGCAACACATGAGAATTCTACTGATTGAGGACGAGGCGCGGATTGCGGACTTCGTCCAACGTGGTCTGGAGAGTTCGGGCTATAAGGTGGATGTCGCGGGCGACGGCAAGTCGGGACTGGCGAAGGTTCACGATCTGGACTACGACCTGTTGATCCTGGATTTGATGCTGCCGGACACGGACGGGTTGTCCGTGCTCGAGAAGATCAAGAACCGGAAGGCATGCCCCGCGGTATTGATCCTAAGCGCGAGGGGCGGAGTCGACGACCGGGTGCGGGGCCTTGAGATGGGCGCCGACGATTACCTGGTGAAACCGTTCGCGTTTGTGGAACTGCTGGCGCGGGTCAAGGCGCTGTTGCGCCGGGGACAGACGACGCCGGAGCGGCTGTCGGTGGGCGACCTGACGATGGACTGCATCAAGCGCCGGGTGGTGCGATCGGGCGAGGTGATCGACCTGGCGCCTAAAGAGTTCTCGATCCTCGAATACATGATGAGGAACCGCGGCAAGGCGTTGTCGCGAACGATGATCGTCGAGCATGTCTGGGACATGGAGTATGACGGGTTAACGAACATCGTTGACGTCTACATCCGGCACCTGCGGAGCAAGATCGACGACGACTTCCCCGTGAAAATGATACAAACGGTGAGAGGCACGGGCTACATGCTGAGCAGTGCCGGCGACGAGCCGGGCGCGGACAGCTAGACAGCCAGCCGCTCGTCGATGGATCTCTCGCAACTAGACAAGCAGTTCCGCCGCCTGAAATTGGACAGGTGGCGGGCCGAGATCAAAGTCCTGGCGCGCAGCATGCGCGTGAGGTTGGCCCTCGGATACGTGTCGCTGGTGACAGTGGTGCTGCTGGGGTCGGGGCTGGCGTTCCGTGTGGCGCTGGACAACAGCATCAAGCGCGAGGCCCAGGCATTGCTGGTCGAACGTTGGGGCGCGGTGCGGGGATACCTGCATCTGACCGAGGGCAAGCCGGTGTGGGTTTATGAGACGGGCGATGCCGTTCAAGTGGATTCGGTCAACCGGCTGAGGCGCAGGCTGCTGATTGCGGATGCGGACGGCAATCTGCTTGAGATATCGGGACGCTTCCCCTCCCCCACTCTTGAGACTCGCCAGGCATTGAGGGCGTCTGCGGTTCTCGAGGAGCCGGTATTCGAGGCGCGAACCAACAGCGTGGGCAGGGAGTACATGATCCGGCGGGGCCCATTCCCTCACGGAGACACGTTGCTGGTGCTGGCGCTGGCGGAGCCGCTTGAACGGATCCACCGCGAATCGAGGGTGGTTCTGACGTGGTACTTCTGGTCGCTGCCGGCGCTGCTGGGGCTACTGGGCGTGCTGTCGTGGCACATGGCGGGGCGGGCGCTACTGCCATTGCGTCAACTGGCGAAGGCGGTCGAAGTGGTCTCGGGCGAGACGCTGTCGCTGCGGATTTCGCCGCGCGGGGCGCGCGATGAAGTGGACACGTTGACAATCCAGTTCAACGAGATGCTGGACAGATTGGAGCGCAGTTTCGAACGAGTGAAGAGATTCACGCTCGACGCATCCCACGAACTGCGGACCCCGATCACGGCGATTCGGGGACAACTTGAGGTGGCGCTGCTGACGGCGCGGACGAAGGAGGAGTATAGAGCGGCGATCGAAACCGCCATGGAGGATGTCGAACGGCTTTCGAAGATTGTGCGATCGATGTTGCTGCTCTCCCAGGCCGAAAGCGGACAGGTGGCCTTACAGGCGGTGCTTGTGGATCTCTCGAGAGCGGTGATGGAAGCCGCGGGCCACTTTGAATTGCCGGCCGCGGCGAAGGGGTTGACACTGAGCGTCGTGGCGCCCGAGCGCTGCATGGGGCACGTGGATCCGATTCAATTCGAGCGATTGGCGATGAACCTGTTGTCGAACGCATTCAAGTACACGCGGCCGGGCGACAGCATCACGTTGACGCTCAGCCGGTTCGAACGCGAAGTGGTGTTCACTGTCGCCGATACGGGTCCGGGCATCTCCGCCGAGCACTTGCCGCACATTTTTGACCGGTTCTATAGAGTCCGGGACGATAGCTGGGATGAAGACAAGGGCATCGGGTTGGGTTTGAGTTTCGTGCAGTGGATCGCGCAGGCGCATGGCGGGAAAGTGGAAGTGAGAAGCACCGAGGGGCAAGGCGCGACGTTCACCGTGACGCTGCCCGCGGGCGACACCTCGAACGGCCTCAGGGTTTTGCCCATCGACTGATCCAGCCGCCTGCCGCACAATGGAGGAGTATGGAGCAGACCCGAGCGCGCGTTCTGGTGGTCGATGACGAGGCGAACCAGCGGACCGCCCTGGCGAGCATGATCTCGGGGTGGGGCTATGAGACGCGCGCCGCCAGCGATGGCCAGGACGCGCTGGAACAGATCGAGAGCTTCAAGCCGTCGGTGGTGGTGACCGACCTGATGATGCCGCGGATGGACGGTCCGGAGTTGCTCAAGCGGCTGGGTGAGATGGAGGGCGCGCCGCCGGCCATCATGCTGACGGCATTCGGCAGCATCGAGACCGCCATTGAGATGGTGCATGACCTGGGCGCGTATTGGTTCCTTGAAAAGCCATTGCAGCCGGGCGCGTTGCGCATCCTGCTGAAGCGCGCCATCCAGCACGGACGGTTGGAGGCTGAGAACGAGCGGCTGGGCAGGCAGCTTTCCTCGCAGGGTGTGCTGGGCGAGATGGCGGGCGCATCGGGCGGAATGAAAGAAGCCTTCGTGCTGATCCGGCAGGTGGCGCCGACCTCGGCGACAGTGCTGATCACGGGCGAAAGCGGAACGGGGAAGGAACTGGCGGCGAGGGCGGTCCACGGATTGAGTCCGCGGGCGGCGGGACCGTTCATCGCGCTGAACTGCGCAGCCATGCCGGAGACGCTCATCGAGAGCGAACTGTTCGGCCATGAGAAGGGCGCGTTCACGGGCGCGGTCGAGCGCCGGAGCGGCTGTTTTGCGCTGGCGGACGGGGGGACGCTTCTGCTGGACGAGATTGGGGATATGCCGCTGGCGACGCAGGCAAAGCTGCTGCGCGTGTTGGAGGAGAGGACCGTGAAGCGGCTCGGCGGATCGAAGGAGATAGCCGTGGACGTAAGGGTGCTTGCTTCGACGAACACGGATTTGCAGGCAGCGATCGGCGTAGGCCGTTTTCGCGACGACCTGTTCTTCCGGCTGAATGTGTTCCAGATTCACCTTCCGCCGCTGCGGGAGCGGATCGAGGATCTGGGCGTGCTCTGCTCCGCCATGTTGCCGGAAATGAACGCGCGCCACGGTTGCACCGTCACGGGCATCTCGGCCCAGGCTTTCGAGATTCTCAGGCAGCACGGCTGGCCCGGCAACGTACGCGAGTTGCGGAACGCGCTCGAGAGGGCGGTGATCCTGGCGGGACATGGCGAGATCATGCCGCCGCATCTGCCGCAGTTTTTTCAGCATGGAAACAAGCTGGCGCAACAAGCGCCGGCGACGGACGCCCTCACGCTGGCCGTGGGAACGACGGTGGCCCAGGCCGAACGCCGCCTGATCGAGAGCACGCTGCTGCATACCGAAGGCAACCGGACGCGGGCGGCGATGATTCTGGGGATCAGCATCAAGACGCTGTTCAACAAGCTGAGAGAATACGAGACGGCAGGCCAGGGTTAGCCTCATGTCGCTGAAGCTCAGATTGCTGGTAACGATGGTGGCTCTGGTCGTGGTCACTTCGGTCGTGCTCTCGGCGATGCACCTGAATACAGTGACCGCGACATGGCTGGCGCACGTCAATGAGCGTTCAACGACAACGGCGCAGTTCGTGAAGAGCTGGGTGCTGCACAGGGTCGAAGATAATCCGCACAGTTCGACCGGGCAGTCGATAGGGGAGATCCGGGCCGGGTGGCGCGAAGCGATCGCTTCGGACGAGGAGTTTCCCGTGATGATGGCCGGGTTTCTGGCGCAGACGCGGTCGATCGTCGAGATCTCGGTGGCGGATGAGAATTCGCGGATACTGGCTTCGACGAACCGGGTCCGTGTGGGCGCGTATATGCCGTACAAGCTCACGTTGCGGAACCTGATCGATCTGGGGCCGCTGGACCGGATGCTGGCGATCCTCGGGGGCGGGATTGATTATGAAAGCCGGGTGGATCTTGGGATCCAAGGGGAACCGATCCCGGTGTTCCGCATCCAGGTACTGGTGTCGTCGGTCCTGTTGCGGGAGGCGCTGCTGCCGTCGATTGGCTCGACGGCGCTGGCATCGTTCGCCGCGGTTCTGATCGCCGCGGTGCTGGCGTATTTTGTCGCCAGGATCTCGCTCCGGCCGCTGGCACTGATTGGCGCGGCGATCGACAACATCTCCAGAGGCCAGTCCGTGGGGCAGCCGCATGTCAGTTCGGCGTCGGAGTATCAGGCGGTTGAACAGAAGTTGCGGTTGTTGGGCGAGCAGTTTCGGGGAGCGAGGGAGGGCGCGACGGAGTTGCGGGGCTCGATGGAACGGCGGTTGGCGGCGATCAACAAGCTCACCGGGGGCGTTGCGCACGAGATCAAGAATCCACTCAATTCGATCGCGCTGCGGCTGGAACTTCTCAAGAATCGCGTATTGCCGGAGGTACCCGAGGCGAAGGAGGAACTGGCTGTGATTGCGGAGGAGATCAACCGGCTGGACCGCGTTGTCCGCACGTTTCTGGACTTCACGCGGCCGGTTGAGATCGAGACGGCGGAGGTGGATCTTGGCGAGTTACTGGACGAGACTTTGGAGGTGCTGACGCCGGAGGCGACAGCGTCGGACGTTGAAGTCAAATGGACCAAGCCGGATGGCCCGGTAGTCGTGCGCGGCGATGCGGGTCTGCTGAAGCAGGCGGTTTGGAATGTCTGCCGCAACGCATTGGACGCGATGCCGGAGGGGGGGACGCTGAGGGTGGATATGGCGTGCGACAGCAGTGAGGCGACCGTCACGGTGTCGGACACGGGACCGGGCGTCGCCATCGAGGAGCGGGAGAAGATTTTTCAACTCTACTATTCCACCAAAGCACAGGGTTCAGGCATCGGACTAGCAATGACGTACCGCGCGGTCCAACTTCATGGCGGGTCGATTGAGGTCGGCGGCACTCCGGGCGAGGGAGCTGAATTTACTCTGAGGTTTCCGGCAGCATGAGACGCGCACTTATATTGGGGTTGATGCTGGTTGCGCTGCTTGGAGGCTGCAAGAAGAAACAGCCGCCGATGGGTCCGCCGGTTACCCTGCCGCCCCCGATACAGCCCCGGCAAACGCCGGTCGTCGAGGCGCCAAGCGTACAACCGCCGGTGCCGGCGGTGCCGCAGCAGTCACCCCCGCCCGACGTTGTTCCGCTGAAGCCGGAAGAGATTGCGCCGCCTCCGGCGCCCGCGAAACAGCCAGTCCGCAGGACGCGCGTGCCGCGCCGAATCCAGCCGGCAGCGCCCGCGGCAGCGGCAGCGGCGCCGGAAGAGAAGACAGATACGCCCCCGCCGCCCGCGAAGCCTCCCCAACTTGGCGAGTTGCTCGGGGAGGGCCAACGCGAGCGCTACCAGCAGGAGTGTGACGCGGCGCTGGGATCGGCGCGTACAGCACTGGGCGCCGCCGATGGCCGCAATCTGAACCGCTCTCAGGCGGACACTTTGGCGCGGATCCGCGGCTTCATCGAGGAAGCCGAGAAGATACGGTCGAGCGACATCCGCACAGCCGTCCAACTGGCTCAACGCGCAGCGAGTCTTGGCCGCGACCTGCAAAACTCACTGCGATAGGCGCCAGTTCCCGTTGGGCGAGGGCCCGGGCGCAAGTTCCGATTCACCGCCGGCGATGAATTCGGCATGAGTGATCCGGAAGCGACCCGTGAGCGGCTTGCTTTTCAAACGGGCCGATTGGATCGAGTCGTGCGACGGCGGGTTGTTCACTGTGCGGATGACGAACCGCTGGCACTTTGCGATGCGCGGGTCGAGGCGGATCCCGGCACGGCCGCCGGCACGGTCAGAGACCGGGGTGGTGACCCCGTGCCGCCGATTGGGCGCGATGCCGCCGGACGCGCCATCCATGTCATCATTTTTATGACGATGCTAATGCGCCTCGCAATTGCCGCCGCCTTGCTTGGCCAGTTCAGCTTCCTGGCCGCCCAGCCCGCCAGTCCGCCGGCGCTCTGGTACCGGCAACCGGCACAAAGTTGGAACGACGCCCTGCCGGTTGGCAACGGCCGCATGGGCGCGATGGTCTTCGGCGGGATCGGGACCGAGAGAATTCAGTTCAACGAATCGACGGTCTGGACGGGCGAGCCGCACGATTATTCACACAAGGGCGCGGTCAACTTCCTGCCCCAGATCCGCGAACTGCTGTTCGCCGGCCGCCAGAAGGAAGCTGAAGCGCTCGCCATGCGGGAGTTCATGAGCGTGCCCGTGCGGCAGAAGGCGTATCAGGCATTTGGCGATGTCCTGATCGACTTCGGCGGACTGCCAGCCAAAGCCGCCACGACGAATTACCGCCGCTCGCTGAACCTGGACACGGGCGTCGCCTCGGTTCGCTTCAGCCATGACGGTGTGACCTACACGCGAGAAGTCCTGGCGAGTTATCCGGCCAATGTCATCGCCATCCGGCTGACCGCGTCGAGATCGCGCAAGTTGGCCTTCACCGTCGCCTTGCGGCCGGCGCATGAAGAGTCGCAAATCATGGCGGCCGGCGACGAGATCGTGCTGACGGGCCAGCCCGCCGATTCCGCGATTCGCTTCGAGGCCCGGCTGCGCGTCGTTCTCGGTGGCGGCCCCGATGCCGGCGCAATGACCGATCATGACGGCCTGATCTCGGTCGCCGGCGCAACCTCGGCGACGCTGTTGCTTTCCGGAGCGACGAATTTCGTCAATTTCAGGGACGTCTCGGCCGACCCGTCCCGGAAGACGAAAGCGGTGCTCGAAGCACTGGTGGGCAAGTCCTACCGAAGAATCCGCAGCGAGCATGTTGCCGACCACCGGCGGCTGTTCCGGCGCGTCTCCCTTGACGTGGGGACCACGCCCGCCGCGGCCCTGCCGACGGACGAGCGAATCGCCGCATTCGCCGGCGGGGAGGATCCCGCCCTGGTCGCGCTTCTGTTCAAGTACGGCCGCTATCTGCTGATCGGCTCCAGCCGGCCCGGCGGCCAACCCGCCAATCTCCAGGGCATCTGGAACGACACGAACAGACCCTCGTGGGACAGCAAGTACACGGTGAACATCAACACCGAGATGAACTACTGGCCGTCCTGGACGACCAATCTCGCCGAGTGCCAGATCCCGCTCTTTGACGCGCTGAAGGAGGTTGCCCAGTCAGGCTCGGTGACCGCGCGTGAACACTACGGCGCCGGCGGCTGGGTCCTGCACCACAACTTCGATCTGTGGCGAGGCACAGCGCCGATCAATGCGTCCAACCACGGCATCTGGCCGACAGGCGGCGCATGGCTGGCGCAACACGCCTGGGAGCACTACCTCGTCACAGGCGACCGCGCCTATCTGCGCGACACCGGGTACCCGCTGATGCGCGGCGCGGCCGAGTTTTTTGCCGCATACCTCATCCCCGATCCCAAGCGCGGCTGGCTGATCTCAGGTCCCAGCAACTCGCCCGAACAGGGCGGCCTGGTCATGGGTCCGACGATGGACCATCAGATTGTCCGCAACCTGTTCGGCAACGTGATCGCCGCCTCGGAACTGCTTGGCACGGATGATGCCCTCCGCGCCCGTCTCGCCGTGATGCGCGGCCGGATCGCGCCCAATCAGATCGGCCGCCTCGGCCAACTTCAGGAGTGGCTCGATGACGTGGACGACCCGGAGAACAAGCACCGCCATGTGTCGCATATGTTCGGGCTCCATCCAGGGTCGGAGATCACCGCGTTCGGCACGCCGGACCTGTTCGCCGCCGTAAAGAAGTCGCTTGAATTCCGGGGCGATGAAGCCACGGGCTGGTCGATGGGTTGGAAGATCAATCTCTGGGCGCGCCTGCTCGACGGCGACCGCGCCTATCTGATCCTGAAGAACCTGATCCGCCCCGCCCTTTCCGGCGCAAAACCGCGTTCAGGGCTCTATACGAATATGTTCGACGCCCACCCGCCCTTCCAGATCGACGGCAACTTCGGCGCGACGGCCGGGATCGCCGAGATGCTGCTCCAGAGTCATGACCCCCATGCCGCGCCGCTCTCGATGACGCCGGTCCAGCGCGGACAGGCCGGGTTCATTCACCTGCTCCCTGCCCTGCCGAAGGCGTTTCCCACTGGCAGCGTGCGGGGACTCAAGGCGCGCGGCGGTTTCGAGGTGGATATGTCATGGCGGGCAGGAAAGCTTGTTTCGGCGACAATCCGCCCGGCGGAGTCGAAGCCGCTGAAGGTCCGTTACGCGGGCAAGGAGATTGAAGTCAAGGCGTTGGCGGGTGGGACGTACCGCTTCGGGCCTGATCTCAAAGCGATACGCTTTTAGGCGCGGATGCCGGGCCTGCGAAGGCAAGCTCATTCAGCCGGTGAGCCGGCCGCGCCTCGTGCCTCTTGCAGCGCCTTTTCGAAGCCATCAAAGGACCGTTCGATCATCGCCCTCGGCACGGTCAGCGACAGCCGCATGTAGCCTGGACGGCCGAAGCCCGTGCCCGGAACGCCCAACACGCCGTGTTTCACCAGCATCCGCACAAATGCGATGTCGTCGGCCAGGGGCGTCTTCAGGAAGACGTAGAACGTCGCTTCCGGCCGCCGCACATCGTAGCCCATGCGTTCGAGCGCTGCGCAGAGCAGGTCGCGCTTGTCCTGGTAGATGCCGGCGTCGATTTTCGCCTCCAGCGCCGCTATCTGCACCTGCTGCCAGATCGCCGGCGCGTTGATGAAGCCCAGGATACGGTTTGCGAACGCGCACGCGCCGCGCAACACCTCGCGCCCTGGCAATAAGGGCGACAACGCCAGGTAGCCGATTCGCTCCCCCGGTATGCCTTGCGACTTCGACCACGAATTGCAGATCGCCGTGTGGCGGATGATCGACGCCACTTCCGGCTGGCGTTTTCCGTCGAAGACCAGGTGTTTATAAGGCTCGTCGCTCAGCACCAGGACTTCATGGTCCTGGCGCGACAGCATCGCCTCGATCTCTCTTAAAGTGCTCTCAGGATAAACACGCCCGGTCGGGTTGTTCGGCGTGTTGATGATGATGGCCCGCGTGCGCGGCGTGATGGCCTTTTCGATACGTTCCACATCCGGCAGGAACTCGTCGCCGGTCTCGACCGGAACCATTTTTCCGGCGTGGTTTGAGATGTAGAAGGGGTATTCGGAGAAGCAGGGCATCAGGACGATGACCTCGTCGCCGGGATCGAGAATCGACTTGAGAATGACGTTGCAGGCGCCCGCCGAACCGGTGGTCATGAAGACGTCGGAGGCAAGGAAATCCAGTCCCGTCTCGCGGCCGAGCAGCCCGGCGACGGCCTCGCGCACTTCCATGAAACCGGGGTTGGGCATGTAGCCGTGAGTGCCGGGGCGGCGCGCTTTCGCCGCCTGTTCCAGCGCATCGAGGACAGCTTCGGGCGGCTCGACATCCGGGTTGCCGAGCGTGAAGTCGTAGACATTTTCCGCCCCACGCTCGCGCTTCAGCCGCGCGCCTTCCTCGAACATCCTCCGGATCCAGGAGGAGTTCTCCAATTGCCGGGCGATGGTGCTGGAGATATTCATGACGCTTGGCCGCCTGTCCGCCAATGGCAGGCGTTGATCGCGTCGATGGCTGTGATGCGCATTCATTCAGATGGTATTCGATCCGTCAGGAAGCGGGGAGCAGCCGGATGAGAATGCGGGATCCGGCATGCATGTTGGCGCTGACAGGCCGGAGCGGCGCGTGAGGCCCGTCACGAGCCTCAAGGGCAGTTGTGTCGAAGCCTGGACGGCGGATGTTACCATGATCGTCGGATAGGACTCGATTCGTGGTGCGACAGATGCGGCGATTAGTGGACTGTGTGCCGGGTTGCCGGCTCGCGGGAACTCCCGCCCACGCGGCCGGAGGCGCCCTTCGTTGCGGTTAGCGAACCATGAGACGGAAGCGGCGCGGCCTTCGCGGTTGCCCTGGCGGCACTTCGCGCTCAACATCTGTTCGCCTTCCATCCTGACGTTTGCGCTGTTCCTGGGGCTGATCTTCGCGGTGGTCATCCCGGCGATGAAACGCAACATCGTCGAGCGCAAGAAAGAGATGATCCGGGAGTTGACGCAGGTGGCGTGGAGCGAGTTGTCAGGACTCCACGAGCAGGAGCAGCGCGGTGTGCTCACTCGCGCCGCGGCCCAACAGTCGGCAATCGCCCGCATTCAACGGCTGCGCTTCGGCGACGACGGCAAGGACTACTTCTGGATTTGCGACATGCGTCCGCGCATGGTGATGCACCCATACCGACCGGACCTGGACGGCCAGGATCTTTCGGATTATTCCGACCCCGCCGGCAACGACCTTTTCGTCGAAGCGGTCAGAGTGGTTCGGAAATCGGGCGACGGCTACATCGAATATCTTTGGCAGTGGAAGGATGACGCTCAGCGGGTCGGGCCAAAGCTGTCCTACGTCAAGGGCTTTGCGCCGTGGGGCTGGATCGTCGGGACGGGGGTGTATCTGGAGGATGTGCGGGCGGAGATGAACCAGGTGATCCGGCGGGTGCTCCTGGTTTCGGCCGGCTTCATGATTGTCATCGGGGCCCTGCTGGGCTTCATCACAAAACAGGGGCTTGACCTGGAACGCCAACGCTGGCGGGCGGCCATCGCGCTGAGCGAATCGGAGGAGAAATACCGGCTGCTGGTTGAAGGCGCGACCGAGGGCATTCTATTGGTGATGCAGGGCAGGCCGGTGTACGCGAACAAGACGCTGCTGAACCTGCTGGGCTACACGGAGGAGGAACTCTCGGCGCTGCCGTTGGACAGGATTCTGGAATCCGTTCCGGCGTCGGGCGCCACGCCGGAGCGGCGCGCGAGACTCTTCGCGAAAAACGGCGAGGCCGTGAACGTGCTGCTGGCCGACGCGCCGATCACGCTGGGTGAACGCAGCGGCCAGATTCTGTTCCTGAAAGACGCGGCCACGCGGCGGAAGACCGAGGATGCGCTCGCCCGGCTGCTGGCCGAACTGCAAAGCATGCTGCCGCTCGCCACGAGATCCATCAAGGCTTCGGCAATGACGATGACGAGTTGCGGATTGGACACGCCCGCGGGCAGCGCGGCGGCCATGATGGCACAAACAAAGTCGAGCGCAATTGTGGTGAAAGGTCCGGATGGAGAGCCGATTGGAATCGTGACGGACCAGGATCTGCGCAATCGCGTACTGGCCGTGGGAGCCGATGCCAGCCTGCCCGTCTCGCGGATCATGAGCGCGCCGCTGGTGCGGATCGCCGGCCATGCGCTCCTGTTCGAAGGAGCGCTGGTGATGCAGGAGCGGAACATTCAGCACCTGGTGGTGGTCGACGAACGCGGCTCGGCGGTAGGGATTCTGACCGGAGCGGAGGTCCTCCACAGCCAGCGCCACGCCCTGGCAATGGTGCTCAGCGAGATCAAAGCCGCCCGGACGCCCGCGGTGCTGAAGGACAGCCAGGCCAAACTGCCTGTCTTCGTGAAAGCGCTGCTCGAAAGCGGCGCGCGAACGGAGCACATCACGCGCATTATGTCGACGGTTTCCGAGGCGATTCTCGTACAACTGATCTTGCTGGCTGAAGGCGAACTGGGTCCGCCGCCGGCCCCGTATTCCTTTCTCGTCATGGGCAGCGCGGCGCGGGATGAGCAGACGCTGGCGACGGACCAGGACAACGCCATCGTCTATGCCGACGTCGCGCCCGAGCGCGAGGATGAGGTCCGCGGCTACTTCCTGAAACTGGGCGCCAAAGTTTGCGACTGGCTCGATCAGGCCGGTTATCACAAGTGTCAGGGCCTCACCATGGCGAGCAACCCCAGATGGTGCCAGCCGCTGTCTCAATGGCGCGAATACCTCACCTCGTATGTGACCGTCGCCAGCCCGCAGGATCTGCGCGACGTCAACATCGTCTTCGACTTCCGGTGCGCCTGGGGCGAGGCCGGCCATGTCGCGCAGCTTCGAAAACACCTGCGGGAGTTGCTGGAGGGCGGCCAGCCGGCGTTTTTCTTCCACCTCGCGCAAAGCACGCTGCAATTCAAGCCGCCGATCGGATTCTTCGGCAACATTCAACCGGAGCATTCCGGCAAACACCCGTCCGCGTTCAACATCAAGAGCGCTATTGTGCCGCTGGTGAATTTCGCGCGCATTTACGCGCTGCGCAGCCATTTCGCCGAGACCAACACGATGGAACGTCTGCGGCGCTTGCGCGACGAGGGCGCCCTGCTGCCGTCAAGCCACGACGAACTGGTTCAGGCACACGCCCTGCTCACGCAGATGCGGCTCGCTCACCAGGCCGCCCAGTGGAGCCAGGGAGTCGAGCCGGACAACTACGTGGATCTTCGCAAGCTGACCGCGCTCGAGCGCTCCGTCCTGAAGAAGGTTTTTGCCGACATCACCGTTTTCCAGGCCCGCCTGGAGACCGATTTCGCGCGCACCTCCTGAAGCCTATGCGTATTCTCCTGGTGGGCGACGTCCATGCCCGGCACGAACAACTCGCCGGTGTATTGCGCCGGGCGCAAGCGGACTTTCAGATCGCCGCCGCCATCCAGGTGGGCGATTTCGGGTTCTACAAGGACGCCATGGCGCGCGCCCGCCAACGGCGCATCCGCTATGCGGTCCCGCTGCACGTGATTGACGGCAACCACGAGGATCACGATTGGCTGCAGCAGGCCCTACGTTCCGGCGCGGCCGGGGAGTGGCGGGAGGAATTCAACCTGGTTTACCAGGCGCGGCCCTCGGTGGCCCGATTCGGCGATTCCAGAGCCGGCTTCATGGGCGGCGCGTTGCATGTCGACCGGCCGCAACGGCACAGCCTGATCAGCCGGTTCACCAATTACATCCTGCCGCGGGAGCGGGAACAGGCAACGGCGCTGTTCAACCTCGAACGGCCGGAGTTGATTGTGACGCACTCCTGTCCGGCCGGCATCGGCGTCGGCCTGCGCGGGAGTCCTCACTTCGAACACGGCATCGACCGGCATATTCGCGCGGCGGGTTTCGATCCCGGCCCGCGGGACGACTGCGGCGATATGGAGTTGAGCAAACTCTGGCGCGGCCTCGATTACCGGCCGCGCGCATGGGGCTTCGGGCACTTCCACTGCGCCCACGAGGCAAGCGTCGAAGGCACACGGTTCGTTTGCGTCAGCGACGCCCTCGACGCGCCCGGCGCGACGTTCGTCCTTTGGGACACAGAGGAGAAGAAACTCCTCCTCTGTCCCGCCGACCCCAGCGGGGCCGTTTCTATTTCGCGGTAGCGGGCGCGGGTTCCGTTCCGGCGCGCCTGGTCATCAGCGACACCACGATCAGCACCAGGAAACCGAGCGGGATCGTGACGATCGCCGGCTGGCTGAACGGCACGATCGCATCGGCCGGGTTCCAACCGTAGACGTCCTTGTAGGCCTGCGCGCTCATGAGGATCCAGCCGAGCGAGGAGACCATGCCCACGATAATCGCCGAGGTGATGCCCTGCTTGGTCGTTCGTTTCCAGAACAGCAGCATGATCAGCGACGGCAGGTTCGCCGAAGCCGCGATGTTGAACGCCCAGCCGACCAGGAAGTTGACGTTCATCTTGGAAAAGAGAATTCCGAGACAGATCGCCAGCACGCCCACGCACAGCGAGGCGACCTTGGCGGCGGCCACTTTACGGAATTCGTCCATCGGGATCTTCATGACGTTGCTCATGAGGTCGTGAGCCACCGCGCCGCTGGCGGCCATGATCAATCCGCTGACGGTGCCCAGCACAGTGGTGAACGCCACCGCCGAGATCACGGCGAACAGAAGTTCGCTGATGCTGCGGGCCAGCAGCGGCGCGGCCATGTTGGAGTCGGTCACATCAAGCGCGCCGCTCGTCATCGCTCCCAGGCCCAGGAACAGTGTCAATACATAAAAGCAACCGATCGCGGCGATTCCGACGACGGTGCTCTTGCGGGCGCTGATCTGGTCCTTGACCGTGTAATAGCGGATCAGAATGTGCGGCAACGACGCCGTGCCGCAGAACAGCGCGAGCATCAGCGACAGGAAATCGAGTTTGTCGAAGAATTTCGAACTGCGCACCTTCTGGAACGTCGGGCTGGAGCCAGGCGCCATGAAGTCCGTGCCGGCGGTCGGCTTCTGGTAATAGACCGTCGTGACGCCGCCGTCGGCTTCGGTAAACCTGTCAGACCGCCAGAGAATGACCTCGCTCTCCTGCATCGTCCGCAGGAAGTCGAACGGTCCAAGCGGCCCGGTCTTCTCCACGCCTCCAGGCAGCTTCGAGGCATAACCGACCGGCAGAAGGTCCGCTTCGCCTTCTCCCTTGCCGCGCGGCAGGCCATTGACGAATCTCCTGCCGTCGGGCCGAACGCGGCTGGTCTGCGTCTCCGAGAGTTTGTCGCCCTCTTTGCGGTAGACCGAAATCACGCCGGCGGCATTGCGCACGCGGACGTATGGCGTGTTCCGCCAGATGCCTTCCTCTGGCAACACCACCGCGCCGGGCGCGCCGGTGACATCGGCAGCCACCAGGCCGTAGCCGGGAATCTTCACTTCCTGGCCGTCGGCGGTCGTGGGTTTGGTGGTCACGCCGCGCATCAGAATCATCACCGTGATCACCGCGCACAGGATCACCAGGATGCCGCCCTTGATGAACTGGACCCAGGTCGTCGAAACCATGCCGGCCGTGGTGACGATCACCGTTACGATCGCGCCGACCACGAGCACTCCGACATAATGCGGAAATCCCAGCAAGGGCTGCACCAGCGCCCCGGCGCCGACCATCTGCGGGATCAGGTAGAAACAACTGACGACCAAAGTACTGATGGCCGCGGACAGTTTTATCCCGCGGGAGTTGAACTTGTTGTCGAGCGCGTCGGCGAAAGTGAACCGGCCCAGACGTTTCAAAGGCTCGGCGACAATGAACAGCGCGACGATCCAGCCGGCCAGATACCCGATCGAGTACAGGAAGCCGTCGTAGCCATAGAACGCGATCATGCCGCAGATGCCCAGGAACGACGCCGCGGACAGATAATCGCCGGCGAACGCGATCCCGTTGACGGCCCAATGTATGTTGCCGCCGGCTGCGAAGTAGCCCGAGGCGGATTTCGCCCTGCGGCCCAGGTACAAGCTGATGCCGAGAACGGCCCCGGCGAAAACCAGGAACACAATGATGGCGGTGAGGGAGGTTGGGTGGATCAAGGGAGTGGTACCTTCCTAAAACTTCCGGCAGAGTTTCACGTAGATGAGCGCCACGACGAGCGCCGTCGCGATCAGCACGAATCCATAGATCACGGCCAGGTTCACGCCGCCAAGAAACGGCTCGCTCATCAGTTGCGGCCAAAAGGCGCTCAACGCCATGAAGCCGCCGTAGATCGCGGTGTACACCGCAAACAGGGACAGTCCGATTCGCGAGTTGTGCGCGATGACTGCCGCGTCCTCCTGCTCTTTTTGCACCGGGTTCTTGAAATCCACCATCAGGTTTACCTCTATGCGGTCCGAGACTCATTATACTGAGGCGCGGAACGATCCTTTCGCCTTCGCCGGGACATATGCCGCAGGAAATCGCGTCCCCTGGCTTCGCGGGCTGCCAGTTCGGACATGATGAACATTCATGCCACTCCCGCGGCCACGGCGCGGGAGCGCGTGGCGCGAAGCATGGCGAGGTTCAGCCTACGGCTCACCACCAGCTTTAAGATAATAACATTCGATTACCCTGTTTGTAACTTAACCCCATGCGGCTCCGTGGGCGCCCCGATTATGTTTGGATGCAGTCAACCGGACTGCATCTGAGACGTGGGGGCGAACGGCGAGCGGTGGAGTCCGGGAAGGCGCAAAGCTTTCGCGGGGCCGAGCCTGCCGGCCAAATCGAGTCCTGCCGGGGACTCGTGCGCGGCCCTGGGCGGCCCGGCTGTCATACCCGGACGTTTTCTTTAACAGAGTTAATCACCTGAAACTCCGCTTCCTGATACAATTGAACCGGGAATGCGATCCCATCCTATGATCTTGCTTCTTGTCCCGATCCTTCTGGCCTTGTGCCCGGTCGTGCGCGCCGCGGAGAACGCACCCGGTGAAACCTCCGCATCTCAGCTGAAACGTACGGTTTCACTCACGCTCCAGAGCGGCTTCGCCAACACTTTCCAACTCACGCTTGGCGGCTATTTCGGCGAAGGCCCGGCGTGGCAGAACCGCGTGACCGTGACCGTCGGCGAGGCCTTCCGTAAAGGGGATTCGATCACCCTGTCTGGCTGGAACACGCACGATACGCCTTCGCACGTCAACAGTTGGCTTGCCGGGGGGAGCTACCGCACCCGCGTCATCTCCAGGCCGGGGCACACTCTGCATCTTTCGGCGGGCCTTCAGCGCTGGCGCTTCCCGACCGTCAAGACCGGTGCGCAGGACTGGCTGGGAGCGTGGCAGATGCAGTATCAGACCAGGGTGAAGGCACTGCCGGTGTTGCTCACCCAGGAGTCCTGGACGCTATTCCATTCGCCGCTCAAAAAGGGCACGCTTCTGTTCACGCAACTCTATACCGAGCACCCATTGGTGAAGCGCGACAAGTGGAAGTTGACGCTGCGTCACGGTCCGCAGCACACCTATTCGTGGGACTTCTACGGGACCAGGGACCATCGCGTCGTCCGCTATGCCGGATTCCTGTTGCTGTCCCGTGGCAGGTCCACGCTTGAGACGGGGTTCCGGCAGCAGTTGGGACTTCAGCCGCGCATCCCCGACAACCGCTTCTGGCACGTGCTGGTGTCCAGAACCTTCTAACACCCGCGTCCCGCGCGCAATCGCCGCTCTTTCAAAGTTCCTCCGGCGGAAGCGCGGCAATAAGGCGCACCTCCAATGCGCCACTTTGTCTACGGAGCCTGGGACGGGCTATACCAGGTTCCGTCACTCCTGGCTGGCCGTAGCCTGACGGCAAACAGCAAGGGGACCAGGCCAGGCCCAGTCCCCTTGAAAATCACCCGGCGGCTTGCACGCCGCATGATCGATGGCTGTTAGCGCTTCGGCAGGATCACCGTGTCGATCACGTGGATTACGCCGTTGTCGCACTCAATGTCGGTCTTGATCACATTGGCATTGTCGATCTTCACCGACGCGCCGGAGACCGTCACCTTCGCCGCGGAACCCTGCACCGTCTTCGCACTGGCCACCTTCACTACATCGGCCGCCATCACCTTGCCCGCCACCACGTGGTACAGCAGGACCTGCTTCAACTGCTCCGGATTCTTGAGCAGGTTCTCAACCGTGCCCGCCGGCAACTTCGCAAACGCCGCGTCCGTCGGGGCAAACACCGTGAACGGACCCGCGCCCTTCAGCGTGTCCACCAGTCCCGCCGCCTTCACCGCCGTCACCAGCGTGTTGAACTGGCCGGCCGAAACCGCCGTGTCAACAATGTCGGCAGCGAACGCGCCGCTGACCGCAAAAACCATCATCATTCCCATCGTCAAAATGCGCTTCATGTCGTCCTCTTTAGTTGGCTTGTCTCGCCCGGGGCCGTTCAGCACTTCCGGACACGCCTTCTGGATGTAGATACCTGACGGAGAGGTGTATTTTCGGCGGAAAGATTTCTTAGTTCGACGAATGGCCCGGGAGTGCGGGCAGGTTGTGCGGCGCGTAATGCGCCTCCTCCACCAGTTCACCGCCTTTGCCGGCGACGGAGAGCCTCACGCGAATCTCGCCCAATGAGCGCGTGTAATCGATCCGCCCCAATCGCAACTCCTCCGCCGTGAGTTGTCTGGCGAGCACCTGGCCCTGATCCAGTACGGTGAGGACGCCCGCACTGGCTCCGCTCACTGCCGGCGACGATGTGTCCCAACTCACTTCGATTGCATCGTCAGTCCTGTGCAGGTGCAGAGAAAGTAATGCTCGCGGCGGGCCTGACGGCTCGACATGGACTGGCCCAGCCGAGGCTTGCACCCCCTGTGACACCTGCTTCTCTCCTCGCACCGCAAGCACCGATAAGACAATGAATGCCAAACCGGCCGCCGAGACGGCCAAGGGCAGCCATTTCCTTCTGAGGACGGACGGCCGGGCGGGCTCCTCTGCTTCCACCTGCCAGGGCAGACTGGCCTGCGGCTGAACTCCACTTCTGTCATCGGCCGAAGTGTTCCGTACTCCGGGCACCGGCAGGATCGGCAACGGTGGGTCAAGTGGCCGCAGCGACGGCGGATCGCCAGGTTCAAAAATGTGGACTCCGACCTGAGCGTCACCGTATCGCGAGGGTTGCACCGTCAGCAGCAGCGAGCCCGGATTGTCGAACAACCGGGTATGCATCTGCGACTCATCCAGGCGCGGCTCGAGACCGCCCCGCGTGTGGCTGATGAACCACCCCAATACGCGCCGGCCTTCGAACACCGGATCCGCCTGCACGGCTTCAATCTGACAGGACAGCGTGGCAACGTCCCGGTCCGACAGCAGAAAGGACGATCCCCTGGAATAGTCGCACCGTACCGGCCGCCACGTGTCGATCTTGTATTTCTCACCCTCAAACGTGCCTAGCAGGATCCCGCCGACTTCAAGTCCGCCCTTCCCCATGCCGTGCAGCGCCCGCACAACCTCCGACCGGACCTCTTCGAGCAGAGTGGGACTGAACTCGATCGACGGCGCCCCCGATGATGCCGCCCACTGCCGCATCACCTCGCCCGGCGATACCCTCCCTCCACCGTTCAATTCCCGTCCTGGACCTGCCAACCTTGCTCCTCTCCCCGTGGCCGTTCCCGACTCCGCCCGCGCGCCGCGCCAATCTCCTGCATCTCCCCCTCAATCCCATCATCCACTAAATAGAGTCGCCCGCCGCGGGTATTCACCTTGCTATTGTACTGCTTACACACTGTGTTCCCAGGCCAACCCATGGTAGCGGTCGCTGTCCCGCCTGAAGTATGAGATTTCTCTATTCTTTCAACACCGCCGCAAGTCTGGCACTGGCTTCGCTCCGTGCTCACAAGCTCCGGACCTTTCTCACCCTGCTCGGGGTCATCATCGGCGTCGGCAGCGTCGTCCTGGTGGGCGCGGCGATCGAGGGTCTCGGCGCCTATGCCGAGCAGACCACGGCCAAGGTCTTCGGCAGTGACAGCTTTCAGATCGGCCAACTCCTCCAGGTTGGCCAGCTCTCCCGCCGCGAGCGGTTCGAGAAGCTCAAGGTCAACAAGCGCATCCGCCCAGAGGATTATGCCTACCTCAAACAGACCACCGGCCGGGAGATCCTCTACAGTCCCTACCGCCAGCGCGGCGACGACATCAAGCACGGCGGCATCACTCTGGAATCGTCGGTCATCATCGGTGTCGCTTCGGAACTCGAAGAGATCCGTGACTTTGTTCTGACCGACGGCCGCTTCTTCACCGCCGAAGAAGAACGCACCCGCACCCCGGTAGCGATCATCGGCGAAGATGTCCGAACCGCGTTCTTCCCTGGGACCAGCCCCATCGGCCAGCAGATCAAAATCGGCGGTTTCGACTTCCGCGTCGTCGGCCTGCAGGAGAAGATCGGCAGCGCGGGAGGCCAGTCTCAGGACAAGGTCGCTTTCATCCCCGCCACGGTCTTCAATCGCATTTATGGCCCGGAACGTTCGATGCTGCTCTTTGCCCGCCCCCGTCCGGAGTCCGGCCTGTCGCTTGAAGAAGCCCTCGACAGGAGCCGCGTGGCCCTTCGCGTCCGCTACAAGACCCGCCCCGGCGCCGCCGACAACTTCGACACCATCACGCCCGATTCCATCCGCGAATTCATCAACCGCATCCTGGGCATCATCGGCGCCGCCGTCGTCCCGATTACGCTCATCAGTCTCGTCGTCGGCGGCATCGTCATCATGAACATCATGCTGGTGAGCGTGACCGAACGAACCCGTGAAATCGGCATCCGCAAGTCGCTCGGCGCGCGCCAAAGCGACCTGATGCTCCAATTCCTGCTCGAGGCCATCATGCTCTCGCTCCTGGGAGGAGCCATCGGCCTCGGCGGCGCCTGGGTTATCGCCTTGGCGGCATCCGCTATCTCCGGCGTCACATTGAAAGTCACCCTGCCCTACGTCGCTTTGGCCGTTGGGGTGTCGAGCCTGGTCGGCGTCGCCTCGGGCTGGTACCCCGCCTCGCGGGCTTCAAAGATGAACCCGGTCGACGCCTTGAGGGCTGAATAGGAACCGGTCATGATTCACCTGATACCAGGCGAAAACATCAAGATGGCGCTCGACGCCGTCCAGAGCCACCGCTTCCGCAGCTCGTTGACGATTCTCGGCATCGTCATCGGCATCACGACGGTGGTCACCGTGGGCAGTCTGACGTCGGGAATCCGTCAGGGTATCGTGACGTTTTTCGAGGAGTTCGGCCCCGACAACATCTTCGTGAACCGGGGCGAACGCGACCCCGGCGCACCCTATACATTAAAAGAACTTAAGCGTCGCCCGATCCGTCCGGAATATGCCGCCTACATCAAGGAGACGGTTCGTTCGGTCGAGGACACCTCATTTCAGCTTTTTGTCGCGTCCGACACGGCCGGAATCGTCACGGCCCGCGTCCCCGGTTTTGAAACCGACAACTTCAACGTCTCCGGCTACAGCGCCAACTCGTTCGACCTTCAACCGCGGGAACTTCTGACCGGACGTTTCTTTACGCCCGAGGAGGACGCCCGCGGGATGCGCGTCTGCGTCATCGGCCCGGAACTCAGCACGGCGCTGTTCCCCGACGGCCGGCCGCTGGGCCGCGAGATCTCGGTCGCCGGCACCGGATATACGGTCATCGGAGTCCTCGCCAAGGCCAAAGGCGGCTTCTTTGGATCGTCGGGCTTCGACACCATTGTGATGATCCCCATCACGACGGCCATGGCCCGTTTCCCGAACGAAGACCGTTTCATCATCGTCGCCAAGGCCCGGCCCGGCATGAGGGAAGACGCCCAGGAGGAAATCCGCCAGCTCCTGCGCCGCCTCCGCCGCACCCCCGTAGGCACGGATGACGACTTCAGCCTATCCACCGCCGACCAGATCATCAAGAACCTGGACAGTATCCTGAGCGTCGTTGTCGCCGTCTCGATCGCCCTTTCCAGCCTCGGATTGCTGGTGGGCGGGATAGGCGTAATGAACATCATGCTGGTCTCCGTCACCGAAAGAACCAAGGAGATCGGCATCCGCAAGGCAGTGGGCGCCCGCCGCATCGACATTGTTATTCAGTTCCTGATGGAAGCCGTGACGCTGACAGCCTTGGGCGGCTTCATCGGGGTCGTCGTCTCAGTCCTATTAACATTGTTAATAGGGAAACTCGTCCCTGCCCTGCCCTCATCGGTCCCCGTCTGGGCCGTCGGACTCGGCTTCGGGGTCTCGGTGACAATCGGCCTCTTTTTCGGAGTCTGGCCGGCAATGAAAGCATCGCGCCTGGACCCGGTGGACGCGCTGCGGTACGAGTGAACAGCGTAGGATGGCCGATTTGTGGGTGCGAACGACAGAATCGGCGGTCCGGAGGCGTGCTTGACAGGGCAGTGCTACTTCGTGAGAATCAGTACCGCCTGCTGATCGTCTTTGCCAAACTCAGCCACCCGGATCGCATTGTCGCGGAGCAGTCTCTCAGCCGCCGAAGTTGGATAATCGCAATTGCGGAGCCAAATCACTTTCGGCGGGGGACCGTGGGTCATGGCAAGTTCATAGAAATCCGCATCGGCCGTGACGACGACGTAGCCACCGACCCTCGCGCGAGACCAGATGTCGGTGTCGGGTGATTGGAGCATTCCGATCTCAGAGACATGGATCGAATGAGGGAATAGGTCCGCGAGCCGGCGTACCAGCTTTCGTGAGAGGTTTTCGTCCAGGAGCAACTTCACAAGGCGACCCGGCGTCCGAGCCGCGCGGCATAATCGTAGACGGCCTTGAAGTCGTCTTTCTCCAGTTCGGGGTAATCGTCGAGAATCTGCGCTTCGCTCGCGCCAGCCGCGAGCCAGCCCAGCACGTCCCAAACGGTTATCCTGAGTCCCCGGATGCAGGGCTGGCCGGAGCGCTTTCCAGGCTCGATTGTAATGCGTTCTTCGACCATTGGTCCTTGCGACGATCTTACTCCATATCGACTTGGCGCGGAAGCGCTTTGGATCCCACGTGGCCTTGTGGCGCCGCGCGAGAAACCTGGCTCCGGCGATTGGAGGAGTTGATCAGCATGGCAGGACGTCAGCCAATTGACCGGGCGTTTCGGATGCAGTTATCGGTTGACAGGCGGCGGGAGGGCTGTTAAGGTAGCGGAAGAGTTACAATAGTGGAATACCGCCTCAGGTGGTGTGTCGCAATTGCCGCTCTGGGCGCACGGCGTCCGGGGTCTTCGTTCCGGTAACGATGAATCAACCCTATTTCATAGTTGTTCTGGCGCACTCGCTGCACGGCAGGCTTCGCCGATTCCACATCAACCAGAGTGTCATCATCGCCGTTCTGGCGTTGGCCGTGCTCGGCTGTTTCACACTGTTCGGGATGATCTCAAGCTACGCTCGAATGGCATGGAAAGTCTCCAATTACAATGACTTGCGGCAGGAGACGGAGTTCCTTCGGGCGCGCTATCAGCGGCTGCTGAACCAATCGAACGAGACGACGGAACAGGTGGCGCGGCTTCAGATGCTGGCCACCGAGGTATCGCTTGCCTATGGGGTCAGAAGGACGACGCCCGGTACGCCAGATTCGTTGAGCAACCAACAGGGACGGCTGGTTCCTTCGGTCGCCGAGACGCTTGAAGAATACAATATGTTGAAAACCGCTACACTGTCGCGCAGTGGCCGGTCGATCAACCGCCGCTGGTTCCAGAATCCCGTGCCGTCGCTGTGGCCGGTGAACGGGCGGCTTTTGAGCCATTTCGGACGGCGCGACGATCCGTTCAGCGGGCTGCAGGCCTTCCACGCCGGAGTGGACATCTCAGCCGCGGTCGGCACGCCGGTCCGGGCGACAGCCGATGGAATCGTGGAAAAGGCCGAATGGGGCGGGGCCTACGGCAGGCTGATCGTCATCGACCATGGCAGCGGACGGAGCACCTTCTACGCGCACCTCTCGCGTGTCGACGTGATTCCAGGCCAGGACGTCAGGATGGGCCAGGTGATCGGCGCCACCGGAGCGACCGGCCGCGTGACCTCGCCGCACCTCCATTACGAAGTGCGTGAAGGCGGCGGTCCGATCAATCCATACCACTTCCTTTCGCGCTCGACGATGATGCCATCCACCGGCAGCCGGACGCTGGGTTTCTAGCCTTCCCCTCTCCTCCAGTTGACATACAATCGTTGGCATGAACCGACGACGATTCCTTGCCTCCTCATTGACGCCCGCCTTTGCGATCCCGGCCATGGCCCAGGATCCGCTGAAAGGCCGCTCGCGGCTGCGCACAGGGTTGAACTGCTATTCGTTCCGGAAGGAGCTCGCCGACAAGTCGATGAGCTACGCCGACCTGATCCGGCGGGCCGTGGAATGGGACGTTGACGGCTTGGACATGACGGTCTACTGGATGCCTTCGACGGGTCCGGAATTCACGATCCCTCTGCGCCGGCTGGCCTACATGATGGGCGTCGAGATCTATTCGATCAGCGTCAGAAGCGAGCTGACGAAGCCGGCGGCGGCGGACCGGCGGAAAGAGGTCGAATCGCTATACCGGTGGATCGACGTATCGAACGCGCTCGGCTCGTCGCACATCCGCGTCTTCGGCGGCACGGTGCCGAAGGGATACACGGAGGAGCAGGCGGTTCCGTGGGTGGTGGAGTGCCTTCAACGGGCGGCGGATTACGCGGCCACGAAGGGCGTGATCCTCGGTCTGGAAAACCACGGCGGCATCTGCACGCGGGCCGAACGAATCCTGGAGATGGTCGGCAAAGTCGATTCGCCCTGGGTCGCGGTGAACCTGGACACGGGCAATTTCGTGACCGAGGCATTCAAGCAGATCGAAATGTGCCTGCCGAAGACGGTCAACATCCAGGTGAAGGTCGAGATGATGGGCGACGAGGGCAAGCGGGTGCCGCAGGATTGGGACAGGGTGGTCAAAATGGTGGCTGCTTCGGGCTACAAGGGGTATCTTGCGCTCGAATATGAAGCGGCCGAGCCGGCCCCGGCGGCCGTTCCCCGGCTGATGGCGCAGTTGCGGGAGCTGACGCGGAAGTACTCGTCGTAGCGGCGCATATCGGCAAAAACCTGTCAGCCCGGAGACGCCATCGGGACAAAAATCTGATGGCATTTTCACCCGATCCAGACTAAACTGCTTTCATGCTGGAGAAACCCTGGACTGTTGAAGCGATCAGTGTGGACCGGGTGCGGGTGAAGTTGAACGAGGCGGATCGCATCGGGGAATGCGCCAAGGCCCTGGCCGGGCAGGTCTGGCACGTGAGCGTGTCGAGCCCCGTCCATACAGTGGAGTGGAAGTGGCCGTTGTCGCTGGCCGTGGCGCCGGGTCCGGGGGCGGAGAAACTGCGCAAGGCACTGACGTCTCAACGCGAGAGCGGACAGCCGTGGATGCGCGCAATAACGAGGGTGGCGGAGGATGAATGCGGCGACATCCTGTTTTTCCCCTCTGGGCTGAAGGCGCGAGCGCGGTTGATGAAATCGGCCACGCCCGTGACGGCCGATCTGCTGGTGTTGTGCGGCGTGGGACCCTCCGATTGGAGGAAGGTGGCGGCCGAAGCCGAGGCGCTGCTGGCAATGGCTCAGGCGCACGCGGTACTGGCTGTCTCGGAGCCTGCCGAATCGACCGATTGGATCTGGCGCTTTATCAATGAACTCTCGCACAACTCGCCGGTGGATGTGGCCGCGTCACAGATGTTCGGCGCCGAGGCCATGCTGTGGTCCACAAAGATGTTCATTCACCAGGCGGTGCTTTCGAACTTTCTCAATCCACTGAAGAAACGGATCCGCGATGCGGCGGTTGACCTGTCGGTCAACATGATCAATCTGCCCCGTTGGTCAGAGAAGCTGACCGGGCGCATGGGAGCCCGCGATGCTGTGCGCGTCCTGAGCGCCAAACCAATTTTCTCGGCGGAAAGCGAAGGGGCCTCGATCATCTCCGAAATGGCCGCCGCCGCGCCCCCGCCGCCGGCGATGCCGCGGCCTGAGGCAAAGCCATCCGAGCGGCATCTACTGCAGAGGCTCCAGCCGTTGGACAAGACAAGGTTGAAGCCGAAGGACGCGCTGGAAGCGGGTAAACGTTATGGTCTGGACGTGAAAATCGGGGCGAAGGAGAAGGGATGGGGCGCGGGCAAGGAGTCGTTTCCGGAACCGCCAGTGAAGCCGGAGGAGGCGGGAGTGATGCTTGCGGTGGTGTTCAGCGAGCGGAATTCGCATCCGGATGGGGAGTTGAAAACCGTTTTTCTGCCGCGCAACGGGGCCAGTTCGGAATGCCGGTTCGAGTTCACTGTGAGCGCCGTGTCGCGGGTGTTCGAGGGCTGGATCTCGGTGTATCACAACAACCGGCTGCTACAGGAGGGCGTGGTGCGCTCGGAGGTGATCGGAGGCGCGGCGGAGGATGGCCCGGTGCCGGAAAAGACGGAGTTCCGGATCGGGGCCATGCCGCGCCCCTTGTCGCTGGGTTTGCGGGAAGGAGCGCCGGCGGCCGGGACGGTCAAACTGGAGGCGGACGGGGTGGTGACCGCAGTGCGGGGCTTGAAGACGGCGAGAGTGTCGTTGGGCGGACTCAAGGCCGCGGTGGATGCGATATCGGCCGAATTCGATGGGATCGACTGGGAGTCGATGCGCGCGTGGGAGACCGACGCCACAGCGGCGAAGGGGTTGAGCCGGATCGCCCAGCTGGGATGGCAGTTGCGGCAGGCGCTTGGCGCAGACACAGTGATGAAGGAGATTGCCGGCAGCGGTGATGCTCTGGTCGTGAACGCCGCGGGCGCGGGGGTGAGAGTGCCATTGGAACTCTGTTACGACCTCCCTCAACCCAGGACGGACGCGAAGGTGTGCGCCAGGGCGTCCGAGGCGCTCAAATCGGGCGCGTGCCCGGGCAAGTGCGATGCGGAATTGCAGCGCGGCGAGTTCGTGTGCCCAATGGGATTCTGGGGATTGAAACGGGTGATCGAGTGGCACAGCGAGACGGCTGACACGCGGCCTGATGACCTGGTTGAAATCACGAACGAACCGGTGAAGGATCGCGAGACCCTTACCCCGCTGGTGACTGTGCTCTATGCGCAATCGAGGGCCGTCACGGCGAAAGCGGCGCGGGCGTTGTCAAAGGCGCTGAAGGCGCGGGCGGGGTCGGCGTTGGAGGCGAACGATTGGCGTTCGTGGGCCGATGGTGTGAGGCTGCAGAGGCCGTCGATGTTGCTGTTGATGCCGCATGTGGACCACAATCAGCAGCCGCCAATAATGGAGATCCGAAAGAACTTCAAGAACCCGCCCGGCGTGGATGAAGCCGACGTGGTGGGCACTCCGCCGCAGCAGCCGCTGGTGCTGCTGCTCGGTTGCGGCGCGGCTCACGCGCAAATCGACTTCATGAGCCTGCCGGCCCAATTCAGACGAAATCAGGCGGCGTTCGTGATCGCACCAATCGCCGAACTCCTGGCCGACGACGCGCCCGAAATCGCTCGCGTGTTCATCGAAACGCTGGCTGCGGGCAACGGTAAGCCGCGGCCCGCCGGCGAAGTGCTGCTGGAGACGAAGAGGAAACTGCTGGCCGAGGGGAGACTGGCCGGATTGATGTTGCTCGCGGCCGGCGATGCGAGCTGGCTGCTGGCGTGTTGAACAGAAGGAGGAAATTATGTTTGAACTGGCAATGCTGCCCGCGCTGCACGGCGACGCGATCTGGATCGAGTACGGCGACAAACGGCGGCCGCACCGGGTGCTGATCGACGGGGGCTTGAGCGGGACCTACGATTCGGTCACGGCGCGCGCAGGCAGCAAGTGCGAACTGGACATGATGTGCATCACTCACATCGACCAGGATCACATCGAAGGCAGCGTGAAGCTGTTGGCGAACCTTCCGAAAGGGATGTCGATCCGGGAGGTCTGGTACAACGGCTACGACCAGTTGGCAGCAGCAACGCGACTGGGCGCGGCACAGGGAGAGAAACTGGCGGCGGCGATCGTGAACCATGCCAAGGCGCCCTGGAATACGGCGTTCGGAGGCGAGGCAGTGGCCGTGCCGGGAAAGGGGGCGCTGCCGGAAAGGGTATTGGACGACGGGTTCACGATCACGCTGCTCTCGCCCGGCAAAGCGCAATTGACCAAACTGAAACCCGTTTGGGAGCGCGAGTGCGCCAAGGCCGGCCTGATTCCGGGCTCGCTTGAGAGCGCGGAGGCAGCGCTGGAAGCGGACCGGAAGTTGAGGCCGCGCCGGTTGGGCGGGAAGTTGGATGTCGAACCACTCGCCTCCGAGGGGTTCAAGAGCGACACCGCGCCGGCCAACGGATCGAGCATCGCGTTCCTGGCCGAGTATGACGGCAAGTCGGTCCTGCTCGGCGCCGACGCACACAGCCCGGTCATCGAGGCGGGTATCCGCAGGCTGCTCGCGCAACGCAACCAGACCAGGCTGAAACTGGATGCGTTCAAAGTGTCGCACCATGGAAGCAAGTTCAACAACAGCCACACGCTCTTCTCTCTGCTCGATTGCCCGGCCTACCTGTTCTCATCCAACGGCGACAAATTCAACCACCCTGACCCGGAGACGATCGCGCGGATCCTCAAGGCGCGCGAGGGCGAACAGACGCATTTGTGGTTCAACTACCGTTCGGAGCAGAACGAGGTCTGGGACGTGGCCGGCTTGAAAAAGCGTTGGAAGTACAAGACGCACTATCCGGAGAAGAACGAAGGGGGTATCGAGGTGAAGCTATGAGCACGAAACAACTGACCGATGCGGGATTGAAGATTGGACTGGCGCTCTCGGGCGGCGGCTTCAGGGCGTCGCTGTTTCACCTGGGCGCCCTGAGACGGTTGAACGATCTGGGGTTGCTCTCCCGCGTGACCTCGATCTCGTCGGTATCCGGCGGGTCGATCACCAACGGGTTGCTGGCGACAAAATGGCGAAAACTGACGAAGGACTCCAGCGGCCGGTTCACCAACTTTCAGGACGAAGTCGAAGCGCCCATGCGGGCCTACTGCGGCAAGAACCTGCGCAACTACCCGTTGATCTTCGGCCGCCTGAATCCACTCAAGTGGAAGGATCTGGCGACGCGCGATTATTCCGTCACCAATCTGCTGGTCGAGCGATACGACGCCGACCTGCTCGGCAAGGCGCGCATGAGCCTGCTTCGGGAGATCAGGCAGAACGGCGGACCGTCGTTCATCTTCTGCGCGTCCAACATGCAGAACGGCGTGAACTGGGTCTTCAGTGACGACCGCATCGGCGACTACTTGACGGGCTACACCTTCAAGGACGACATGCCGCTGGCCGTGGCGGTGGCAACGTCTTCGGCGTTCCCCCTGGCATTTCCACCGCTGACGGTGGATCTCCAGGGACTTCAATGGAGGGACGGCAAAATGGAGCCGGGCGAGGATCTGAACCGTATGCGCGCCAAGGCCGTGTTAAGCGATGGCGGCGTCTATGACAACATGGGCCTCGAACCGGTGTGGAAGTCGAACGATTTCGTCTTGTGCTCCGACGCGGGAGCGCCGTTCAAGAACGACCCCGACATGGGCGGCAACATGTTCACGCGTCTGAAACGGGCCAACGATGTGATCGACCGGCAGTCCCGCGCGCTGCGCAAGCGGATGCTGATCAGCGGGTTCGAACGCGGCGACTACCGCGGGACATATTGGGGAATCGGGACAGCGATCGGCGACTATCCGCTCATGCCGCAGGCGAAGGGCTATGCGGGAAAGACGCTCGCCAAGATCGCGTGCATCAGAACGGATCTCGACGAGTTCCAGAAGGGCGAACAGTCCGTCCTGTTGAACCACGGCTGGCTGCTTGCGGGGACGGCGGTGAAAGCGCATTGCGCGGAATGGCCCGACCAGCCATCGGCGGCGCCTGACGCCTCCCTACTCGACAACCAGGCGGCGCTGGATGCGCTCGTAAAAGGCGACTAGGTCCGTGACCGCGTGATTTTGCTCCTTCACGGGAAACCACTCCCGGTCGTGGCTCTGATCGGAGCCGCGCGCGTCAGCAAGCGGTCGTCCAGTAGAACGTGATCTTGCGGTCAAAGCACTAGCCGCGCCCGGCCGGAGGTGACTGGACAGGCGCTAACCTGATATCTTGGTTGATTACCGCCTTTGACCGAGAGGGCGAAGGTGTATCCAGTGCGCGGCCATGTCACGAGTCTTCGAATTGACGCGCCGGTTGATCGACATTGAATCGGTGACCGGCAACGAAAAGCAGGTGGGCGATTTCGTCCACGAAATGCTCAGCGGCATTGCGCGCGTTCACGGCGGAACAGTAGAGCGGATGGGAGTGGAGCCGGGCCGGGACAACATTTTCGCGGCCTTCGGCGAGCCTTATGTAACGATGTCGACGCACCTGGACACGGTGCCGCCGTACTTCCCTTCGCGCGAAGATGAGGAGTTCATCTGGGGGCGCGGCGCCTGCGACGTGAAGGACATCATCGCCGCCATGATCTGCGCGGCCGAGGAGCTGCTGGCCGAGGGCACGCGAGACTTCGGCTTGCTGTTCGTGGTGGGCGAGGAGCGTGATTCAGCCGGCGCATACTTCGCGGCGAAGCATCCGCGGGGGTCCCGCTACCTTATCAATGGCGAACCCACGGGCAACAGGCTGGCGACGGGGTCGAAGGGCGCGTTGCGCTTCGTGTTGAATGCGAGCGGGCGGATGGCGCATTCGGCGTATCCGGAGTTAGGCGAAAGCGCGATTCTGAAACTGCTCGATGCGCTCGACCGGATCAGGAAGATCGAACTGCCTGTTGACGGCGTGCTGGGTCCATGCACCGTGAACATTGGAACGATCAGCGGCGGACGCGCGCCAAACGTCATACCGGATGAGGCGGCGGCGGCGCTGATGTTCCGGCTGGTGGGCGACCCCGAACCTTTGCGCCGCGCGGTGGCCGAGGCCTGCGATGGGCTGGTTGAAGCCAACGAAATCCTGTGCATTCCGGCTGCTCGCCTCGGCGTGGTGGACGGCTTCGAGACGACCGTTGTCGCCTATACAACCGACATTCCCGCGTTTCAAGGCGCGTGGGGCGAGCCCTATCTGCTCGGCCCAGGCACAATTCATGTGGCCCATACTTCCGGAGAGAGAGTGGAAAAGGCTCAGCTCGAGGAAGCCACGGGACTCTACAAGACCCTCGTCAAACGATTGCTCGCGAGCCGGTGAACCGCGGCCGCGAGCGTAACCGAAGCCTGGGGGAGACTTGACACGAATCTGGAGAGAATAGAGATAACTATGAGCACACAGAAGATCCAAGTTGGAGTCCTCGGCGCCACGGGCATGGTGGGGCAGAGCTTCGTGAGGTTTCTGGCCGGCCATCCGTGGTTTGAACTGACCTGGGTTGGCGCAAGCGACCGCTCAGCGGGCAAACCGTATCGCGAAGCGACGGCCTGGAAGCTGGAAGGCTCGGCGCCGGAAAGCGTCGCGCGTCTGATCGTGAAGGAGTGCGTGCCGGATGCGACAGCGCCGAAGCTGATTTTTTCGGCCGTCGACGCCTCGGTCGCGCTTGAGATGGAACAAGCCTTCGCCGCCAAGGGCCATGCCGTTGTGTCGAACACGCGGACGCACAGGATGGAGTCCGATGTGCCGCTGCTGGTGCCGGAGATCAACCCGGACCACCTGGCCGTCACCGCCCTGCAGAAGGCGCGCGGCTGGAAGGGCATCATCGTGACGAATCCGAATTGCTCGACGGTGGCGCTGACGATGGGGCTGGCGCCGCTGAAGCAGTTTGGCATCGAAAAGGTGATCGCCACGACGATGCAGGCGATCTCGGGCGCGGGCTATCCGGGCGTGCCGTCGCTCGACATCGTTGGCAACGTGATTCCTTTTATCGGCGGCGAGGAGACTAAGATGGAGGTCGAAACGTTGAAGATCCTCGGCGGTTTCGACGCCAGCGGATTCAAGCCGCTCGAAGCGGTTGTGAGCGCCCACTGCAACCGTGTGCCCGTGGTTGACGGACATACCGTGACTGTCTCGGTTTCGCTGAAGCAGAAGGTATCGAGGGAAGAACTCCTGGCGGCGATCAACGGCTTCACTGCCGAACCGCAGCGTATGGGCCTGCCCAGCGCGCCGCCGAAACCAGTGCTCTATCTGACCGACGACAACCGGCCCCAACCGCGGCGCGACGCCTTCCGCGACAACGGCATGACGGTGACTGTCGGCCGGTTGCGCGAATGCCCGGTCCTGAATTGGAAGTTCGTTTGTCTCGGTCACAACACGATCCGCGGCGCCGCCGGCGCTGCCGTGCTGAATGCGGAGTTGATGAAAGCCAAGGGCCTGTTGGATTAGTCTGTCAGAAGCACTGGCGCGCTCGGGCATTCCCCTGGCGCGCCTGTACGACAGAAGGACGACTCGAAATGATTGTGATGAAATTCGGTGGAACGTCTGTGGAGAGCGCCGAAGCGATCAGACGTGTTGCTTCAATCGTTGCCGCCAGGGTGGACCGGAAGCCTCTGGTGGTCGTGTCGGCCATGGGCAAGACAACCAACCGGATTCTGGCGGCGGCTGAAAAGGCGGCGGCGGGCAATCTCGCCGACGCGCTCAACGACGTCGAGGAGTTGAAGGACTACACGCGCCACGAGGCGATGGCCGCGGCAGGCGTTGAACTGGCCGGTGAAGTTGACGAGCTCCTCAAGCGCGAGTTCAGCAGCCTTGAATCGTCCATGGAGGCCATCGCCGAACGTGGCGAATTGACTCCGCAACTTTGGGATCAAGCGACCAGCCATGGCGAACGCATCAGTTCAGCCGTCGTCGCCCTGGCATTCACCGGACTCGGCATGGATGCGCGCCACCTGGACGCACGCGAAGTGATGATCACCGACTCACGCCACTCCCAGGCGTTGCCGCTTTATAGCCGCACCTATGCCAGATTCAAGGAACGCGCCGCGCCGATGCTGCAAGAGAGTGTCGTGGTCATGGGCGGCTTCATCGGGTCCACCCAGGACGGCGTCACGACGACGCTGGGCCGCGGAGGAAGCGATTTCTCGGCCGCAATCGCGGGCGCGGGCATTGAGGCTGAAGAGATTCAGATCTGGACTGACGTCGACGGCATGCTGACCTGCGACCCGCGGGTGGTTGCCGGCGGGAAGCGGCTGCGGTCGGTGTCGTTCGCCGAAGCGGCGGAGATGGCCTATTTCGGGGCGAAGGTGCTCCACCCGGCCACGGTGCAGCCGGCCATTGAGAAGAACATCCCCGTGCGCATTCTCAACTCGCGCCGGCCCGATGTTGAGGGGACCAAGATCGTCGGCGAGGTCGTCTGCTCGACCAATCCGGTGAAGTCGATCGCCTGCAAGCGCGGCATCACCACCGTCAACGTGCGCAGCCTGCGGATGTTGATGGCGCACGGTTTCCTGCGCCGCATCTTCGAGGTGTTCGACCGCTACAAGACATCGGTGGACATGGTCTCGACGTCCGAAGTCAGCGTTTCGCTGACAATCGACCAGACACATAATCTTGAGGAGATCAATTCCGAGTTGTCGAAGATCGCCGACGTGACTGTGGAATCAGAACGGGCGATTGTCTGCCTGGTGGGCGAGGCAATCCGCGATACGCCGGGAGTGGCCTCGCGGGTCTTTGCGGCCCTGGCGCGCGCTGGCGTGAACGTGCGCATGATCTCGCAAGGCGCATCGCTTTTGAACATCAGCCTCGTCGTGGATGACGGACAGGTGATTGACGCCGTGAGAGCATTGCACGAGGAGTTCTTCTCCGAGACCGATCCGGCGGTGTTCGCATGATGAAACTGGCGCTTGTCGGTTATGGAAAAATGGGGCGGATGATCGAATCGCTCGCCCTCGAATCCGGCTTTGAAGTGGCGTTGCGTCTGGATGTGGACAACAATGCTCAAGGCGAAGCGTTCACTCCGGAGAACTTCGCCGGCATCGACGCCACAATCGAATTCACCGTGCCCAGCGTGGCCGTGAACAACCTCCTGGCGCTGGCCCGGCTCCAGGTGCCAACCGTCTGCGGCACAACGGGCTGGTTTCCGCGGCTGGATGAAGTCGGCTTGGCGTTTGAGAATTCGGGGGCGGCCCTGGTTTACAGCCCGAACTTCTCGATCGGCGTAAACGTCTTCCAGCGCATTGTCTCCGAGGCAGCCAGACTGATGTCCACGCAGCCCGCCTACGAAGCCTGGGCGTGGGAGATCCACCATTCGCAAAAAAAGGACGCGCCTTCGGGGACGTTGCTGAAGCTGGTTGACGAGATGCGCGCGGCGGGTTATGCCGGCAGTGTGGATGTAGGATCGAACCGCGCGGGCAAAGTCCCTGGGACCCACGAGATTGGTTTCGATTCAGCCGCCGACACGATCACTCTACGTCACACGGCGAGAAGCCGCGAAGGCTTTGCCCGTGGAGCGCTTTGGGCGGCCAGGTGGGTGCAGGGCAGACAGGGTGTTCACGAATTCAGCAGGATTCTGTTCGAGGAGTCGAAGGAGTAAGCCATGTTTGAAGGTTGCGGAACCGCGCTGGTGACGCCGTTCAAGCCGGATTTGAGTCTTGACGAACTCGCGTTGCGCCACCTCGTGCGCCGCCAGGTCGAGGCCGGGATTCACTTCCTCGTGCCCTGCGGTACGACGGGCGAGAGCCCGACTCTCACCCATGCCGAAAAGGTGCGGGTGGTGGAGATCGTCCTCGACGAGGCCAAGGGCATTGTCCCTGTGCTGGCGGGCGCGGGCAGCTACAACACCGAAGAGGTGATCGCGCTCGCCCGCGAATACGAGGCCATGGGCGTCGATGGAATCCTCTCGGTCACGCCCTATTACAACAAGCCTACTCAGGAGGGCCTTTACCGGCACTACAAGACGATCGCCGAGCAGACCAGCATGCCGGTGGTGGTCTACAACGTGCCCGGGCGGACTGGCGTCAATGTTGAACCGGCCACGCTGGCCCGATTGGCCGCAATCGATAATATCGTCGGCGTGAAAGAGGCGTCAGGTAACATCTCGCAGATGGCATCGATCTGCGCCCGCGTTCCGAAAGAGTTCACCGTTCTCTCGGGCGACGATTCAATCGCGCTTCCGCTGGCCGCGCTCGGCGGAAAGGGAGTGATCTCGGTGGCGTCAAACGAGATCCCCAAAGAGATGTCGGCGCTGTGTGCGCACCTGCTGAAAGGTGAGTTCGCCGAGGCGCGCGCAATCCACGAGAAGTGGCTGCCGCTGATGGAAGTCAACTTCGTCGAATCGAATCCGATTCCCGTCAAGGCTGCAATGGCGCGCATGGGCCTGTTGCAGGCGGTCTGGAGACTGCCGATGTGCGAGCCGCAACCGGCCGCCATGTCCAGGATTGAAGAGGTCCTGAAGAGCGTGGGGCTGGCATCATGAGTCTCGAATCCCGGATTGACGAGTTGTTCGCCAATCCGCCGGCTGCCTATTCGCCGGCCGACCAGTCGCTGTTCGGTGAGTTCAAGGACGCGCTGAATCGCGGAACGGTTCGGGCCGCGGAACCGGACGCCGCCGCGCGCACCGGTTGGCGGGTCAATCCCTGGGTGAAGAAGGGCATCCTCTGCGGATTCCGCATGGGGGCGATCGTGGACATGTCGATCGACCAGTCCAGACAGCCCTGGTTCGACAAAGCGACTTACCCAGTGAAAACCTTCGGCACCTCAAGCGGCGTGAGGATTGTGCCCGGTGGTTCGTCGATTCGCGACGGCTGTTTTGTTGGCCGCGGCGTCACCTGCATGCCGCCGATGTACATCAACGTCGGCGCCTATGTCGGCGAGGGAACCATGATCGATTCGCACGCCCTCGTCGGCAGTTGCGCGCAGGTGGGCGCGCGCTGCCACGTCTCGGCCGCGGCGCAATTGGGCGGTGTCCTGGAACCCATCGGTGCGCTTCCCGTCGTCATTGAAGACGACGTGCTTGTGGGCGGCAACTGCGGAGTTTATGAGGGCACGGTGGTCAAGAAGCGCGTTGTTCTCGGCAGCGGCGTGATCCTGAATCGCTCCACGCCGGTCTACGATCTTGTGAAGGGCGAAGTCTACGCGGCCACCGATGACGAGCCGCTGATGGTCCCTGAAAACGCGGTCGTCATTGCCGGCTCCCGCGCGGTCTCGAAGGGCACGGGCGCTGAGTGGGGCATCTCCTTGTATACCCCGGTCATCGTCAAATACCGCGATGAACGGACCGACGAGAAGGTGCGGCTCGAGGACTACCTTCGTTAACCGCGCGCAGCGTGGACAAGAGATTCCATAGTCCCCATGGCGGACTGCCGCCAGGTGAGCGACAATGCTGCATCCACCGGCGGCGGCTGGCTGTTGATCACGCCCGCCATCGCGATGACCATCGATTCGTCGCTGTTCGGATCGAACAGAACTGAGGCGCCGCCGGCCAATGTTCGCAATGGTTCGATGTCGGAGCACGCCAGCGGAACACGCGCCGCAAGCGCCTCCGCCACCGGCATGCCGAAGCCTTCAAACGTCGACGGGTAGACCACGGCGCGCGCAGTGCGGAACAGTTCGATCAACTCGCCGCGATCCACCCAGCCACGAATCTGCACCGCATCGCCGAGCGTCTCGGCAAGCCGGCTGACCTCCTCGTGAACGAATCCCTTCACGCCCGTCAGGACAAGGCGAAGCTCAGGGTGGCGGTCGCGCAGCCGGCCGAAACAACGCAGCAGCCGGGCGTGATTCTTGTGCGGGTGCGTTGTCGATGGACAGAGCAGGAAATCGCCTGGTTGGCGGCGCGCCGCGATGTCGAAAAACGCCTGATCGACACCGTGCGGGACGACATCGATGCCGCCGGCTCTTAGGAATGGATAGAAGCGCAGCAGGTCGTCGCGCGTTGCCGGGCTCACCGCAATAAGGCGTTGCGAACGGCGCGCCGCGGTCCACAGCAGCAGGTTCCAGGCCGGCAGGTCGAACCAGCGAAAATACTCCGGATGGCGCTTGTGCTGCAAATCGTGAAAGACGGTCACCTGCGGACAGGGCGGCGAGTATGGCGCAGTGAACCCTGGATTCAGCAGCACATCAATTCGCGACTCGCGAAGCACACCGGGCAGCCGCAGTTGTTCATACGAAATCCGCGCCGCACGGTTAGTCGCATGGACCGGCAGGACGCGCGAATCGGGTCCCAGTGGACCCGTCTCCTGATTGCTGAACACGGTGACGCAGTGGCCCGACTCGAGTCGTTCCATCGCATCGACGAGCGACCGCAGATAGACCTCCGTGCCGCCGACGCCGCCGGGAATCAGATACAGCGCGTTAATCCCAATGTTCAGCTGATTTACCTCGACATCGTGGCGGCCAGCCCCTTCTGCGCGGCAGGATCGTCTGGATTGATCGCAAGAGCCTGCTTGAAATCGCTCGCCGCCTCCTCGCGCCGTCCCATCATGAAAAGGACGTTGCCGCGATAAGTCCACGTCATGCCGAATCCTCGATTGAGTTCGATCGCCTGATTCAACTCGGCGAGAGCCTCCTCGAGCCGGCCCTGCTTCCCATAAACCATGCCCAGCGTGGAGCGGGCATGAAAGCTCCGCGGGCTCTTTTCCAAGGCCTCTTTCAACTTGCCCGCCGCCGCTTCGGGTTGCCCCGCGCAGTCCAGAGCGAGAGCCCAGTCGACCAGTAAATCCGCGCCCTGCTGCCCGAGCCGGTAGGCCTGCTGGTACTCATTCGACGACTCCGCGCAGCCGCCGCCGGAGTAAAGCGCATGAGCCAGTTGGAAGTGGGCGCGGGCATTCGACGGGTTCTCCGCGATCGACGCCCGCCACAATCGTTCAGCGCTGGTGTAATCGTGATTGCGATTCCAAGTCAGCGTGGCAAGAACCAGCAGAACGGCCGCACATCCGGCGCTTGTCTTCAGACTCGGAATCGGCTGGCGCGAGAGCCATTCAAGAACGATCAGCAGCAGCCCGAGAGAAGAGAGATAGAGCCGGCGATCGGTCATCGCGTCGGCGATGGGGATCACCGACGACGTCGGCGCGAGCAGGATCAGGAACGCCAGCCAGCCGAATCCCGCGAGTGGAAAGACTCGCCGGTACTTGATCGCAGCGAAACTGGCGACCAGCAGAGCAACAGCGCCAGCGGCCGGCAACGCTTCCAGGAACGACTTCGAGTACGCGACGCCGTGATCGATGTTCATTCCCCACGGCAGGACGAACATCAATACGTAGCGCCAGATGACTTGGCACTGCGTTGCCAGGTACGTGAGAGGAGTCGCTCCCTCAACACCGAAGCCCGCGGTAGCCTGCAAGCCGACGGCTTTGAAGACGTAGGCCGCTCCCAGCACTCCGCCAACGACGAGTGGAACAAAAACGAGCGCTTTTGATTTGAGCCCCTTCAACGGCGTTTCGCCGAACCAGAGCGCTGAAAGAAACATCAACGGGATGAATGCGAAGGAGTGCTCCTTGGACATCGCCGCCAGCGCAAACAGCACCAGCACAGCGGCTGCGCGCCCGGCGCCGATGGTCTCCGCGCTCAGGAAGACAAGCAACGCGGCGAGTCCGAAAAACAGGCTCAACACCTCACTCCGTGAAACGATATAGCTGACCCCCTCGCTCAACGCCGGGTGTAGCAGGAAGATCCCGGCTCCCGCCAGTGCAAGCCAGCCACGCTTCGCCTCGTCGAGACGCGCAAGACCGGCTAGGCGCTTGAGAACGGCCATCATAAGGCACGCGTTCAGCAAATGCAGGACGATATTGATCACATGCATCGGCAGCGGCGACAGGCCGAACAACTGCCGGTCGAGCCATAGGCTCAGGTAGAAAAGCGGCCGCGAAGAGGTGACCAGATTTCGAAGCGGCGGACTCGCATCGGGGTGGAGCGACTCCACCGTGAGGTCGTCGAAGATAAACGGGCCATCGATCGCTGGGAGGTAAGCAAGCAGACCCGCAAGCAGAAGCGCCGGCCAGAGCCACGCCGGAGGTCCCGTGTGCCGGACTTGCCTAGCGGTCTTGGCCATCTCTTTGCTCGTTCTGATATTCGAGAATCGCAACTCTCTGAATCAGAGTTATATTCATTTCTTTTAGTTCAGACACAACTCGCGAAAACCTATAGAACACTCCAAGGAATACAACCAGAATGGCGAACATCAGTGCGAATGCGGGCTCGCCCATGCCGAGCCACTCACCGGCGGCCCTGAGCGCGGACGGAGAAAACGATAGCGCGAACAGCGCCACTGCGGCCAGCAACCAGCTCACCGAATGCTCCACCCTGAGCCGCTCCCTCCGAAGAGATCGGAGCACAACGATCATGAGCACCACGCTCAATATTGACAGCAGGAATAGCAGCCGTTCCATATACCGTTACCTCCCTCGCGGACGGGTTTGTCCGCCGTCGTAGCGCAGTATGTTGGCGAACACGCCCAGCAGCACATGCAGAACGAAATAGATCGACTTCGTTGGCGTGATCGTGCTGCGGCCCGCAAGCCTGGGCCGCATCACCGACTCGATCTCCTCAAATCGGAACGCCTTCCTTTGCAGTACGACAAGAGCTTCTATTTCAGGATATTCAAGCGGGAATGTGTGCGAGAACAGCTCCAGTGCCCGATGGTTTACAGCAACAAATCCCGATGTCGGATCAGAAACGCGCCGCCCGAGAATCGGCCGCAATAGGAGCTTGAAAAACGCGATGCCGATCCGCCGCAGCGGCGAAGTCCGGAACCCTGCCGTCGCCCCTGGCGCTCGCACGCCGATCACCATCTCAACTCCGCTCGAGGTGAGCCTGTCGAGCAGACGCGAGATGTCCCGCGGATCGTGCTGCCCGTCGCCATCGATCCGGACCACATTCGAATAGCCCATCCCATACGCGAACTTGTAGCCCGCCTGCACGCATCCGCCCAGCCCCAGATGGCATGGAAGCGAGAGCACCTCCGCCCCGGCGAGCTTCGCTTCGGAAACGGTGGCGTCCTTGGAACAGTCGTTGACCACCAGGACAGGCATCCCCGGATACAGCGACTTCACCTCGTCGATCACCCGGCGGATGGAACCCTCTTCGTTGTACGCCGGAATCAGAACCAGCGTCTGCCCTGAAGGGACGGATTTCATTGCTCGGCAACCTCCCTCAGGCTGATGCGATGTTGCGCCAGCCGCCGCTTCAACTCGGCGGGCGAACTCTTGCGATTGCGTCGGATCGCCGCCCGCTGGCTGAGCAGCGACGGCAGCGATGCAACCAAGGCCGCGTGGGCCTTCAGAACAGTCCACGGCAGCAGCCAGAACGGTTGACCGGATGAACGAAACTCGCCCGCCTTGCCCCTGCCGCCAACCGCCGCAAGCAAATGCAACCCGTAGCGCAGCACGCTATAAAAGGGCGCGGCCACGAGCCACGAAACCGGAAACGTCCGCACCATCATCCTCAGCCTGTTCCGCTCGACGAAATATGCCTTCGCCGCCGATGCCCTGCCTGCACTGGCCGAATAGTGGTGCTCGACCACGGCGTCCGGCACATAGAGACAACGCCAACCGGCCCAGTGCCCGCGCAGCGCCAGGTCGGTATCCTCGCAGTACAGGAAGAAACTCGACTCGAAAACTCCCACTTGCTCAAGCATCTTGTCCCGGTACATCGCCGCGCAACCCGAAGGGATCAGCGCCTCTCGCGGTTTGCCTTGCGTCGCCGCCGGGCGCATCCGGCCAACCTGCTTCGACGATCCGTCGCGTGCGATTCCGAGCCCCGCGGAATCGAGCAGCTCCGTGCCGTAGAGAAGAATCCGCGACGCCGCCATGCCTGCCGACGGGTCCGCCTCAAGGGCGCCAACGAGCGCTTCCAGCCAACCGGGGTGCGCCACCGCGTCGTCATTCAACACGGCCAGATAAGTCGCCGGCCTCAGCCGGTAGCCCTGATTCACCGCTTCGCCGAAGCCGGCGTTGCCTGCATTCTCAATCAACCGGAATCGGTACCGGGCGGCGCCGAGCCGGTGGATCGCCGCGCACGCACTGTTATCGACAACCACGGTTTCAAAACCCTTCCAGGTCTGAGCCTCCAACGACGCCAGGCATTCAAGCAGCTTCGAGTCCGCGGCCAGCGTGGGCACAACGACAGTGACGGAAATGTCAGGCAACTCACAATTTTAGTCGAATTCGAAACGATTCACCTGCCAATCCGAGCCAGCCGATTTGCCGGAACGCCGCAGGCGCCGCGTCGATCCGCCGCGGCGGCGGACATCAGCGGACCGCTCAAGTGGTGGTTCAGGCCCAATCAAGGGTAAAACATATAGATGAAGTCAATTTTCATCCTGGCGGCGTTCACGGCTGTGATCTGGGCCCAGCCGGCGCCCGATTCACGCCATCTCAAGAATCTGAAACAACTCACCTCCGGCGGCCAGAACGCCGAGGCGTATTGGTCTCCCGATGGCAAACGCCTCGTCTTCCAGTCCACCCGCCCTCCTCACGAGTGCGACCAGATTTATGTCATGAACGCCGATGGCAGCGATCAGCGTCTCGTCTCCACCGGCAAGGGCCGGACAACCTGCGCCTACTTCCTGCCCGACAATAAACACATCGTCTACGGCTCCACTCACGAGGCCGCCGACGCCTGCCCCGCCCCGCCCGACCGCTCCAAGGGTTACGTCTGGGCGGTCTTCCCTGGTTTCGACATCTACCTGGCGGACGACCGCGGCGCGATCAGGAAAAAGTTGACCGAAGCAGCCCGTTACGACGCCGAAGCCACTGTCAATTTCAAGACCGGCAAAATCATCTATACCTCCCTCTCAACCGGCGACATCGAACTCTGGCACATGAACAGCGACGGCTCGGGCAAGAAACAGATCACCAGACGCGAAGGCTACGACGGCGGCGCGGTCTATTCCCGCGACGGCCGCAAACTTGTCTGGCGTGCGACCGATCCATCGAATCCAACGGCCATGGCGCGCTACAAGGAACTCCTCAAGGAGGACCTGACCGAACCGATGAAGATGGAGATCTTCACCTCCAACGCCGACGGCGGCAACGTCCGGCAACTCACCAAAATCGGCTGTGCCAGTTTCGCCCCAACCTTCACGCCTGACGGCAAAAAGATCGTCTTCTCATCCAACAAACACAACTGCGACGGCCGTCGCTTCGAGCTCTTCATGATGAACCTCGACGGCTCCGGCCTCGAACAGATCACTGAACTCGGCGGCTTCGCTTCCTTCCCCGAGTTCTCGCCCAACGGCAAGCGGCTCGTTCTCGCCAGCGACCATGGAGCCAGGAGCCGTTACGAGTTCAACGTCTTCGTCGCCGACTGGGTCGACTGACGGCCAAGCCGCCGGGCATCGTCCTGGATTATCCTGGGTCTGTTATGAAAACAATCATCGCCTCTCTCCTGCTTCTCTCCTGCGCCTTCGCCCAGCGGCCTCAGGGCCCCCGCCCTCCGGGCGAAGATTGGGTCCAACTCTACAACGGCAAGGACACGACCGGCTGGAACAATGTCGGCACGCAGCAGTGGGTCTCCCTCGGAGACGGCGTCCTGCAGGGCAAGGCCGTCAATAAGGAATACGGCTACCTCGAAACCGCCAGGGACTATAAGGACTTCACGCTGTCGCTTCGTTTCAAGTGCGTCGGCACCGGCAACTCGGGCGTCTATTTCCACACCCGCTTCAAGCCCGGAACGGTTGACGTCAGCCAGGGCGCGCAGGTCGAAATCGATTGCTCCATCGGCCGTCACTCCGGCGGCGTCTATGGCTTCGGCCGCGCCTGGATCGTCTGGCCCTCTCCTGACAACGAAACCGTCGTCCGCCAGAATGACTGGAACGAAATGACCGTCACCATCATCGGCAACCGTTACATCTCCCGCCTCAACGGCGTCCAGATGATCGACTTCACCGACCCCCGCGCCCCGTTCCTCGATGGCACCATCGCCCTCCAGCTTCACTCCGGCGGTGAAGGCCACATGCTGTTCAAGGACATCTGGGTGCGCGACCTCTCGAAACGCTAACCGCGTTTCCTCCCCGTTCAGAAACAGAAAGCCTCCGCCGCGGCGGAGGCTTTTCCATTCAGATGCCGCGCCCGGACCGCGGGCAGCAGCGGGTATGGGCGGTTCGCCTACTTCACCACCGGCGGGTCCATCGGCTTCGACGACTTGCCCGCAAGCGCCTCCGCCACCTCAACGTTGTACCTTCCGAGGATCTGCGCCGTCGTGAGATCCAACTGCACCCTCGACCTCGAATAGGCCGCCAGCGCAGCCACTTCCGACGCCTGCGACTGCGCATAATCGCGTTGCGTCTGAACCACCTGGAAAGCCGTCGACGCACCCAGCGCGTATTTCTTGTTCTCCGCGTCCAGCGTCTGCTCCTGCAACTGGCGTTCCTTCACCGCCGCCTGATACCGCGCCCGCGCCTGCACCACGCCTGTCAACGCATTCTGCACGTTCACCCGCAACTCGTTCACCTGCCGCTGCGCCGTCAACTCCTGCTGCCGCAGAGTCAGCCGGTCGCGAACATAGTCGGCCTGCGCCGTGCGGTTTCGAATCGGGATATTCAACTGGAAACCGACCGAGTAATCCGGAAAGTTCCGCCGGAAGATCTGCCCCAGCGCAGAACCGTACCCGCCGATGAAAAACGGGTCGGCATTCGGACCGCCTGGCAGGTTGTACCTCGGATTCAACTGCCCGGCCAGCGAATTGTTCTGGAATGCCGCCTGAACGTCGAGCGACGGCAGCAACTGCGACTTCGACCCCGCAAGACCGATCTTGGTGTTCTCCAGATTGATCGTCGTCTGCTGGATATCGGGCCGGTTCTTGATGGCCCGATCCGTCAGTTCGGCCAGCGGTTCGATCTGATCCGCCTGCGGCAGTGACAGCGAATCGGTTGGAATCACCCGCGCCTCCGCCACCACCGGACTCGCGATCCCGGATCGCGACAGCGCGTTCTTTACGATGGACTCCTGCTGCAGCAACGACGTCTCCGAATTCGTCAACTCCTGCTGCGCCTGCGCCACACGCGCCTCGGCGCGCACGATCTCGATCGGGGCCAGCGTTCCGATCTCCACCTGTTTCTTATTGTCCTCATAGAACTTCTGCGCCACTTCAAGCGCCTTCTGCTTCACCCTCAGGTCTTCGGTGAAACTCACCAGATCCCAGTACAGATTCACGACCCCCGAAACCGTCGTCATCACCTGCAACTTGAATGTCAGATCGCCCACTTTGACGTTGTTTTTCGCCACGCGAATGTTCCGGTTGTTGACAGCCAACCCGAAACCCTGCATCAGCTTCTGAGAGATCGACAGGTTCATGTTCGGCTGCCAGTAGGGGTTCAGATCGACTCGCGGGTTGTTGGTCTGGATCTTCGTGTTGCTCCAGGAATAGTTCAACGCCGTCCCTGTTAGAAAGTTCTGCGAGTAGCCGGCCGTGAATCCTTTGTTGTCAAACTGCAGGGCCGTCGTGCCTGTCGTGATCGTGTTGGACTGCGGCCTTGAATTGTGGCCGGCGAATCCGGAAAAAGAGAACACCGGATCAAGGCTCGGCACCGCCACGCCGGTTTGCGTGATAACCGTTCCGCCCACTCCGCCCTCGGAGCCGCCGGCCGTCGCCCCCAGACTTGATGCGCCACCGGCGCTTCCGCCCGTGCCCCCCGTCACCGACGACAACGCCGACGACTGAACCTGCCGGATGTTCGACGGGACGCCGCGCAACAATCCGCCCGCCTGCGCGCGCAGCAGGTCCACCTGAGCAAGCTGCGGGCCATACCGGGCGAGTTCCACATCCAGATTGTTCTCAATCGCCAGTGCCAGCGCGTCCGCCAACGAAAGATAGAGCTTTCCTGCACGGATCAGCGTCTCCAGACGCGGCGAATTATTCAGTGATACCGAGGCAATCTCGGGTTGGCGGTACGGCCGCATGATGCCGCTCCACAGCCCCGTCCCAGGGGCCTCCGGCACGTTCGGCTTCACGTTTTTCTGCTCTGACGCGACTGGCGTCGCCTGCGCCGGCGCCTGGGCCAGCGTGGGCGGAGCCATCATGATTGCGGTCAGTAGGCCGGCGAAGATCGGTCGAAGACGGTTCATAACTTGGGGTTCCTGGGATGTACGAATGCTCAAGCTGCTGCAATTCAAGTTCAAATCACTAAAACGCGCGAGAGCGCCAACTTGTTCCTGACAAATCAACTTCATGGTAACTCAGCCGCCCGCCCCGCCACCCCGCGCTCCTCATCTCCACCGTCCGCTTTCGGACACCTTCTGTCCGCCTTCGCGACACTTCCATATCCAGCGATGCTAGACTAACCATCGAAGTGGCGACTACAAATCAAGAAGTCCTCGATCTGTTCCAGTCCACCGGCGCCTACCTCCAGGGCCATTTCCGCCTCACCAGCGGTCTCCACAGCCCCGCTTACCTCCAGTGCGCCCTCGTCCTGGCACACCCCGTTCATGCCGAATCCCTCGGCCGCGCCCTCGCCGCGGCGATATCCGCCATCGCGCCCGAGCCGCCCTCCATCGTCGTCTCCCCCGCCATGGGCGGCCTCATCATCGGACACGAAACCGCCCGCGCCCTCGGCGTCCGCCACATCTTCACCGAGCGCGATCCCGAACGCCGCATGTCGCTCCGCCGCGGCTTTTCCATCTCGCCCGGCGACCGCGCCGTCGTCGTCGAAGACGTCATCACCACCGGCGGCAGCACCGCCGAAGTCGTCTCGCTCCTCCAGTCCCACGGCGCGCGCGTCCTCGCCGCCGCATCCATCATCGACCGCAGCGGCGGCAAAGCCGATGTCGGCGTCCCCAGAGCCGCCCTGGCCACCCTCGACGTCCAAACCTGGGACCCAACCGCCTGCCCGCTCTGCGCCCAGGGCATCGAAGTCGTCAAACCCGGCTCCAGGCCCGCCTAATCCTCCATGCGGCGCATCCGCATCATCGTCGCCTATGACGGCGCCAGCTACCACGGCTGGCAGGTCCAACCCGGCCTCCCGACCATTCAAGCCGAACTCGAACGCGTCGTCTCTGAGATCGACAACCGTCCCGTCCAGGTCGCCGGATCAGGCCGCACCGACGCCGGCGTTCACGCCCTCGGCCAGGTCGCCGCATTCGATCTCGTCAATCCCCTGCCCGCGCTCAATCTCAAGCGCGCCATGAACCGCATCCTCCCCCCCGACATCCGGATCCTCGACGCCGCCGACGTCCCGCCCGATTTCCACCCGCGCTTCCAGGCCCGTTCGAAGACCTACGAGTACCGCATCTGGCGCACCGAAGTCTGCCCGCCCATGCGCCGCCTCTACTGCTTCCATTTCCCCTACCCCCTCGACGAAGCCGCCATGGCCGCCGCCGCCCCCCTTCTCGAAGGCGAACACGACTTTTCCGCCTTCGCCGCGTCTGATGAGAAGGATGAACTCGGCCACTCCAGGGTCCGCACGATCTTTTCCTCGCATCTCTCCCGTGAAGGTGACGAACTCATCTACCGCGTCCGCGGCTCCGGCTTCCTCAAACACATGGTCCGCATCATCGTCGGCACGCTCAAGGAGGCCGGCAAAGGCAACCTCGACCCCGCCGCCCTGCGCGCCCGCCTCCATCCCGGCTACCCCGGCAAGGCCGGCCCTGCCGCCCCCGCCCGCGGCCTCTGCCTGTTGTCGGTGGAGTACTGAAACCCCTCGCATGTTAGCCTGAAGTGGTAAACGAATGTCAGAAAAGACCGTCACCCAGTTCCCCCCGCTCCCGCCGATCAGGCAGTGGCTCCTCCCGGTCGTTGTCGCCTGGCTCGTGCCCGGCGGCGGCCACTTCATGCTCAAACGCCACTTCCGCGGCGCGATCCTCTGCGGCAGTGTCTTGCTGACCTTTGTTCTCGGGCTCCTCATGCGCGGCTACATGTTCGAACCGGCGTCGGGCGACCTGTTGACGACCCTCATCTACACCGGCGGCTTCATCGCCGACATGTCCACCGGCGTCTTCTATTTCATGGCCAAGTGGTTCGGCTACGCCGCCCCCGACATCGCCGGCCACACCGTCGATTACGGAACCAAATTCCTGGTCGCCGCCGGACTGTTCAACATCCTGGCCATGGTCGATGCTTTCGAGATCGCCTCCGGACGCAAGCAGTAAAAACGCAAGCAGTAAAAACGCAAGCAGTAGAGACGCAAGCAGTAAAGACGCAAGCAGTAAAAGGGAGAGCGCAAACGCCATGCCAAAGATGAACCTGACCCACTTCGAAGCCACCCTGCTGTTCGCCCTCTTCGCCTCCGCCGTCCTCGCCATCGTCTCCAAACCCACCGACAAGGAGCGCCTCCACTACGGCCTCCGCTCGTTCGGCTACTTCGCCGCCACCGTCTTCGGCCTAGGCTGGCTCATGTACCTGGGCCACCGCTAAACCCCATCCCATCCCATCGCCTCCGCACGCCGCAGAGAGTCCACTTGGCCCCGCAGGGCCACCCAACCCGCACCAACCGCGCGCCGGAGAGAGCGGGTCGCCGGGGTGACTTTCGACAGAGTTCCACATGGCCGTTGTCAGCCGCAACAAGGGATGAAAATAGCAGGCGACATTTTCAGTGGAGCGAACCAGGACCGTCTTCAACCGCGAACGCAGAGAGCGGGTCCTGTTCGTCATTTTCAGTGGAGCGGGTCGCCCGGACGTTCTCAGACAGAGCGGGCTCCCCCAGCCATCATCCAGCCACCGCCCCTCCCGTCAACCCCTTCCGCGAACGCCCATCACTTGGATTCGTCCTTCTCCTCGTGATAATCCATCTCCGCATTCACATCCCATAGCCCCGACTTGTCCGTCCTGCCCGCGATGATGCCGTCCACCGCCATCATCGCCGTCAGCATCGAGTGATCCTGGTTGTTGTACCTGTGCATCCCGTTGCGGCCGATCAGAAACAGGTTCTCAAACCGGTCCACATGCTCCCGCACCTCGGCGAACCGCTCATACGTCCCAAAATACGCCGGGTACGTCTTCTCCATCCGCAGCACCGTCCCATCGATCACTTCAGCCCCATCGATGATCCCGATCCGGCTCAACTCCTCCGTCGCAAACTCGACCAGCCGCTCATCCGGCATCTTCCAGATCTCATCCGTGTCGTTACAGAAATACTCCAACCCCAGCCACACATTCGCCGGGTCCGCCACCATGTGCGGACTCCAATTGTTGAAGACCTGCAGCCTGCCCAGCACCACGTCGGACTCCTGGATATAGATCCAGTTGTCGCTGATCAACTTCTTCCCCTGCGGCGTCTCGTCGCTGATCCGCAGCGACCGCACCAGCAGCCCCACCGTAATGAAATCCCTGTAAACCAGCCCCTCCGAAACCTCCATCACATTCGCCGGCGGCGCATCGTCGAACGACCTCATCAACTCCTTCACCGGAGCCGTCGAAAAGAAGTAATCCCCTTCAAACCGTTCCGTCCGCCCCGTCGCCGCATCGGTCGCCTCCACCGCCCGCACCCGCCAGCCGTCCGTGATCGCGCGCTCAAACCGGTATCCCGTGAGAATCTCGCCCCCCATCTCCCTCACCTGGCGCGCAACCTCCTCCCACATCTGCCCGGGACCGAACTTGGGGTACAGAAACTGCTCGATCAGCGACGTCTGCATCTCCTTCTGCCCGATGTCGCTGCTTCCGGCTCTAAACACCCTTTTCAAGGCGTGAGTCAGAGTCGCCCAGACCGAAAGCCCCTTGATGCGCTGCGCCCCCCAATCCGCGCTGATCCGGTCGCATGGCATCCCCCAAACCTTTTCCGTGTAGGACTTGAAGAACGTGCTGTACAGTTCTCTTCCAAACCGGTTGATGAAAAACTGCTCCAGCGTCTCCTCTTTCTCCATCGGAAAAAGCGCGCTCCGCAAGTAACTCATCCCGATCTTCAAGGTCCGCCACAAGCCCAGCTTCAGCAGTGTGTCGCTGGTCAGTGAGATCGGGTAGTCGAAAAACCGCCGCAGGTAATAGATGCGCGACTTGCGCGGCCGCAGCAGCATCACGCGATCGGCTGCCGCCGGGTCCGGCCCGTCTCCCGGCGCCCTCATCTCCCGCTCCATGCGGTGGTACCTGATCGCCTGTTCGCCGCCCTCGGACGCCTCGAGCGGCAGCATCTTCAGCCACCACTCCATCACGCGATCGGACTTCGAAAAGAACCTGTGCCCCCCAATGTCGATCCGGTTTCCCTTATAGTTCACCGTCCGCGAAATCCCGCCCATGCAGTCGCTCTTCTCAAGAACAACCGGCTTGATTTTGGTCCGCGTGAGCAGTTCATACGCAGCCGTCAGGCCCGCCGGACCCGCCCCGATGATGATCGCCCGCCCCTGATCCTCGCAATTTGGCACGTAGTGAGATTCTAGCGAATCAACGACGTCCATCGTGCGCCGGCCCGGTGGGGCGGGCTTTAGCCTGCAAAGGGCTTCAGCCCGCCCTACTTCTCCACCGGCGGAATCGAGGTGAACGCGAATCCGCTGAACCGCAGCCCCAACACGCTGACCGCCCCGGAGTATCCCGCCAAAGTTGACCCATCCAAAGACAGCTTCCCCCAGTCCCATCCGGAGGGCGGACGCCCGCGTATGCACCGGACCCCCGGTCCGGCAAAATCGCGACCAAACGAACTACAGCCAGCCGGACGGCCACCGAAACACTCCGCATGAATCAGTAACTCCACATCCAGTACATTTTCATCCTGTCCCGTCCGGCAACCCCTCCCCCCGCCTGTCAGATTTTTAACTGACAAGTAAGTACTTTACAATGAATCACTTACTGACGTTCCAATTCGTTTGGTCGTGAATCCCGGGCCTGCCGGCCCCCCTTCCGGAACCGCATGCTCACCCCCCAACCCACCAGCGCCAGTATTAGTCCCGCCACCGTATCGATGGCAAAGTGATAACGCCCGTAAATGGTCGCAAAGGCGATCAGGATGGCGAGGATCATCATCGCCCGGCCCCAGATCTTCTTCTCCGGCAGCACCCGCATCAACCCGAAGGCCGCCGAAAACGCCGCCGCCGAATGGCCGCTCGGGAAGACGCTCGTATGGATGCCATACCCGCCGACGATGTACAGATTGAACTGCCGCAGCACCGACATCACCGGCAGGTCGGCATCGGGAAAGACCGTCCGCGGCGGCTCGGACGGAAACCACGGGTACATGGCGTAGGCGGTCAGCGTGCCGAACAGCAGGATGCTCATGTAGTCGTCGATCCGGCCGCGCGCCCCTTCGCGATACAGGACGAGCAGTCCAACCACCGGCACGGCGTAAACGAGCAGATAGGAGAGTTCAAGCAGGTTGGGCAGGACGGGTCCCAGCGATTCGATCGCCGCCCGCAGTCCGCCGTCAAGCAGTGCGCGGTCGAGGCCGATCCAATAGTCTTCGAACGCGGTCGACGAGTGCGGCAGCGCGATCCAGCCCATCTCGCGGTAGGCGAGCAGGATGAGCGGGATCGGGTACCAGTCGCGAACATGGTCAAGAATCTCGAATCCCTTGCCCGCATGAGCCCAGGCGAACAGGCAGAACCAGCCGATCACGGCGATGTTGAGCGTGATGATGAGCGTCCGGATCTCGGGCGCGACGGGACGAAACGCGACCACGGCGATCAGGTAAAGGAAGTAGGCGGAGAAGAAGAGTTCGCAGCGTCGGAATTGCATGGAGTGGTTTGAATGGAAGACGCGGCCTGCGGCTAGAATAGACTCATGTCCTTCTCACGCCGTCATTTTATCCTGCAAACGGCAGGCGCGGCCGCAATGCCCGCCCTGGCGCAGACCCGCGGGCCGAACGACAAGGTCCAATTCGCGACAATCGGCACCGGCGGAATGGGCTTCGGCGATACCGAAAGCGCCGTGGCGACGCCGGGCACGAAACTGGTCGCGGTCGCCGACATCTACGACGGCCGTCTTCGCCGCGCTAAAGAGCTATACGGCAACGACCTCATGGCGACCCGCGACTACAAAGAGATTCTGGCGCGCAAGGACATCGACGCCGTCATCATCGCCACCCCCGACCACTGGCACGCCCGGATCGCCATCGAAGCGATGGAAGCGGGCAAGGACGTCTACGTCGAAAAACCCATGGTGCAGAAGCCCGAGGACGGGTTGAGAGTCGCCGCCGCCGCGCAAAAGACGGGCCGCATCGTCCAGGTCGGCAGCCAGCGCGTCAGTTCCATCATCTATAAGAAGGCGCAGGATCTCTACCGCGCCGGCGCGATCGGCGAGTTGAATCTGGTCGAAGCATGGTGGGACCGCAACTCGGCCATCGGCGCCTGGCAGTATTCGATTCCGACCGACGCCAGCCCTGAAACCGTCGATTGGGACCGTTTCATCGGCCCGGCTCCGGAACGCGGATTCGAACCCATCCGGCTGTTCCGCTGGCGCAACTACCAGGACTACGGAACCGGCGTGGCGGGCGACCTCTTCGTCCACCTCTTCAGCGGGCTGCATTACATCCTGGGCGCCATCGGCCCGGACCGCGTCTTCGGTTCCGGCGGGCTGCGCTTCTGGAAGGACGGCCGCGACGTGCCCGACGTCCTGATGGGCCTCTACGACTATTCGAAGACCGTGAGCCACCCGGCCTTCAACCTCTGCCTGAGGGTGAACTTCGTGAACGGTTCGGGCGAGACCTCCGGTTTCCGCTTCGTCGGCAGCGAGGGCGTGATGACTGTCGGCGACGGCGTTTCGATTGTCAAACAGCCGCCGGAGACCGAACCCGGCACGTCGATCGGCACCTTCGCGAAAGCCACGCAGGAACGGTTCATGAAGGAGTACAGGCTGAAGTATCCGGCGCGCAAACCGTCCGCCGCCACCATGGGCGGGGTGAAGGAGGAGACCTATTCCGCACCGCCCGGCTACAGCGACCATCGCGACCACCACGCCAACTTCTTCAGCGCCGTCCGGACGCGCAAACCGGTTGTCGAAGACGCCCTGTTCGGCATCCGCGCCGCCGGTCCGGCACTGATGTCGAACGCGAGCTACTACTCAGGCAAGATCCTCGGATGGGACCCGGTGAAGGCGCAGGCGAAGGGATAAGGGAGCCAGAACAATGCAATCGGCCAACAGCAAAATCAGGATCGCGCTCATCGGCGCGGGCGGCATGGGCAACGGCGACGTGCGCGACGCTTTGCTGAACAGGGATGTCGAACTCGCCGCCGCCGCCGACATCTACGACGGGCGGCTGACGCGCATCAAGGAAGTCCACGGCGCGCAGGTTTTCACTACACGCGACTACCGCGAGGTGCTGGCGCGAAAGGACGTGGACGCGGTGATCGTCGCCACGCCCGACCACTGGCACGCCGCAATCTCCATCGACGCACTCAACGCCGGCAAGGACGTTTACTGCGAAAAGCCGATGGTCCAGAAGATCGAGGAAGGCAAGCGCGTGATCGACGCGGCGAAACAAAGCGGGCGCATCTTCCAGGTGGGCAGCCAGTATGCCAGCGCATTGTCGTTCGAGAAGATCGGCAGCCTGCTGAGATCCGGCGCCATCGGCGAGTTGAACATGGTCGAGGCGTGGCTGGATCGCAACACGGCGATGGGCGCATGGCAGTATTCGATTCCGCCCGACGCGTCGCCGCGGAACGTCGATTGGGACAGTTTCCTCGGTCACGCCCCGAAACGGCCCTTCGAGCCGATCCGGCTGTTCCGCTGGCGCAACTATCAGGATTACGGCACGGCCGTCGCCGGCGACTTGTACGTCCATCTATTGACCGGAATCCATACTGCGACCGCGTCGCTCGGCCCGAACCGGGTCTACTCGACCGGCGGGCTGCGTTACTGGAACGATGGCCGCGACGTGCCCGACACGATGTTCGCCATCATCGAATACCCGAAGAGCGGGACGCATCCCGAGTTCACTTTCGCCATGCGGGTCAACTTCAAGAGCAGCGAGCCGCAGGAGCGCTTCGGCTTCAAGTTCGTCGGCAGCGAGGGCACGATTCTGACCGACGTCCGCACCGTGACCCTGTCCAAGCGGCCGCGCGCCGCCGAACCCGGCTTTACGATCGACTCGTTCCCGAAGGATCAGCAGACGGCGTTTCTGCGCGAATACCGCAAGCAGTATCCGTGGCGCGAACAGACCGTGGACACGCTCGATACGACCAGCGAGCAGCGCTGGGTGTCGTCGCGCGACGCCCACAGGGATCACATAAACAACTTCATCCAGGCCGTCCGCACGCGCAAGCCGCATTTCGAAGATGCCACGTTCGGCCTGCGCGCCGCCGGCCCGGCGCTGCTGTGCAACACCAGTTATTTTGAAAAGCGCATCTGCACGTGGGACGCAAATTCGATGACAGCGGGCTGACCACAAGCCCGCCCGCCGGCCCGCTTAGGGCATGTCACGAAATAGCAGTACCAACCGCTCCGTCGAAAATCACCTTGCAGATTTTCATTACTTCTGGTGGCCAGAAGGGCCATGAGGGCTTCTTTGAAAATGCGGATGGGAACCCGCTCTCTCCGTTCGCGGCCTCACCGCCGTGGCGCACCTACAGGCCTGAGGCTGCGAACGAAGAGAGCAGGTTCCGTCCACTCACGCGAAAATGCAGGCAGGAACCCGCTCTCTACGTTCGCGGCCTCCGCACGGGTGATTTTCGTGGATATTTGTGGGAAAGCGGCCCATGGGGACTCCCTGACGGTCGCGGCTCGGAAGCCCGTTCGGAGCCGCCCGCGTGAGCAAGCGGACTTGGCATGTTGGCTGAGTCATTTCATGACATGCCCTTACTGCACCAGTCCGTGAGCCTCGGTGGTGCGGTAGAGGATTTCCATGGCCGAATTCAGCCCGCGCCTGACGAGGAACTTCGCCTTGTATTCAAGGAAGCGCTCCGAGAATGCGCCCTCGAAGTGCAGGGCGTTCAGGTCGGACAGGTAGGCGCACCAGCCGTCCGGTTTTTTCAGTTGCGGGTAGTAGAAAACCCGCAGCAGGTAGCCGTCCAGCAGGGAGCAGAACTCCCGTTCCAGACCCGACTGGATGTCGATCCAGGACGGCGCGGCGGTGCGCGAAAACGCAACGCCCTGGAGCAGTGAATACTCGAGCAGGGCGTGGGCGGCGACGCGTTCGTAGAACAGCGGGCGTCCGATGCGGAGCACGGCGGCAGCCATTTCGATCATGTCGATGCGGTGGTCGAACGTCAGAAAATACCAACGCGACAAGCGCCCGTCGAGCAACCGGCGCAGGCCGCGGGCGCCGCGGACGGGCCATTCCCCGGGCGCAGGGGGCAACAGGAAGCTGAGGGCGTAGTGGGAGATCCAATCCGGCGTCTCGAAGCAGATGGCGAGGTCGGGAAGCTGGAGCCCGAGCGCAAGGCCCTGCAGCCGGGCGCATTCGATCGCCAGCGAGCTTTCGGTGATGCGGGAGTGGATGCCCGGGAACAACTCCACGTGCGCGAACACATAGATCGGCGAAGGACCATATTCGTCCTCGCCCAGCCGCCGCAGCAGCCATACCTGCCGGGCGCGGTTTTCGACATTGTTCTTCAGCCGCTGCACTCGCGTGCACAGCCGTCCCGACGCGCGCGCCGAAACGCGCCGGAACCAGCGCTTTCCAGGGTTCTTTGACAGTCCGCGTGAAGTCGGAAGGCGATCGGCGTCGAGTCCGCCGGCCGCGCTGAGTTCCTCGAACCGCTGGCTGAGCCAGGAACTTCCGGAAAGCATGCGGGGCAGTTCCGCAAATCCCTGATTCTCGGCCGGCGCAGGCGATCCCAGATTCTCGGTCAGGGCGCAGTACTTCCGCGCAAGGTTCCATTCAGCCGCCGACGGCCACTCCTGCATCTCCATTTCGATGTCGCCAAGAATGGAACCAAACTCGTGTAGCACCAACGCCATCGACTCAGGCGACGGGTCCTCCACCAGGACCTTGGTGGCCAGCCTCAGAGCCAGCGCGCGTTGTGCCATCGAGGTCGAAAACTCCCGCGTCAGCACTTCTTCAAGCTGCAGCGACGTGTCCAGCAACCCGGCGTCGAACAGTGAGGGCAGTTCCTCCTCTTCCAGCCTCAAGCCGGCGGCGAACTCCGTGAGTGACTCCTGGACGGTTTCGAGTTCAGCCAATCAGATCGCACTCCGGTCTGCCGCTCCCGCGGCCGGGCGCGTCAGCACCTCGTTCATCGCTCCCTGGCGGTAGCCCTTCAAGTCGAGTGTGACGTAAGTGAACCCAAGGTCCTTGAACAGCGCCACCAGCCTGTCGCACATGTCGAGATCGAATGCTCCGGCCATCTCGGACCTTTCGATCTCAACCCGCGCCAGTTCGCCATGATATCGCACGCGGAACTGCCGGAAGCCCAGTTCCTTCACGCGTTCCTCGGCCGTCTCGATGGTCTTGATCCGCTCCGGCGTCACTTCGGTGCCATAAGGGATGCGGCTGCTCAGACAGGCCGCCGCCGGGCGGTCCCATGTGGGCAGACCAGCCTGGCGCGAAAGTTCCCGGATCTCGGCCTTGGTCAGGCCGGCCTCGACCAGCGGGGCCTTCACCTCGTGGATTTTCGCTGCCTTCTGTCCCGGCCGGTAATCGCCCAGGTCATCGACATTCACGCCATAGACAATCGCCGCGCCGCCGAAGCGCGGGGCCTCTTCCTCCAGCCGCTTGAACAGTTCGTCCTTGCAATGGAAGCAGCGGTCGGCGTTGTTGGCGGAGTAATCGGGATTGTCGAACTCGAAGGTGGGGATCACCTCATGCCGGATGCCGAATTCGACGGCCAGCGCGGCGGCGTCCTTCTTGTGCGATTCCGGGATCGAGGGCGAATCGGCCGTGACCGCGACGGCGTTAGCGCCCAGCGCCTGTTTGGCCGCCCAGGCGAGATACGCCGAATCGGTGCCGCCTGAATAGGCGACCAGCACGCGACCCATGCCGCGAAGCAGTTCAAGGAGTTTCGCCTCCTTTGCCTTCAACTCCAGAGGGTCGATAAGCGCGGGCGTGGACAGCGTGACGAGGCCGGACATGACTCTAATTATAGCGGTTCAAGTCCTGAATCCCCCCTACTCCATGCGGCGCGGCCCGTGATAGCGTGTACATTGGAGGTCGCGCCGGTGAAGCACAGGTTGACAAGACGGGCGGCGATTGGCAACGCCGCGGCGGCAATTGGAATGGCTCCTGCGCTCGGGACGGCGATCGTCTCGTGCGCCATGGCCGCGGACGACACGGCGCTGAAGGGGATTGCGGGCATCGACCGCGTCGCCGTTCTGCCCGGCAAGACGTACCTGCGCGGTTGGGCAGGCTTCGGCGACCTCCCCAAACGCGGCTGGAGCGGACAACTTGTGCCCGCTCCGACCGCCGGGCCCGGCGCCCCCGAGATCGTCTGGACCAAAGAGTCCGGTCCCGGCAAAGTCACCTTCGCCGACCCCAAGTCGCTGTCCACCACCGCCGCATTCTCCGTTCCCGGCGCATACGTCCTCAGACTCAGCGCCACCGCCGCCGGCTTCGATCGTCTGGATCAAGGAAGGAGCATAGCGCACTGGCCTTTGCGCCCCGGTGGAAGACTCCACAACCGAACTGCTCGCCACGAGAAACGTCCAAGCCGTTCAATCTCTGGATGGGGCGTCGTCCACACGGAACCGCCCGCAGCATCCTTTCTTCCAGAATGCCGATTGCGGCAGTAGTCTTCTACAGTATTGCGATGAACCCGACGCGTTGTCGAGAGATGGCCAGCGCGACGCGCCGTGCATGACAAATCCGCGCTAAAATAGTGGCGATCCGCAAAAACGGTGTCCTGAATCTTGATCAGGAGGCGAACCGATGCCGCCGAAAAAGAAGACTGCGGGCGCTGCGAGACCCGCTAGACCTGCCAAGCCGAAGGTCAAATGGTTGTTTCCTCGCGCAACCCTTGAGAACGCGCTCAAGATTCCGACCGCGCTGAAAGTCCACAACGGAGGAAACGCGTGGGAACCGGATGAGGTGCGCATGGCCGTGGGTGCCGCGGCCGGCAACTCATGGTTCTACTTGACCGCCGCGTCGCGCGATTATGGCCTAACAATCGGTACTCGTGACGCGCCTAGGATCCAACTAGCCGAACTTGGGCGTGAGATTGTCTATGCGCCCAACCAGGAAACTGAACTGACGCTGAAGAAGAAAGCTTTCCTTAATATTGATATTTTTGCGCGTGTGCTTGAATACTACAAGGGCAGCAACTTGCCCGACATGAAATATCTCGGCAACACTCTGACCAAGGAGTTCGGACTCGCCCCTGAGACGCATGATGAATTTGCAATAATCTTCCGCGAGAACTGCAAATACTTAGGTATCACGTCTGGGGTTCCGGCCACGCAAGTGCAGGATGGTAGCGGCGAGGAGGAACAACCCGCACCGGATACAGTTACACTCTCGGAAGGAACGCCAACCACGAATCTGACTGCGTTCGTAATCCTCCCATTTGTCGAGCGCGAAGAGAGGCACGCTCCGGGTTTTTTCGCCGAGGTTCTCCGCAGCCTCATCATTCCCGCCGCGAAGGATTTCAAGGTGAAGACGGCAAACCGCCAAGGCAGCGATATCATTCAGTCCACGATCGTTAACGACCTGCTAGACGCTGATCTGGTCATTGCAGATTTGACTGAGCACAACCCGAACGTCATGTTCGAGCTTGGGTTTCGCATGGCCCAGGAAAAGCCCGTGGTGCTGATGAAAGCTGAAGGGACCGGGCCGCTCTTCGATATTGACAACATGCTCCGTGTGTTCGAATACAGCCCCAACCTCTGGGCGACAACGATCGAGAAGGATATGCCGAACTTGCGCGACTTCATCAAGGGCGCTTGGGACAACTTCGACGTCAAGAAGTCGTATATAAAGATACTGCGCGGACGTGGAAAGGCCGGATAATGTCTTTCTGATCTGCAACGTCCCCATCAGCCAGTCAACGATGCGATGCTGGGCCGGAACGCCCCCACTCGATTGGGAATGTCAAGACTATTTCTCGAAAATGATGTCAGTTCTGCCGTGTCGTCGGCAATCCAGATGAAGATGCCCCCGCGTCCCCTGTGGCGAGGTGCGCTTGAACGGGACCAAATGAGGTGGAATGGAGCCAGTCTTTCCCGGCTCTGAGTTTTCTTGTCAGCAGGACCACGACTCAGAAAGCGGGTCTCACGCGGCTGGAATGTCGTAAACGATCAGATCCGCCTGTTTGAACTTGCCGACGACGGCGGCCGTGCCGTCGGGCCGCGCCACGGTCGAACAGCCGCAGTGCATCTGGTCCTTCCAGGCGCCGCCCCTGACGCGCGCCAGCACAACGTTGGTCCCGGCCACCCACATCCCGGTCTTGGCCGCGATGCGCCGAATGTGTTCCTGAAAGGCGAGGGCGTTCTTTTCCATCTCGTTCGCGGGGGCGGCGAAGCCGTGCGGCGTGATCAGCAGCCAGGCACCCGCCTGCGCGGCGCGCTGGGGGATGGCGATGTCGAAATTGTCGGCGCAGATGGTCAGGCCGATCCGCCCGAACTCGGTGTCGGCGGTCATCAAGCCGCCCAGGCTTCCGGCATCGTAGAGGTGTTTGGTGAGGTCGGGCAGAGTCCGGATCTTCCTGTGCTTGAGAACGATGCGGCCCGCGCGATCGAGAATTACCGCCGAGTTGTATGCCCTATCTCCGTCCTTCTCAAGGCATCCGGCGCAGACCCAGAGCCGATGCCGGACGGCCAGTTTGGCGAGAAACTCCGTGTACTGCCCGGGGATTGGCAGGGCATCCCGCCTAGGTCCGGGACCGCGTAATTGTGCTCCTTTACGGAAAACCACTCCCTCACGGTCGCGGCTCTGATCGGAGCCGCGCGCGTCAGCAAGCGGTCGTCCAATGGAACCTGATCTTGCGGTCAAAGCCCTAGCTTCCTGGTGGAGCCAGCCGAAATCGGCGGCTTCCGGCAGGCAGAGAATATCCGGCTTGTGAAGCGCAGTGGCGCGCGCGGCATCCTCCGCGATCTGCATGTTCCGCGCAAGATCGCCATCTTCCAACGGGATCTGGGCCAGTGCAACCCGCAAACCCGGATGAACGGAGGCTGCACCTTCTGCGGGCTCCTCTTGAGTCCCGGCGGCGGTGAAGGAAGCGGCCATCATTGTCAGCACCTCTCGGCGGCCAGCGGGTGTCATTTGCTGATTCTCTCTGCAAGGAACGGCAAATCGCAAACGGGCCGCGTGAACTGACAGTTCATGCGCACCGCGAAGCAGGCGGCTACATCACCGCCGCGTCCACCCAGAACGGCAGATCCCCTGCCCCGCCCTGCACGGCCTGGACATAGACATACCACTGCCCCGGCTCCGGCGACGCCACCTTCAACGGCGCTTCCCTGCTGCCCGCCTCGTGCGCGTACCTCCGTCCCGACGGGCTCACCAGATACAGGTCGAAACCCACCGCCGGGTCCTCCCACCCATGCCGCACTTCGATCGCCCGCGCCTTTCTCGGCACCGCCAACGGCTTCGACCACCACTGCGCGAACGCCACGGTCCCCTCCCACTTCGGCTTCCTCTTCGGCGCCTGCGCCACGACAGTTTTCGCGTTAGCCGCCGGAGCCAACCCCGCCGGCCTGTTCCGCGAAACCACCGGACCCCGATAGTTCCCGTTCCTGCCCTCACCCAACTCCGCAAACCGGAACGGGATCGACATCGACGCAATGTTCTGCGACCGCGTCACATGCACGTGCAAATGCACGCCAAACGAATACCCGCTGTTGCCCGCCTCGGCCAGCGCCTGGCCCGCATCCACCCTGTCGCCCGTCCTCACCAGGAACGTCCGCGCCTTCAAGTGCGCGTAATGGGAATACTCGCCGTCGCCGTGGTCGATCGTCACATAGTTTCCAAACGTCCGCGACCTCGGCGTCTGGCCCAGACCCCTGTCATGCGCCGACACCACGCCCGGCCGCATCGCCGCCACCAATCGATTGGTCACCGGCGCCACGTCCCAGGCGTGAATCGCCCGTCCCCAATGCGAATACGAACCAAACGGACCCTGCGTGATCCGCCACGTCTGCCCGTCCAGCGCCGGCAACCGGTATTGGCTTCCCGTCGCCACCTGAAACGCCGCCGGCGCGCTCTGTTCGCCCGACTCCGACCTCAGGATCGCGTAATACTGCCCCGGCGCCAGCGTCTGCATCGCCGCCGTCAGCGTCGTCCCGGTCTGCGTCTCCGGCATCACATGCGCGACAAACTCCCACCCGCCCACCTGCCTGTACCGCGCCACATTAATGGTTGTCAGTCCCCTCGCCCCCGCCGCCTCCACCGCAATCCGCGCCGGTCCGCCCGCCGCCTGCTCCCACCTCACTCCCGAAATCCTCAATCCGCCCACGCGAACCGACCCCGCAATCGTGAATCGCTTTTCGTGCGCCACCGCGCCGTTCACCGTCACCCGCGCCCGCCACTCGCCCGGCATCGTCCCCGCCGCATAGCCCGCCACCGGCAACACGCTCAGGAAACAGAGTTCGCCCGCTTTGGGCAATTCTTCATATGGAGCCGATGACGACACGTCCCCGCGCGGCGTCACCCAGTCGATCTGCAACTTGTCACCGGCCCGTACGCCGCGGGCGACGAATCTCAGAAAAATCTGCTGTGCCCCGCCGTCGAACGACTGCCCTGTCCGCCGCACAACACACCTGTTTTCATCGGCTTCCAGCCCGAGCTGGCTGACACGCACCTCGGCCGCTCCCAGAACCCAAACCGGGGCGGCAAGCATCATAGAAAGCAGGAGAACACGGCGCATCGCCACTCTCCTATCGGCAACATCCGTCTTCCCCTTCAGGCTGCTTGACTTTTCAAGAATAGTTATTGTTTAATAGTTGTTGTCAATGCACTCGATACCTCAGCGCGACGTCGAAGCCCTGGTGGAACAGTTCCGCCAGGAGTGCCGCGACGCCGGGATGAGCCTCACGCACCAGCGCGAGGTCATCTTCCGGGCGCTGGTGGAGATGGACGGCCATCCCAGCCCCGAAGCCATCTACGGCCGGGTGAAAAAGCAGATCCCGGCGATCTCGCTGGCGACGGTCTACAAGAATCTGAAGACCTTTCTCGATACCGGGCTGGCCCGCGAGGTCAGCCTCCACCATGGAGCCTTGCGGTTGGAAACCAATTCCATTCCGCATCATCACTTTGTTTGTGTCCGCTGCAAGGAGATCTTCGACATCGAAGAGGACCACCTGATGCCCGTCGAACTACGCCGGCAGTTGCCCGAAGGCTTCCGCCTTCAGCGCTACTCGGTCGAGTTCCAGGGCCTCTGCGGCCCTTGCGCGGCAAGTTCGTCCCAGTCTTAGTTCAAATCGTTCAAGGAGTATCAATCAAATGCTTGGTGTTGGACAGAAGTTCCCCCAATTCAACGTGAAGGCGACCGTCTCGAATGATCTCAAGACCGCCTTCACCGACGTTTCCAACGCGACCTACGCGGGCAAGTGGAAGGTCGTCTTTTTCTGGCCGAAGGACTTCACCTTCGTTTGCCCCACCGAAATCACCGCCTTCGCGAAGCTCAACAAGGACTTCGCCGACCGTGACGCCGTCCTGCTCGGCGCCAGCGTCGATTCCGAATTCGTCCACCTGGCCTGGCGTCAGCACCACGCCGACCTGAAGGACCTGCCCATCCCGATGCTCGCCGACGTGAAGCGCGAGCTCTCGGCCGCCCTCGGCATCATCGACGCCGCCGCCGGTGTCAGCCAGCGCGCCGTCTACATCGTCGACCCGCAGGAAGTGATCCGCTTCGTGATGGTGACCGACCTGTCGGTTGGCCGCAACTCCCAGGAAGTCCTGCGCGTGCTGGACGCTCTCCAGACCGACGAGCTGTGCCCCTGCAACTGGAACAAGGGTCAGGAAACCATCCACGTTTAGTTCATTCCTGAAACGCCCCGGACCGCTCTGCGAACCGCTCCCGTAAGGGGACGGCACTCGGGACGGTACTCGCTTCGGTACCGCTCGCTGACGCAAGCGGCTCGCCAGAGTCCGCGAGCGGAGAGAGCGGGTCCCCCGCGCTTCAACCGCGAACGGAGAGAGCGGGTTCCCCGCGCTTCAACCGCGAACGGAGAGAGCGGGTTCCCCGCCGGCCGTTTCAAAACAAGTCCAATAGGGGCGTCCAACCGGGCGCCCCAACATCCCCAAATTCATACCCTGAAAGGAATCTTCAAATAAAAATGACACTCCAACAACTCGCCGACGCCATCCCCGATTACGCCAAGGACCAGCGCGTCAACCTCCAAAACGTCCTCCAGCAGCAGGAACTGACCGAACAGCAGACCTGGACCGTCGCCGTCGCCTGCGCCATGGCCTGCCGCAACACAAAGCTCACCGCCGCCGTCATCGCCGAAGCCGCCACGAAACTCGCCCCTGAACAACTCAACTCGGCCAAGGCCGCCGGAGCCGTCATGGGCATGAACAACGTCTTCTACCGCTTCCGCCACATGATCGGCAAGCCTGACTACGAACAGATCCCCGCCCGCCTCCGCATGCAGGCCATCCGCATGCACGGCGGCGACCCCGCCGATTTCGAACTCGCCTGCCTGGCATCGTCGGCGATCAAGGGCTGCGAAGCCTGCGTGAAGTCCCACGACGCCGTAGTCCTCGAAAAGGGCCTCACCCCCGAAGCCGTAGTCGCCGGCGTCCGCATCGCCTCCACCCTGCACGCCGTGGCCACAGTGCTCGACACCGAGAGCATCTAAACGCTGCGGGGCCGCTCAATCCGTGCCGCCCATTCATCCTAGGGCTAACAAAGGGCAGGCCGCCGCGCCTGCCATTCCACACTTACCGCTACCTCCACTCTCATGCCGCGCGCGCGTCCGCATATACTCAGAGGTTGGCACCCTGGAGAATGTCGGAGAAACCGAAATGAACAAGCTCTACGTCGATTTAGAGAACTGTTACGGGATCAGGAAGTTGACGACAGAGTTCGATTTCTCCGCGAGGAAGGCTTACGCTATCTACGCCCCGAACGGCTCGATGAAATCGTCATTGGCTCAGACATTCAAGGACGTTGCGGATGGGACACCATCAAGGGACCGCATCTTCCCAACTCGGCAGTGCACCAGGACCATCAACGACGAGACCGGCGCGCAGTTGCCGAAGGAAAGCGTCCTTGTCATCCGCCCCTACGACGAAGTCTTTGGGCACACCGAAAAGACCTCCACGCTCCTCGTGGACACCAAGCTGCGCAGAGAATACGAACAGCTCCACATCGAAATCGACAAGGCTCAGGACGCCTTCCTCAAGGCACTCAAGGCACAGTCCCAGTCGAAGAAGGATATTGCCGCGGAAGTGTCGAAGACGTTCACGACGAGCCCGAACGATTTCTACAAAGCCCTCCTGCGCGTCGAGAACGAACTCCAGGCCCAGAAAGACGCGCCACTCGCAGACATCCATTACGATACGATCATCGACGACAGGGTCCTCAGCCTCCTTAACACCAAAGATTTCAAGACTCTCATCGCGGAATACACCAAGAAGTACAACGAACTCCTCGCCAAGAGCGTGTACTTCAAGAAAGGAACCTTCAACTACTACCAGTAGTGTCCGGCTATCGCATTGGCTGCGGCTCGGAAGTGTCATCGATGCAGCAACTTGACGGCTGTTTTGGCCTGCCGCGATTTGAATTTCCATTCGGATAGGAACTGGCCCGTCGTTGCTGCCGACAATAGGGCATG
>CAMTUE010000034.1:0-92216 GCA_947084845.1 uncultured Bryobacteraceae bacterium | reverse complement strand
GAGTTGAATGCCTGGTTCAGGCCCTCCTCCGTCGACTTCCGCGTGTAGATGGCGCATCGGACGGGTTTCGGCGCGGCCGTGCCGCTATTCGTAGCTGCCATGCTTCCTCCCCGGCTTGCCGCCCAACCCGAAAAACGCGAACCCGTTCCATGGCGTGCCGGTAGCCTGGCGCACGGCGGAACTCAGGGAACGGTGGATCTGGCCGTCGTACTCGAAGCCTTCCTTCCGAACGCGAACGACGACATCTTTACCCCGGTAGCGTCGCACCAGTTCGGCGCCGGGCATCGGGAGCCGCGGGTCCTCGGTCGGAGCGACGCGCGTCTCAAGCGTGCGGCTCTCGTCCAGGTCCACTTTCAAAAAGTTCTTAGGTGCCCGAATTCGGAGGTCGGCGTCGTCGGCGATCTCAAGTGCTCGCTTTCGCGCCCGCTCCGATAGACCTCCCTCCGCGTTAGCCTGGACACGCCAGGCGATACGCCGGAAAAGGAACTGTTTGTGATTCGACCGGCTCGATTCGCCGAAGACATCACGGTACTTGTCTTTGAGCTGCCCGACGGTCATGTGGCGCAAGGCCTCAATCGTTTCCCGCAGGGCCGTTGATCTGTTGGTCTCTGTTTTCATAGTGTTAACCAGCAGTCACATGAGGGCGGGAATTCTCGGCACAGTCAACTTCCTTCTGGAGAGGTTCGGGGAAGCGCAGGCGCACGTAAGCGGCCGCGAGAATAGCGGCGATCTGGCGGACGGCCTCGGCGCGATCAACATCGCGTTCGTTCATGAGCGGTCTCCTTGGAGGCCACCCACGGCGATGTCCGCTTTGCGGTCGACGCGTCGTCTGGTGGGATTATCGACGCGGTCGTTTTCGCGTCCGTTCACTATATACGCAGCGAACGTGGAAGATGTCTCACTCGGGTTCGGCGATTTCGCGCGGGCGTTAACCAATTCGGAAAGACGGAACCAGAGACGCAGAGACGGGGGGCGGAGGGGGAGTGGAATCGAAGCAGAGTTGGCGGGCCAACCGTGGCGGGCTCGAACGGAGAGACGAACGGAGACGCGAAGTTCTTCGAAAGACTACGCCGACGTGGAGGAGGATGCCGTCAACCAACGGGCACCCAAATCAGTGGAGGGATAGGATTTGGCTCCTGAGGTAGGACTCGAACCTACAACCCTCCGGTTAACAGCCGGATGCTCTACCATTGAGCTACTCAGGAGCAGTGTGTCTCTCTTATTTTAGCGAATCGGCGGCACTCTTGTCAAATCTATCCCGCCCCTGTCGTACACTGTCCTAAGACCTCACATACAGTAAAACCGGATGCTTCGATCCACCGTCCGCCTTCTCCTCAAAGTCCTCTACCGCCTCCAGGTCGAGGGCGAGCCGGCGCGCGCCGCCAAGCTCATCTATGTCGCCAATCACCAGTCGTTCCTAGACGCTGCTCTGCTGTGGGCCACACTGCCTGACGACCCGCTCTGGGTCGTCCACACCCAGGTCCTGCGGAATCCCATGTTTCGCGCACTGTTGAAGCATGTCGATCACGTCATCCTCGACTCCATGCGCCCCATGGCCATGAAGTCCATCATCGAGCAGATCGAAGGCGGAAGACCGGTTGTCATCTTCCCGGAAGGCCGCGTCACCGTTACCGGCTCGCTCATGAAGTTCTACGACGGACCAGCCTTTCTCGCCGCGAAGTCAGGCGCAACCATCGCACCCATCTGGATCGACGGCGCCGTCCACGCCCGCGGCGTCAGCCGCATGTCCGGCGACTTCCCGTTGCGATGGTTCCCGAGAATTCGCGTCATCTTCCACCCCGGGCACGTCATCGCCATGCCGGACGCTCCATCCGGCAAACTCCGCCGCCGTAAGGCAAGCGAAGAGATGCGCCGCCTGTTACAGCGCCTCATGCTGGAATCATTCCAGCCTTCCACGGTTCACCGGACCTTCCTGAACGCCGTCGATTTCCATGGCCGCGGCCGGCCCATGGTCGAGGATGCATCGGGCACGGAAATGACTTATGGCACGCTGCTCCGGGCCTCTCTCGCCCTCGGCCGTCTCGTCTCCCGATTCACGTCCGACAAAGAAACCGTCGGCGTCCTCATGCCAAACGCCGCCGGCACTCTCGCCCTCTACCTCGGCCTGCTCGGCATCCGCCGCGTCCCGGCAATGATCAACTTCACGGCCGGAGCTGATGGCGTTCAGAGCGCCTGCATCGCCGCCCGCATCAAAACCGTCCTCACCTCCCGCGTCTTCCTCGAACGCGCCAAACTGCACCCGCTCGTCGATAAGCTCACCGGCCTCAAAATCGTCTTCCTCGAAGACCTCCGCGCTCAGCTCACCCTCGCCGACAAACTCTGGCTCGTCCTCTTCGCTCTCCGCATGCCGCGCCGCGCCACTTTGCAGTCGCAACCCGAAGACCCGGCCGCCATCCTGTTTACCTCCGGCTCCGAGGGCAAGCCCAAGGGCGTCGTCCTCAGCAACCGCGCCATGCTGGCCAACGTCCGCCAGATCAAGGCTGTCGTTGATGTCGGTCCTTCTGATCGCTTCCTGTCAGCCATGCCCGTCTTCCACAGCTTTGGCTTGACCGCCGGATTCCTGCTGCCGGTCCTCAACGGGATGCCCGCGTTCCTTTACCCCACGCCGCTGCACTATGCCGTCATCCCCGAGATGTTCTACGACCGCGACTGCACGGTCATGTTCGCCACCCCCACTTTCCTCAAAAACTACGCCCGCCGCGCCCACCCATACGACTTCCGCAAAGTCCGCTTCCTTATGGCTGGCGCTGAAAAGCTTACCGACGAGGTCCGCAATCTCTACAGCGACCGTTTCGGCGTGCGCATCCTCGAAGGCTACGGCGCGACGGAATGCGCGCCCGTCATCTCCGTCAACACGCACATGAGGGCCAAGTCCGGCACTGTCGGCGAAATCCTGCCCGGCATGGAGTACAGACTCGAACCCGTCCCTGGCATTGAAGACGCGGGTCTCCTGCATGTCCGCGGCCCCAACCTGATGTCGGGCTACCTGCGCGACTCGAATCCGGGCGTTCTGGAACCGCCCTCTTCCATCTACGGGCCGGGTTGGTACTCCACCGGCGACCTTGCCGCCGTGGACGAGGACGGCTTCCTCGTCCTCAAGGGGCGGGTCAAACGCTTCGCCAAAATCTCCGGCGAGATGGTCTCGCTCGAAGTCGTCGAGCGCATCGCCGAATCCGCCTCGCCCGCGTCGATCCATGCTGCCATCAACCGCCCCGACCCCGCCCGCGGCGAGATGATCGTACTCCTCACCCAGGACGCTGAACTGCGCCGCGAACATCTTCAACGTGCCGCCCGCGAACTCGGCGCACCCGAACTCGCCGTCGCAAGGCGCGTGTTCGCCATTCCAAAAATCCCCCTTCTCGGCAACGGGAAGAAGAATTACGCCTCGCTTCAGAAGATCGCGGAGGACCTCCTTGCAGGACACTAATCTTCGCCGCCAGCAGCGCTCCTGGTACTGTTACGACTTCGCCAACTCCGCCTTCTCCTCCACCGTCGTCACGCTTTTTCTCGGCCCCTGGCTCACCGTCCTGGCCAGGGCCGGCGCCGACGCCAGCGGGTTCATCTACCCGCTCGGCATCCCGGTGGATGCGCGTTCCTATTGGGGCTATCTCATCTCTCTCTCCGTGCTCTCGCAGGTCTTCTTCCTGCCCGTCGCCGGCGCTCTCGCCGACCGCAGCCGCCACAAGAAGCAACTGCTCGGCCTGTTTGCCTACACCGGCGCCTGCGCGACCTTCGCCATGTTCTGGCTCGACGGCGCGCGCTACATGCTCGGCGGCGCGCTCTTTCTCATTGCCAACCTCGCCTTCGGCGCATCCATCGTCATCTACAATGCCTTCCTGCCCGGCATCTCCAGCGAGGCCGAGCGCGACACGGTCAGTTCACGCGGCTGGGGAATCGGCTATCTCGGCGGCGGCATTCTGCTGGGTCTGAATCTGCTTCTCTACAGGAACGCCGCCGCTTGGGGCTTCGAAGAGGGGTTCGCCGTCCGCATCAGCCTCGCGTCGGCCGGCGTCTGGTGGGCTTTGTTCTCGGCCATCCCCATGCTTGGCCTGCGCAACCCCGCCGCCGCGCCTCGGCCTCGCGCCGGCGCTCTCTCCGTGGGATTCCTTCAGCTCTGGACAACCCTGAAATCTCTCAGAGCCTACCCCCAGACCCTTCTCTTTCTGGTCGCCTATCTGCTTTACAACGACGCCATTCAGGCCGTCATCAGCCTTTCCGGACAGTTCGGCAGCGACTACCTCAAGATCCCCATGGCCCATCTCACCCTGGCCATCCTCATGGTTCAATTCGTCGCCGTCGCCGGGGCGTTTGGCATGAACGAGATCGCCAAGCGCTGGACAGCCAAACGAACCGTCGAACTCGCGCTCATGGTTTGGATCGTCCTCATGCTCGGCGTCTTCTTCGTGAAGACCACCGCCCATTTCTTCGTCGCCGCCGCCCTGGTCGCCGTCATCATGGGCGGCAGCCAGGCGCTGAGCCGCTCACTGTTTTCGCTCATGATCCCCAAGGGCAGGGAAGCCGAGTACTTCTCTCTTTACGAGATCAGCGACAAGGGCACAAGCTGGCTCGCCCCGCTGCTGTTCTCGCTTACGCTCCAGTTCACCGGCAGCTATCAGCTCGGCATCCTCTCGCAAGTCGTCTTCTTCGCCGCCGGGCTCATCCTGCTCTCGCGTGTCGATGTCCGCAAAGCCGCCGTCGCCGCCGGCAACGAAGTGCCGTGAACCTGACCTTTCGACTGGCCGATTCGCCCGAAGACTTCGACGTCATCCGCCGGATGAACAACCAGATCTTCGCCTGCGAGATCGGCCAGCACGAAGCTTCGCCTGACGGCCGGCTCGTCGATCCCCTCGAATCCCGAAGCCGCTTCCTTCTCGCCTTCGATTCCGGCCATCCCGCCGCCATGATCTCGTTCCACGGCCAGCCGCCCTTCTCCGCCGAAAAGAAACTCGCCGACCCGTCGGTGATAGCGGCGCTTCCCGGTCCGGTTTTCGAAATCCGCCTGCTCGCCATAGATCCCGCCTATCGCGGCACGCCGTTGCTGACCATTCTCCTCGTCCGCCTCTTCGATATCCTTCGGGAACGCGGCGTGCGCACCGCCATCATCAGCGGCATCACCCCACGCGCCCCGATGTATCGCGCCATGGGTTTCATCGAACTCGGACCCGCCGTTCAGTCCGGTTCGGCGGAGTTCTTCCCCATGGCCCTCGATCTTGAGAACCTGCCCGCTTCAGCCCGCGCCATCTGTTCCCGCTATGCCGGACGGACGGCTTCCTGATCCTGGTATTGCAGTTGATAGAGCTTGTAGTAGATCCCCTTCATTGCCAGAAGTTCCTGGTGGTTGCCCTGTTCACGCAACCCGCCCTTGTGCATCACCAGAATCCGGTCCGCCCGCTGAATTGTCGATAGCCGGTGCGCGATGACCAGCGATGTCCGGCCCTCCACCAGCCGTCCCAGCGCCTCCCGCACCATCATCTCGGTCTCGGTGTCCACGCTCGACGTCGCTTCGTCCAGAATCAGAAATTGCGGATTATGCGCCAGCGCCCGCGCGAAGCTGATCAACTGCTTCTGCCCCGTCGATAGCCCCGATCCGCGCTCCTTCACCTCGTGCTCGAACCCCATCGGCAAACTCCGGACAAATTCGAGCAGGTTCACCTGGTCCGCCGCCATCTCGATCGCCTCGTCCCCGATGTTCTCCGTACCCAGCCGGATGTTGCCGCCGATTGTCCCCGTGAACAGATGCGGGTCCTGCAAAACGACGCCGAAGTGCCGCCGCAACTCCTTCGGATCCAACTCGCGAATGTCCACCCCGCCCACGCGAATCGCCCCGCGCTGCACGTCGTAGAACCGCATCAGCAGGCTTGTCAGCGTCGTCTTGCCCGCGCCCGTATGGCCCACGGCGGCCACCGTCTCCCCGGGTTCGATCGTGAAACTGACATTCCTCAGCACCCAGTCCTCGCCCTTGTATGCAAACCATACGCCATCGAATTCAACCCGCTGCGGACCATCGGGAATCGCCTTCGGCACGGCTGGCGCAACGATCTTGGGTTCGGTATCCAACAGTTCGAAGATCCTCTCGGCCGCCGCTGTCGCCGCTTGCAGGATGTTGTATTTCTCGCTCAGATCCTGAATCGGCCGGAAGATCCGCATCCCGTACTGGAAAAACGCCACCATGACGCCCAGCGACAGGGCGTCGTTGCGCACCTGGTAGCCGCCCCATGCCAGCAGCCCGGCGAAGGCGATGACCGAGGTGAACTCCACCACCGGGTAGAACCAGCCGTAAGCGTGGATCGACTCCTTGTACGCCTCCATGTGCTCGCGATTCACCACATCGAACTCTTCGCATCCCCTCGGCTCACGCTGGAACAGTTGCAGGACGCTCATCCCCGCAATGTGCTCCTGCAGGAACGAATTGATCTTTGCCACTGCCGTTCTCACCCGCCGGTTCGCCGCCTGCACCGCCCTGCGGAACAGGATCGTCGCCAGGATCACCAGCGGCGTCACTGCCAGCAGCATCAGCGTCAGCTTCGGATTCAGGTTCAACATCGCGGCCAGGATGAACGTCAGCACCAGCACGTCGCCAAGCATCGTCACAATGCCCGAGGCGAACATTTCGTTCAGTGCGTCCACGTCCGATGTCACGCGCGTCACCAGCCGCCCCACCGGGTTGCGGTCATAGTAGGCCACTTCAAGCTGTTGCAGCCGGCCCATCGCGTCGCGCCGTACGTCAAACATCGCCTTTTGCCCCACCCACTGCATCAGGTACTGCTGCGAGAAATCGAGCAACAGACCAGCCAACAGGACTGCCGCATAGATCATGCAGATCTGAACCAGACCCTCCAGCGCCCCCGCCGCCAGGCGAGCTTCCAGCCAGGGCAGCACCGTTCCCGGAGCCGGAGCCAAATACTTGTCGATCGCGATCTTGGTCAGCAGCGGACCCGACACCTGCAAGGCCGACGTCCCCATCAGGAACAACACCGCCAGCGCGATGAACCACCTGTAGGGAACGGCGTATCCAGCCAGCCTGCGGGTCGTATTGCGGCCAGCGCCGCTGATCTGTTTCTCGCTCTCCACTACCCTCCAGTTTAGCCTTCGCCCGAAGTTTGTACGTCCCATCCCGCCCGGCGGCTGCAATAATGGATCTGAAATCGTTGAAAGGCCTGTAGTTTCGCTGATGAATGGACTGATCATCGTTGACAAGCCCCAGGGGTGGACCTCGCATGACGTGGTCGGCAAGATGCGCCGCATCGCCGGTACGAAGAAGATCGGCCACCTCGGCACCCTCGACCCCATGGCCACCGGCGTACTGCCTCTCCTCATCGACCGCGCGACCCGACTCGCCCAGTTCTTCACCCGCAACGAAAAGACCTACGAAGGCATCATCCGCTTCGGTTTCTCAACAAATACCTACGACGCCGACGGCCAGCCCGCCGGACCCGATTCGAATCCCGCAATCGGGCGAGACGCCCTGACCACCGTCCTTGACCGGTTCTGCGGGACGTTCCCGCAGACCCCGCCGCCCGTCTCAGCCAAGAAAGTCGACGGCAGAAAAGCCTACGAACTCGCGCGCAAGAACATCCAGGTGGAGTTAAAACCCGTCGAGGTCACTGTCCATGCCCTCGACCTGCTCGACCTGACCGGCCGTGACGCCCTCGTTCGCGTCCATTGCACGGCAGGAACCTATCTGCGCGCCATCGCCCACGACGCAGGCCAGGCGCTCGGTTGCGGGGCCCATCTTGCCACCCTGCGCCGCACTCAATCCGGTGCATTCGACATATCCGCCGCCCGGACAATCGAACAGCTTCAGTCACTTGCCGACGAATCCCGTCTCGCCGAAGCGTTGATTCCAGCCGCGCACCTGCTGCCCGAGTTCCCGCTCGAAATCGTCGATTCCATCACCGAAGCCCAGATCCGCAACGGCCGCGACTTCCGGGTCAGTCCGTTCCGGGGCCGTGGAGACTCGAAACACATTAAAGCTGTCACTCGAGTGGGCGACCTCGTCGCCATCGGTGAAATCGTCCTGCCGAACCTCTACCACCCGGTGCTGGTCCTCTGAGCGGGGATGCGTCCTAAGCCGGACGGCGCGCGTGCCAAAGCGTTGAAAAGACGATGATTGTGGTGCCGGCGAGCGCAAATACGCCCGTTCGTTCGCCATGGATCAGCCAGGTCCAGATTGGGTTCAGCACCGGTTCAAGCAGCAGGATGGCCGACGATTCGAAGGCCGCGACCTTCTTCATCCCCCGCGTGAGGAAGACATAGCCCAGTCCCACCTGAAAGCACCCCATATAGAGGATGATCGCCCAATCCGTCGTTCCACCGGCCAAAGGAAACGCCATGGGCAGGGCGAGCGATGCGGTCAGGATGTTGCCCAGCACCACCGTAGCCAGCGGGCCGGCGTTGGGGTCGCGCTTGGCCTGCCAGCGCAGGCCCGCGATAACCAGCGACCAGGCGAAACCACTGAGGAGTGCAAGTATATTTCCTTTCATTGGGTTAGGGGCTGATTGTTGAGCTGGTGGAACACCCCAGAAGAACAGGCCCATACCCACGGCGAGCAGGGCGGAATAGAACAGGTCGCGGCGGCGGATGGGCTCCTTCAGGATCAGCGGGCCGATCAGCAGGAGCCAGGCTGGCGCGGTGGACTGGAGAAAAATGGTGTTGGCGGCGGTGGTCAGCTTGTTGGCATGGACAAAAAGTGTCAGACAGGAGGCGTAAGCGATGGCGGGAGCAATGATCCGCCAGTGCCAGCCCCGGCGGGCTTCGGGTAAGAAAATCAACAGGATAGAGGCTGCGACCAGAGACCGCAGGCCGGCCGTCTGCCAGGCCGTAAGCGACAGAGCTTTGATGGCGGCGCCGCCGGTGGAGAACAGGATGGCGGCAAGCGCAAGTGCGAGTCTGGCAGGCATTAATATGTATCTATGGTATGCTTATACGCATGAGGACGACCTTCAATTTTGATGACAGCCTTATGATCTCGGCCAAGAAGGTGGCCGCCGAGACGGGTCAGACTCTTACAGAGATTGTATCGGATGCACTTCGCGAGCGGCTGGCCCGGAATACGGCCGGCATCCGGACACGCCCCAAGTTGCCGGTCTTTCGAGGTTCCGGATTGCAGCCCGGCGTGGATCTGTCGAGCAATGCGGCATTGCTGGAACTGATGGAGAGCCAACGTGATCCTGGCTGACGTGAATGTTCTGGTTCACTCGTTCCGCGAAGACTCCCCGCGGCACACGGCCGTCTCGCCGTGGTGGCAGGAGATAGTGTACTCGCCAGCACCTTTCGCGGTTCCCGATCTCGTCTTCTCAGGATTCCTGCGTGTTGTGACCATGCCACGGATCTTCAATCCGCCCTGCACGTTGGATCAGGCGATGGAGTATGTCGAGGCTGTAAAGGCCCAGCCAAACTATGTGCCCCTGGCTCCGGCGGGCCGGCACTGGGAGATCTTCACGTCGCTCTGCCGGAGCGCACGGGCGACTGGAAACCTGGTTCCGGATGCCTGGCTGGCAGCGATTGCCATCGAGCACGGCTGCGTCCTGGCGACCGATGATCGGGGATTCAGGCGTTTTCCGGGTTTGAAGTGCCACTTCTTCGAGTGACCTGAGCCAAAAGGCGTTCGGCGGGATGAGGCTTGGTATCCTGATAGCTGGTGTCTTCGCCTCTCAACGTCCATCTCGAGCATTACGACGGGCCGCTCGACCTGTTGCTGGACCTCATCCGCCGGCAACAGTTGAACATCTACGACATCCCGATCGCCAGCATCACGCAGCAGTACCTGGAATTCCTGGGAAAGGCGGCGGAGTTGGACATCGAGGTGTCGGCCGAGTTTGTCTACATGGCGGCCACGCTGATTCACATCAAGTCGAAGATGCTACTGCCGCGGGACCCGGAACTGGACCGTTTGGATCCCGAAGAGGACCCGAGGCGGGAACTCGTGGACCGGCTTCTCGAATACGAGCGGTTCAAGAGCGCGGCCGCGATGTTGCAGGAGAAGCGGATGATCGAAGAGGCCATCTGGTCGAATCCGCAGATCGAGAAGTTTGCCTCCGATGACGCCGGTCCGGACCTGACCGTGAGCCTTTTTGACCTGGTGAAGACCTTCGAACAGGTGCTCGAACGGGCCAAGACCCGGCCGCACTATGAGGTCTCGAAGGAAGACGTATCGGTCCCGGAGATGATCCTCTTCCTTATTAATGTGCTGAGGTCGGCGCCGAGGGGCGAAAGCGTCCCGCTGGTGCCGCTGTTCGAAAGGCAAAAGAGCCGCAGGGCGATGATCTGCCTTTTCCTGGCGCTGCTCGAGATGGTGAAGCAGCAGGCTTTGAAGCTGACCCAGAAAGAGAGCTTTGGCGAAATCCATGCCAAACGCGATGTCGGTTTCGACGCGCTGCTGACCAGCGACGACCAGGTGGCCCGGATCGAAAACGACTACAAGAACTAAGCGAACCACGAGCAGAATATTTCAATGCCAGAAAACGAATTCCCGGCCGCCGAAGAGGCGCCCGTGACAGAAGAAGTGACTGAAGAAGTGACTGAAGCAGCGGCGGAAGCGGCAGTGTCCGCCGCGCCCGTCCAGATGACGATGGATGCCGCCGACCTGCTCGGCGATGAGAACCAGCCCGCCGAGGCCGCCGACTCCAGGGCCTCTGAACTCAAGGCCGTGCTCGAAGCCGTCGTCTACGTGATGAACGAGCCGATGCCGGCGGCGCAGATCGCCGAAGCATTGGGGCGCGACAAAAAAGAGGTAGAAGAGGCGCTGCGGCAGTTGGTGGAAGAGACCGCACAGCCGGGCCGGGGCCTGTTCATCCGCGAGGTGGGCGGCGGTTTCCAGATGGCGACCAAACCGGAACACCACGAGGCGATCCGGCAGTTCGTCAAAAACCTGAAGCAGCCGTTGAAGCTGTCGCAGGCGGCGCTGGAAACGCTGGCGGTGATCGCCTACAAGCAGCCGATTACGCTGCCCGAGATTCTCGAGATCCGCGGCGTTCAGGGCGGCGGCGTCCTGAAGACGCTGATCGACCGGAAACTGGTGACGACCGCCGGCCGCAAACAGGTGATCGGCCGTCCGATGTTGTACAAGACGACAAAGGACTTCCTGACGCAGTTCGGGCTGAAGGATGTCAACGAGTTACCGTCGCTGAAAGAGTTTGAAGAGATCCGGCGGCAGTCGATGGCCGACGACGATTTCACTCCGGCGGCAGTCGTCGTGAGTCCCATGGATGCGCAGGCCGCGAACGGAGAGAGCGGGTCCCCGGAACCAAACGAACCGGCCCCGGCGGCCGTCGGCGAAAGTCCCCTAGATGCCGAGGCCGCGAACGCAGAGAGCGGGTCCCCGGAACCCGCTGGCGACGTGAATGGTTTGGAAGAATCGTCCCCTGACTGTGGCGGTTCGGATCAGAGCAAAGAAGGCTCGAATGGCTGAAGAACGATTGCAAAAGATTCTGGCGCGGGCGGGCATCGCGTCGCGGCGCAAGGCGGAAGAGTACATCACCAGCGGCCGGGTGACGGTAAACGGCGAGATCACAAGCGAACTCGGCGCGAAGGCCGATGTCGCCGTCGATGTCGTCAAGGTTGACGCGCGTCCGATCCGGTTCCCGTCGAAGCACGTCTACATCGCCCTCAACAAACCGCGCGACGTGGTGACGACGATGTCCGACCCGGAAGGACGCAGGACGGTCCGTCACCTGATCGAACGAAAGGTCAAGGAGCGGGTTTTCCCGGTCGGCCGTCTCGACTACCACTCCGAGGGACTGCTCCTGCTGACCACCGATGGCGAGTTCGCCAATCACATCTCGTCGCCGAAATCGCACGTCGAGAAGACGTATGTGGCGAAAGTGAACGGTCCGCTGACCGAGGAACAACTGGCGCAATTCCGGTCGGGCGTGCCGCTGCATGGGCGCAGGACGGCGCCGGCGGCGATCCGGCTGATCAAATTCGCGACCAACCCGTGGTACGAGATCACAATCACGGAAGGACGCCAGAACCAGATTCGCACCATGTTCAAGATCTTCGGCAGGCTGGTCGAGAAACTGCGCCGGGTGCGCATCGGGAAGCTGAAGCTGGACGTTCCTTCGGGCGAATTCCGGCACCTGACCGACAAGGAAGTCGCGAACCTCCTCAAATCGAAATGAACACCATGTTGGAGATTCTGCGGTCGGCGAAGACGATCGCCGTGGCCGGGCTGTCTTCGAACCCGCTGAAGCCGAGCTACGAGATCGCGGAATACCTGCGGAAGCAGGGCTACCGCATCATTCCGGTGAACCCGAACGAGACAGAGGTTCTCGGCGAGGCCAGCTACGCCCGGCTGGAAGACGTACCGGAAACGGTGGATCTGGTGAGCGTCTTCCGGCGGCCTGAGTTCGTGCCGGATATCGTCGAGTCGGCGATCCGGGTAGGCGCGAAGGCGGTCTGGATGCAGCCGGGGACGGTGAACGAGGCGGCGGCGGCAAGGGCGCGTGAGGCGGGGTTGATGGTGGTGGCGGGGCCGTGTATTTATGTGGAACACCGGCGGTTGAAGGCTGAGTTGGCGGGCTGAGCATGGGCGGAGGGCGTGCCGGAGGGCAGGCGCGTGTTCATCGAGCATGAAAAAGGCCGGGGCGTTTGTGACGCCGCCGGCCTTTCGATTGATTGCTGCCGCCTACCAGTTGATGCGGCCGGAGAGTTGCAGCGAGCGGTTGTCGCCGACGGTCGAGGTGATGCGGCCGACGGTGGGTGAACCGATGCTGGCGTTCGGGAAGCCGAAATATGGGGTGTTGAAAAGGTTGAAGGCTTCGAAGCGGACGTTGAAGCCGGTCTTTTCGGTGATCTTGAACGTCTTGACGATGCTCATGTCGACGTTGATCACTCCGGCGGAGTAGAGAATGCCGCGGCCGACGTTGCCGTAGTTGTTCGGAGCGGGCGCAGCGAAGGCAGTGGCGTCGAACCAGTAGAAGGGGTCGGGTTTGTCGCGGCGGCCGTCGGCGATGCGGTTGGGCCAGCTCGGCGCGCCGTTGTTGACGCCGTTCTGGAGGCCGACGTTGAAGGGACGGCCCGAGGTGCCGGTGACGATGCCGCCGATCTGCCAGCCGCCGATGATGTAGTCGGCCGCGGTGTTGTCGGCGACCCACTTGCGGCCCTTGCCCCAAGGGAGGTCATAAAGGCCGTTGATGACGGCGCGGTGTTTGACGTCGAAGCCGGACGGGCCGCGGTAGCACCTGATGCAGGTTACTGTGAGCGGGCCGCCGGAGGAGCCGCCGCCGGAGGCGACCGAGCCGCCGTAGTCGAGGCTCTTGCCGAAGGTATAGACGCCGAGGATCTGGAACCCGTTGGCGAAGCGGCGGTCGATCTTCGAGGTCATGCCGTGAAAGGCGCTGCTGTTCATAGGCTCGAAGATGGTGATGCTGGGGATGTTGCGCAGGGCCTGGACGGGACGGCGGTCCTCGATGCTGCCGGCGCCGAGGCGGACCTCGTTGTGGTTGTAACCATACAGGAGGTTGATGCCGCGGCTGCCGACATAGCCGATCTCAGCCATCCAGTTGGCGCCCAACTGCCGCTGAAGCGTGAGGCTCCAGGTTTCGGCGTACTGGGTGGGGTTGTCGAAGGAATAGCCGCGGACGGTGGGGCGGCGGGTGTTGATTTCGGCGGTCGAAGTGGGCTTGAGCGGGACGAGCGAGCCGAAGGGCTGTTCGATGCGCTGGACGCCGGAATAGTCGGTGAGGAAGTCGCCGTAGCTGTAGCTCTCGCTGAACAGGTGGGGCGGGCCCTGGGTCAACATGCTCGATGCCGAGTAGGGTTCGGGGAAAAAGCTGATGCCGAATCCGCCGCGGAGGACGGTCCTCTGGTTGCCGAAGAGGTCGTAGGCGAAGCCGAAGCGCGGGCCGAAGTTGTTGCGGTCGGTGTTGCGCAGGGTGCGGCTGTAGCCGCCTTCGTTGGCGTAGGCGAAGTTGAGCTTCGGCATGTCGAAGCTGGTCATGCGGTCGTATTTCTCGGTTTCGGGCGAGTAGATCTCGTAGCGGACGCCGAGGTTGAGGGTGAGGCGGCGGTTGACCTTCCAGTCGTCCTGGAAGAACCAGGCGTTTTCCCAGACGCGCAGGCCGGGGACGCCGAGCAGGAAGCCGCGGCTTCCGGTCTGGACCAGGCCGAGGAGCAGGGAAGCGAAGCCGCTGCCGCCGGTGCGGACGACGGGATCGGAGACGAAGGCGCGGTTGAAGTTCATGACGCCGCGGGTATCGGCGTTGGTGAACGGGGAGACGTCGCGGCGGACGACGTGATAGCCGAACTTGAGGTTATGGGAAGACTTGGTCCAGTAGATGTTGTAGTCGATCTGGTAGTTGACCTGGCGTGGGCGCGCGGGGAGGAAGCCGGGGCCGCCGCTCAGGCCGGTGAAGTCGGCGACGTTCATTGACGGGATACCGGTGGAGTTATCGGTGAGGTTGACGTTCCTGATGCCGAGGGAGTCGGCGGCGGGGATGCCGTAGTCGGAGTGGAAGGTTGACGGGTTGGTACGCGCCCAGCCGGTACGGAATTCGCCGACGAGGGAGGGGGTCCAGACGCGGCTCCAGTTGAAGGCGCCGCCGTGGGTGCGGAGGCGGGTGTTCTGAATGCCGGCGACCCAGGGGCCGAGCTTAAACTTGGCGGAGGCGGCAGCCGGAGTCGGCAGGCAGCAGTTGGCCTGGCCTTGAGGGGCGTCGAGATCGAACCACTGTTGCTGCATGCGGAAGTAGATGGAGTCCTTTTCCGAGACCTGGTGGTCGACACGGGCGGTGTACTGGTTGTCCTTGATGGTCCGGATGGGGGCGGACTGGTAGTTATTGAAGTTGCCGGAGAGGTTCGGGGTCGGATAGATGCTGGCGACGTTGCGCGCGGTTGTGCCGATGAGCGAGCCGGGGACGGTGTTGCCGGGGAAGGGATCGCGAATGAAGCCGGCAGGGTTGGCCGGGTTGACGCGGGTGGTGAAGGGATTCCACATCTGGATGAGCGCTCCGGTGGCGACGGTGCGGAAGTCGCTGAAGTTGCCTGCGCGGACGGCGTCGGTGGGGACGGTATTGAGGTAATCCAGGCCGCGGACTTCACGCTGACCGGCGTAGTCGGCGAAGAAGAACATCTTGTTCTCGATGATGGGACCGCTCATCGCGGCGCCCATCTGGTGGCGGCGGAAGGGGAGTTTCTTGGGCAGGGCCTGGGGCGACTGGAAGTAGCCGCGGGCGTCGAGGACGATGTTGCGGTGGAACCAGAAAGCCGATCCGTGAAGGTCGTTCGAGCCGGACCGGGTGGAGACCGAAACCACGCCGGCGCCGCGGCCGAACTCCGACGAGAACGAGCCGGTAAGGACCTTGAATTCGCGGACCGATTCGAGCGAAGGCTGAACGATGACCGTGTTGAAGGTGTATTCGTTGTTGTCGATGCCGTCGAGCAGCCAGCCGTTGGCGTTGGCGCGCTGGCCGAGCGGGTTGTAGTTCGATGCGGCGCGGGGGTTGAAGGTGGATGCGCCGGAGAGGTTTTCGCCAGCCTGGCCGGGGGTGACGCCGGGCGACAGGTAGACGAGTTGGGCGAAGTTGCGGCCATTCAGGGGAAGCTGTTGGACCGCTCGTTGCTCGATCACCTGGCCGGTTTCGGCGCTGGAGGATTGGACGAGCGGGGCCGAGGCGGTGACTTCAATTGTCTCGCTGACGTTGCCGACCTGAAGTTGGATGTCGGCGCGGGCGCGCATGTCGACAGACAGGGCGATGTTGGTCTGTTCGGCTTTCTTGAAGCCGGGCTGCTCGACGGTGACCTTATAGATACCAGGGACGAGGAAGGGAACGATGAACGATCCCGACTCGTCGGTCTTGCGGGTGACAACCGTGTTTTTGCTGATTTCGGTGATCGTGACGCTGGCGCCGGCAACCGAAGCGCCCTGGGCGTCGGTGACAGTACCTTGGATCGTGCCGGTGGTGACCTGGGCCCAGGTCACGCCGGCGGTGATCAACACAGCCAGGATCGCCAGTTGGAGTGCGATTCGACGAAAGTTCATCTTGGGGTTACTCCACGTGGAATTTTGAGGCTAGGAGTGCGCGACTCGGCGCATACAGATATTGCAGTCGAGAGCTACCCCTATCCATAGATGGACTATTACATTGCCTTCATGTGGAGTCAAGTGGAATCGATGTAACGGGACATATATGAAGAGAAGTTCACAACCAAACGAATCGGGATGCGAGGGAACCCCCGATGGAGGCGGATCCGGCGCCGAGGTTGACAGTCCGCCAGAAAGACCCTATTGTATATAGAGATATGGTAGAAGCTATTTGGAGGCGTGCCCCCGTTTTCGTCCTGGCCGGACTGTCACTGTTCGTTTGGTCGTGCGGGGGCGGGGGCGAGCGGACTCGGACATTAAGGAACGTTTCGTATGATCCGACGCGGGAGTTCTACCAGGATGTAAACGCGGTGTTCGTGGCGGAGTGGAAGGCGAAGACGGGCGAGACGGTTGAGATCGAGCAGTCTCACGGGGGGAGCGGGAAGCAGGCGCGGTCGGTGATCGACGGGTTGGAAGCGGATGTGGTGAGCCTGGCGCTGGCCCATGACATCGACGCGATCGCCGAGCGCGGAGGGATGATTCAGACTGGCTGGCGGAAACGGTTGCCGAACGGCAGCACGCCGTATACGTCGACGATCGTGTTTCTGGTGAGGGTGGGGAATCCGAAGGGCATCCGGGATTGGGACGACCTGGTGAAGCCGGGACTTCAGGTGATCACGCCGAACCCGAAGACGTCGGGCGGGGCGAGGTGGAACCATCTGGCGGCTTGGGGGCAGGCATTGAGGAAGCCGGGCGGGGACGAGGCGAAGGCGCGGGCGTATGTTGAAGCGCTTTACAGGAATGTCCCGGTGCTCGATTCCGGGGCGCGGGCGGCGACAACAACATTTGTTCAGCGCGGCCTCGGCGACGTACTGGTGACCTGGGAGAACGAAGCGCTGATGGCGGCGCAGGAGTTTGGCAAAGGGCAGATTGAGATTGTCGTGCCACGGGTGAGCATTCTGGCCGAGCCTCCGGTGGCGGTGGTGGACACGGTTGTCGACAGGCGCGGGACGCGGGATCTGGCCGAGGCATACTTGACATTTCTGTACACGGAAAAGGGTCAGGAGTTGGCGGCGAAGCATTTTTTCAGGCCGCGGTCGGAGGGTGCATTGAAACTTCATCCGGGGCAGTTCGCCTCTGTCGAACTCTTCACGGTGGAGGAGATTGCGGGCGGCTGGAAACAGGCCCATGACAGGCATTTCGCCGACAAAGCGCTGTTCGACCAGATCTACCAGCCGGGCGGCGGGACGAAGTGATGGCGTTTGCGATGCCTCGGAAGCGGTACAGCATCCTGCCGGGCTTCGGGCTGACGTTGGGCTACACGACGTTTTATTTGAGCCTGATCGTGCTGCTGCCGCTGGCGGCGATGGCGGCGGGCGTGTTGAAGATGAGCTGGGCGCAGTTTGCCGACGCCGCTTTTGACGCCCGGGTGGTGGCTTCGTACCGGTTGACGGTGCTGGCATCGCTGGCGGCGGCGGCGATCAACGCCGTGTTCGGATTCATCGTGGCGTGGTGCCTGGTGCGGTACAGGTTTCCGGGGTGGCGGATCGTGGATGCGATCGTGGACTTGCCATTCGCCCTGCCGACGGCGGTTTCGGGCATCGTGCTGACGACGCTCTATTCCGCGAACGGCTGGTTTGGCGCGCCGCTGGGGGAATTGGGCATTAAGGCCGCCTACACGCCACTGGGCATCGTGGTGGCGTTGGTTTTCATCGGGTTGCCGTTTGTGGTGCGGATGGTGGCGCCGGCGCTTGAGGATCTGGATCCTGAGATCGAACAGGCGGCAGCGAGCCTGGGCGCGAACCGCTGGCAGACGTTCACGCGCGTCATCCTGCCCTCACTGGCGCCGGCTTTGACGTCGGGTTTCGCGCTGGCGTTTGCGAGGGCGCTGGGCGAATACGGATCGGTGATATTCATCGCCGGCAACATGCCGATGAAGACCGAGATCACATCGCTGCTGATCGTGACGAAGCTGGAGCAATACGACTACGCGGCGGCGGCGGCGATCGCGATGGTGATGCTGGCGGCTTCGTTCGCGATCCTGCTCATGATCAACCTGCTTGAATGGCGCAACTCGTCGCGGCACCGGAGCACGGGGTGAGCGGGCGGGATCCGGCGTGGGTTCGGGTGACGCTGATCGGGATCGCCCTGGCCTTCCTGGGGGTGATGCTGGTGGCGCCGCTGGCGGCGGTGTTTATCGAAGCGTTCCGGAAGGGCGCGGCGGTGTATTGGCAGAACATTACAGACCCGGCGACGCTGTCCGCAATGCGGTTGACGCTGGTGACGGCGGCGATTTCGGCCCCGTTGAACGCGCTGTTCGGACTGGCGGCGGCGTGGGCGGTGACGCGGTTCGAGTTCAGGGGCAGGAGCCTGCTGGTGACGTTGATCGACCTGCCGTTTGCCGTTTCTCCGGTGGTGGCCGGGTTGATTTATGTCGCGCTGCTGGGGTCGCGGACGCCGCTCGGCGGATGGTTCGCCGGACATGGCATTCAGTTCATCTTTGCGACGCCGGGCATCGTGCTGGCGACTCTGTTCGTCACCTTCCCGTTTGTGGCGCGCGAACTGATTCCGCTGATGCAGGAGCAGGGCAGCGACGATGAGCAGGCGGCGATCACGCTTGGCGCCGGCGGTTGGCAGACATTCGCGCGGGTGACGCTGCCGCGAATCCGGCTGGCGCTGGTCTACGGGCTGATCCTGGCGAACGCGCGGGCGATCGGCGAATTTGGCGCGGTGTCGGTGGTTTCAGGGCATGTGCGGGGCGTCACGAATACGCTGCCGCTGCACGTTGAGATCCTCTATAACGAATACAATTTCGCCGGGTCGTTCGCGGTGGCGTCGCTGCTGGCGCTGTTCGCGCTGGCGACAATCGCGGCGAAGAACATTCTTGAATGGCGGCTGAAGAGCATGCGGGCGGCAGGGAGCGGAGTATGAACATCGGGCTGGAACATGTCAGCCGCAGTTTCGGCGGCTTCAGAGCGCTGGACGACGTGAGCCTGGAGGTTCGCGAGGGCGAGTTGGTGGCGTTGCTCGGTCCGTCGGGTTCGGGCAAGACGACCTTGTTGCGGATTATTGCCGGGTTGGATGCGCCCGACGAGCGGCCGGGGGCCAGAATCCGGTTTGACGGCGAGGAGATCGATCTGCGCGGCCCAAGGCAGCATCAGGTCGGGTTTGTGTTTCAACACTACGCGCTGTTCCGGACGATGACGGTGTTTGAGAACATTGCCTTTGGGTTGCGGGTCAAGCCCGCGAAGCAGCGGCAGAACGAGGCTGGCATCCGGGCGCGCGTGATGGAGTTGCTGGGGTTGATTCAGCTCGAGAGCATCGCCGGCCGGTATCCGTCGCAGTTGTCGGGCGGGCAGCGGCAGCGGGTGGCTCTGGCCCGGGCGCTGGCGATCGAACCGCGGATCCTGCTGCTCGATGAGCCGTTTGGGGCGCTGGATGCGAAGGTGCGGCAGGACCTGAGGCGGTGGCTGCGGAATCTGCATGACAAGATCCCGGTGACCAGCGTGCTGGTGACGCATGACCAGGAAGAGGCGCTTGAAGTGGCGGACCGGATTGTGATCATGCGCGGCGGCAAGGTGGAGCAGATCGGGACGCCGGAGGAGGTGTTTCATCATCCGAAGTCGGCGTTTGTGATGGATTTTCTGGGGAATGTGAACCTGTTCCATGCGCGGCTGGAAGGAGAATTGGCCGGGGATGCGAAGACGCGGGTAAGGGCGCGGCCGCACGATTTGGAGGTGAGCCGGGAGGAGGGGACGAGCCCGGCGCTAAAGGGAAGGGTGAAGCGGATCCAGACGGCGGGCGCGGTGGTGAAGGTGGAGGTGGCGACGGAGGAGGGCGAAACGGTGATGGTGGAGATGGGGCACGACCGGTTCAGCGGGTCGGGGATCGTGGCGGGGGAGGTGGTGTTTGTTCGGGTGAAGGAGGCGCGGGTGTTTGTGGAGGATTATTCGATTTAGCCGGGGCGGAGCCGGGCGGAGCGGGCTGAAGCCCTTTGCAGGCTTAAGCCCGCCCCACACCGGAGATAGGTCATCCTTTGACGCCGGCCTTTCTCAGGATGGTCATCAGCGGGCACCAGTTGGTGAAGGCGGACTGGAAGAGGTTGAGGCCGACGAAGGCGGTGAAATAGAGCCAGCGCGGATCGTGGACGTAGCTGAGCCAGACGCTCAGCATGATGAAGAATCCGGCGGCCAGGCGAAGGTAACGGTCAACGGTCATTGAGGTGCGCTCCTTTGATTGGCGACGTAGTAGAGGATGGGGACGGTGACGCGCGACAGCAGCAGCGAAGCGATTTCGCCGGCCATCAGCGCGATGGCGAGACCCTGGAAGATGGGGTCGAACAGAATCACGGTGCTGGCGACCACCACGGCCGCGGCGGTCAGCATCATCGGGCGGAAGCGGACCGCGCCCGCGTCGATGACGGCTTGATCCAGCGGCATTCCTTCCTTCAGCCGCAGTTCGATGAAGTCAACCAGGATGATCGAATTGCGCACGACAATGCCCGCGCCGGCGATGAAACCGATCATTGAAGTGGCGGTGAAGAAGGCGCCCATCATGCCGTGAGCGGGCAGGATGCCGACTAGGGAAAACGGGATGGCGGCCATGATGATGAGCGGCGTGACGAAGCTCTGGAACCAGCCGACGACGAGCAGGTAAATCAGGATCAGCACGGCGGCAAAAGCGATGCCGAGGTCGCGGAAGACCTCGTAGGTGATGTGCCACTCGCCGTCCCATTTCATCGAGTATCTGGCGTCGTCGAAGGGTTGGGCGGCGGTGTATTGTTCGACCTCGTAGCCGCCTTCAACCTTGAGCTTTGAGATCTTGGGGCCGAGGTCGAGGATGGCGTAAACGGGCGATTCCATGATACCGGCGACGTCGGCGGTGACGTAGGAAACCGGCATGAGGTTTTTGTGATAGATGCTCTTGTCGACAGTCGTCTTTTCGATGCGGACGAGTTCGGAGAGCGGGACGAGATTGCCGCCGCGGCCCATTACTTTGAGCGATGCCAGGCGCGACGTGTCGCTGCGGGTGGCCCGGTCGAGGCGCACGACGATGGGGATATCCTCCTTCGACTGACCGACGTGGAGCAGGCCGGCGGTCATGCCGGCAGAGGCGGCCGTGAGCGTCTGGGCGATGTCGGATGTGGAGACGCCGTTGAGCGCGGCCTTTTCGCGATCGACGTGCCAGACGAGCTTCTCCTGCGCGTCTTCGGCGTACGTGTCGGCATCGACGACGCCGTCGGTGGTATCGAAGATGTTGAGTATCTCACGGGCGAGTTTGTCGCGGCCCTCGGCGGTGGGTCCGTAGACTTCGGCGACGAGGGTTTGCAGGACAGGCGGTCCGGGCGGGACTTCGGCGACTTTGATGCGCGCGCCCGTCTCCCTGGCGATGGGCAGCAGGCGCAGGCGGACGGCCTTGGCGATGTCGTGCGAGGCGCGGTCGCGCTCCTTCTTCGAGAGCAGGTTGACCTGGATGTCGGCCATGTTCGAGCCGCGGCGGAGGAAGTAGTGGCGGACCAGGCCGTTGAAGTTGTAGGGCGAGGCGGTGCCGGTGTAGGTCTGGACGTTGACGACCTCAGGCTCGCCGAAGGTGGCTTGCGCAAGGCGGCGGGCGACGTGTTCGGTCTCTTCGAGCGTTGTCCCTTCGGGCATGTCGATGATCACCTGGAACTCGCTCTTGTTGTCGAAGGGCAACATTTTGACCTTGACGAACTGGACGTAGACCAGCGACATGGAGCCGAGCAGCAGGACGACGACCATGCCGAGGAAGCCGTAACGGTAGGCGGGGAAGTGAATCAGCTTGTTCATCGCCCGGCGGTAGAAGAGCGTGAAGCGGTCTTCGGCGTGGCTGTGGCCGTGGTCCGGGTCGCGCTTGAGCAGGCGGATGGCGGCCCAGGGCGTGACCAGGAAGGCCACGATGATGGAGAAGACCATGGCCGATGTGGCGCCGATGGGGATGGGCCGCATGTAGGGACCCATGAGCCCGCTGACGAAGGCCATGGGCAGGATGGCGGCGATGACGGCGAGCGTGGCGAGGATGGTGGGGTTGCCGACCTCGTCGACGGCCTCGACGGCGACCTCGGCGATGGGCCGGTGTTGATTGCCCGGCAGTCGATAATGGCGGACGACGTTTTCGACGACAACAATGGCGTCGTCCACCAATATTCCGATGGAAAAGATGAGGGCGAACAGCGTGATGCGGTTCAGCGTGTAGCCGTAGAGATAGAAGACGGTGAGTGTGAGGGCGAGCGTGACCGGGATGGCGATGAAAACGATCCAGGATTCGCGCCAGCCAAGGACCAGGGCGATCAGAATGGTGACGCTGACCACGGCGATGCCCATGTGGAAGAGCAGTTCGTTGGACTTTTCGGCGGCGGTTTCGCCGTAGTTGCGCGTGATGGTGAGATCGACGTCGCCGGGGATCAGCGAGCCTTTGAGCGCGTTCACCTTGGCGATGACGGCGTGGGAGACATCGACCGCGTTGGTGCTCTTGCGTTTCGAGACGGCGATGGTGACGGCGGGTTCAAAGCCTTCGCCTGTCGAAAACTGGACGTATTGCGTGGACTCCTCGCCGCCGTCGACGACTTCAGCGACGTCGCGCAGGTAGACGGGTTTGCCGTTGGATGCCGCGACGACAACACGCTTGGCGTCGTCGGCGTCGCGCAGGAACGAACCGGCTTCGAGGATGAACTCGCGGTTCGAGGAGACGGCGTTTCCGGCGGGCAGTCGCGAGTTGGTCGACTGGAGAGCGCCGACGACCTGGAGCGGTGACAGGTTGAACGCGGCCAGGCGGCCGGCGTCGAGGGTGACGCGCAACTGGCGGCGCTGTCCGCCGAGCAGCGTGACTTCGCTGACGTTGGGAACCTGCTTGATCGAGTCATGCACCTGGGCGGCAATCTGGCGAAGAGAGAAATCGTCGTAGCGTTTTGAGTGCAGTGTCAGGGCGAGGATGGGGACGTCGTCGATGGAGCGCGGCTTGACCAGAGGCCGCGATGCGCCGGGCGGGATCAGGTCGAAGTTGGCTTGCATCTTCTGGTTGAGGCGGACGATGGCGTTTTCCTCGTTCTCGCCGACCTTGAAGCGGACGATCGCCATTGCGCCGTTGGGCGATGACGTCGAGTAGATGTATTCGACGCCGGGGATCTCCCAGAGGAGTTTCTCCATTGGCTTGGTGACGCGTTCCTCGACCTCTTTGGCCGAGGCGCCGGGGAATCCGACGAAGATATCGACCATCGGGACGATGATCTGCGGCTCCTCTTCGCGAGGCAGCATGAAGATGCTGAACGTGCCCAGCATGAGCGAGGCGACGATGAACAGCGGGGTCAGTTTGGAGTTGATCCAAGCTGCGGCCATGCGGCCGGCGATACCCAGGGCGGGTCTTTCCTGGCTCACTGCCGCACCTCGATCCTCGAGCCGTCAGTCAGCGCAGGCGGCGGGTTGGCCACGACGCGGTCGCCGGCCGAGAGGCCGGAGAGAACTTCGACGCCGCCTTCGACGCGCGAACCGGTTTTGATGAGACGGACGCGGGCCGTGCCGTCCGCGGCGACAAAGACGCTCTGAAGTTGGCCCTGCTCGCGGACGGCGGAAGGCGGGACGGTGAGCGAATCCTTTTCACCCGCGGGGAACAGCGCGCGGGCGAACAGGCCGGAGCGGATCAGGGGCGACGATGGCAGGTCGATGCGGGCGGTGAAGGTGCGCGAGAGGGGGTCCATGGTGGGGACGATTTCGGAGACGCGGGCTTCGATGTCGCGGCCGAGCGAATCGAGGCGGACGGTGACCTTCGATCCTGCCTTGACTGAAGCGATGCGCGACTCTTCGATCGCGGCTTCGAGGCGGTATGCGCCGGCCTGCTCGATGACAAGGATCGGCATGCCGGGCGAGGCCAACATGCCGGGTTCGGCCTTGCGCTCGATGACGACGCCGGTGAAGGGCGCCTTGACCTCCGTGTAAGTCTTGTTGACCGACACTTGTGCGAGGCCGGATTCGGCCTGGGCGATCCTGGAGGTCAACTGAGTTCGTTTGGCCAGGGCCATCTGGTGGTTTGCCGCTGCCATCCGGTGGCGGGCCTGGACCTCGTCAAACTCCTGGCTGGTGATCGATTTCTGATCGTAAAGCGACTTCATGCGCTTCATCGTCGAAGCGGCCAGGTCGAGTTGAGCCTGGGCGGCGGCGATGGCGTTGTCGACTTCAGGCACGGCGGCGCGGGCTTCGGCGACTCCGGCCTGGGCCTGGGCGACGGCGTCGTCGATCTCCTTTGCGTCGATCACGGCGACGGTCTGTCCGGCGCGGACCGTGTCGCCGGCCTGGGCGCGGATGTCGCGGATGTAGCCCATGATGCGGGCCGAGAGCACGCTGGTCGAGCGGGCACGGACGGTGCCGGTGGCCTCATAGACGCCGGCGACCTTCCCGAACCGGACTTCGTGCAGGCTGACCTGAATGGCCGGGCCTTGCTGGGCGGTCTTCTTCTCGGGCGGGGGCGAACCACAGCCGCTCAACAGGAGCGCGGCGGGCGCGAGGGGGATAAGGATTTTACTTGAGAACATCGCTGGCTCCATTCAAAGTTCCGGCGGCGGCGTCGAGGGCGATGGCCGCCATGCGCTGGTCGTAGATCGCGGCCAGGCGCCGCGTGCGCGCGTCAAGCAGGGCTGTATCGGCGCGCAGGATATCGGTGACTGTCGCCAGGCCGTTCGAGTAACGGTTGCGCAGAATGCGCAGGGACTCTTCGGCCTGGGCGACGGTGGCTTCGGTCACGGTGATGCGCTCCTGGGCGGAGAGGGCGTCGGTGCGCGCCTTCCTGACCTGGAGCGACAGGGCTGATTGCAGTTGCTTCCCGGTGGCCCGGGCGGCCGCGGCCTGATGAAGAGCCTCCTGCTGCATCTGCTTTGCCCGGTTGCCGTCGAACAGGTTCCAGCGCAGCGAGGCGGCGATCATCCAATTGGCTCCGCCCTTGTTGACGAACTGCTGGCGGTCGGCTTCGAGGATGCCGCGAAAGGCGATGACGGGCAGACGCTGGGCGCGGGCCTGAACGGCCTGTTCACTGGCCAGATCGGCTGCAAGCCGGATATGGCGGAGTTCTGAACGCTGGAGCGCCGGGGCTTCGCCTGCCAGTCTGGCGGCGGTCAACGGCGTGGCCAGTTCATGTTGCGTGTCAAGAGGCAGGCCGAGGGCTTCGTTCAACGCAGCCATGCCGATTTCGACATCGTACTTGCGGCGGATCTGCTGTTCGCGCATGGCCGAGACGTGAACCTGGATCGAGAGCACGTCGGCGTCGGTGGCCATGCCGGCGTCGCGGACGGTGACGGCGCGCTTCAGGTCGGCTTCGGCGGATTTCAGGGCGTCTTCGGCAACTTCAAGCGCCTGGCGCGAAAGCGTGACGCCGTGGTAAGCGCGGGCCACGCCGGCGATCACCTGCTGTTCCAGCGCGCTCTTCTCTTCTTCCGACATCTGGCGGGCGATCGACGCGGCGCGGACGCCGGACCGGGTTCCGCCGAAATCGTAGATCGTTTGGTCGGCGACCACCTGCGACTGGAAATTGTTGAGTGCGCCGGGCCGGTTGAGATTGTTGATATTGAAGTTCGGCTCGCTGAACTGCCGTTGGGTCAGCAGCGCGCCAAAGACATAAACAGGGTTGTTGCCGCGCTGGTAGGACTCCTGATAGGCCACCTTCGGCATCCAGCCCGAGCGGGCCTGCTCGATGCGCGCCTCCGAGGCGCGGATACGGGCGGCGGCGGCTTCAAGAGAAGGGTGCTTGGCGAGAGCCTGACGCACGGCTTCGTCGAGTGTGAGTTGGCTTTGGGCCGGCAGGAGGCAGGCCCAGAGAATGAGTGGAATTAATCGTGCGGATTTCATGAGGAATGTCACCATTGGAGATGCGGCCTGGTGTTCGAGGTGACGGGCAAGCGGCAATTTTAGCGGCGTGTCACCTCGGGCGGTAGAGCGCATCTGAATTGATCGGAGTGTATACATGGAGCTGTTAGTCAACTACCTGGGAAACGTCCAGTTCGAGGCGGAAACGCGCGGCCACAAGCTGATCTGCGACCAGCCGTTCGACGCTAAGGGCGACGACGAGGGCATGACGCCGCCTGAACTTCTGCTGGCGTCGCTGGCGACTTGCGCCGGCTATTACGCTATTGAATATCTTAAGGCCCGGAATCTGCCAATGGAAGGGTTGCGGGTCAAAATCACGGCGGAAAAGGCGATGAAACCGGCGCGTCTTGGCAAGTTCAAGATCGACGTTGAAGCGCCTGAACTGACCGATCCACAGCATATCGAAGGCGTCCGGCGGTCGGTGGAAAAGTGCCTGATCAAGAATACGCTGCTGGTGGCTCCTGAGATCGAAGTCGGGATCAAGGCCCTGGAACAGGCGGTTGGCTAGAGTTTTCTCTACCATGGAAGGGTGGTCAAACAACCCCGCCCTGAAGTGGAATGGGCCAGGAAGCTGATGGCGGGTGACGCTTCGGCGTTCACGCCGTTTGTCGAAAGCTTTCAGGCGAAGATTTTCCAGTACACCTGGCTGACATGCGGCCAGAGAGAGGACGCGGAAGAGGTGGCGCAGGAGACTCTGCTGAAGGTCTTTGAGAATTTCGACCAGTTGCGGGAACCCGAGCACGTGCGCGCCTGGGTCTTTCGCATCGCCAAGAACTTCTGCCTGATGAAGCGCCGCCGCAGCGTCTATGCGCCCGAGAGGGAACTGTCGCTCGACGAACTTCTGCCGTCGGCGGAGGGCGAGCGGAAGCTTCAAATCCGGGACGAGGGAGAGGCGCCGGAAGACGCCCTGCTGCGCGGCGAACTCAATTCGAGACTTGAATCGGCGATCCGCGATCTGCCGGAGATCTACCGCAGCGCAGTGTTGCTGCGCGACGTGGAAGAGCTTTCAACGTCGGATGCGGCGGCGATACTGGACGTCACCGAGGATGTGGTGAAACAGCGGCTGCACCGCGGGCGGCTGGCATTGAGAAAGGCGCTTGCGTCTTACGTGGAGGTGAAATGAGCGGTCATCCACACAGCCACGATCATGACCACGAACAGGGCAAAGACCCGCTGTGTCTGGAGATTTTCGCACGGCTCTCAGAGTATCTCGACGGAGAACTGGCGGCCGAGGACTGCGCGGCGGTCGAGGAGCATATCGCCGACTGCCCGCCGTGCGTCGAGTTTCTGCAAGGGTTGCGCACGTCGATTGAAGCGTCCAAGGGGTTCAAAACGCCGGTGGCGCCGGATCCCGTGGACGAAGCGATGCGTGAACGCCTGCAATATGCCTGGTCCGAAGCGCTGGCGCGGAGGGGCAGGGAGGCACAGAAAGCCCGACCGGGTCCCGGCCCCGCGCCTGCCTCCTAGAACTCCCAGCGAAAACCGGCCTGGATCAAACGAGGCGTACCTGGGACCATGCCTCTGACCCGGTCCACAAGCGTGAGCCGGTCGAAAGCATTCTTCACGGAGACAAATGCCGTCGTCCGCCAGGCTTCAACCGGAAAATTCATCGTCGCGTTCCAGATGACATTGCCTGGAATCGCCCCCCGCTGGCCGTCGGCGGTCGAATTGACCGTATTCAGATCGTCCCCGAACTGACGCCCTGTGTGAACCAGTTCGAGCATCAGGTTTGCGCCGCGGCGGTGAGTCCAGCCAGCCGAAGCGGTGAGAAGCGATACCGGTGCGTATGGCAGGCGGTTCCCTTGGATCAGAACGCTGCCAGCCCCTGAGACCGCGCTGTAGCGCAAGCCTTCGAATCGAACCTGAGGCAGCCATGTGGCGGCGCCTCTCAGCCACATGCCGTGACCCGTGCCGAAGACACTGCGGCGATCCAAACGTCCGGAGAACTCGACACCCTGGTGCAAGGTCTCACCGGCGCTGGTCAGAACGCTGCCTGCGCCGCCGGCCAGCGAGGCGGGCACGATCTGGTTCGTGTAGCGGGTACGGAAGAACGTCGCATCCACCGAAGCGGACTGGCTCAGCCGGGCGCGAACCCCTGCTTCGTAGTTCCAACTCAGTTCAGCGTCCAACTCGACGAAGCCGCCCGAGTTGTTGATGAGGTCCTCCGCGCGGGGAGGCGCGAATCCGCGGTGGGCGCCCGCAAAGACGGTGATCGATTGATTCGGATTCCAGGCACCGCCGATGCCCGGGATGAGTTGGGTCAAATCGGTCTTGCCGTAGGCGCCCTGACCGCCGTTGAACAGCCGGTTGGTTCGATCGTACCTGACATGTTCGATGCGCAGGCCAGGCGTCAGAGTGAAGTCACCTAAGAAAATGCGGTTCTGGACGAACGCGGAGTAGCCCTGGGTCGTGCGCCGGTTGTCCTCGACCACGCGGCCATCGCGAGCGAGCGGGGAATCGCCGTTTTTCTGGACGCGTTCCTGGGTCTCGAAGTGGGCGCGCACGCCGGTGTCCAGTTCGCTTCGCACGCCAAACAAACCGTGAGAAAGCCGAATTCTGGGATCGACGCCCCAGGCCGAGTATTCCCGGAGCCGGCCCTCGTTCCCGCAAGTCGTATGCAAATTCACCATTCCGCGGCAGGCGGGATCGAACGAATCGTTCGGCCGCTGACCGGAATTCGAGGACTGCCGCCACCAATCACGCTTGAAGACCGAGCCATAGACGTTTGTGTTCAGGATCGCGTTTGGCGTAAGCGATGCCGTGTGCGTCACTGCGCCTCCGAAGCGGTCGCCAAGGAAGCTGTCGTTGCGGAAGGGATTGGAGCGGGGAGCGGCGAGCCACTCGTCCAGCCGCAGTCCGGTGTAGGTGAGCCGGGAATCCTCGCCGTAGTAATTCAGCTTCAGCGCCAGCGCCTGCCTGGCTCCGAGCGGGCGGAGAACTTTGAAATTGATGTCGTTGAGGCCTGTCCGAGTATTGTCCCGCGACCCTTCGCCTTGTTTCCGGGTCGCATCCAACAGCAAACCAGTTGCACCAAAGGTGCCGCCGAACCGGAAGTGCCCGTTGAAATAATCGCGGCTGCCGCCGGCAAGGCTCAATGAACCGCGCGGTCTGTCGGGGACTGCTGGAGTGACATAGTTCAGTACGCCGCCCACTGTGCGCGGTCCCCACAGAATCTGGCCCGATCCCTTCACCACTTCGATGGACTCGAACCTGTCCACGGGCGGGTGGTAGTAAGAGGCGTTGTCCCCGTAAGGCGCATAGGCCAGGGGAACGCCGTCCTCCAACAGCAGGACGTTGCGGCTCCGAGTCGGGTCGAGGCCCCGCATTCCGATGTTCGGACGCAGGCTGAAGCCCTCTTCCAGCCTGGTGTTCACGCCGGAGACCTTGCGCAACGCTTCCTCAAAGCTGAATACCCGCGAGGTGGTCAACGCCGAGGGTTCGACGAAATCGACCGAACCGGGCGTGCGGCTGACCACCTCGGGCGTGGCGGCGATGAGATTCGCGGTCACGAGGAGCTCCTGGGCAAGCGCCGCCGGAGAGAGACGGATTGCCCGAACGGCCGGCCGGCCCGCAACCACCGGCACGTCGAATTCCTGCCGGGTGAACCCGGCGCGCTCAACCACAACGCGATACGTGCCGGGAACCGGTACGAACAAATGAAAGTCACCTGCATAAGAACTCTCCGCAACCGACTTCCAAGAGCCGTTGTCCGCCCGGACTCTGACCGTGGCGGCGGGCACGGCCGCTCCACTGCCATCGACAATCGTTCCGCGAATGGCGAGATCGGCAGTCGCTTGAGCGCACTGCGCTTGTGGTTGATGCATCAGGGCCAGCAAGAACACTGGTAGGATGGATGAAAACCTCACTCGGATGTCTCCTGTCGCGATCTTGATATCTGGAAGCCGTGTAAGAGCATCCGGTTTGATGATAATTGCAACTGAGTTGCATGTCAATCGTTTTCTGCACGCGCCTCCGAGGGGGTGATAAACTCGACTTCGATGCGCGCACTGCCTATCGCCCTCGTTACCCTCGCCCTCGCCCATGTCTCCTGCACTTCGCCCAGGCCTCCCGCCGACTTCGGCTCGTTGACGCGCGACTTCGTTCAGTCCACTCTGGCGTTGTCTCCTGTCGCGGCGACGTCGGCGGGATACCACAAACACGGCGATCAACTGCTGGACATCCAGCTCGACGACTATTCGGCGGCGGGCATGGACCGCCAGCGCAAACACTGGGGCGATTGGCGGAAGACGCTGGGCGGGATCAAGCCTGCGTCGTTGGACGCCGAATCGCGCGCCGACCTGGAGTTGATGAAGTCGCAGGTGGAGTTGGCCCTGCTTGAACTGGAGAAGCTCAAGGGATGGCAGCGCAACCCGACGGTCTATGTCGAACTCGTTGGAAACGCCCTATTCACGCCATATTCAGTCGAGTATGCGCCCGCGGCGGAGCGCTACGGCCACATCATCGGCCGGCTGAAGGCGACGCCCGCGTTTGTCGACGCGGCGAAGGCGAATCTGACGTCGGCGCCGGCGGTGTGGAAGCGGGTGGCGATCGAAGAAAACGACGGCAACATCGCGCTGATCAATGGCCCGCTGCTGGCGGGAGTGCCGGCGGAGTTGAAGGCGGAGTACGAACAGGCGGCCAGGACAGCCGTCGATGCGCTGACGGGTCTGAACGGACACATCGGCGCGTTGAAGGATGAAGGCGAAGAAGCCTGGCGGCTGGGCGCGGAGTTGTACAGAGCCAAGTTCGAACTGGCAATGGGCGGAACCCGCACGCCGGAAACGGCGCTGGCCGAGGCCGAAGCCGACTTGAAGGCCGTCCGGAAGCGGATGTTCGAATTGGCGTTGCCGCTGCACAAGCAGTTCTATCCCGCGCACCGCTGTCCGGTGGATTTGAACCTGATCGTCGGCGAGGTGATGGACAAACTGGCGCAGAGGCATGTCACGCGCGAGGCGTATTTCGGCGAGGCTCGGATGACCCTTGATGAGACGCGGGCGCTTCTGGCCGCGAACTCATCCAAGTTGGTCGCGCCCCCGCCCAGGGATAATTTGAAACTGATCGAGACGCCCGAATTCATGCGCGGGATCTACGCCGTGGGCGGCTTCAACCCGGCCCCGCCGCTTGAGCCGCAACTGGGCGCGTTCTACTGGCTGACGCCGATTCCGGCATCGTGGCCCAAGGAGCGCGTCGAATCGAAGCTCCGTGAGTACAACGAATATGGTTTGCGCATCCTGACGATCCACGAGGCGATTCCCGGCCACTATGTTCAGTTCGAGTATGCCGCCTCGGTCGAGCCTGCGCCGCGGCGCCTGCTCAGGTCGATTTTCGGCAGCGGCGTGTATGTGGAGGGCTGGGCGGTCTATGCGACCGACGTGATGCTCGAAGCCGGGTACCACGGCAATACGCCCGAGATGCAGATGACTTTCCTGAAACAATTGCTGAGGGCGATCGCCAACACAATTCTTGACATCCGTTTGCATACTGGCAACATGACTCGCGACGAGGCGCTGGAACTGATGACGGCCAGGACATTCCAGGAGCGCGAGGAGGCTGTGGCCAAGTGGCAGCGGGCGCAGTTGAGCGTCTGCCAGTTGCCGACCTACTACGCCGGTTACAAGGAATGGAAGCAGCTTCGCGCCGATGTTCAGGCAAAGGAAGGCACGGCGTTTTCGGCTTCCGCGTTCCATGAACGGGCGTTGAAGGCAGGGGCGCTGCCGATGAAGGAGATCCGGGCGCTGCTTGGATTGGGTGCGGTGAAATAGAGGCGGGGCCGGCGGGCGTGGTCCGATCTTGGCTAACATTGGCTAACAGATGTTGCGCGACTTCGGGTATTGGGCGCGCGACCTGGTCCTGTCGGTCATCATCGCGTTGGTCGTCATCCTCTTCCTGTTCCAGCCGGTAAAGGTGGAGGGCACCTCGATGATGCCTGCGTTGGTGGACCAGGAGCGCGTCTTCATCAACAAGTTCGTCTACCGCTTCGGGATCTCGCCGGTCAATCGAGGGGATACGGTTGTGTTCTGGTATCCGGGCGACCCGTCGAAGTCCTACATCAAGCGCGTGATCGGCTTGCCGGGCGACACCGTGGAGATGCGGCAGGGCGACGTTGTGGTGAACGGCCGGTTCATCGACGAGCCGTATGTGGAGCCCGGTTTCCGCGACAGATCGTCGCTGCCGCCGTTGCGGGTGCCGGAGGGCGCATTTTTCGTGCTGGGGGACCACCGCAACTCTTCGAACGACTCGCGGAACTGGGGCCCGGTGCCGGCCGGGGCCATCTATGGCAAGGCCGTGTTCGTCTATTGGCCGCTGGACAAGTTGGGCGCGGTGCGCTGAAGCGGCGATCCCCTATCTCTTTCTAAACAGGGCGGCGGCGAGCGACAGAATCACGCTCAGAAGCAGGCAGGTGGCAAGCGGCAGGTAGAGCGTGCCGAATCTGCCACGGATGACCAGGTCGCCGGGGAGACGCCCAAGGCGGAGCGGGAGTTTGCCGGCGAAATGGAGCACAATCCCGGCCACAACCAGGGCCGCACCGGCCCAAATCAGCGTCCTGGGCAGCTGGTTCATAGGCGGAACGAGGCGAATAGCCCTTCCTGGCCCAGCATAGCGTAGAATCCGGGCCGGGCGGGCCCAAACAAAAATAGCGATTCACGTTTTATGCACAAGTAATGCACAAAGTGTCATCTGTAACGTATTGATTACAAAGTAAATAAAAAACGTGGAAATTGGGCTCTTCACGTCGCTTTTTTGTTGACACCCGGAGCGTCTTGCGGCAGACTGAGGTTGGTTCCAAGAGGTTTTAGGAACAGCGAGCCAGAAGGAACGTAGCGGACCCGGAACGATGATCTTTCAGCAAGGCTGATTACATTGGCCTACTGAGGGGGAGCGAAGGGAGATCGGGCGGACTGGAAGGCAAGCCAACCGTAGGAAGGCTTGGCCGGGTACGTTGATCCCGAGGGAATTTCCCGGAGGGGAGTGACGGTTGAATCAACCTGCGGATGCGTTGTCCGGACGTTGAGATAACGGGCATCGGGTTGTTGATCAGACACGCCGTAATCGAGAATGGCAGTCTGGGAGGCTCGGGTCGAACGAATTTCAGCCGAGGGGCGATGTGGAACACTGGAAGTAGGTCGGGAGTGTTGACCCCGCCGCGGCAATGCCAGTAATGGCGTGGTCGCTGTGGGCGAGTGAAAGGTTGCTTCCAGGTTCCGGCTTCGTTCAGGATGGGGCGAGCACCGCTCCGCCGGGTGATGAAGTGCAGCGGGAGAAACACCCGTCGTGCTGAGTCCGGTGTAGATGGCCGCCGATCCTGGATGCCGTGCTCAGGCCAGGCATGCAGGCTGGAGAGCAAGCTGAACCGAAAGGTCACTTGGAACCATTTATTTTTGCCGGCGTGGCGCAGGCTCAGGCGCTCCGCCGGCAATCCTCTTTTTGGGACTCCCTCACACACTATTCTTCGACGGGCTGGGCTCCCTGCCGCGCATACTTCCGCTGCCTGGGGCGAAAACTGACAAAATTGCAGCGACAGGCTTCGCAGCGCCAACGATTCGCACCGAAAACGAGCCTGGCCGAAGCCCACGTCGAGATATGGTAGTACTTCGGGTCCCAGGTCGACAGATCCATGCGATAGCACCGCGGGCACTTCGCCCATCTTGCCTTCAGAAACCCGAAGGGCCGGGCGAGAAACCTGTGGGCGCAGTCGTTGCACCGGGCGGCCTGGAATCCAATCAGACTCGAGACCAGATCGCGAATACTGCGGTCGCGGGCCGGCCGGACATCGGCAGAGCGGCACTTCGGACAGGTTGTCTCGGGAAGCTTCTTGAACTTTGTCGCCATGAAACTCGACGGCTCGTTGCCCGCCTATCATACGACACCTTGGCATCCGAAATGCCATGTGCGGAGAACAGGCTGTTTCAAGCGCTTGACGGACGGTTGGCGCGCCGCGTGGCGGAGGCGACGTACTCCCTTTCATACGCTCGGTAGGCCGCCAGCAGCCGCACCCGCATCTCATCGCGGTGGCCGATCGAAAGACCTTCGATGGACGCCACCGGCAGCAGGTCGCGAGTCGACGAACTGATGAAGAGGCCATCGGCTTTGGTGAGATCGTCCAGGGTGAGGACGGATTCCTTCACCTCGGTCCCTTCGACCTTGATCTGTTCAAGCAAAAGCTGGCGTGTCACGCCAGGCAGACATCCAGAGGACTTTAGCGGTGGTGTTCGAACTTCGCCGCCGAATGCGGCGAAGATGTTCGCGGAGGTCAGTTCGCTGACCTCGCCGCGCTCGTTCAGCAGGATGGCCTCGTCCAGCCCGGCGGTGTGGGCCTCTTCGTACCAGATCAGGTTCATCGCCCAGGACATCACTTTGGTCCCGGAAAACCGGTTGGCCGAGTGGCGGGCTTGCGGGACGATGCCGAGCTTGACGGCGCTGCCCCAATCACCGCGGCCGGCGGTGAAGGCAAAAAGGTCAACCTCGGTGGCGGGGACGGGTCCGGCCCACATCGTGCCCCGGTTGCGGCAGATGGTCACGCGCAGCGTCGAGTTCCAAGCCTCGTTCGCTTCCACCAGCCGCAGCAGCGACTCTTCGAGTTCGTCCGGCGCCCAGGGAAACATCACGCGCATCATCTCGGCGTCGTGTCTCATGCGTGCCCAGTGCCGGGCGAAAGCGAACAGCACGCCATCGACCACCTTGATAGTTGAAAAGACCCCCCACCCGTTCAGCAGGCCCACTTGTCCGGGCGAAAGAAACAGCTCGCTCGAAGAGCGGATCGAATGGTTATAGAGCAGCTTGGAGTGGATCACAGCGTATATTCTATCCAAGCCAGTCGGGGAAGCTCTTTGAACGGATCTTGACCGTGGCCAAAACCAGGTCCTCGACGCGCGCCCGCCGCTCAATCAGCCGCGCCAGCAGGCGTTCTATCTCGGTTTCGCCACCCTCGATCCAATTGCGGGGAAGCTCGCGGTAGGCAGCGTCGATGACCGATTCAGGGAAGTGGCGGACCCAGTCCAGCCAGGGCTGGAAATCATCCAACGTGCGAACGCCGGCATACACGCCGGGCCGCATGTAGATGCCCTGCAGTGGCGAGTCGGCGAACTCCCAATGCGGCCCGTCGAATGCGTAGCCATGGTCGACCATCTGGGCGATGAAGCCCTTCTGCTGCGGCGCGACATCAGGACCGTCAAGCCACTCCCGGATCTTGCGCCTGAAAAAGATCGCCTGCCGGGCGTCGGAGTTGCTTACCCATTTGTCGAAAACCAGCGCCCCGCGAAAATCGGCGAGGTTGACCACCTGCGCCAGCAGCGCGTCGGGGAGAAAGTCGTAGACGGCTTCGGTGTCCGGGTTGCCGGGGAAGCGCGAACCGAGATGCCAGCCCGGGTTCACCGGCTTGCGGCCCGCGCCGAACTGGAAATGGACATCTTCGTTGCGGTGCAGGAACTCCTCGGAGACGTTCACCACGGCCGTGTCGGGGGTTGCGATCCTGAGGTGCTTGAGCAGCCGGGCGGCAATCCACTCGTTGACAAGGATGCGGCTATGTTGAGGATTGCCGGTGAACTTGGTGACGAAGAAGGGCGGTTTCGACTGGTCGTCGGTGGCCAGCAGGTGTGCCTGCGCGCCGCCCCGCATCTTACGGAGAAAACGCGTGGCGTTCACAGGCATCTGCTCATTAGGATAATCTGGAATTCCGGGCCAAATCTCGCCGGCCCCCAGATTCCGGGCGAGTCAGTCGTGTATTGAGGGAGAGACAGCCACCATGGAAGATACGGACAGGACCCAAGCCGCGCGGGCGGGCAAGAGCGCCGACGAGGTCGCGCTCGACCTCATGAAGTTCATCGCCACCGAGACCGGATACGGGAAGGGCCAGGGAGCGGTGGGTTTTTCCGGCAAGAACGCGAAGTCGCCGGAAGAGTACGCCGAGGCCTTGCTGGGCCTCTTTGACCGCTGCCGGAAGGCCGTGAAACAGGAGCCGGGCGCCTGAGGAGATTCACCTGGGCTGATCCCCTGCGCGGGACCAGCAGGTAAAATAGACCCATGGCAAAACAGCCGGCTGGCGTAGCGGACATACCGCAACCCGGAATCGAAGAGAGTCTCGACGCGCTCGAAGCCATCGTGAAGCAGTTGGAGGCCGGCGAGGAATCGCTCGACGAGTCCATCAGACTGTTCGAAGAGGGGATGCGGCTGAGCGCGGCCTGCCGGAAACGCCTCACCGAGGCCGAAGCGCGCGTGGAAATCCTCATGAGGGAGGCCGGCGTGGACGCTCCCACGCCGTTTTCGCCGGAGGACGAATGAGCGCGGCCACCGTCTCCATCGGCGAGTACCTCGAACAGAAGGGCCACCTCATCGACGAGGCCCTGGACCGTCTTGTTCCTCCCGCCACCGAACCGCCCGAAACCATCCACAACGCCATGCGCTACAGCCTCTTCGCGGGCGGCAAGCGCGTCCGGCCGGTCCTCTGCATCGAAGCGGCGCGGGCGGTGAGCGGCGGCGAACCTGGGCGCATCATGGACGTTGCCTGTTCCCTCGAATTGATCCACACCTATTCGCTGATCCACGACGATCTGCCGGCCCTCGATAACGACGACCTGCGGCGCGGCCGTCCGACCAGCCACAAGGTCTTCGGCGAGGCCATGGCGATCCTCGCCGGCGACGCCCTGCTCACGCACGCTTTTGTCGTGTTGGGTTCGATTGGCGATGCGCGCCTTGTCAGTGAACTGGCCGTTGCCTCGGCGACCGTCGGCGGCATGATCGCCGGACAGGTTCACGACATCGAAGGCGAACGGCTGACGCCCACCGCCGAATTGCTCGACCGTATCCACCGCGCCAAGACCGGCGCTCTGCTCAAGGCCAGCGTCCGCATGGGCGCCATCCATGCCTGCGCCAGCGAGGCGCAGCTTGATGCGCTGAGCCGCTATGGAGAGCACATCGGCCTCGCCTTCCAGATCGTCGACGACCTCCTCGACGTCCTCCAAACTTCGGAACAGCTTGGCAAGACAGCGGGTAAGGACGCCGAGCAGAATAAGATCACATTCCCGTCGGTGTACGGCATCGAAGCGTCGCGCCGCATGGCCGAAAACGAGCGCGTGTCGGCACACGCCTGCATCGAGGCTTTCGGCCCCAATGCCCGCCGCCTCCATGAACTGGCCGACCTCGTGGTCGACCGCTCGAAGTGAACCCATGAAGCCGCCCAGGCGCCGTCTCGACCAACTGCTGCTCGACCGCGGCCTGGTCGAGAGCCGCGAGAAGGCCAAGGCTCTGATCCTCGCCGGACAAGTCATGGTCGCGGGCCAGCGCGTGGACAAAGCCGGCGCGCCGGTCTCCGATGACGCGGCCATCGAACTTCTCGAACAGTTGCCTTATGTCAGCCGCGGCGGTTACAAATTGGCCGGCGCGCTGGACGGTTTCGGCATCGACGTCACCGGTCTGGTCTGCGCCGATATCGGCGCATCGACGGGCGGGTTCACCGACTGTCTTCTGCAACGCGGCGCTGCCCGTGTCCATGCCGTCGATGTCGGACGCGGCCAGCTCCATTGGAAGCTCCGCACGGACCCGCGCGTCGTTCTGCACGAAAGCGTGAACGCCCGCTATCTGGAACCTGCGCTGATCGGCGAACCGGCCGGCTTCGCCTGCTGTGACGTCAGCTTCATCAGTGTTACACTCATCATTCCCGCTCTTGCCGCTCTGCTGGCGACGCCCCGCCGCATGGTCATTCTGGTGAAACCGCAGTTCGAAGCGCGGCGCGGAGAGGTCGGCAAGGGGGGCATCGTTCGTGATCCGGCGGTCCGCCAGGCCGCCTGTGATCGTGTGCAGGCCGCGGCGGCCGGCCTCGGTTTCGAAACGCGTTTGATGGAAAGCCCTATCGCCGGGGCTGAAGGCAACATAGAATACCTTCTTTATGGATTCGATCCAGACAGTCGGAGTCATCTCCAAACCTGACGCGCGTGAAGCGCGGACATTGGTCCCGGCGCTGCTGACCTGGCTTGAGGCGCGCGGCATCGGCGTGCGTTCCGACGAGGTCACGGCAGCCTATGCCGGCCGCGCCGACGGCTTGCCTCGCGACGATGTGCCCAAGGGCTGCCAGCTCGTCATCGTGCTCGGCGGCGACGGAACATTGCTCAGCGCCGCGCGCGCCATCGGCGTAAACGAAGTCGAAACGCCGCTGCTCGCCGTCAACCTCGGCGGACTCGGTTTCCTTACGGCCATCTCGACCGATGAACTCTTCCCCGAACTCGAACGCGCGCTGCATAACGAACACCGCATCGCCAAGCGTCGCATGTTGAGTTGCGAACTGCACCGGGGCGGGGAAGTCGTCGCCCGGTATGAAGCGTTGAACGATGTCGTCATCACCAAGGCTCACATCGCCCGCATGATGGACCTCGTCTGCAACGTCGATGCCCACTTCGTCTGCCGTTACAAGGCCGACGGGCTCATCGTCGCCACGCCCACCGGGTCCACCGCCTACTCCCTTTCCGCCGGCGGACCCATCGTTTTCCCGTCCGTCGGAGCCCTCTGCATCACGCCGATCTGTCCGCACACGCTGACCAACCGGCCCGTCATCGTCTCGGATTCAAGCGTCATTCAGATTCTGAATCTCGCCCTCGACGGCGACGCCTACCTCACCATCGACGGCCAGGTCGGCGAGCCGATGAATCAGCAGGACCGCGTCATCTGCCGCAGCTCCCGCCATTTTCTCAGCCTGATCCGCCCGCCTCGGATGCTGTTCTTCGACGTGCTGCGGCAAAAACTCAAATGGGGTGAACGTTGAAATTTCTCAAGAAAATCTCCCTGACCCAGTGGATCTTCATCGCCATGGCCGCCGGGGTCGCCATCGGCCATTACTTCCCTGCTTTCGGGATTCAACTGGACATTCTGAGCCGTATCTTCCTGCGGCTGATCAAGTCCATCATTGCCCCGCTGCTGTTCGCCACCCTGGTCTATGGCATCGCCGGTTCGGGCAGCGCCAAGGCCATGGGGCGCATCGGCATCAAGTCGCTCATCTACTTCAACGTGACCACTGTGGGCGCGCTGTTTCTGGCGCTGCTTTCGGTCAACTACTTCCGGCCGGGCGACGGCGTCCCGATCGAGCGCGGCGTCCAGACCCAGTTGCCCGATGGCAAGTCGAGCATCCTGGGTGTTCTGGAACACGCCACTCCAACCAGCATCATCGACGCCATGGCCCGCAACGAAGTCCTTCAACTGGTCGTGTTCTGCTTCCTGTTCGGCTCCGCCTGCATCGCTATCGGCGATAAAGCAAAGCCCGTGACGAACTTCTGCAAATCGCTGGCCGACATCATGTTCGAATACACAAGGTATGTGATGTACCTCGCGCCGTTCGGCGTCGGCGGGGCCATCGCCTCCGTTGTCGGAGCCAAGGGCATCGGCGTATTGTTCGGACTCGGCAAGCTGATCGGCGCGCTTTACCTTGCCCTGGCCGGCTACGTCATCATCGTCCTCGGCATCGTCGTTGTCATCTTCAGGATTCCGCTGATGCGCTTCATCCGCGCGGCCAAGGATCCCTATGTGCTGGCCTTCTCCACCGCCTCGAGCGAAGCCGCGTTCCCCATGGCCATCCGCAACATGGAAAAATTCGGCGTCCCGCGCCACATCGTCAGCTTCGTTCTGCCCATGGGCTACAGCTTCAACCTCGATGGTTCGACGCTCTACCTCGCCCTGGCCTCGGTCTTCGTCGCCCAGGCCGCCGGCATCGAAATGACGATCACCCAGCAACTCACCATGATCGCCACGCTCATGGTCACCAGCAAGGGTGTTGCCGCCGTGCCGCGCGCCTCCCTGATCATCCTGGCGGCGACGCTCGCCACGTTCAACCTGCCGCTTGAAGGCGTCGCCATCATCCTCGGCGTCGATACCCTGATGGACATGGCGCGGACATCGGTCAACCTGCTCGGTAATTGCCTGGCCACCGCCGTCATCGCCAAGTGGGAAGGCCACGAACTCACGCCGCCTCCCGACGAGCCAATCGCCGAACCGGCGTAGAATTGTACTTGGCAGAAAGGACCGCGCAAGCCATGAAGCTCGGAGCCGTCACCTACAACGTCCTCAAGGACTGGGACCTCGAAACCCTCATCACCAAACTGGAGCAAGCCGGCTTCTCCGGCGTCGAGTTGCGAACGACGCACAAGCACGGCGTCGAACCGTCGCTTGGAGTCGCCGAGCGCCTCAAGGTCAAGGAGCGGTTCGCCCAGAGCAGGATCAAGCTGGTCGGCTTCGGCTCCACATGCGAATACCATGCGGCCGACCCGGCCGTCCGCCGCAAGAACATCGAGGAGACCAAGACCTGGGTCGATCTGGCCAAGGACACCGGCGCGATGGGAGTCAAGGTCCGGCCCAACGGCTTCCCGGAAGGCGTCTCGCGGGAACAGACCATCGCCAATATCGGCTTGGCCCTGAAAGAGTGCGGCGACTACGCCAAGGTGCGTGGCGTCGAAATCTGGCTTGAGGTCCATGGCCGCGATACGCAAGTCCCGGCGGTCTGCGCCGAGATCATGAAACAGGCCAACCACCCGTCCGTCGGCCTCTGCTGGAACTCGAATCCCACTGATGTCGTCAACGGCAGCGTGAAGCAGAGCTTCGACCTCCTTCGTCCCTGGATCAAGAGCTGCCACATCAACGAACTCGCCAACCCGGCCTATCCCTGGCGCGAACTCTTCCAACTTCTGAACGCCTCCAGGTACGATCGCTACACCCTCATGGAATGCGCCGAAAGCAAGGAGCCCGAACGCTTCATGCGCTACTACAGCGCCCTCTGGCGTGAACTCGCCCGCCCCTAACAGCGGTGGGGCGGGCTTCAGCCTGCAAAGGGCTTCAGCCCGCAGAAGGCAATGATTCATCCCGCAAATGGCGTCACCCCACCCCCGCCCGTTCAACCAGGGAATCGGAGAACTGAACAATCATGAAGAAGACGCTATTATTCTTCCTCGCGGCCGCACTGCTCACCGCCGCGCCCCCGGCGCCCGATCAGTTCTTCGGCCACCAGATGGGCGCCGACCGCACGACGCTCGAATGGCCCAAAGTCGTCGATTACTTCAAACAACTCGACGCCGCCAGCGACCGCGTCCAGGTGGCCGAATTCGGCAAGTCCACTGAAGGCCGTCCCCTCATCGCCGCCTTCATCGCAGCCCCCGCGACTCTGGCCCGCCTCGAACACTACCGCCAGATTCAGAAGCGTCTCGCCGACCCCCGCCAGACCTCGCCCGCCGACGCCGCCAAGCTCATCGCCGAGGGCAAGACCATCGTCCTGATCACCTGCTCCATCCACGCCACCGAAGTCGCCAGCTCTCACGCGGCGATCGAATACGCTCATCGCCTGGCCACTTCGAACGACCCCGGCGTCCGCGCCATTCTCGACAACACGATCGTCATCCTCGCGCCCACAATCAATCCCGACGGCCTCGACATCGTCGGCGCATGGTACCGCAAGACGCTCGGCACGCCCTACGAAGGCACGGCGCCGCCGGAGCTGTATCAGAAATACGTCGGTCACGACAACAACCGCGACTGGTACATCTTCTCGCAGGCCGAGACGCGCGCCGTCATCAGCCAGCTTCACAACCGCTGGCACCCGCAGATCGTCTATGACCTCCATCAGATGGGCCCCACCGCCGCCCGAATCTGGGTGCCGCCGTTCATGGATCCAATTGAACCCAACGTCGATCCGCTCATCATTCAACAGGCCAACATGCTCGGCGCGGCCATGGCCGCCGACCTCACCGCGTCGGGCCGCCAGGGCGTCGCCGTCAACGCCATGTACGACCTCTGGACCCCGGCGCGCCACTATCAGAGCTACCATGGCGGCATTCGCATCCTGAGCGAATCGGCCAGCGTCCGCATCGCCACGCCCGTCACCCTCAAGCCCGATCAGCTCTCCACCACGTCGCAGGGCTACTCCGCCCGCGAACGCACCTGGAACCACATCGAGCCCTGGCAGGGCGGGACATGGACGCTGCGCAATATCGTCGATGACCAACTCGTCGCCATCCAGTCGCTGCTCACCGTCGCCGCCAACCGCCGCGAGCCGTTCCTGCGAAACTTCCACACGATGCTCGGCCGCGCCGCGTCTCGCACCTCGCCTTCCGCCTTCGTCGTGACCGCTTCACAGGACGACCCCGGCGCGGCGAAGAAACTCCTGGAGACTCTCGAATTCGGCGCAGTCGAAATCGAGCGCGCCGCGCAACCCTTCACCGCCCAGGGCAAGTCCTACCCGGCCGGTTCCTATGTCGTCCGCATGACCCAGCCATTCTCGGCTTTCGCCAAGACGCTGCTGGAAAAGCAGGATTACCCCGACTTGCGCCTCTATCCCGGCGGCCCCCCGAAGCGTCCGTATGACGTTACCGCCCACACTCTCCCGTTGCTGATGGGCGTCGAAGTAGATCAGATTGATTCCGAACTGGGAGCGAACACCCAACCAGCCCGCGGCTTCTCTTTCACATCGACTTCAGCCGCGCCGGGCACGCTTTCCGCCTCGGATTCCACCTCCTGGCGCGAGGTCAACGCTGCCTGGAAAGCCGGCCGTCCTGTCTACCGCAATCTCTCATCAGGCGCGTTCTCCATCGGCCGCGCACGGGCCGGCTTCTCCCCGTTGCCCAAGCCCCGCGTCGGCCTCTACCGCGGCTTCACGCCCAGCATGGACGAAGGCTGGACCCGTTGGATCCTCGAACATTTCGGCTGGGACTACTCGAGCCCCGGCAATGCCCGCATCCGCCAGGGCCGCCTGCGCGGCGACTTCGACGTCATCGTCTTCCCGGACCAATCCGCCGCGACCATCCAGAACGGGTTCCGCCAGGGCGCAATGCCCGCCGAATTCCTCGGCGGCCTCGGACCCGAAGGCGCGGCCGCCCTCAAGGAATTCGCCGCGGAAGGCGGCAAACTTGTCTTCTTGAACGGCTCCACCGCCTACGCCATCGCTCAACTCGGCGTCGCGGCCACCGACGTCCTCGCCGGCGTCCCCAACCGCGACTTCTACTGCCCCGGTTCTCTGCTCAAGGTGCATCTCGAAGGCGCGTCTCCGCTCACCCTCGGCCTGCCGCGCGAGTTCACCGTCTGGATGGAATCCGGCCCCGCCTTCGACCCCGCAGCGCCCGGAATCCGCTCGATCGCCCGCTACGCCCCGTCCGGAGTCCTCGCTTCGGGCTGGCTGCTCGGCGAGAAGTTCATCGCCGCCAAATCCGCCCTCGTCGAAGCCCCAATGGGAAAAGGCAAAGCCATTCTCTTCGGCTTCCGCCCCCAATACCGCGCCCAGAGCTACCTCACGCTCAAGCTTCTCTTCAACGCGCTGGTGAATTAGCTCTACCGCCCCGGATACGGCCGCTTCATCCCCATCGTCGACCGCCACACCACCCGGTTCAGAATCTCCTCCGGCGCCGCGTCCGGCTCCGAAAAATTCATCCGCATCGACGCCTGCGCGTCCTCTAGCGCCTTGCCCTTGAGCGTACTGATCGGCGGGTTCAATTCATCCAGCGGAATCCGGTTCGGCAGCGCCGTATACGGCGTCGTATCCGCCTGTTCGGCGAAGACTGAAAACATCGGCTCCGCTGCCAGATCGAACTGGTTCTGCGGCGGCAGTCCGAAGATCTGAAGGATCGTCCGGTACAGGTTGATGGTCGTGTAAAAACGGCTGTCCACCGCCTTGCGCTTCACCCACGGGCTGATCATCAGCGCGATCGTGCGGTGTCCGGCGACATGATCCACCCCGTTCTGCGCGTCGTCCTCGACCACGAAGATCGCCGAATCTCTCCAGTACCGGCTCTTCGATATCCCTTCGACGATCCGCCCCAGCGCCAGGTCGTTATCGGCCACCGCCGAGCGCGGCGTCGGCAATCCAGGCGATGTCCCGTTCGTGTGATCGTTCGGCAAAAGAATGATGACGAGTTCCGGGAGGTTGCCCTCCTTGACGAATTCGCCGAATTCACGCAGGAAGATGTCCGCGCGGTACTGGTCCGGCACCCTGCCGCCGAACGCCGGATACTCGGGATGGTAGATGTCCTTCAACCCCGCGATGAACGTCCGCGGCTTGATCTGAACCGTCATCTGGCCCGACTTCCAGCCGTTGTAGATATCCATGAACGTCGCCTCGGGCGGCGTGAACGTGTTCGCGCCCCGCTCGCCATAGCTGCGCACCGTGCGCCCGCCCGCCTTCGCCACGTCCCACAGAAAATCGTTCGGCGCATAGAGCATCGGATTGGCGTCGTTTCGCCCGTTGCCGTATTTGAAGATCCAGTCGCTGGCATAGCCCTGCGTGCACCAGCGGTGGCCCAGCGCGCTCTGATCCGCCGGCGTGTAAAAGTTGTCCAGCAACACGAACTGTTCGGCCAAAGCGTGATGGTTCGGCGAAACCTCGCGCCCGAACTGCACCAGCGACGGGTCGCCGTTGCCCTGCGGCAAATCGCCGAAAAGCTGGTCGTATGTCCGGTTCTCTTTGATGATGTAGAAGATGTGCTTGATGGGCGATGTCTCCCCGGCGCCCATTGGAACCGGGTGTTTCGAACTCCGCTCGTACCCGGCGGTCACCAGCCGGTTGTTGGCCAGCACCTGCTGCGTCATCACCTTCAATCGTTCGCTTCCCGGAACATCAACCAGCGACACCACGCCCGCCCGGTCCCGGTAACTGCGGCCCGTCTTGCCCGCCGCCAGAGGCGTGATCGACCCGAATCCATAACCGCTCGCCACCCACAGTTTCAGCCCGTCCCCGGTCGCCGCCACGGCCGTCGGGTACCAGCCTGTCGGGATGTAGCCTTTCAGTCTTGGCGGCTGTCCGGTCAAATCCACCACGCCGATGGCATTATTGGCCCCGTTGGCCACGAACAGCGTCTTGCCGTCCGGGCTCAGCGTCAACGCATTCGGAGCGCTGCCGATCGGCGATTTCAAACCCGGCCTCACGTTGATCGAATAGAGCGGCTTGTCCTCGGCCGTATCGATCACCGACACCGTGTCGCTGTTGGCGTTGGCGACGTACAGGCGGCTCCCGTCGGCGTTGATCGCCAGCGCCGACGGATGCAGCCCGGTCTCGATCTCCGCCACCGCCACCATCTTCTCGACATCGATCACCGAGACGCTCCCCGACGACGGGATCCCCGTCCGCGGATCCACCACGATGCCGAAGTTCTCGTCCTTCGTGTCGCCTTCCTTCGCCCGCCGCCCGGCCCAGTTCGATACATACACCTTCTTGCCGTCCGGAGTCGCCAGTGTCGTATACGGGTGCATCCCCACGGCGATTTCAGCCACCCTGCGGCTCTCCACATCCACCACCGCAATCGTATGTTTCAGGTTGAGCGCGACAAACAGTTTCGAGCCGTCCCTGGACACCGACAACCCGCTCGGCGCCGCCTTCGGCAGATCGACTCCGGGCTCTTCCACATATCCGGTCGCGGTCTGTTTCAGGTAGTAGATCTTATCCGCGCCGCCCCCGCCCACAAAGATCCGCCGGCCGTCGGGCGAAAACGCGACACCCGCAAAGGAATCGCCCAGAGGCTGCTCATGGATCCTGCGCCCGTCCGATGCATCGAGTATGTACAGCGCGCGAGGGGCGAAATTCGAACCCGTGACCACGGCCAGCCGTTTCCGGTCCGGACTCAGCACCATCCCCAACGGGCGGTCGTTCACCTCGAAGTGCACGCCCGCCGGCGTCAGCCTCTGTCCCGTCGGGATCAGGTAGCTTCCGTCCGGCTGCAGGCCGAGTTGTGGATAGTTGACCAGGGCAGCGCCCGCCAATGCCGTCACCACGACGGCAGCGAGCGCATGTCTGGCCCGAAATCGAAGCATTCCCTTGAGGTTAGCAAACAGTGGGCGCGTCTCCTGAAGTCCTCACGCCGCAATCCCGCATCAAATACTCGAAGGAAGCTCCCCGGTCGTATCCCGGCGCCGGGATCCGCCTCTTGCTCAAACCGGGCCGCCCTGTTTATACTCGGATTTTTCACACCCGTTGAGGTTCGTTGCTTGGCGATCCACTCCATCGCGATTCGTGAAGACCACGACCCCGAGGCGATCCATAAGGAAGCCGCGATGTTCTATGGCCTCTTCCTGCGTGGCACGCCCGCCGAAAAACTGCGCCGCGACATCGAGATCCCCCGCCTCATGATCGAGAAGTGGCTCTCCCACCCCGGCTACGACACCGCCTTTCGCGACAGCGTCAAACGCGTCTATGAGTTCCGCCGCAAGGTCCTCGCCGTCTTCGACGAACTGGTGGACCGCGAAAAGATCCGCTCCCGCGCCATGTAAGCCGCCCCAAGTGGGACAGGCCTCCTGGCCTGTCGTGCCAGCGGGGTCCCGCTTCTCAGATCCAGTCCTGCCCTCCTTGACGATATGCTGTATCCATGCCCACTGCCAACCCTTCCCGACTCACCCGGCGCGACTGGCTGCTGTCGTCCGCGGCTCTTGGCTTCGCGCCTGCGCCCGAAGCCGTCCCCGGCTCCGTTCTGGTGCATGAACATGTGCTGGTCGACTTCGCCGGCGCGGAGGGCGATTCCCGTTCCCGCTATTCTCTCGACGACGCATATAAAGCCGCCCTGCCCAGGATCGAGGAGTTGAAGTCGTTCGGCTGCGTCCGCTTCCTTGAATGCACACCCAACTATCTCGGCCGCGACCCGCGCCTCCTGCTGAAACTCCAGCAGGCGACCGGCATCGAACTCTGGACCAACACCGGCATCTACGGCGCGGCCAAACGCGTGGGCGTCCCGAAATACGCCTATGACGAATCGGCCGAACAACTCGCCAGCCGCTGGGTCCGCGAGGCCCGCGACGGCTTCGAGGGCGTGAAGCCCCGCTTCATCAAGACCGCCGTCAACGGATTCCCCTTCGAACCGATTGACACGAAACTCATCACCGCCGCCGCCATCACGTCAAAAGCGACCGGCCTGCCCATCTGTTCGCATACCAACGGCGCCGGTCCCGCCGCCATGGCTCAACTCGAGATCCTCGACAAGCTGAAGTGCCCGGCCAACAAGTTCGTCTGGGTCCACGCTCAGAGCGAAAAGGATCACACTTTTCACGTCCGTGCCGCGCAGGCCGGCGCGTGGGTCGAATTCGACGGCATCAACGCCAAAAGCGCCGCCTGGCACCTCGAGTGCGTCCGTCTCATGGAACAGAAGAAACTGCTCGGCCGGACCCTCATCTCGCAGGACTCCGGCTGGTACCGCGTCGGCGAGCCAGGCGGCGGCCAGTTCAACGGTTTTACATTCATCTACACCGGCTTCCTGCCGCAACTCGACGCAGGCATCCGCAAGACGCTGATGGTCGACAACCCGCGCCGCGCCTTCGCCGGCTGAGGCTGCGAACGCAGTCAAAGACGCGCGCCGCGCATCATGATCCCCACGAGGCGCCTGCCCGTAGCCCTCTTGAAAGCACTGAAGTTACACAGATACCCGTCTTCAGGCGAGCCTCGTGCGTAAGCGCGAGGTACACCACACCATGCTCGTTTCCAGCGAGCCTCGTGCGTAAGCGCGAGGTACGACACACCATACCGCCCCCTAACGCGCAGCGGCTCGCCGAACGCCCGCCTCACGTGTTGTGCAGAAAACCCGGTAGTTGCGGATACGCCTCATGAAGAGTGAGCAGGTTTCGCCGCCATGCGGACCTACTTCACTACAAGCACGAACTGATGAACGCCATCGCCCGCGAGCTTCAGCGGCGCTCGGGCGCTCCTGCCCCCGTGCGAGGCCTCGATCGTGTAGTCGCCCATGAATCCGCGCAACGCGATGCGGCCGTCCGCCCCTGTCGTCACCGTCTCGTCGGTCCACCACTGTTTGTAGACCAGATCGCGCCAGACGCGATAGTTCGGTTTCGGGTCCCACTGGCGGTTGATCATCGCCCCGCGCGGTCTCCAGTGGCGGCCTTCCCAGAAGCCCCACATCAGGAACTGGTTCACTGAGGGGTGCGAAAAACACACGGTCAACAGGTCCCGTGTGAACTCGGCCTGCAACTGCTGGTCGTCGATTTCGAAATCGAACTCCGTGATCGCGATCGGCTTGCCGAATCGCGCGAAACGGTCCAGGATTTCGAGCATTCGAACCGGCGGCGTGGGCCCTCCGAAGTGGCCCTGCATCCCGATGCCTTCCACGGGCGCGCCCTGATCGAGCAGAGACTGGATGGTCCGCTCGTAGTGGTTGATGTGCATCAGGCCGGCGCCGCCATCGGACAGGATTCCGAAATCGTTGATGTAGAGCGTCGCGACGGGGTCGTGTTGCTTGGCCAGCTTGAACCAGTCCACCATCACGCGGTCGCCCAGCAGCGTCATCAGGTCGTAGTTTGTGTAAGGCTCGTTCAGCACGTCCCAGTCCTTCAACGTGCCGCGGTTGGCCGATGCGGCATCGGCGATGTGATTCTCCACCCGTTTCCTCAGCCGGGCCGTATCTCCGGCGATGCCTCGCATGTCCTGCGGCAACCAGCGCCAGCTCGGCCAGACAAGGGTGTGCCCGCGAATCCAGGTGATGCCGTTCCTGCGCATCCAGGCGACGCCGTCCAGGCCCAACTGCCGGTTGCGCTCCCACTGCGGCCACTTGAGGTCGTTTTCAAAGACCACGGCGTTGAAGTTCTCCAGGAACGTTTTGCGGTAGCGCTCTGAATCCGGAGTGTCCGCCAGCAGCATCTGGGCGGCGATGGCCGTGCCCCAGGGGAAGGCGTGGCGGGTCATCCTGACGCGGACCTGAGCGCCGGCAACGGGCTTGCCGGAGCCATCGGAGACCAGCACGCTGAGCGGCGCTTTGCGGATCCTGTCGATTCTCTCCGCCGCCGCCTTGCGCCATGCGGCGTCGGGGGATGCCCCTTCGTAGGGTTCGGCAATGCCAAGCGAAGCGCCGGTAGTGCCGGCGGGATAGAGCTTCAGCGAGATGCCGGCGATATCGACAGTCTGGCGCTGCTGGCCCATGAGGAAGTCGACCGAATAGCCGCCGGCGTCGTCGCCGGCTGCCGCGGTAAGCGCCATGCGCGCCTTGCGCCAGTCTCTCTTGGCCAGCTCCGTGCGGGCAGCGATGCGCGTCTGCTCGGGACCGTCGCCTTGGATTGACAGCCGGGTGACGCATTCGCCTGACGCGCTCTCGACGCAGCGGATCCAGAATTCGGCCAGAATCAGATCGCCCTTGGCGATCGCGATCTGCCCGCTGGAATGGACACGGACGACGCTCTCGTCGGCGCCGGTGGCATTGTCGGGCAGCGCCAGGGTGGTCATCCTCAGAGCCTCCTTGAAGCCCTGGCCCTGAGCCGCCACGCGTTCAGCCGTGCCGCGGACCAGCCCCGCTCCCGGCCCCCGGTACGACAACGCATCCAACGGGTCCTTTCCGGCGAACAGGTCGGCCGCGCCGGTCTGGGCACACAGCGGCATGGCCACACAGGCAAGGATCAAGGCAGGGATCAAGGCATGGATCAAGGGATGGACGCGCATTTCCGGTTCTCCGTTTCGAGGCTATTCTATCCGGAATCGCCGTGGATTAGTTGTCGCTGACCGAAGTTTGAATCGGCACGGCCAGTCCAGCCACCAGGACGGCGCGGCGGTAGTAGTCGCGCTGGCCGGAAGGGACCTCCCTGACCAGGGCAAGGTGGCGTCTGGCATCGTCGCGGCGGCCTTGGAACAGGTAGTGCGAAGCCAGCACCATCCGCGAGGAGTCGTCTGATGGCGAGGCCGCCAGCAGCGCCTCCATGTATTCGAAAAACTGGCCCGCTGGAGCGGACTGCCCGGCAAGAGCGAGTTCGCGCAGCATGGCCGGGTCGCGGTCCCCGAGCAGGTAAGCCTGGCGCAGCAGTTGAAGTCCCTGCTCGACGCGCCCGCGGGCGATCGCGTGGAGGCCAATTGATCGCAGGATGCCGGCGCCGGGCGGCGCGGGTCCGAGCGCATCGACAGCCTCGTCGATCCGTCCGAGGCGGGCCAGCAGTTCGGCCCGGACAGCGTTGATCGAATACCCGGCGTCCTGCTCGACAATCTCTCCGTCCCACGACACGGCCGGCGACTGATGATTTGGACCACCCTTTGACGCCTCTGCCATCCATTGTTTGAACCTGGTTTGTCGTTCCTCGCCGGAGAGCATCCAGGCGACATGGCTGGCCGCTCGTGCGTGGCACTCGGTCCGTCTGGCTGGTTCAGGCGTTGACGAACAATGCTGGCTCAAGTACGCCGCATCGCCGCCATTTGAGCGAACGCGGACCGGACGGGCCAGATTCTCGGCCAGACCCTCTTCAACCCACCAGAGCCACTGTGCGCCGCTGGAACGCAGGAAGGCATGGACGAGTTCGTGTGTGAGCAGGGCGGGGAAATCCTCCGTAAGGCGGCCCACAACGACGTAACCGCCGCCGGGGCCGCCCACGAAGTACGCGGGGGAGCCGGGATCCACCCGAAAACGGGCGTATTCCCGCTCTGAGGAGAACGTCAGAACCTTCAAACGGCCGGCTGGAGCGCGCAACCCTGGATACTGCTCGGAGAGGAGCCGGCTCCGGATTCTCTCAAGATGGAAGACCGCCTGCCGTGCCGCGCCCGGTTCGGCCTGGGTCCACATCTCAAAATGATCCGTCGCGTACCGCCGCCAGTGAGATTCCTGGGCCTGCCCACCGCCGGCCAGTAGCGCCGCGGCGACCAAAATGACTTGAATCGGCAGGCTGAAACGATCTCCTCACTCTTTCTATCGGCGAGAACAGAGGGGGCAAGGAGTTCGGGAAATGACCGAGAAATGGACTGCGCTAGTAGCCCTAGTCCTGGGCTAGTGTGATGGCGCCGGCGTCTTAGTCCGGCGCTACGGTGACGTCAGGCTCACTCTTGGCGCTGACCCATTCGGCCAGGACGGCGGCGGCATGCAGCGCCAGATAGGCCGCGCTGCCGAGGGCGGTTGGGGCGATGTGCTCCTCAGGCCCAAGGACGGAGAAGGCGAGGAAGAAGAGGAACGCGAGGCTCACGATTGCCAGCACGCCGCTGTAGATGACCACCCAGCGGTTGCCCAGCAAGAGCAGGATCGCCGACACGAGCAGAGAGCCGGCGACGGCTCCGGCCACCCGCATCGAGTCGTTCGAGAGCATGACGGCATAGCCCGCCGCGGCCAGAATATGCAGGATGCAGACCGCCCGTGTCCAGTACATGGCGGTTTCAACAGTACCACCGTCGCGGTCCGGAATAAAGACTAAAGTGTCTGTAGCTGGTCGAGGCGGAGGTTTGCCGCTAACCTGGTTGCCGGGTCGGCCATGGGATGGGTGATCACCCGTTCAAGTGCTGCCCGGGCGTTGGCGCTCTCTCCCAGGCGAAGAAGAATCGAAGACAAACGCACCAGGGCCTCGACCGCGAGGGGGTGGGATTGGCGTGAGAGAGCCTCTAACTGGTCGATGGCGGGCTGGACGCAGCCGGTCTGATCGAGGCAGGCGGCCCATTCGAGGGTGACCTCCTGGGGGGAGATGCCCTCCTGGGGCAGCAGGTCCAGGAGTTGACCAAACGAACTCAGGGCCTGGTCCGGCTCCTCGGCGGCACGCTGCAGACGGCCCAGCCGCCAGAGGAGGATGGCCCGGTTTTGGGGCCAACCAAACGAACCCTCCTGAGCCGCTTCGTAGAGGCGTTTGGCCTCCAGCCACCTGCCAAGTTGTTCTAAACAAAGGCCTGAACGAACCAGAGCGGCTGAACACAGAAGTTCCGAGGTCCTGTTGAACGCGACCGACCGGGCGTAGAGATCGACGGCCATGACGGGGTCGGGGATGGTCTCGGCCGCCAAACCGAGATCATAGAGCGACCATGTCCAGGCGTCGAACTCCGGGCCGGTGGCCGGCGGAGCGACACGCGGCAAACGATCCTCGACGATCTGTCGAACCTCGGCGGCCGTCGCCCCCGCAATGGCGCGCCTCAGTTCCAGGATCTCCAGTGGATCGTCCACCATGGGACTAGTGGCGGCGGGACGCGGGAGTTCTCACGGAATCTGGACAGCTTCGGCGCTGGCCGGGAAGTCGGACTGCTGGGGTTCGAGATGAAAATAGTGACATCTATCGGGGCCGGGTTGCGTCTAAAATATGGGTACAGGCTCGAATCTTGACGAAAGAGGTGTGAATGCAGGCCGGCGACATCATGCGCGCTTGGGGGATGATCCTGAAGGGTCAGAAACCCACCCTGTCGATCGAAATCACCAAGGAATGCCCGTTGCGATGTCCGGGGTGCTACGCCTACGAGGACCAGCATCTAGGTACGGGCGTGAATCTGCGGCAGTTGGGCGACTTCAAGGGCGACGAACTGGTGCGCAGGATTCTCAAGCTGGCCGACGAGCACCGCCCGCTGCATCTGTCCCTGGTCGGCGGCGATCCGCTGGTGCGGTACCGCGAGGTGGAGCAGGTTTTGCCGCGGTTGCTGGCGCGTGGAATTCATGTTCAATTGGTCACCAGCGCGTTCCGGGAGATGCCGGATGTCTGGAAGACATACACCGGGTTCACGCTTTCCGTGTCGGTGGACGGATTGCAGCCCGAACATGACGCGCGGCGCAAGCCCGCGACTTACGAACGGATTCTCAGGAACATCGCCAACCAGCGGGTGACAGTCCACTGCACCATCACGGGCCAGATGATGAAGCGGCCGGGGTACCTGGAGGAGTTCACCCAATTCTGGAGCGGCGTCGATGCCGTGGAGAAGGTTTGGTTTTCGATGTTCACGCCGCAGCGCGGCGACGAAATGCCTGAGATTCTGACGCCGGCCGAACGGGCGGAGGCGATCCGGCAGATCCACGGCCTGCGGGAACGGTATCCGAAAGTGGCGATGCCGAAGCGGCTGGTGGACCAATTCAACAGCCCGCCGTCGAGCCCGTCGGACTGTATTTTCTCGCAGGTGACCGGGACGATTTCGGCCGATTTCCAGACGTCGATCACGCCCTGCCAGTTTGGCGGCGACCCGGATTGCTCGCAGTGCGGCTGCATGGCGTCGATGGCGCTGGCCGCGGTAGGGACCTATAAGGTCGGCGGATTCATTCCGGCCGGGGCGTTGTTCAGGGGGTCGGTCAGGATCGGGGCGATGAGACGGGCGATGCGGGGCGGGCCGGTGGTGAACGAGAATCCGCTGCGGGTGATTCAGTAGGATTGCAAAGCGGGGGCGTTTCCCGCGCCGGCCGCGTTTTCTCCTGAACTGCCAGTTGGTTGACGGCAGCCGGAGACTGGGGGAGGGGCGGACGACGGTGACGATCCGGAAATCCATGGTAGAGCGCGCGAAGTCATAGGCGAAGGCCCCGGTTTGCCTTGCGGGGCATCGATGATTATCATGGCCAGATGAAGATCGACCTGACGAGCGTGTTGGTCAACGACCAGGACAAGGCGTTGAAGTTCTATACGGAAGTGCTGGGGTTCGTGAAGAAGATGGAGATGCCGGCGGGCGAGTACAAGTGGTTGACGGTGGTGTCGCCGGAGGCGCTCGACGGGGTGCAACTCGTGCTGGAGCCGAATGCGCATCCGGCGGCGAAGGTCTATCAGAAGGCGATCCACGACTCCGGGATCCCGGCGACTTCGTTTGGGGTGAAGGACGCGCAGGCCGAATATGAGCGGATGACGAAGCTGGGGGTGGCTTTCCCGGTGAAGCCGAACAAGGCTGAATGGGGGGTGTCGGCGATTTTTGACGACACTTGCGGGAACCTGATCCAGATCCACCAGGTGGGATAGAGGCTAAAGCTCGCCGGGCAGGCGCGTGAGCGGGTTCACCACGGTGACGCCGCCGAATCCGCGCCCGTCCTGGAAATCCTCGCTCAGCAGCCAGCGGCAGCCGGCACGTTCGGCCGCGGCGACGATCAGGGAGTCCCGGTGGCTTATCTGCGACTCATCGGACCAGGCCCAGGCACGTTGCGCCAACCCCAGGCTCATGTCGACGGGACGCCAATTCGAGAACAGCTCGACACGTTTTCGCGCCTCGTCCGGCGGCGCGCCCATCTTTCTCACGGCGTTGACATAGAACTCGTTCAGCACCTGCCAGCTCAGGCGGCCGCGGCCGCTTTTCCAGAGCGCATCCAGCCACGCGCCGGCCCTCGCCCGCTTGACGGGATTGGTCCGGTCGACCGCGTACAAGAGGATATTGGTGTCGGTGAAGACCAGTTCATCCACGTTCGTGCGCTTCCTCGCGGCTCGGCCGCCGCTCCGCGTCAACTCCTTCGATTGGCCCGAGAGTACGCCACATGTCGTAGGCGCGCCAATACTCATCGCCGAGGCGCATCTGGTCTTCGAGCATGCGGCCGACGAGTTTCGAAACCGACGTGTTCTGGTCGGCGGCCTTCCTGCGCGCCCAGAGCGCGGTCTCTTCGCTGAGTGTAATGGTGACGTTCTTCAGCACGAAGTCAGTGTAACACGGACACACGAACAGGCGATGCCAGTTCGTTTGGTCGAAACCGGTTCCTGCACCATCTTCTTTGTTTTGTATAACTAAGCGAACGCGGAGATCGCCTTGACGGTGGCCGCGACCGATTCGTCGTCGTGAGCCGCGCCGACAAAGGCGGCTTCGAACTGAGACGGGGGCAGGTAGATGCCGGATTCGAGCATATGGCGGTGGAAGGCTTTGAAGCGTTCGGTATCGGCGAGTTTGGCGGTGTCCCAGGAGGTGACGGGTCCCGCAGTGAAGAAGAGGGTGAACATGGAGCCGGCGCGGTTCACGGTTGTGCCGGCGGGGGCGGCGGCGGCATCGATTTGGGTGTAGACCTCGGGATGCGCCTTCAGATGCCGGAGCATCGCCAGGCCTGAGGCGACGGCCAGGGGATTGCCGGAAAGAGTGCCGGCCTGATAGACGTTGCCGAGGGGGGCGACGCGCTGCATGACGGCGGCGCGTCCGCCATAGGCGGCGATGGGCAGGCCGCCGCCGATGACCTTGCCGAAGGTCGACAGGTCGGGTTTGATGCCGAACAGTTGCTGCGCTCCGCCGTAGCCGACGCGGAAACCTGTCATCACTTCGTCGAAGATGAGGAGTGCGCCGTGGCGTTGGGTGAGGCGGACCATGGCGTCGAGGAACTCGCGTGTGGGCGGGACACAGCCCATGTTGCCGGCGACGGGTTCGACGATGACGGCGGCGAGTTTGTCGCCGAAGTTGCGGAAGGCGGTTTCGAGGGCTTCGACGGAGTTGTAGGGGAGGGCGAGGGTGGTTGCGGCGAAGGCTTCGGGGACGCCGGCGGTGTCGGCGATGCCGAGGGTGGCCATGCCGGAGCCGGCCTTGACCAGAAGCGAATCGACGTGGCCGTGGTAGCCGCCTTCGAACTTGATGGTGAGGTCGCGGCCGGTGAAGCCGCGGGCGACGCGCAGGGCGCTCATGGTGGCTTCGGTGCCGGAATTGACCAGGCGAACCATCTCGCAGGAGGGGGTGGCGTCGCGGATCATCTCGGCCAGTTCGATTTCACGTTCGGTGGGCGCGCCGAAACTGGTGCCGATATCGAGGATCTCGCGGATGGCGTCCATGACGGGCGGGAAGCGGTGGCCGAGGATGAGCGGACCCCAACTGCCGACGTAGTCGATGTAAGAGTTACCGTCGGCGTCAAAGAGGCGGCAGCCGTCGCCGCGGACGATGAAAGGGGGCGTGCCGCCGACGCCCTTGAAGGCTCTTACGGGCGAGTTGACGCCACCGGGAATCACTTTGCGCGCCCGGTCGAGGAGCGCGGCGCTTTTGTCGAATTTCATAGATTCCCTTCCTTGACTACGCGGTTGCCGAGCACGAAGCCCATGAAGATTTCGAGCATGGTTCCGTTGAGACTGCCCATGAGACGTTTCTTGAGTTCGAGGTAGTTCTGGGTGCCGGCGAAGAGGTCCTGGACGATGAGGGTCATCGACGGGCTTTGGCGCATGAGTTGGATCATCCGGTCGGGCACGCTGGAGAACATGAATTGCTGGACGAAGAAGCGTTTGGCGAGTCCGGCGGCGAAGGTGAGGTCTTCGAGGAACTCGCCGCGGAGGGCGGTGGAGTAGAGCCGGTGGCGCTCGACGGGGGCGAGCGTTTCGTTGAGGACGCTTTGGGCGGCGAGGTCGCCGGAGCGGATGGCGTAATAGATTCCTTCGCCGGTGACGGGATCGACGAGGCCGGCGGCGTCGCCGACGGCGACCCAGCCTTCGCCGGACAGGCGGTTGCGGACGAAACTGGGGCGTTCGAGGGCCGGGATCATGTGGCCGTAGAAGACGGCGTCCTTGAGCGGGATGTCGTGCTCGGCCATCCACTTTTCGAGCCGTTGGCGGAGTTTGGCCGCCGGTTCACCTTTGCCGCAGATGCCCACGGAGAGATGGTCGGGGCGGGGAAAGACCCAGATGTAGCCTTCGAAGTTTGAGAAGAACTGGATATCGATATGGCTCCGCGTGACGGGCACATAGTAGCCCTGGGCGTACATGGTGTCGGCGGCTGAGTATTGGGTGCCGACGTTGCGAAGGGAGTTGCGGGCGCCGGTGGCGACGACGCAGTAATCGGCGTCGATGGTCCCGCGGCGGGTGCGGATATGCCAGCCGTTCGAGGAACGGTCGAGGCCGGTGACGCGTTCCTTTTCGATCTGGACGCCGGCCTGTTCGGCGCGGTCGAGGAGAAGACGGTTCAGGTGGAGCCTCGGATAGATGATGAGGGGCTGGGTCAACTCCATCTGGAATGCGCCGGCATTGGGGGCGCGCAGGATGGTGGTGCTGATCCTGGATTTGACTGCCGGGTTTTCGAGAAGGTAGGGATATCGATGGTAGGCCTTATGAGTGATGCCGCCGCCGCAGGGTTTCTCCCAGGCGAGCTTTTCGTCCAGAAGGATGGTGTCGAGCCCGGCTGAAGCGAGCCGGGCAGCCGCGGTCGAACCGGCGGGTCCACCACCCAGGACGGCGACGCGTTTCACTTCTTCGGGGCCGGAGCCGCGCCGGCCGGCGGGTGGTTCTGGGGCATCTCCATGCCCTGGCCCGCGCCCATACCGCCGCCCATGCCGCCCATGCCGGAACCCATGCCGCCGTGTCCGCCGGCCGTTGGATTCTTCTTGACGACCCAGTCGTTGCCTTTGCGCTCGAGGGTGTATTTCATCTCCATGTCGGCGGCGGCATCGCCGCCTTTGGGCCTGAATGAAACGGTGGCGTCGGCTTCGGTGTCGCGGAAGGCGACCTTGGTGATCTGGATGTCCATGGAGTCTATGTTCAGACCCTTATTGTTGGCCAGATGCTGTTTGACGCCCTTGAGGACGGCATCGTTGGTCTGGAGGTTCTTCTGGCAGCCGGCGCTGACAAGGAGCAGCACGGCGGGAAACAGGATGCGAAGGAATTTCACCTTTTCAGTATAGGAGGAGATCCTGTCCAGTTTCAGCAGGCGGGTCTTCCTAAAGCCGGCGGCGCGCATTATGCTTAAGGCGATGATCGCGTTATTGCTGCTGAACGCCGCACTGGCCGCCACCTTCGCGCTCGAAGGCAGGCTTGAGGTGCGCCACACGGCGGAGGTCACGCTGCATGGGGCGACAACGGCGTTTCAGGTGACGAAGATGGTGCTGCCGGGCGGGGGATTCAAGTTCGACCAGTTGAGCGCGGGCAGTTACACGCTCTCGGTGGCGGTGACCGGGCTGGGCGAATCGCGACGGACGGTGGTTGTGGGGCCGGGGGTGGCGGATGGCAGGGGCCGTGTCAGGGTGACGGTGAGGGCGGATGATTTCAACCGCGATGTTTCGGTGGGCCATAAAGTGCCGATGCGCCTGTTGACGCTGCCCAAGGCGGCGCGCGAGCAGTTCTCCAAGGCCCTCAAGTGCCTTGAGAAGCGCGACTCCGCCTGTGCCGAGGAGCGCATGCTGGCGGCCGTCGCGGCGGCGCCGCAGTATGCCGAGGCGTGGAACAGTCTGGGGACGTTTGCGTATCACCGGCAGGAGTATTTTCTCGCTGCCGAGCGTTTCCGCAAGTCGCTTGAAGCCGATCCGCAGCTGTATGCGCCGCTGGTGAACCTGGGCGGCGTGCTGCTGAATCTTGGCGAATACGACGATGCCTGGAAATTCAACGTGAATGCGGTGCTGCGGGAACCTGAAGACGCGCTGGCAAACGCCCAACTTGGCATGACCTACCTGGCACAGAACCGCCTTGACCTTGCGGAGAAGTATCTCAAAGAAGCGCGGCGCCTGGATCCGGCCCATTTTTCGCATCCGCAGTTGCAACTGGCGGAGGTCCACTACCGGCGCAAGAACTGGGTTCAGGCGGCGGGCGAGATGGAGGAGTTTCTGCGTTACCATCCCGACACGCCGGGAGCGCCGCGGATTCGCGCCGAGATTGAACGGCTGAGGCGGCTGCCTCAGCAGTAGCGACAGGAGCGGCGGGGGCCAGGGGAAGCCCCCGCCATTCGTGCGTAAACTACCAGCTCAGCCGGAGGGAGAACTGGATGGTACGCGGGTCGTTGGTTTGGACGGCCAGATCCTGGAGACCGGTGGTGGCATCGGGGTTGCCGTCGTTGGGGTGGTTGAAGGCATTGAAGAAGTCAGCCGTGAAGCGCAGCTTGACAGCTTCGGTGAGGCTGAAGTTCTTGAAGACCGAGATGTCGGAGTTCCAGAATCCAGGGCCTTTGTAGAAGGCGCGGGAGTTCCAGTTCACCGTGTCGGTGACGGGGGTGCTGCGGACGGTGCCGTTGGCGAGAAGCTGCGGCCACTGGTTGTTCAGGCCCGGCCCCAGCGGACGCATGATGCGGTCGGCCTGGTTGAGCGGGACGAGCTTCTGTAGAGCCGCCTGATCGACGTTGGTGGCCAGCGTTGGATTGAAGTTGCCGGCGAACCAGAGGCGGCGGGGGCGTCCGGCGAAGAACATCTCAAGCCGCTGATCCTCTTTAAGGCTGGGGTTGCCGAAGAGGTACTGGCCTGAACTTACGCCCCTCCAGTTGCCGCTGCGCCACTGGCCCATGACGGCTGTCTGCCAACCGCCGATGAGGGCGTCGGCGAAGCGGTTGGCGCCGCCGGCGAACTTGCGGCCCTTGCCGAAAGGCAGGTCATAGATGCCGTTCCAGCGCATCTGATGGGCGGGCACGGAGATGGAGTTCTGATAGACGAGGCGGATCAGTTGGTCGTAGTTCAGCTTGCCGCCGCCCAGGAGCTGCTCGTTCTGAGGCGCCTTGTTGGTGCCGTCGTTGTTGTTGATGCCGCCACCGCCGGAGGTGAAGCCGCCGGCGTCGCTGTTGGTCAACGAGCGGGTGAAGACGTGGAACCACTGGAAGGCGAGACCGCGGGAAAAGCGGCGCTCGATTTCAGTCTGGATCGAATTGGTGTTCGAGTAACCGGTTTTGTTGGTGGCGTTGCCCAGGTTCCAGTTCTGGTTGACGCGCAGGAGGTCGCGGTTGGCGGGAGGCGTCAATCCGGTGCGCGCGACGTAGTTGAATTCGGCTTCGCGCTCGTTGAGGCTGTACTTCATCTCAAGGTCGCGGCCGTGGTTGCCGGTGTAGGTGATGCGGAGGGCGGTTTCAGCCATCAGTTCGCGCTCGATGGTGAAGTGCCAGGACTGGGCGCGGCCGTCGCGCCAGTTGAACGCATCCCACGGCGTGAACGACTGGGCCGCGACGGGAATGGTGACCAGGCCGGCAGTGTTGACGATGGCCTTTCCGACGTAATAGTCGGGCTGGGGCGCCACGCGGAGGGCGAAGGAGGAGGTGCCGTCCAGGGTCGAGATGGGGTTGGTGTAGCGGAGATTGAACGGAGCGCTGGTGCGGGAGGCCTGGAGAATCTGCGACAGCGGCATCGTCCAGAAGAACTCTCCGTAGCCGCCGCGGAGGACGGTCTTGCCGGTCAGCTTGTAAGCGAAACCGATTCGGGGCCCGAAGTTGTTGTTGTCACTGGGGAGCAAGGCGCCCGGCATACCGACTTCGTTGGCAGTCTTCCAGGTGAGGCCGCGATTGGCCCATGAGGTGAGCAGGGAGGGCGGGACGCCTGTGATCGATTCCATCTTCACGCTGCGTGGGGTGACCACCTGGAAGACCGAGGCGATACTGCGCGTGTCGAGGTTGACGAGGCGGTCCTGCTTCTCCTTGTAGGGAGTCCACCTGTCATAGCGCACGCCGAGGTCGATTGTGAGTCGCGGGGTGACCTTCCATGAATCCTGGAGGTAGAGGCCCATCTCTTTCTGCTGGAAGTAGAAGTAGCCGCGGTTGAAGTTGTTGGAGAGGCTGCTGGGGAGGCCGAGAGCCATGGCGGCAAATCCGTCTCCCGTGAACGGGACGGCGTTGTCGCTGGCAGGAGCGTACTGGGCGGTCCAGGCGCCGGCGAAGCCATGCGAGCCCTGCGCCTGCTGGCGCTCCATGATGTTGTTCTGCTCCATGCGGAACTGCCCGCCGAACTTGAGCGTATGCGCGCCCCTGATCCACGTCATGTTCTCCTGGAGGATGTAGGCGGTGAGCTTTTCGGGCTTATAGTTATCCGATTGCCAGTCAAAGATTCCCGCGGTCACGGTGGGCCAGCCGAGGGCTCCGAGGGGGTTGGGGAGGCCGAGTTTCGCGGGCCAGTCGGTGAAGTCGGCATTGGTTCCGGAGTCCTTGGGTGCCCTGTGGACGCCGAGCAGAAGTTCGCTCAGCAGGGTGGGCGTGATGGTCTTGGTATAGCGGAGCGAGACGTTGTGGATCTTGGTATCCTGACGCCCGGTTCCATGCCCGTCGGGGATGTCGGCGCGGGGAGCGCCGAAGACGCCGCCGCTCTGCCGGAAGTAGCGCGTCGATCGCGTGTAGCGTAACGAAATCGCATCGCTGCTGGAGAGGGTGTGATCGCCGCGGACGGTGACGTTGCCGGTGTCGTTGATGATCGGGTAGAAGTCCTTCATGTTGACGCCGAGATAGGGGTTGGTGGCGTCAGTGGCGAGGTGGGACACTTGCCGGAAGGTGTTGAAGATCGGGTTGAACCGGGCCGTCGGGATGATGTTGCCGTTGAAGGGCAGGCGGATCCCGCTGGCGTTGGTGGTCGTCGGATCGAAGATATTGGTCTTCTGTCCGGCGCTGTTGATGATGTTGTCGATGTTGCCTCCCCACATCGCCTCGGTGGGCACGGTGTATTGGTAGTAGCTCTTCTGACGCTGGCGGAGCGCTTCGTAGGCGAAAAACCAGAAGCTCCTGTTGCGGCCGTCATAGACCTTCGGGATGAATACGGGACCGCCCGCGGAGGCTCCGAATTCGTTTCGGGCGAGGAAAGCGGAGGTGTTGCCGTCCTGCCGCTGGCGCGCCCGGAGCCCGCCGCCATTGTTGCGGAAGGTCTCGAACATCGTGCCATGGAACTGGTTGGTGCCGCTCTTGGTGACAAGCGTGATCGTGCCTGGGCGGGAGAACTGCGCACCCGAGCCGACTGTTTCGACGCGGAACTCCTGGACGATATCGAGGCCAGGCTGAACGCGTGCAATGCCGCCGCCGAAGCGGTCGACCAGCGAGATGCCATCGAGGGTCATTTCGGCGGCGCCGACCTTAAGGCCGTTGATGCGCGGATTGCCGCCGCCTTCAACGCCGGGGGTGAGGTCGAACAGATTGCTGATTGAACGGCCGTTCAAGGGCAATTGCTGGATTCTGACCGAATCCTTCACGTCGCCCAACTCCGAACTCTCGGTATTGATGACAGGCGCGGCGCCGGTGACTTCGACGATCGTATCGACGCTGCCGACTTCCAGCAAGGGTTCGATGACGGCCGTCTGGCCGGCTTCGAGGCCGATGTCGGCGGTCCACTTTTTGAATCCCTGAGATTCAGCCGAAAGCCTGTACCTGCCGGGGGGGACACCAGCGAAAAGGTAGATACCCAGTTCATTGGTCGTGGACTGGCGCGAGATGTTGGTGCTGGTTTGAACCAGGACAACTTTCGCGTTTGGGACGGCGGCGCGGGCGGAATCGAAGACGGTTCCGCGGATCACGCCGGTGCCGGATTGCGGGAATGCGGGGACTGCGAGGCAAATCAACAGTGCCGCCAGAAGCAAAGGACTCCATAGTTTCATACGCATAGCGAGCTACCTCGTTGTGGACAGTTGAATCTCATTGCGGCCCAGGTCGCACAGCAGGTCGTGGGCCTGGCCGCGGGCGGAGCCCATGGCGCCCATCAGGGCGGCGTCGGCGCCGAGCGCTGAAAGCTCGATGCGCATGGGCCACGGAATGACGCGCCCAACCAGATCACGGATACGGTCGGCGACAAGGCCGAACAGTTCGCCCGAGAGCACGATCAACTCGGGGTCGATGGTTGCCGCCATGTCGGCGACGGCGATGCTGATTTGCGAGGCCACGTCGTCGAGCACCCGCGCCGCCGCCTCGTCGTTTCTTTGGACAAGGTCGGCGAGTCCGGCGGCCAGGTCTGCGCCCGGTAAAAACGGCGACGCCGTCGACTGAGCGGCCTGGGCGGAGATGACCCGCTCGCGGACGCGGTCGCTGCCGATGGCCAGTTCGAGCAGGCCGCGTTCGGCGACGTCCGGCTCGGCGGCCGAGGCGCGGTCAAAGATCATGTGGCCGATTTCGCCGGCCGCCCAGTGGGTGCCCTGGTAGAGCCGCCCGCCCAGCACCAGGCCGGCGCCGACGCCGGTGCCGTGACGGATGAGGATGAAGTTTTCGACGCCGGCGGCGAGGCCGGAGTGCATTTCGCCGAGGGCGGCGAAGTTGACGTCGTTTTCGACCAGCGTGGGGACGCCGAAATGGTCCTCGATGCGGTTGCGGATCTCGACGTTGCGCCAATGGAAGACGTTGCCGGCTTCGAGGACGGTGCCGGTCCTGGCATCGACGCGGCCGGGAGCGGCGATGGCGATCGAGAGCAGTTGCGGTTTACGGGCGTTGCCGCGGGCGAGGATGGACTGGATGGCGGTGCAAAGTACGTCGAGGATGTGGGCTGCGCCGAAGGCGGGCGTGATGGGGCAGGTTTCGAAATCGATGGGGCGGCCGTCGAGGTCGGCGAGCCAGAGCCGGACGTTGGAAGAACCGATTTCGGCGGCGATGAGCAACCCGCTATCGGCGTCGAAGCGGAGCATGGTGGGGGGCTTGCCGCCGCGGGCGTCGGGGGAGCCTTCGCCGTCCTCGACGACGATGCCGCGTTCGATGAGGTCGGCGACCTGGCTGGAGACGGTGGGTTTGGTGAGTCCGCTGAGCCGGGCCAGTTCAGCGCGGGAGACGAAACCCTTCTGGCGGATGATGTCGAGCAGGAGCGCGGCGTTTAACTTGCGCATGCCGGAGGCTTGCATACGGCCGGTGGAGGTGAGGTGGTGGGCTCGTCTCATGATTGCTAAGTATGTACGTTAACTTTCCTAACAAAATAAAGTTGAACATACGAATTTGTGTAAGTCAAGAAAAACCGGCATGTCAGCGACAGAAGAATACATCCGGGTCAGAAAGGTCCTGGAAGGGGTCGGGGGAGAGGTTTTGGACAGACTGATGATCTGATCGAGCGGGTGAGTGAGGCCGAGGCTTGCAGCCTGTTCGACTGGAGGGCGAAGCGATGGCGCGCCCTGATGGACGCGGGCCGGTGAGAGGACCGTTTTGGCAGATCCGGCGCCACGAGAGCGTGCGCGATCGGAAGCGAGCAACGGGATCGCGCATATCGCGCGGGTGTTGCCGGGGTGCCGGGTTGATGTATGCTAACGAATCAAGAAGGGAATTTTTGCCATGAGTGGAACCAAGATCACGACCGCTTCACGACGCGATTTTCTGACGCGCACAGCCAGCGTCTCGGCGCTGGCCGGCGTGGCCCTGCCGCACGTCCATGCGGCGCAGAACAACACGATTCAGGTGGCGCTGGTGGGCTGCGGCGGACGCGGCACGGGGGCGGCGGGCGACGCGCTGTCGGTGACCAACGGGCCGATGAAGCTGGTGGCCATGGCCGACGTGGTTCCGGCGAAGATGAACAGCAGCTACGACAGGTTGAAGACGGCGCATGGCGACAAAGTCGATGTCCCGCAGGAGCGCAGGTTCCTCAGCTACGACGCGTATAAGCAGGCGATGGATGCGCTGAAACCGGGCGATGTCGTCATCCTGGGCACGCCACCGGCGTTCCGCTGGGTGCAGTTCAGTTATGCCATCGAGAGGGGTCTTCACTGCTTCATGGAGAAGCCGGTGACCGTGGATGGTCCGACGACGCGGCGGATGTTGAAGCTGGCCGAGGCGGCATCGGCGAAGAACCTGAAAGTCGGCGTCGGATTGATGGTGCGGCACTGCCGGGCGCGGCTGGAACTGCTGAAACGGATTCAGGACGGCCAGATCGGCGACATCGTCGCCATGCGCGGCTACCGCATGGGCCAGGGCGGCGGCATCGCGGGTCCGAGGCCGGCGGACGAGAGCGAACTGACTTACCAGATCAAGCGGTTCCACGCGTTCCTGTGGGCCAGCGGCGGCGTGTTCTCGGATTACTACATTCACCAGATCGACGAATGCAGCTGGATGAAGGGCGCATGGCCGGTGGAGGCGCACGCGGTGGGCGGACGCCACTATCGAGGGGATTCGCTGGATCAGAACTTCGACACGTATTCGGTCCAATATGTCTATCCCGACGGGACGCGGCTGTATTTCGACGGGCGCAACATGAAGGGCGCGCGCGACGAGTTTGCCAGCTATGCGCATGGGACGAAGGGATCGGCGGTGATCTCGACGCTGTCGCACACGCCGGGCATCACACGCATTTACAAGGGCCACAACATCCCGCGGGTCGATACGCGCAAGCAACTGCCGCTGCCGGCGGATCCGAACCTGGTGTGGGCGTTCCCGCAACCGGAGAAGAGCCCGTATCAGTGGGAGTGGGACGACCTGACGGATGCCATCCGGCAGAACAAGCCGTATAACGAAGCGAAGCGCGGGGCCGAGGCGAGCCTGGTGGCGTCGATGGGCCGCATGGCGGCGCACACGGGGCGCATCGTTACGTTTGACCAGATTCTGAACTGCCCGCATGAGTTCGCGCCGGATGTGGACAAGTTGACGATGGACGGTCCGGCGCCGGTGAAGTTGGGCGCGGACGGGAAGTACCCGGTGCCGGAGCCGGGGATCAAGATCGATCGGGAGTACTGAGGGACGGCGGCGGTCCCGAGGCGGGATCGTCCAGGCCAGCCGGAACGGTCAAACCAAACGAATCGAAATCCTGTAGCCGGCGGTTCTACAGGTTCCGCAGGACGAATGAGACCAGGTGGTAGCCGTCCAGGTATTTGTAGGGGGATTCGCCGAGGGTGTAGTGGCCGCAGGGCATGATGACCTCCTTGAAGTCGAGGCCGGATTCGCGGGCCAGGGCGATGGTCTGGAGGGAGAGGTCGTAGCGGAAGGTGGTGTCGTAGCGGGCGTAGAGGAACATGGACTTCTTCTTCCGGGCGGCGAACTTGTCGAAAAATGCGGTCGGGCTGTTGGGCAGCCAGATATCGCGTAGCGTGTCCAGGTCCACGTCGCCTTCGAGTCCCTGCCTGACGTGGATCGTTGAAAGGCCTGTCCAGACGACGTCGGCGAAGTAGGTCGAGCAGTGGTTAAAGGCGTTGACGACGAGCCGGTCGTCGTGGGCGCTGGCCAGAAACGCCGAACACGATCCGAGCGAGGTGCCGACGATGGCGACCCGCTCGGCACCCTGAAGTTCGAGCCAATCGACGGCCGCGCGGATGTCGATGACGGACTGGCGCATGGCGTCGACGGTGCGGCAGACGTTTGAACTGACGGCGTAATCGGCGCGTTCGAGTTCGGCGGGCATGCGGTAGTCGTGGTAGGGCAGGCTGAGGCGCAGCGCGGGGGTGCCGAGTTTCTGGAAGACGCGCGCCAGGGCGTTATGAGCGTCGTGCGGGGCGTTCCAGTGAGGCAGGACGAGGACGGCCTTGTGTTTTTTCGAGGCAGGGAACCACTGGCCGTGGACAACGTTGTTTTCGGGGTAGGGCGTGTGGACCGGCGAGGCAAAGCGCAAGACGCCGTCGCGGAGTTTGTAATTGGTTGGAGTCTGGTAGCCGAAGAACTCCTCGCTACGTTCGATGGCGCGGCGTGCAAGCTCTTTCAGCCATTCGGCGGGTGCGCGCCCGGCCTGCGGGATTTCGCGCGCGGCGGGCCAGCGTTCGGCCCAGTCAAGGCCCCATTCGAAGGGGCGTACGACGCGGTTGGTGGCGCGGAAGCAAAGACTCTCTTCCCAGCGGCTCATCCAGCGGGCGTACAAAGATCCATCGGAGCTCATCGGAGGATTCAATTGTCAGGGTAACACCTGGACAGCGGGCGCTGCCCGGTTGGAATGTGGACTACAACGTCAGGCCGGCGGGGATGTAGAAGAAGGTCGCGAAGAAGCGGGACAGCAGGCCCTTGCGCTCACGGAACCTGACATTCGAGACGGTTGCCAACTCGCCCGCGTCGCTGAAGAAGCCGACGCCGCCCTTCCTGAGGCGGGCATCGTGCCATTCGTCGATGAGATGGCCGTCGAGGTAGGTGGCGAACATGTCTCCGCTGGCCGAAACCAGGACCTTGTAGGGGTGGCCGGTCTTCAGTATCACCGGCAGCGGCAGCTCGGACTCTTCGATCACTTTGCCGCCGCTGACCACCATGCGGGCGATGCTGGCGCCGGAGATCTGGCCGGGTTTGGTGAGCTTCAGTTTGGTGGCGTAGTAGCTGTCGCCCGAGGCGCGATAGGCGAAGCTGAGCGCCTTTCTGTTGATGACGCCGTCGAAGCTGAGGTCGTAGTTCCGGCGGTCGAGGGTGGGCCGCCAAAGCCTGAGCGAGCCGGGGCTGATGGCGGCGCCGGCCCTCTCCCAGGCCTTTCCTCCGAGCGATTCAGTCCATTCATCGAGGCCCGATTTGACCGTCCAACTCACTTGGAGAGGTTTGTCGCCCGGCAGGCTCTTTTCGATCCATTCGGCAAACCGGTTGGCCGCGATTGGCGCACGCGAACCAATCCCTTCAATGGGCGACGCGAGTTCGTTGTTTGAGGCCACGGTCTCGGGCGCAGACTGCGGCATCCACAGCTTCGCCGCCAGGAGCAGGGCCGCGCCTACCAGCAGGATCAATCCCAAAGCGGCGCTGGAGACGGCGGCGCTCTTTTGTTCCCGCTTGGACGCGGACTCGCTGTAAGTTCCAGCGCCCTCGTAATAGATTTCGCGCAGCTCGGAAGATGCGGCCAGCGCTCCCCGGCGGCGGTGCTCTGCGCAGCAGAACTCGCGGTCGGTAAGCTGGCGGAGTGGACTGATCGCTTTGCCGCATCTCTGACAGCGCATGGAAATCTCTTTGCTTGATTCGAATGATAGCAGCGAAGTTTCGGAATTGAGCCCGTCTAGGTCTATTCCCTCTAAGTCCTAAGTATCGGCAGCTGCGGGTTTAAGGTCTAGGGTCTTTAATGTATCCAAGCCCGAAGAACCTAACCCTGAAAGGCGGCCCGGCGGCCGTCGCGTTCGAGGCTCAGGCCATAGAGGCAGACATGGTCGAATGCCCACAAGTTGACGCATTCAAAGTCTTTTTCAAGGGCCGCGGCGACCTCTCTGGACCACGGGTATCCGCCCTTGAAGATGGGTGTCATCAATCCGACCTTCTCCCCCGGCCACCCTAGTTGACCGGGCAGCAGAAGGCACTCCTTCACCAAGTCCAGATCACGGCTCCAGGCGCCGAAATTGAGCATCTCGATCTTGAGCCGGTCCAGGCCGCCGCCGGGGAAAGCCCATTCATCAGGCAGGTTGACGAAGCGGTTGAGCCGGCCGCCGATCTGGTGCATGCCCTGGGGGACAGGGTAGTTGACATCGTAGGGGAACAGCACCTCAAACCGGGTTTCGGGGACGGCGGCGCGGACGCCGGCCATCAGGGCGGAGACGTGGTCGCGCAGAAGGTTACGAAGAAACAGCGCGTCGGCGCCGCCGTTCACGCCAGGGTCGTCGTGCGGGCCTGTGAAGACATGGAGGGGGCGGCCGAGAGCGGCCTGGGCGGCGGCAGCCGTCTCGCTGTCGTAGTAGCCCATGCCGCCAGACGGGTGGAGGGCGGAGCGATTGGTGAAGTACCACCAGGTGAACTCGCCGCATTGGAGATCGGGCGTCAACCCGGCGGCGGCCATCATGGCGGCGACTTCCGTAAGCACCTTGGCCTGATAGCTCCAGACATCGCCGCGGAATGCGCAATGGGTTGATTTCAGGCCGGCGAAGCCGACGTCGGTGATGACCGGCGCGCCGTCGGGATAGCGGGCGGCGAAGGCGGCCGGCGGGTTGACCAGTTCCATGGAGATGGCGGCGGTCAGACGCCGGTTGCGGGCGGCAACTTCGGCGAAAAAGTCCTCATGCCACATCCTTGCGGCCTTGTTGAGGGCGTGTTCGGCGGAGGGATCGACATGCCAGTCGCCCATCGCGCCGGCCGGCATGGGCCCGCCCCCCGTGATTTCGCCGGTCGAGCCGGCGGCTTTGACGACCCAGCCGGTGACCGTGTACTGGCTGTATGCCTCGGCGGCGGATCGCGCGCGGATGCGCAAGCTGTTTCCCTCGGCCTTTGCCCAGACTCCGACAAGGGTGGAGTTAATGAGATACATGAAATGGCTGGCGATGCCCTCGGCGGTCTCTCCGGGAAAGACCGACTTGCCCAGAGGTTGTTTGCCGATTTTCAGCCAGGCCGAGTCGCCCGCTGCGAAGGCGCCGGCGAACTCGACCGTGCATTCAGGAAAAGATCCGCCTTCCTTCACCCGTTCGTTCCACCAGAAGACGCCCAGGTACTCGTTCATCGGCCCGGCGTAGCCGAGTTGGTCGAAAGACCAGAGGATGCGGGCGGGGGGGAGTTTGTAGGTGTGGTCGGTGGAGTAGTCGAGGGCCGGTGAGATGCGCGGGTTGGGCGGCAGGGGGGCGGGCAAGTCCCCTGGGACGGCGGCTTCGAGGAAATCGAAGGTGAACAGGCCGTTGCCGTTGGTGAGCCTGACTACATGTTCCCCTGGCGGGACGGCGCCGGAGATGCGCCGGCGGGTGATGATTTCGGTGGTCTCCTCCAGCAGCGCCGAGAGCGGCGGAAGCGGCTGGCCGTCCAACTCGACCAGGATTGTCCCCGACGTGATGGCGAGGGCCGTGCCAAGCCACAATTCATGCGGCTGCGTGCAGGCGTAGCGGACGGTGACCGAGGAGCCGGGCTGAGATGCGCGGCGGGCGGCGTTGTCCATGAAGAAACCGTCGATGTCAGTCCAATCGCCAGACCAGGCGCAGGCGGTATCGATCGACGAGACCCGGACGCTGCCGGTGGAGGCGACCTTCAACCGCCGTGTCTGTTCCGGTCCCGTGACCGACCACTGGCTGAATTCAGCGGACCATTCCTGAGACTCGAAGTCCCCGCCATCGGCGAGGCGGGGCGCGAAGGTCATCCACATCTTTCTGATTCGCGGGATGCCGAGTTCGGCGAAGTTGAGCGTGACCCGGAACATGGCCTTGCTGAGGCCGCCCTTGAGTTTGACTTTGGGCAGGCTGGTCTTCAGGCGGTCGTTTTTTGAGGTGGAATAGAGCGTGATGAAGTTGGCGTCGTAGCCGCCCTCGACGGTGGAAATGCTGAGACCGCCGGATGCGCTGACCTCGGCGGCGAGAGAGAACGGCGTCGCGGCGGCCTCGTAATCGGTCGAGTTGATCTGGTCGCGGAGTGCGCGGACGACAGTGGCGGTTTTAACGTGATGAAGCTCTTCCAACACGCCTCCGCTGCCGGCGACGGTGACCGTGGCGCCGGTATCGAGTTTCCTCTCGAGGACGACCTGCCAGGGATGGACGCCGACGCCGGCGGCGATTTCGGGATCGGCGGAGCCGCCGCCTTCCTGTCCGTTGACCATGGCGATGAGGTGCGCGGCGACCGCGGCGGAGTTGTCGCCGGCCTGTTCGATGTAGACATAGGGGCGGGCGGCGACGACGATGGAATGCTGCGCGCCGGGGCCGCTGGCGTAGAATTCGTGGACGGTGCGGAGTTTGCCGGGGACGATGTAGTCGAAGGCAAGGTTCTGGTACCAGATGGTGACGCGGTCCCAGCCGTCGAGGGAGTCGCCGAGGATGGTGAACTCGCCGCTGGCGGGCGAGTCGCTGCCGGAAGCCAGTTCAGCGTGATCGGAGAGGCGGATCTTGATGTTCTCGCCGGCCTCAGGGGTGACGTCGAGATAGGGCCAATCGATGCTGGGGTACTTGCGGGAGTTGAGGGGCATGAGACCGGCGTAGTAGACGTTGAACTGCAGGTTGATGCCGTCGAAGTCGAAGTCGGGGAGATGCTTGAGGCGCGGGTGCTCGAAGAAGTTGTCGGCGTCATAGAGGATGAGGACGGCGAAGTCGGCCGCATCGCGAAAGACGCCGCTGACGGTGAAGCCGGACGGGTTGGCTGAGTGCATTGCGGCGGCCGACCCGAAATGGTCGAAGCCGCGCAGGTGGATGGTCCTGTCGGGTTGCAGTTTGTAGATTGATTCGGACACCGGCGACACTCCTTCGGGCGGAAAACCCGCCCTCAAGAACTGTACACGGGTGGCAAGCGCGGTTGAGGGGCGATTAGGGCAGGAAATGCATAGAAGTGGTTTGTTTTCAGCGTTGAAATATTCTGCTTAATCGCGTGACTGGCTGTTCGGCAGGGAGCGGATTTGGGGCCGGGAGACTCCAACCAAACGAATCGAGACAGTCCGGCGAGGCGGGTTTACGGGAGTCCAAGCGAGGGAGAGAACCGCCGCCAGGCGGGCGGCGCGATGAGTTCCCGGCGCCGGATCCGGGAACGCGAGACGGGCATCCCGACCAAAGGAATTGCCGGCAGGATATCAGGAAGCTGCGCGCTACTCCGCGGGCGGCGGGGGCAACTGGCTCTCATCCATATATAGGAGTTCCCAGATGTGGCCGTCGGGATCCTGGAAGCTGCGGCCGTACATCCAGCCGTGGTCCTGCGTCTCCGTGTTGGGCGAGCCGCCGGAGTTGAGCGCCTTGTCCGCGATTTCGTCAACCGCCGCGCGGCTTTCGAGGGAGAGGGCGTTCAGAACTTCGGTGGACTTGGACGCGTCGGAGATCTTCTTGGTGGTGAACGTCTTGAAGAAGCTTTCGACGATGAGCATGGCGTAGATGGTCTCGCCGATGACCATGCAGGCCGCCTTGTCGTCGGTGAACTGGGGGTTGAACCGGAATCCGAGCGCGGTGAAGAAATCGATGGACCGTTGGAGGTTTTTGACGGGCAGGTTGACGAAAATCTGTTTTACCACGGCGTTCAACTGTACCATGGCCGCCGGCTCGCACCGGAGCGCTCAACCAACCAGCACCGCTCCGCTCAACCCCAGATGCCGGTCGGTGGACCAGCATGTCGCGATACGCCGTTCCTTCATCAGTGCGATCCCGTGCGCGTCGGCCAGCGTGAGTTTTTGGTCCGCGAACTTCTTCACCACACGGCCCGAAGCGCGTAACGCCTCGTCGTCGAATGGAACGATCGATAGAGATGGCAGCGCTTCAAGGAATGCGAGGAACTGAATGGCCCGCTGTTGATCGTAGCGGCGCAGAAACCAGCCGTGTCCCTCGGCCACCACCAAACCCGAAGTCAACAACTCGGGGGGACTCGCAAACAACCGCCGGAAGAGCGGATGGCGGCTATCCGAGCGGTCGAGGAAGGCGATCAGCGCCGACGTGTCCAGATAGCACTCAGTCCTTCCGGCCATAGATGAGTTCATCGACTGACTGGCTGGACCTCGGGTCGCCAGTCTCGACCAGGCCGGCGAATTTCATCCACGGCGCCTCGTTTTCACCAGGGAGTGAATTGCGAAGCGCCCGCCGGACATACTCGGCAACCGACACGCCAATCGCGCGAGCCTGCTGCTTCGCCAGTTCGTACTCGTGTTTGTCGAGGCTGATCTGAGTTCGGATCATGTTATCACCGTTCATCCATGATGATAACACTCCGTTGCGTCCTCGTCGGTGAACTGGGGGTTGAACCGGAATCCGAGCCCGGCGAAGAAGTCGATGGAGCGCTGGAGGTTTTTGACAGGCAGGTTGACGAAAATCTGTTTTACCACGGCGTGCATCTGTACCATGGCCGACAGTTCAGTAGCGTGGAGGGTTGCCGGTCGCACTTCCACTTGAACCGGAAACGTCTTATTATTATTAGAAGAGAGGTTCACATGGAAAAAGCCAAGCCAACCGTCAAGCGATCCAAGGCAAGCGCGGGGACAGCCGGGCAGAAAGCCGGAGCACGCGCGAGCCGGACGAGAGCCACTGAGATGCCGATGCAGTTGACGATCACCACGGTGGGGACCTCGGCCGGGATCATTCTGCCGAAGGCCGCGTTGCAGCAATTGAAAGCGGAGAAGGGCCAGAAGCTCTATCTGAGCGAGGCACCCGGCGGAGGGGTGAGGCTGTCCCGATTCGATCCGGATTTTGAACGGCAGATGAAGCACGCCTATGAGGCGATGGACCTGTTTCCGGACGCGTTGAAGGAACTGGCGAAGTAAAATGGGCGCGCTCAGGTGGCTGGACCGTGGGGCCGTGCTGGCGTTCCATGATGTCTCACTGGAACGGTTTGGAGGTAGGCCGGGCCTGCGGGATGAAGGGCTGCTGGACTCGGCGCTGGCTCGTCCGAAGATGCTGGCACACGACAAGCCGGCGACGGGAGTGCACCGGTTGGCAGCCTGCTATGCCGTCGGCCTCGCCAAGAACCACCCGTTTGTGGATGGGAACAAGCGGACGGCATTTCTGGCGGCGTACGTTTTCCTGAGAGACAACGGGTGGAGTTTCGCGGCCACGCAGTCTGAAGTTGTCGTTCAGATGCTGGGGGTGGCGTCGGGATCGGTGACCGAGGAGCGGCTGGCCGGGTGGCTGGAACGGAACTCGGCCAAGGCGGGCCGGGGCGGAGAAAGCGGCGGGGTGTAGACGGCGGCGGCTGCGGGGCAGGCAGGGAAGACGCACAATATAAGAGTGAAAAAAGTCCTGCTCTTCACCGTGGCCGCGCTGGCGGCAATCGTGATTGCGTTTGGGATGGCTGAGGGGCCAGGCGGGTTGCCGGCGTTTCCCGGGGCGGAGGGATTTGGGGCGGATACTGCGGGCGGGCGGGGCGGCAAGGTTCTGATTGTTTCGAATCTGAACGATTCGGGCGCGGGTTCGTTGAGGGGGGCTTGCGAGGCGGAGGGAGCGCGGATCGTCGTTTTTCGCGTGTCGGGAGTGATCGAGTTGCAAAGCCCCATCCGCATCACCGAACCGTTCATCACCATCGCCGGACAATCGGCGCCGGGCGCGGGCGTCTGTCTCAAGCGCCATGGGATGGCGATCGACACGCACGATGTTGTCGTGCGCCATATCCGGTCGAGGCCGGGCGACATCTCGGGCAGGGAAGTGGACGGCATGGCGGTGGGCGGCAGCAGCCGGAGGGTGATCATCGACCACTGTTCGGTCTCGTGGGCGGTGGATGAAAACCTGTCGCCGTCGGGCAACATCGCTGATGTGACGGTCGCGTGGTCGATCATCAGCGAATCGCTGAACCGAAGTGTCCACGGCAAGGGGGCGCATGGGTATGGATCGCTGGCGCGGGCCTCTGGCGGACTCAGCATGCATCACAATCTGTGGGCGTCGAACGCAAGCCGGAATCCGCGTCCGGGCGACAACTACGGGCGGCCGCCGTTTCCCACCATCGATGTGCGCAACAACGCCATCTACAATCCCGGCGGCGGGAACGTGATCGGCGAAAACGTCACGATCAACTACGCGGGAAACTACGTCAAGCCGGGGCCCGATACCGTTCTCGACGCGATGTTCAACCCGACGGCGAAGTATTCGATCCGCGCCTTCATCGAAGGCAATTTCATCGAGGGACGCCCGGCATTCGACAAGTGGTTCTCCAAGCCCGTCGAAATGGCCGTTGAGGCAGCGGCGGCGCCGAGGATCACGGCGGCCGATGCGAGGATGGCGTTCCTGAAAGTCCTTGACGATGCAGGGGCGACGTTGCCGGCGCGGGACGCGGTCGATGCGAGGGTGGTGGCCGGGGTGCGCAATGGGACGGGCCGGATCATCGATTCGCAGTGGGAGGTCGGCGGGTGGCCGGAATACCGGGCGGCGCGGCCACCTGTGGATACCGATCGAGACGGGATGCCGGATGAGTGGGAACGCGCGAGGGGTCTCGATCCGAAAAACCCGGCCGATGCGGCGCTGCCGTCGAGGACGGGCGGGTACAGCAACATCGAGGTCTACCTGAATTCTCTGGGCGGGAAGACGCCCGGCCGGGCGAAACGGTAGCGCGGGGGCGTCAAAAAGCGCGGACCACGGCGTGTGCGATGCGGCCAAACGATTGCCGCCCGCGGTCGGCGTCTAATCGGTTTCCAGGAGTCTAGCGTATGATGGTGTAACACCGCGCTCGCATCTAGCGAGGTGGCGTTCCACAGCAGAGGGATCGGACGATGACACTTGGGCGCACTCTGGCATTAATCACACTCATGCTGCCTCTCCACGGCCAATGGAGCCTGCCGGATGTGGTGCGAGCGGTGGGCGAGCGGTATCCGGGGATTGAGGTTTCGCTGGGGCGGATGACGGAGGCCGCCGCCGGGGTGCAACTGGCCCGGACGGCCTACATGCCCAAGGCGGACTATCTTGCCCAGGTGAACCGGGCGACCCGCAACAACGTGTTTGGGATGATGATGCCGCAGCAGGTGATCGCGCCGATCTCGGGGCCGCCGCTGGCGTCCAATGCGGGAACCAATGTATGGGGCACGGCGACGGGGTTCCTTGTCAGTTGGGAGGCGTTCGACCTGGGGCAGCGCAAGGCGAAGGTCGAGGTGGCGGATGCGGAACGGGTGCGGGCGGAAAAGACATATGCGCGCACGCGATTCCAGGTTGAGGCGGCGGCGGCGGACGCTTATCTGACAATTCTGGCGGCGGATGAACTGGTCAAGCAGGGAGCAGCGGGCGTGAAGCGGGCGGACGCGCTGGTGCGGTCGGTGGAGGCGCTCACCGGCGCCGGGTTAAAGCCCGGGACGGATCTGGCGAGGGCGCGCCTGGAGAAAGCGGCCGTGGACGGCCAGTGGATTCAGGCAAAGACGGCGGCGAAGACAGCGCGCGGGGCAATGGTCGATTTCCTTGGCGCGGAGGCGGAGGAGATGGTTGTCGAGCAGGCTCCCTTCAGTGCGGCTCCGTGGCAGATGGAAGCCGGCCAGGGGAATCATCCGCTGGTGGCCGAACAGATGGCGGCGCTGGGGGTCAGCGAGGCGCGGCGGGTGGAACTGAGCAAAGCCTGGGCGCCGAAGTTTCTGGCACAGTCGGCGTTGTATGCGCGCGGGACGGGGGCGATGAGCGATGGGACGACGGGCGGGGCGTTTTCGGGTCTGGGGCCGAATATCTACAACTGGGGCGTCGGGTTCACCGTGCAGTTTGCGCTCGGCGATCTGCCGTCGGTGAGAGCGCAACGGCGGATTGAATCGGCCAGGCTGGTCTCCGAGACGGCGCGGTTGCGGATGGTGAAGCAGAGCCTGACCGCCGAGCAGTCCCAGGCGAAGGCCCGGTTTGACGGCGCAAGGGAGATGGTGGCGACGGTGAGGACGCAACTCAGCGCCGCGGGCGAGGTGTATGAACAGTCGCAGGCCCGCTACAGGAGCGGGTTGGCGGTCCTGATGGAAGTTGTTGACGCGCAGCGCGTCTACCAGCAGGCCGAGATCGACGACGCGCTGGCGCGGTTGGCCGTGTGGCGCGCGCAGTTGGGCGTGGCAATCGCCGGCGGCGACCTGGCGCCGTTCCTGAAACTTCTGGAGAAGCGGTAGGAGAACAGCATGGGACTCGTTCGATTCGCATTACGCCGTCCTGTGACGATCCTGGTCGCGGTGCTGGCCATCGCCCTGTTCAGTTTCCTGGCGGTTCAGAGAATGCCGGTGGACATCTTCCCGAACCTGGGCAACCCGACAGTCTACGTCGCCCAACCCTACGGCGGCATGGATCCGGCGCAGATGGAGGGCTTCCTCACCTACTACTTCGAGTACCATTTCCTCTACATCACGGGCATCGAGCATGTGGAGTCGAAGAGCGTGCAAGGGGCGTCGCTGATGAAGCTGGTATTTCATCAGGGGACGGACATGAGCCAGGCGATGGCGGAGGTGGTGGGCTATGTCAACCGGTCGCGGGCGTTCATGCCGCCGGGCACCGTGCCGCCGTTCATCACGAGGTTCGACGCCGGGTCGGTGGCCGTGGGGCAATTGGTGTTTCGAAGCGAGACGCGGACGACGGGAGAGATGCAGGACATCGCCATCAACCGCGTGAGGCCGCTGTTCGCGACGCTCGAAGGCGTGTCTGCGCCGCCGCCATTCGGGGGCAATCAGAAGACGATCGCCGTGCGGCTGGACCCGATGAAGTTGCGGCAATACAGGGTGTCGCCCGAAGAGGCGATCTCGGCCGTCAACAAGGCGAGCGTCGTCTCGCCATCGGGCAATGTGCGGATCGGCGATCTGAATTACATCTCGACGACCAACGCCACGCTGAGCGCGAACCTGGACGAACTGCTGGACGCGCCGGTGAGGCCGGGAGCATCCCCGTCCGTCTACCTGCGTGACATCGCGACGATTGAGACGGGCACGGACATCGTCACCGGCTACGCGCACGTCAACGGCAAGAGGACGGTCTACATCCCGGTGACCAAACGCGCCGACGCATCGACGCTGAGAGTGATCGAACGGGTGAAGAAGGCGCTGCCCGAGATGCGGGCGGCGGTGCCCGATGACGTGAGCGTCTCGCTCGAATTCGACCAGAGTACGTATGTGTCGTCGGCGATTAAAAACCTGGTGAACGAAGGGTGGCTGGGCGCGATCCTGACCGGGCTGGTCGTGCTGATCGCGCTGCGTGACTGGAGGGGCGCGCTGATCGTGATGACGACGATTCCGGCGGCGCTGTTCTCGGCGGTCATCATGCTGTGGGCGGTGGGCCAGACGGTAAACATCATGACGCTGGGAGGGCTGGCGCTGGCCGTGGGCATCCTTGTGGACGAGGCGACGGTTGAAATCGAAAACATCCACACGCACCTGGCATCGGGCATGGGACGGGCCGGGGCGGTGCTGGACGCATGCAGGAAGACAGCGACGGCGCGACTGCTGGCGATGGTCTCGATCCTTTCGGTCTTCGCCCCGGCGTTCTTCATGACGGGCGTGGTGAAGCAGTTGTTCGTGCCGCTGGCGCTGGCGGTCGGTTTCGCGATGATCTCGTCCTACATCCTGTCGTCGACGCTGGTTCCGGTGATGTCGGTATGGCTGCTCAGGAAGGGGCACGGGCACGCGGACAAGGGCGGGATGCGGGGATGGTATGGGAACTATGTCGGCTGGGTGATTCGATTCAGATGGCCGGTGGCGGCGTTCTACACGCTGAGCGCGCTGGCGGTGCTGTGGGGCGCATCGACGATGATCGGGCGCGAAGTGTTTCCCGCTTCCGGCGAACGCGACTTCCAATTGAGGATTCGCGCGCAGTCGGGTACCCGCATCGAGAAGACCGAACAGGTGGTGTTGAAGGCGCTGGGCGTGATCGAGCAGGTGGCGGGCAGGAAGAACGTGGCCATCAGCACGGCCTTCATCGGAGTGCAGCCGCCGAGCTATCCGATCAACATGGTGCACCTGTGGACGGGCGGACCGCATGAGGGCGTACTGAAGGTCCAGTTGACCAGGGATGCCCTGTTGTTCGGCGATGACCTCAAGGAGAAGTTGAGAGAAGCGCTGAAAGCGCAGATACCGGGCGTGCGGTTCTCGTTCGAGCCGGGCGACATCATCGGGCAGGTGATGAGTTTCGGATCGCCGACGCCGGTTGAAGTGGCGGTGCAGGGTCCGGACCTGGCTGCAAACAGGGTTCACGCGGAGAAGTTGAGGGTCGAGTTATCGAAGCTGGGCGTGCTGCGGGACCTGGGCTATTCACAGGCGCTCGACTATCCGGTGCTCGATGTGAAGATCGACCGGGTGAAAGCGGGGATGCATGGATTGACGATGTCGAGCGTTGCGCGATCGCTGGTGGCGGCGACATCGTCGAGCCGGTTTGTGGAGCCGAACTTCTGGCGCGATCCGAAGTCGGGCAATGCGTTTCAGATCCAGGTGGAGATTCCGTATCAGCAGATGGATTCGATCGCGGCTGTTGGGGCGGTGCCGGTGATGAGGGGCGGAGCGGTGCGGCCGGCGCTCGAGGACGTGGCTGAGATCGGGACAAGCCTGGCGATGGGATCGGTTGAACGCTACAACATGCAGCGCGTGGTGAGCCTGACGGCGAATCTCCAGGGCGTGGCTCTGGGCGAGGCGGTCGAGCAGGTGAAAGCCTCGGTGAAGAAGGTGGGCGATCCGCCGAAGGGCGCGAAGGTGCAATTGAGAGGGCAGATCCCGGCTTTGGAAGCGACGGCGGCGAACCTGTCGATGGGAATCCTGTTGTCGCTGGCCGCGATCTTCCTGCTGCTGACGGCGTTCTTCCAGTCGTTCCGGGTTTCGGCCGCGATTCTATCCACCGCGCCGGCGGTGCTGGCCGGGTCGGCGGTGGCGCTGGTGGTGACCGGCACGACGCTGAACGTACAGTCGTTCATGGGCACGGTGATGGCGACAGGAATTGCTGTGGCCAACGCCATCCTGGTCTGTTCATTTGCCGAATCCGCCCGCCGCGATGGGGCGAATCCTCTCGATGCGGCCAGACAGGGCGCAACGGGCCGGTTGAGGGCGATTCTGATGACCGCCACGGCGATGACCGCCGGCATGCTGCCGATCGCGCTTGGCATGGGCGAGGGCGGATCGCAGACCGCGCCGCTGGGCCGCGCCGTGATCGGCGGTCTTGTCGCGGCGACGGTGGCGACGCTGACGGTCCTGCCGGCGGTCTATGCAGTCCTGATGAAGGGGGCGGGCGCGGCCAGCGCGTCACTGGACCCCAATGATCCAACGAGCCAATGGTATGAAGCAAACTAGCCTGATTCTGATCCCCTTCCTGGCGCTGCCGCTGGCGGCCCAGACGGTCAAACTGCCCGGCGAATTGAAGCCATGGCAACGAGTCTCGTTGACTTCGCGCGTCTCCGGCATCGTGGATGCGGTGGAGGTGGACCGCGGCAGCATGGTCAAACAGGGTCAGTTGCTGATCCGCTTGTCGGCCCCTGAGATGAAGGCGCAGATCGCCGAAGCCGAGGCGCGAGGACTCGCGATTGGGGCGCAGGGATCGGAAGCCGGGGCCAGGCTGTCGGCGGCGGAGAGTACGCTGGAGCGGCTGAAGGCGGCGGCGAAGACAGCCGGCGCTGTGGCCGAAAACGACATTGTCCAGGCGGAAAAGACCGTGCAGGCGGCACGCGCGGCGGCGATGGCATTGGAGAGGTCCGCCGCGGCGGCAGGCGCCTACGCGCAGTCGCTGAAAGAGATGGAAGCGTACCTGCGGATCACCGCGCCGTTTAGCGGCGTGGTCACTGCGAGGCGCGTGCATCCGGGTGCGCTGGCCACGCCTCAGAGCGGCGCCCTGCTCGAGATCGAACAGGTGTCGAAGTTGCGGCTGGAGGTGGCGTTGCCGGAAGCGGAGATGGCCCGGATTCCCATCGGCGCACACCTGCAATTCAGCGTGCCCGCGCACCCTGGCCGCGTGTTCACGGGCGTGGTGGCGCGCCAGGCGCGTTCACTGGACGCCGCGACGCGGACCTTGCCTGTTGAACTGGACGTCGAGAACGGTTCAGGGGCGCTCGCTCCGGGCATGTATGCGGATGTCGCCTGGCCGCGGGCCACGAAGCCCGGAGCGGCGAAGAAATAGCGCGTCCAGGCGGACTTACGCCGGTCAGCCGCTTCCAGGGCCACGGCAGTGCCGTAGCGGAGCGCCACGGTGTCGCCGTCCGATGGCACGAGTTCTATGTGGGTTGAGTACGCTATTCTTGGTCTCAATGACGTCCAAGCAAAACACCGTTGGCGCCTCGCCGAACTACAAGTGGTGGGTGGTCGGGATGCTGTGGTGCATCTCGTTTTTCAACTACGCCGACCGCCAGGCCATCTTCTCCGTCTTCCCGCTGCTCGAGAAGGAGATGGGCCTCGACCCGATTCAACTGGGCCTGCTCGGTAGCAGCTTTGCCTGGGTCTATGGGCTCTCGGCGCCGCTGGCCGGGATGATCGTCGACCGCGTGAAGCGCACCAAGGCGATCCTGTACGGTTTGCATGCCTGGAGCATCATCTGCATGGCCACTGCGCTGTCGCGCAACTTCGTCCACCTGCTGTTTTTCCGGGCGGCGGAGGGGTTGGGCGAGACATTCTATTTCCCGGCGTCGATGTCGCTGATCAGCGACTACCACGGCAAGAAGACGCGATCGCGGGCGATGGGGATGCACCAGACCAGCGTCTACGTCGGCACCATCGCGGGCGGCTTTTTCGCCGGATTGATCGGACAGTTTTACGGGTGGCGCTGGTCGTTCATCGTGTTTGGCGGACTCGGCGTTTTGCTGGGGTTTGTGCTGCACAAATTCCTGCGCGAGCCGGTGCGAGGGGCGGCCGAGGAGAAGCCCGCCGCCGTTGCCGTATCGAGCGTGCCCGAGACCGTGCCGGAAAAGAAGTTGAGCGCCGGACAGACCTTCGCGCTCATCCTGAGGAAGCCCACGGCCATTTCATTGATGCTGGCCTTCCTTTGCGCCAACTTCGTCGCCGTGGTGCTGCTGTCGTGGATGCCGAAGTTCCTGCATGACAAGTTTGAATTGAACCTGGCCATGGCGGGACTGGCCGCGACCGTCTTCGCCCAGGTTGCCAGCATGACAGCCGCGCCCGTCGGCGGCTGGCTGGCCGACAAGTTGCGCGCCAAATCGGCCGCCGGAAGGCTGATGGTGCAGGCCTCGGGCGTCCTGCTGGGCGCGCCGATGGTGGCCCTTTGCGGACTCACCGGCGACATCTTCTGGCTGCTGGTGGCGCTGACCGGCTGGGGCTTTTTCAAGGGGCTGTACGACGCCAACATCTTCGCGTCGCTCTATGACGTGATTCCGCCCAACGCGCGCGGCAGCGCGGCGGGACTGATGAACACGGTGGGCTGGCTGGGCGGCGGCACTGCGCCGCTGCTGATTGGAGTTGTCGCGCAGCGCTCGTCGCTCGGCTTTGCGATCGCGATTACTTCGGCGGTTTACGTCATGGCCGGCCTGATCCTGCTGACCGCGATCATCTTCTTCGTGAAACGCGACGCCCTCGAGATGGAGACTACCGCTTAAGCCGGTAGAGCCGCATCTCGGCCGTGGCCGAGCCGATACAAACCAGTTCCAGCTTCGCGTCGCCATCGAGATCGACGGCTTCGCAGGACGCGGCGGTGAGCGACCGGTCGATCGGCGTCTTCACCCATCCCGTTTGAGTTCGTTTGTGCAGATTGACCACGCCCCCTCCGCCGCGCGCGCCGGAGACGATCTCATCGACGCCGTCGTTGTCGAAATCCGCCGCCAGGACGGTGTGGCCGTCCACGAGCGACGAGTCGAGCACCTCCCGCTGCCACGTCTCTCCGCGCCTCGCGTAAACCGCCAGTTCGTTGCCGTGCCATGGTTCGATGGACGCGATAAACGTCTCCTGCTTCAGCCGGCCGATGGCGATATCGCTCGACCCGCTCCTGGGCCAGGCCAGGGGAGTGCCGGCGGCCACTTTCGTCCGCTGCCATGACTTCCCCCTGCGCGCGATCCGGTTGATGCCCGCGAAACTGGCCGTGAGTATCGAACACGGCTCTGCGCGTTCGATGAAAATGCCATGCATGACGCCCTCGCCCGTGCCGGCGACCCGCTCGGGTTTCCAGTTGCCGGGCCGGTAAAAGACCAGCGGGACGCTGCCAAGAAAGTCCGGCGGCTCGGCCTCTGTATCGGTCAACGGCGCGTTGACAAACGCCCCATCGCAGACGCGGATGCGGTGGGCGGTGGGGACGCGGTCGATCTCGGTCACCGACCATGGCTGGCGCGGATCGCCCCGCGAGCGCAGCAGCGAGATAATGCCGGCGCTCTTGGCGGCAATGTTCGAGAACCCGTGCGCGAGCAGCAGTTCAGGAATCCCGTCGCCGTCCGTGTCCATCGCCGCGACGTTGATCATCTGATTGAACCCGGTGGCGATGACGTGGCGGGTCCACGCCGGATTCTCGTACCAGACCAGTTCGGGGATCGACGAAGCCAGCGCGATCAGATCCTTGCGGCCGTCGCGATTCATGTCCACGGCCAGGACCTGATAGCCGCCTTTCAGGCCGGTGGCGATCGTGGTGGTCTCGAACTGCCCCCATGCGGCCAGCGCCGCAACCAGAAATGCCGCCGCGAGTCTCATGCCTTTAGAATGGACCCTTTCCTGTCGATCCCGCGCTCGCCAACGGAGGCCGGCACGAAGAAGTCGGTCCACTTCAAGCCGCACTGCTTCACCATCTCAAGGCCGTATTCGCAGCGCCAGAGATTGGCGTCCGTGTTGTTGGTCCCGAAGGAGAATTTCAGTCCTTCAGCCTTGGCGGCTTGAAGGAAGCGCAGCCCGGGGAGCTTGTATCTGTTGTTGATCTCGATGGCCACGCCGCCCTGTTTTGCAGCCTTGACCACCTTCATGATCCGTTCGTCGGTCCAGAGCTTGTCGTAGTCTTTGTTGATCGAGCCGGGGATGAAGGTGGGGTTCACATAGATGTCCACAGGCTCGCGTTCGAGAATCCCGGCGGCGCGGCTGACGAGGGTCTCCATGAACTCCTGCGGATCGGCGATCGTGCCCACTTCGGCCGGCATCCAGGTCCGCATCCGGCGGCCGCGGTTGTCGGTCCAGGTCATCGAATCGGTGAAGACATAGTCGAACAGGCCCACCGTCCGGCGGTCGAACATATCCACCCATTCGCGTCCCTCGGCCTGCATGGCGGCAAAGACCGGCGCGCCTTCGATGGACTTCAGAAACGCCCGTGCGCCGGCTTCGTTTTCAACCGGGAAGCCCTTGCCGCAGTTCACCGCGATGCCATAAAAGATGCCGGTCCGGCGGGACATCGCGAGGGCGTCTTCGAGGCTGAAGTTGCCTTTCAGGTGGACGTGGTAATCCACCATCGGGTAATTGCGCGCGGCGAGGTCGAGGATCTGCGTCGCGGTTGCGTCGGTGGACGCCGCGGGCGTCGCCGGCTGTGCCACATCGCCGGCCAGGACCCGGACGCGAATGTTGCGGTAGCGGGCCTTCGAACCGGGATCGTGGCATTGAAGCGCGAAGGTCCCTGCCCCCAGCGCGCGACCGCGGCCCTCGGGATAGGCGGGCGCGGGCGTCGGCTCGGTGTAGTCAACCACCAGCGACCCGTTGATTCGAACCTGAACGTTCTTCTGTCTGACAGCGATGTGGAGTTTGAACCATTCGCCGTCCTTCACCATCGCCTTGTAGAGGTTCCTCACGCCATAGAGCGAACCGGTTTTCTTGTTCTCGCTATAGCCGCCCTCCCCTTTGGCCGTGTTGTTGACCTGGACCTCGAAACCTTTGTCGGGCCAGCCCTTCTCCTGGTAAGCCGTGTGGAAGTAGATGCCGGAATTGGCCAGCGGCTGGCTCATCACTTCCGCTTCGAGTTCGAAGTTGCGGAAGCTCGCCGCCTTCACCGGACCGCTATAGAACAGGTGCGACCTCGGCCCATCGGCGATCAGGCAACCTTCGGCCACCTTCCATGCCCCCTTGTTCTCGCCCTCGCGCCAGCCCGCGAGACTACGCCCGTCGAACAGGCTGACCCAATCGGTCTGGGCCGGCGCAATGCTCTGCCCGCCAACCGCCATGCCGCCCCCCATGGCCGCGAAGCAAGCCGCAAAGCGGCGTCTGGAAATCTCCAAGTTCGTGTCGTTTCCCATGATTTGCTCCGTGTCCATCCTACTACTCCGGCGGCGAAATAAATGCAAAACGCCGGGCGGAGCTGTGCGCTCTCACCCGGCGTTTCGATTTAAACATAACGTCGAAAGTACGTGCCTGCCGGTCGCGGCTCGGAATCAGTCGAGCCTGGCCGCCAGCGAGCCGCTTGCGTGAGCGAGCGGTACTCCTGAACAGACGGTTCCGCAAACACAAATGTCGTTGTGTTTAAGTTGACGACCGGCGCCTTAGCCGTGGATCTTCTTAAAGTTCGCCAGACACTTCTCAGCCGCCTCGAACGGGGGCAGATCGTGGCCTTCCTGCTCGATCAGGTAGAACTCGACGCCGCCCTTGCCCTCTGCCGCCTTGAAGATCTCCTTCCAGGGCGCATCGCCTTCGCCGAACAGCACGCGGTATTTCTTGTCCTTCGAGTAGTCCTTGCAATGGATGCACGTGATTCGGCCCGGGTTGTCGTTGATCCACTTCACCGGATCTTCACCGGCTTCGACGCACGTGCCGACGTCAAGCTGCAACATGACTCCCTTGGGCGTGCCCTTGGCGATCAGTTCGATCGGGCGGACTCCGTCGATGGCTTTGAACTCGACCTGGTGGTTGTGATAACCGACCGATAGCTTGGCCGCCTTGGCCTTCTCATATGCCTTGGCCAGTTGTTCGGCGACGACTTTCCAGCCGTCCAGGCCTGTGACGCGGCCGCCGCTGGCCTGCACGATGTACTTCGATCCCAGGATCGTGTTCAACTCGATCGCCTTGCCGATGCCCTCAGGCGTGAACGCGTTGGCGCCGTTGTGGGTCGAGTAGCACTTCACGTTCAGGTCGTCGAGCACCTTGCGGATTTCCTTGGCATACTCGGCGGTCCAGTTGTAATAAGGACCATAGAACTCGAAGCCGGGGTAGCCCATCTTCGCGCATGTCTTGACGGCGCCGATGACATCCTTCGACATCTCGTTGCGGACAGAGTAAAGCTCCAGTCCGACGGGTATTTTCTTGGCTCCAAATGCTGGTAGCGCGGCCGCCGCGGTGGCCGCGGTGAAAAATGTTCGACGTGAGAATTCTTGTGACATCGCTTGCAAGATATCACATCCAGGAGCCCAGCCTGTCCGCGCCCCGACCAGAACGGCTTGCCAAACCTGAGGCCGCGAACGAAGAGAGCGGGTTTCAGCCCTGTCCCGACCAACCGGCCCGCCAAACGCTGAGTCCCCGAACGCAGTCACAAAACGCGCGGTGCGCGTCATGAGCACCATGAGGCGCTCGGCGGCAACTCTCTTGAAAGCACTGAAGTTTCACAAGCGGCTCGTTTCCAGCGAGCCTCGTGCGTAAGCGCGAGGTACGACACACCATACCGCCCCCTTACGCGCAACGGCTCGCCGAAAGCCCGCGTCACGTGCTTTGTTGAAAACACGGAAGTTGCGGATATGCCTCATGGAGAGAGAGCGGGTCGCCGGGGTGGTTTTCGACTGAGCGGGTTTCAGCCGTGTTTTGACTAACCGCCCCGCCAAACCGGATCAGAACGTGGCGCGCATGGCCTGGAATTCGTTTTCCAGTTCCTGGCGAATGGCGCCCGCGTGGGCTTCCATATTGATGGCGCTCAGGGCGGCATCAGGCGCCATGGCCGTGCCGGCGTCGAAATCCTCGATCCGGTGACCCGAATCGACGGCCATATGGTCGGCCAGTTGAATGGCGCGGCTGAGCGGCAGCAACGAAGCTGACGTGGATGGATCGGTCGCGCTGCGGTGATGATACAGGACCGCTTTCTGGACCGCCGGCGGCAGGCCCCAGCGCTGGAGCGCGGCGGCTGACAGTTCGGCGTGATTGATGTCGAGCACCTCGGTTTCGATCTCTTCCAGCCTGCGGTTGGTCGAGCGGGCCAGCGTCGCGATCTGGAGATACTCCGCCGGACAGGCCGTGGCAATCATCAGGCGGCCGAGGTCGTGCAGCAGGCCGGCGGCGAATGCGCCTTCGGGATAGTCAAAACGGCCCTTCTGAACGATGGCGTCCGAGAGAATGGCGACGGCGATCGAATGGTCGTTGAACCGCTCCATGTCCCAGCTCTGCGGCACGGCAACCTTGGCCCAGAGACGCGAAACCGACATCCCCAGAACGTACTTTCGCAGCTTCGTGAGGCCCAGAATGGAAATCGCCCCGCGCACGCTGGAGACCGTCCCGCGGCGCCCGTAAAGCGCCGAGTTGACCAGCCGCAGGACATTGCCCGACAGCACCGTGTCGCGTTCGATCACCGAGGCGAGATCGGAAAAAGAGACGTCTTCGTTCGCCAGTGACGCCATCAGGTGATTCAAAACAGGAGAGAAGGGCGGCAGGGCGTCAAGCTCCCGGAGCGCTTTGTCGCGATATGACACCTGCGCAAGTATGTTTTGACTCACGTCTCTTTCATCGGCTGGAACAGTCCGCAGGTTGAGACTTACAGCAGGGAAATTTTGCGGCGGATAACATAGAGGGTACGGTGAACGGCGAAATTTCAGCGGCAATCGAGATCCGGGACCTGCGGAAGGTCTACGGCGGCAAAGCGGCGGTGGATGGACTGACGCTCAGCGTCAGCAGGGGGTCGTTCTTCGGCTTCCTGGGGCCCAACGGGGCGGGGAAGACGACGACGATCCGGATGCTGATGGGCCTGGCCACGCCGACTTCGGGCGAGGTCGGGATCCTCGGCATGAAGTATCCGGAACGGGCGCTCGAGATCCGGGCGCGGATCGGCCTGGTGCCGGACGATTCGCTCCTTTTCGATCATTTGACCGGTCTGGAGTTCGTCGAATTCGTCGGGCGGATGTACCGGCTGCCCATGGCAACGGCCAAGGCGCGGGCGGCGGAGTTGATCGCTCTGTTTGAACTCGACGGGGCGAAGAAAAAGATCATCGGGGAGTATTCGAAAGGGATGCGGAAGCGGGTGGCGATGGCGGCGGCGCTGATTCACCGCCCCGACCTCTTTCTCCTCGACGAGCCTTTCGAGGGCGTCGACGCCGTCGGCGCGAGGTTGATGAAAGACATCCTCAACGAACAGGTGCGGCGCGGCGCGACGATCTTCCTGACTTCGCACGTCCTCGAAGTGGTCGAGCGGCTCTGCGACCGGGTGGCGATTATCAGCGAGGGGCGGCTGGTGGTGGATGCGCCGATGGCTGAACTCAGGACAGGCCAGGAGACGCTGGAAGACATCTTCGTGCGCGTCGTTGGGGGCGCGGCGCGCACCACCGACACGCTGGACTGGCTGTAAGAGCGAGCCATGCATCTGACCGATAACCAGGTTTGGGCGATCGTCGCGGCGCAGTGGCGCAGTTGGCTCAACAAGGGTCCGAAGTCGGCCTGGGCGATGTGGCTGGTGTACCTGGTCTGGTACGGATTCGCGGCCATGCTCGCGTGGCTGGCTGCAACGATGCTGCCCGCGGTGAAAGACCCGGCACGCCTGACGCAGGTGGTGGAACTGGCGCTGTTCGGCGGGTTGCTCTACTGGCAGTTGATTCCAATTCTGCTGGCGAGTTCCGGCATGGCGCTGGATCTGAAGCGCCTGCTGGTCTATCCGGTGGAGCCGTCGAAGCTGTTTCTGATCGAAGTGATCCTGCGGCTGTCGACGGGGATGGAAGTGGCGATCGTCCTGTCCGGCGTCGCCGTCGGGCTGTGGCGGCATCCGGATGCGCCGTGGTGGGGACCGCTGATTTTCCTGCCTTACATGGCGTTCAACATGTTCCTCTCGGCCGGCATCCGCGACCTGCTGTCGAGGTTGATGGCGAAGCGCGGAATTCGGGAGTTGGTCGTGTTCGGCATCGTGCTGGTCAGCGCGCTGCCGCAGTTGCTGATCATGATGTTTCCGCCGGAACGGTGGAAGAGCCAGCAGGTTTTCGGTTTTCTCGACAGGATCCCGACGCTGCCGTTACCGTGGACGATGACCGCCAGGACGGCGGTCGGCGATGGGGCGTGGTGGGCGGCGATCGTGGTGCTCTCGTGGCTGGCAGCCGGATTGTGGTTCGGTTACAGGCAGTTCATCGTAGGACTGAACTGGGACAAGGCGGAAGTAAAGAAGGATGAGCCGGTAAAGGTAGACAAGCCGGGGCGGGCGGACGGACTGAAGGATTGGGTGTACCGGTTCCCGTCGCGGGTGTTGCCGGACCCGTTGGGCATGCTGGTGGAGAAGGAGTTCCGGTTCCTGTCCAGGGCGTCGCGGTTCAGGCTGGCCTTCATGATGGGGTTTTCGTTCGGATTGATTATCTGGTTCCCGCTTGCGTTCAGGCAGGGCCGGGAGGGCGGGGTTGTGGCGGAGAACTTCCTGGTGTGGGTGAGTCTCTATGCCACCTTGATCCTGGGTGACGTCCTGTTCTGGAACTGCTTGGGATTCGACCGTCAGGCGGCGCAGGCATACTTCGTCGTGCCGGTGAAGTTCTCGACGGTTCTGATCGGCAAGAACCTGGCGGCGGTCTTCTTCCTGCTGCTGGAAGTGACATTGGTGGCGACGGTTTGTACCCTGCTCCAGGTGAGGGTGACGCTGGACAAGGTGCTGGAGGCGTTCGCCGTGACGCTGCTGGTGTGTTTGCTGCTGCTGGCGATGGGCAATCTGGCGTCGGTGCGGTATCCGAGGCCGAGCGATCCATCGAGTTCGTGGAGGAATGCGGGCGGGGGCAAGTCGCAGTTCCTGTTGCTGGTGGCGTATCCGCTGATGTCGATCCCGGTGGGGCTGGCGTATCTGGCGCGGTATGCGTTCGGGACGCAGACGGCGTTTTACCTGGCTCTGGCAGGGGGCTACGTCGTCGGAGCGATCACCTATTACGTGGCGATGGAGTCGGCCGTCGAGTACGCCGGGCGGGAGAAGGAGACGATGATCGCCGCGCTGTCGAAGGGCGAAGGGCCGTTTGGAGGGTAACGCGATGAGATGGGCTTGGCTCCCACTGGCGGTCCTGGCGGCGGCGGCGCCGGCGGCGGCAGCGTGGGAAGAGGCGAAGTCAGGCCCGTTCGTGGTTATTTCCGAACGAGGGGACAAGCAGGCCAGGGAGACGCTGGCGCAACTGGAACAGTTCCGCGGCGCGTTGGGGCAGGCCGTGGGCAAGACGGAATTGAAGACAGTCTGGCCGGTCACCGTGGTTGTGGACAGGGGGACGGCCTCGGATGCGTTTCTGGGGATGGGGCGCGATGGCTGGATTGCGTTCTGGCCCGACAAAGGGCGGCCGCCGGCGGCGTGGTTCAGACAACTGGCGCTGCTGCTGCTCGAAGACAACCTGCCGGGGCAGATGACGCTGGGGTTTGAAGCGGCGCTCGCCGATGCCTATTCGACGATCCAGATCGACGGCGCCCGGCTGACGTTCGGCGTGCCGCCGCCGAAAGAGGCGCGGACGTGGCAGTGGGCGCTGATTCACCAGTTGACGGTCAGCGAAGAATACCGCGGCAGGATCCGGGTGTTGATGGCGAATCTGGCCAATGGCGGCGAGTTCGACCCGTCGCTGAGGAACGCCTTCCAGAAGAGGCGGGAGGAGATCGAGAAAGAGGCGCGGGCGTGGGCGGAGCGGAGCCAGTTCGAAACGGCTTCGTGGTCGGGATTCGGGATCAACCCGGACCGGTTCCGGATGATGCCGTCGCTGCCGTCGCGGGTCAGGCTGATTCCGGGCGATCTGGCGTTGGGCCGGGGCAAGCATGACGAAGCGGTGGCGGCCTATCAGAAGGCGCAGTTGGAACGGGCGGCGACGGCCGGCGATGAGGGACTGGGTTTGGCGCTGGCGGGATTGGGCAGGAGAGACGAAGCGTTGAAGGCGCTGCGCGAGGTGGCGGCGGACGAGACGGCGGGGGCGCGCGGGCTGCTGGAACTGGCGAAGATCGAGACGGGCAGGGACGAGGCGCGGATGGCGGCCGAGCGGGCGTCGGTGAAGAAGCCGGAATGGGCGGAGCCGTACATCGTCGGGGCGGCGCAGGAGGCGGGTCCGGTGAGGAAAGCCTACCTATTGAAGAAGGCTGTCGAACTGGCTCCGAGGCGGGTGGAGTTGTGGGAGCAGTTGGCGGCGGCGCAGACGGACGCGAAACAGTATGACGAGGCGTCGAAGTCGTGGCGGGCGGCGATGCGGGTGGCCGGGTCGGAGGAGTCGAGGGCGCAGTTGCTGGAGAGGCAGCGGGCGGCGGAATCGGCGCGTCTGGATGCGGCTGACGCGGCCAGGCGCAAGCAGGAGCAGGAAGACCGGGATGAGGTGGCGAAGCTGAAACGGGAGGCCGAGGAGCGGGTGAAGGCGGCGGAGAAGAAGGCGAACGATGCGGCGGGCGGGTTGAAGTCAAAGGAGAAGCCGCTCGACTGGTGGGACGGGCCGGCGCTGGAGAAAGCTGAAGGGCGGCTGATGCGGGTGGAGTGCGTGGGCAGGACGGCACGGTTGCTGGTGGACCTGGGAGACGGCAAGACGCTGCGGTTGATGGTGGCCGATGCGGGCAAGGTGGTCGTCTTCGGCAGTGGCGAGGCGACGCTGGCCTGTGGCGTGGTGAAGGCGCCGCGGCTGGTGAAGGTCGAATACCAGCCGAAGCGGGATGCCAAGGCGGGGACGGCGGGCGAGGCGGTGGCGGTGGAGTTTCGCTGATTCATGAACAATAAGGTCTCGATGCGTTGGGTGGCGGTGGGCGTGTTCGCGCTGGCGAATTCGCTGAACTTCCTTGACAGGCAGATCCTGGCGGCGCTGGCTCCGCAGTTGATGGGCGAGTTCGGGATGACGGCGACGGGCTATGGGGACGTGATCCTGGCGTTCTCGCTGAGCTATGCGCTGGCTGCGCCGCTGGCCGGATTGTTCATCGACAAAGTGGGGCTGCGGGTGGGGTCGGCGGTCGTAGTGGCGTTCTGGTCGGTGGCGGCAGTGGCGACTGGATTCGTGACGTCGTTGAAGGAACTGATCCTGTGCCGGGCGGCGTTGGGCGTGGGCGAGGCGGGCGGGATCCCGGCGACGGGCAAGGCGTCGGCTGTCTATCTGGTGCCGCGGGAGCGGGCGCTGGGCTCGGCGGTTTATCAGATGGGGTTGACGCTGGGGGCGATGACGGCGCCGGTGATGGCGCAGTATGTCGCCCGGATGTATGGGTGGCGGGCGGCGTTCATGGTGGCGGGCGTGCTTGGGTTCCTGTGGATTCCGCTGTGGTTCAAAGTCGAGCGGCGGGCACCGAAGACGGGCGAGGAGGCGACGCCGAAGTCGGCGGCGGCGATGGATATGGTGAAGGACCCGCGGTATTGGGCGCTGCTGGCGTCGAACGTGTTGTTGATGTCGGTCTACAGCCTGTGGGTGAACTGGACGACGGTGTACCTGGTGCGGGAGCACGGGCTGACGCAGCAGGCGGCGAATTACCAGTTGGCGTGGATTCCTCCGATCTTCGCGACGGCGGGCGGACTGTTTGGGGGATGGCTGGTGTTCCGAATGGGCAAGGGCGTGGCGGATGTGACGGCGGTGCGGATGCGGGTGATCGGATTGGGCTGCGTGATGCTGCTGGCGAATGCGGCGGTTCCGTTGATGGGGTCGCCGGCGGCGGCGGTTGCGGTGATCTGCCTGAGCTTTTTCGCCTGCGTGGCGGCGAGCGTCAATATCTATGCGCTGCCGCTGGATCTGTTTGGGCCGGGAAGGGCGGCGTTTGCTGTGTCGGGATTGACGTCGGCGTATGGTTTGCTGCAAGGGGTATTTTCGGCGGCGGTGGGGCGGATTGTCGACGGGTATGGATTCGGGCCGGTGTGCGTGGCGGTGGCGGTGCTGCCGCTGGGGTCGTGGGCGGTGTTGCAGGTGGCGTTGAGGAGGAAAGGTGGTTGAGATCCGGCGGATGAGGGAGACGGACGTGGGGCGGGTGGGGGAGATTCAGGCGGGGAGTCCGGAGGCGGCGCAGTGGAAGGCGGAGGAGTACCTGGGATTTGAGACATGGGTGGCGGAAGCGGACGGGCAGGTGGTGGGTTTCCTGGCGTTGAGGGAGACGGGCGGGGGCGAGGCGGAGGTGCTGAACGTGGCGGTGGATGGGGCGTGGCGGAGGAGGGGAGTGGCGAGGGCGCTGATCGAGAAGGGCCTGGGGGGGCGGTTCGAGGAAGTGTACCTGGAGGTACGGGAATCGAATGAGGGGGCGCGGGGGTTGTATGAATCGATGGGGTTCGGAGAGGTTGGGGTACGGCCAAACTACTACGAAAGGCCGAGGGAAACGGGTATTGTCATGAAACTGCAAAAGTGATAGGGTTTGGGGTACGAGGGGCCAACTGGCTCCTTGAGTGTAGACCGATGCGAACGAAATCCCCGCGCCGGGCCGGTGACCCAGATAGAACGGTTCGGCGTGGCCGTCCATCATAAGGAGATTCACTGAATATGGAAAAAGTGAGACAGGAAGAACTCAAAGCGCATCTGATTGCGACTAACGAGCAGTTCCGGGTCCTGGCAGAGCAGCATGCCGGGTATGAGCGGCAGATCAATGAGATTGAAGCCAGGGTACACGTGACTCCGGAAGACGAGTTTGAAGAGCACCGGTTGAAGAAGTTGAAGCTCCGATTGAAAGATCAGATGCTGGAGATGATGACCAAGGCGAGCGCGTCGGAGGTGGCTTAACGCGATCGCTGGTCGCGGCGTAAGAAGCGCTGCTTCCTGAGACCCCGGACGCTGAGGCGTTTCCGGGGTCTTTGCTTTTTGGGGGAGAGATGTGGCGGGCGGGGGCGGAACTTGGGCGGGAGCGGGGTGGATGCGGCGTTTCATGTCAGCCTCGGAGACGCTGGGGCGGGGGCTTTGGGGACCCGATTCTTGTGATCGCGGACTGTGGGGGGCGGGTGGCGGCGGTGGTTTTGGTTTTTGGGCGGCGTTGGAGGGATTTCAGGTGAGCGAAGAGGGGTTTCAGGCGGACTCCGGGGGG
>CAMTUE010000033.1:0-7019 GCA_947084845.1 uncultured Bryobacteraceae bacterium | reverse complement strand
GGCGGACTCCCTCGATCTGGTGCTCAATCTCCATCGAGAAGGGCAGCCCGTGCTTGACCTCGAGTGTCCGGATTTCGCCGGCGTCGACCGAGCGGACGTAGGCGAAAAGCTCCGCCACCAGGGTCTTCAATTCGAAGTCGGCCGGCGGCTCCTTCGCGGCACCGGGATCCACTGAGCCGAACTTCACATCACGGACCGACGTGGGCCACGGATCGAGAACGAGTTCGCCGCCATCAATGCGGAGGTACTCGAACCGCCCGAAGCCCATATGGGACATTGCGGTCACGAAAGCTCGTTCCGAGGGGCGAAGCTCGCGGGTCGAAGAGGGGCGGCTCATTGGGTAGCCTCCGCTTTCGCCTCGCCGCCTGAGGGCCGCCGGTCCAGCCACTTTTGGACGTCCGACGGTAAGTACCGCACCAGTTGCGGTCCCACCCTGCGGTAGCGCGGGCCGCAGCCGCGGGTACGCCAGTAGCGCAGAGTCCCGATTGAAACTCTCAACAGCAGGGAAAGTTCTTTGTCATCAAGGAGTATTTCTAGGGTTTGTTCGCTCATTCTGCCTGTCCTTGGCGGATCGCATCCGCTCGGTACAGGCCCATGGTCGGGCCTCGGAGTGTAGGAAAAGCAATAGAGGAAAAGTAGGTAAAAAGTAGGCACAGCGCTTACATCGCCACGCGCTCAATCTCGACCGGGCCGTCGGGTTTAGCCTTTGTCGGCGGCTCTCGGTGGCGATTTACGCCGATTGGCGCCCGTTGGCATCAGTCGTCAAAACTCGATCTGTCCCGTTTCCAATGAGATACAACCTTGACGTGGTTCGCCGTCTCTTCGCTGTGCTAGCCTGTGGTGTTGTATGCCAGGACGGACCTCCCCCAGCCCCTTGCCCATACAACGAATACCCTTCACGAGAGGTCGCGTAAAATGGTTCGTTTCAACCCGAAAAGCTTCGCCCAGCCGGACCTGCTGAAGTCGATTCAGCCGGGCAACTTGGTCCGACTGCTTGAGCCCTGCCGGAAGCTACTCGAGGACCGAGGCTTGGTATTGCCACCTGATGGGTCAGGGGAGATCGACTACCTGAGGCTGTCCGCCATCTTGGCCGAGCCGGACGAAATGGATGGACTCCCATGTCGTGGAGGGACTTCATGTCATCTCGAATCTGGGGTTGGATTCGAATTTCGACGAGTTGCTCGACGTCGCCCGCCGCAACTTCGTTGAGATCGATCTGGACGCTACCGCAGTGGACCTTGCCGCCCGGATCTGGAACGAAGTGCCTCAAGCGCTTGAAACGAAGGAGCGGGAAGCGGGCACGCACCGCCGGCGGAAATTCGAAAGCCTGTGTGCACGCGATCCCAAAATTGTGTTGCCGCCCGAAAGCCTGCCCGGCGACTACCGTGCACTTGAGGCCGACCTGGAAGCCTGGTTCTCAGCGAAGAAACGGGGCATCGGTTGCCGCGTGATTCGCACGGATGCGCCCGGCGAGATCCGGTTCCTGGTCCAACACGGGCAGCCCTGCAAGCGGGAACCAAGCCGAAAGGGAGCGCAATCCACGTGCACCTTCTTCCGGCCGGAGAAGACCGACCTGGTCATCTATGACCACATCCACAACGAGTTACGGATCAGCACCAGCACGATCGGCGAACTCAAACTCTACCGGGCGAAGTTCGGAAAACACGTCTTCGGCGACACGGAGTACTTCATCTACGCGCAGAAATACACTCTGGCGCCGCTGCAAAGTGAGGGTGCTGGTTCGCTCCAATGCCGCGACATCTGGGGTATCGAGACGGTCCGGCTTACGGAGGTCGACTACTGCGACCCCGGACCGTTTAGTCTCATCGAAAGGCTCAAGGCAGATGATGTCTTCGGTGCCCTGGATTACCACAAACGCTCGATCCCACCAAAGGCAGTGCTGCTGCGCGCACGCTTCGCTGTGAAGATAGCCGGCGGGACTTCTCCCCGTCCTGTCATGGTCCAACCGCCGGGGGTTGCAGAATTCGGCCGCGGCGAAGAGGCTGCGTTAATTGAGCAGTGGCTGCGCTCGCGCGGATTCATCTTGGTTGGAAAGGGGGTGGATGATGAGAACTCTCAGCCGTTTATGGCGGTCGCTTGAGACTTTGCCAGGGCTCGCCGCAATTGCGGCTTACTGGGAGGAGTATTGTGGGCCTGACGTCGCGTTGGTGCGGCCGCACCTTCGGTTGACCGACAAGGAGGGCTCTCATTACCCGTGTCCGGATCCCTGGACGGGCGTCTGCCCTCGTCGAATCGTCGATTACGGCAACGGCGAGTATGCCGCCCTCTGCAGCGATCCCTACCAGCGCTGCGAGAGAGTGCCTCTGACCCGGAAGGATGTGCTGGTCCAGGAGTTGGATCTGGCCAGTTTCTCTCGCGTGCTGGCTGAACCACTCGGCGTCCACTGGCGCACGCCGACGGAGCGCGGCGACGGCGTATGGGCCATCGGGCTCTCCAACCGGCGGGATTCGAAATCCCAGCCTGTATTTCTGGCTGTGTTGCCGGAGACCCGTCGACTTGAAGCGTCGTTGCACCGGTTGCTCCTGAGCGTGACGGGTCCATTCGTGATCGCCGCTCCGACCGGCGATCATCTCACCGTCGAAGCTTGCGAACTGCTGCAGCACCGCGGAGTGGGGTTCCTCTCCCTGGAGGAACAACTACTCCTTGACGACTCAAACAAGTTGGTGGCTGCGGCGACGGGGGCAGCTGAAGACGGCATCGAGACAACGCCCCTGGAGGATCGTCGGCGTGTGGTGGCAGAGTTTCTCACAAGCAATCGCTGCAAGGTCAAGGACATCCAGGATGTGGCCGAGGTGCACCCAGCTGATTACTACAAGTGGCTCGATGGAACAAGGCCCGACCACTACTCGACCTGTATCGCGATCGAGCGAGTGCTGAGGCAGGGCATGGGCTCACGGCAGGATCGCAGGCGAGCAACGACTGAGGAGCAAAGAGTTGATCATTAAATCGGTGGAAGCCGGCATTCGCCGGATCGGCATATCGGAGTGGGATCTGTACTTCTACCTGCTGTCGAACGAAGCAGAGGTGGAAGGCTGCATGACTTTTGAACTGAAGCCGGGCGAGCCGTTCAACCAAGAGATGGCGGACAGATTCGTCTGGAGAAACCGGGAGATGCTATTCCAGATCGGCGAGTTTTGTGAAAGGGTAGCCAAGCCGATGGATCCTAAAGGGTTCCTTCATGTGCCCAAAGCATTGGACTCGCCTGCAGAAACCGAGACTGGGCCGCGCTCAGGGTCGCTGACCATTCGCTTCGCACGGCGGTCTCCTGCGCCAACATCCGCTTTGCCGTACATTGTTCATCGAGGCGGCACTCAACGAGCCAGGGGCGACTCTAAACGCTCTAAACGCCATCCCGGCGTGGTTGAATCAGCCAGTGCCTTGTCCAGTCACTCATTGATCTGTATGGTGGACGCGAAGTCAGCGGCCCCGACAAAGCAAACTGGGAATCTCGGCACTCAAGGTAATCGTTGCTCGGTACTTCGTTGATCGGCCGAAGGTTGTGGTGAAATGGGAGAACTCCAAACTGATAATGGTAGACCGTCTCGCCCGGCGTACTTTAGTGCGCGGCGATGTGTTTTTTCGTAGCTGATCCGGCGACTGATATCGTTGGCCGGGATGCCGGCCAAGAGATTCAGGGGTCCATCGCTCCTCGATGTACGGCAGGTCAGTGAAGCAATATGGAGCGTTGCAGGGATCACCTCGAAATATTGTGGCGGATTCCTGGAAGAGGAGATCTGGAATGGCCAATGACGTTGACACCGGCGCAAACCTCGGCTTCGAATCCGAACTCTGGCGCGCTGCTGACGCCCTCCGGTCCAACATGGATGCCGCCGAGTACAAGCACGTCGTGCTTGGCCTGATCTTCCTTAAGTACATCTCTGACGCTTTTGAAGAGCAGCACGCTAAACTCGATGCTGAGCGCGCGACGGGTGCCGACCCCGAAGATCCCGACGAATACCGCGCCATCAACATCTTCTGGGTTCCCAAAGAAGCGCGCTGGTCCCATCTCCGCGCCAACGCCAAACAGCCTGCAATTGGCAAGATCATCGACGATGCTATGCTCGCCATCGAGCAGGTGAACTCATCCCTCCGTGGAGTCCTCCCCAAGGACTACTCCCACCCGCGCCTCGACAAACAGCGCCTCGGCCAACTCATCGATACGGTCGGCAATATCGGCCTCGGCGACAAGGCCAACCGCTCGAAAGACCTCTTGGGCCGCGTGTACGAATACTTCCTCTCCCAATTCGCCAGCGCCGAAGGCAAGCGCGGTGGCCAGTTTTATACGCCCCGGTCCGTCGTCGGCGTTCTCGTCGAGATGCTTGCCCCCTACAAAGGTCGCGTCTACGATCCCGCCTGTGGCTCTGGCGGCATGTTCGTCCAATCGGAGAAGTTCGCTGAGGCGCATGGCGGCAAAATCGGCGACATCTCAATCTACGGCCAGGAATCCAACCACACCACTTGGCGTCTCGCCAAAATGAACCTCGCCATCCGCGGCATCGACAGTAACTTGGGCCACGAACACGCCGACAGCTTCCACCGCGACCTCCACCCCGACCTCAAAGCAGACTACGTCATCGCCAACCCGCCGTTCAACGACTCCGACTGGCGAGGCGAACTCCTCAAGGATGACCAGCGCTGGCAGTTCGGCACGCCCCCCGCCTCCAACGCCAACTACGCCTGGGTCCAGCACTTCATCCACCATCTCGCCCCAACCGGCCTCGCCGGCTTCGTCCTCGCCAACGGTTCCATGTCCTCCAACCAGTCCGGCGAAGGCGAAATCCGCAGAAACACCATCGAGGCCGACCTCGTCGATTGCATGGTCGCCCTGCCCGGCCAGCTCTTCTATTCCACTCAGATTCCCGTCTGCCTCTGGTTCATCGCCCGCCAGAAACGCAATGGGCGCTTCCGCAACCGGCGCGGTGAGACCCTGTTCATCGATGCCCGTAAGCTCGGCAGATTGGTCGATCGCGTCCACCGCGAACTGAGCGCCGAGGATATTGCCAATATCGCCGGCACCTACCACGCCTGGCGCGGAGACGAGTCCGCCGGAGCATACGAGGATATCCCCGGTTTCTGCAAGTCGGCATCCCTCGAAGATATTCGTGGACACGGCCACATCCTCACGCCTGGCCGCTACGTCGGCGCCGCCGAAGTCGAGGACGACGGCGAACCGTTCGAGGACAAGATGGCCCGCCTCACCGCCGATCTCCGCGAACTCACCGCCAAGTCAGCCGAACTCGACCGCCTCATCTGGGCCAACCTGGAGGACATCGGCTATGGCCAATGAACTCGTTCCCGGCGGCTCCAGCGAGTTCCTCATCTACCAGACCGACGACGGCCGCACCCGTGTCCAAGTCCGCGTCGATCAGGACACCGTCTGGCTCACACAGAAACAGATGGCCGAACTCTTCCAGAAGGACGTCCGCACCATCAGCGAGCACATCCGTAACGTCTTCGCGGAGGGCGAACTCCAGAAAGATTCAGTTATCCGGAATTTCCGGATAACTGCCGCCGACGGCAAACAGTACGCCGCCCAGCACTACAGCCTCGACGTCATCATCTCCGTCGGCTACCGGGTTAAGTCCTTTCGCGGCACGCAGTTCCGCATCTGGGCCACGCAACGGCTCCGGGAGTACATCGTCAAAGGCTTCGCCATGGACGACGAACGCCTCAAGGCGGCCGGCGGCGGTGACTACTTCGACGAACTGCTCGCCCGCATACGCGACATCCGGTCGTCCGAACGCGTTTTCTGGCGAAAAGTTCTCGATATCTATGCCACCAGCGCCGACTACGATCCCGCCGTGGACGCCTCCAAGCTCTTCTTCCAGACCGTGCAGAACAAGATGCACTGGGCCATCTCCGGCCAAACCGCCGCCGAAATTGTCCACGCGCGTGCCGACGCCGCCAAGCCCGATATGGGGCTGACCGCCTTCTCCGGTCACGCCCCGCGGAAAGGCGATGTCGCGATTGCCAAAAACTACCTCAACGAAGAAGAACTCCGCGCGCTCAACCTCATCGTCTCCGCCTACCTCGACTTCGCCGAACTCCAGGCCGTCTCCCGTAAGCCGATGACCATGGCCGGCTGGATCGCCAAACTCGACGACTTCATCCGCATCAGCGACCGCCAGATCCTCACCCACGCCGGACACATCTCCCACGAAATAGCAAAGCTCAAGGCCGAAGCCGAATATGACCGCTTCCGTGCCGCCCGCGCCGCCCTGGCCCAACCCGTCGACCAGCACTTCGCCGAGGCCGTCAAGGAACTCAAACAGCTTGAGGGCGAGGCAAAGAAGCAACGCGGCGGCCACGGAAAGAAAGGCGGCCGTCAATGACTACCGTTATTCGCGGGCTGCCGGCCCATGCTGAGAGACATTTACGGCCATTCTGGGCCAACCTGGAGGACCTCGGCTATGGCGACTAGATGGCCGAGAAAGACCCTTGCAGAGGTGTCAACCGATGTTTCGTACGGATACACTGAGAGTGCAGCGACTGAAAGGGTTGGCCCCCACTTCCTTCGTATTACGGATATTCAAAACGGGACAGTGGGCAACGGTGCCGTACTGTCCCATCTCCGCTGGGGATCATCGGAAGTACAAGTTGGAGGAAGGCGACATCGTTGTAGCCAGAACCGGAAACAGCACAGGAGAGAATTATTTATTTCGTGGCGGACGAGACGTGGTATTTGCGTCCTACCTGATTCGCTTCAGAGTGAATCGCACCTTGGCCGACCCCAGGTTCGTTTGGTACAACCTCCGAAGCTGTGCATGGCGATCCTTCATTGAGGCATCAAAGACAGGTTCGGCGCAGGCAGGTGCGAACGCACGAGTACTCGGGCAATTCTCAATGTCTCTGCCCCCGCTTCGAGAGCAGGAAACCATCGCTGCAATCCTCGGCGCCCTCGACGACAAGATCGAACTCAACCGCCGCATGAACCGCACCCTCGAAGCCATGGCACAGGCCATCTTCAAGAGCTGGTTCGTCGACTTCGACCCCGTCCG
>CAMTUE010000032.1:0-86926 GCA_947084845.1 uncultured Bryobacteraceae bacterium | reverse complement strand
CTTGCAGCGCCGGCGTCGCCTCCGGTTCGGCAGCCGGCGCCGCGGCAGTATCGCCACTGGCAACAGCCTCAATGGCAGCCGCGAACTGCGGCCGGCCGGCTTCGGCCTCGCAGGCGGGCACGGCTGGCTCCGCTGATCCGGGCTCCGCCGGTTCCTCCAGGTCAACCTCGGCGTCAAGCAGCGCGAACAGCCCCGGAATCGCTAATCCCAGAGGCTCCGCACTTTCCCCGGCCTCATTTGACGTCTCATCCGGCCCAGTTGGCGGCATCACCGCCGGCTCCGGCTCTGCTTCTTCGGCATACGGCTGCGGCTGTTCCGTCCACGCTTGCCCCGCTGGGGCGCGGACGAAACCGGGGTCGTCTACTCTGGCCGCTTGTGCCAGGTTCATCAGGTCCGCCAGGAGCCCAGGCATGGCGATGCCCGGGTCCTGCCACGAAGCGCTCTCCCGCCCGGAATCCTCAACAGGCGCTTCTGCCGCCGTCAGCGTCTCCACTCCCTGCGCCGTTGCCGCCGCCGGTTCTGACAACTCCGCCGCATCCACGCCCTCGGATGCCAGCAACTCGGACAGCAGCCCGCCCAGCGGCAACTCGATAAGTTGCCCCCGGTCGAGGTCGTTGTCGTGTTCCCGCGGCTCCGGCATCATCTTTCTCCTTGGATCGAGTGCTCCTACTGAAGCCTCGACTCGACCTCCGCCACGAGTTGCCCCGGCTCGAAGGGCTTTGTGATGTAGCCGTCCGCGCCCTGTTTCAACCCCCAATAGCGGTCGAAATCCTGGGTCTTGCTGCTGACCATCAGGATCGGGATCGCCTTCATCGCCGATTCCGTTTTCAACTGCCGGCAGACCTGGTAGCCGCTCTTCTTCGGCAGGACCACATCCAGCAGAATCAGGTCCGGCCGGTGCCGGCGGGCTTGTTCAAGCGCTTCGTCGCCGTCTTCGGCCGTCAGGATCGCGTAACCCTTGGCCTCCAGCGCTTCCTGCATCATGTGCATGTAGGCCGGGCTATCCTCGACGAGAAGGATGCGTTTTTGCATTAATCCTCTCCTCCACACCAAAACACCGGCATGAGGCTCTGCTTCATGCCGAATACTTCCTTACCGCTTCGGCCAGCGTCGCTTCGTGGAACGGCTTGGTGATATAGTCGGTCGCGCCGGCCAGCCGGCCCTTCACCTTGTCGAAGAAGCCATCCTTGCCGGACAGCATCACGACCGGAATCTTCTTTGTCAGAGGATTCTGCTTGATCGCCTTGCACACCTGGTAGCCGTCCATGCCCGGCATTGTGATGTCGAGCAGAATCAGGTCGGGTTTCGCCTCCGACACCATCGTGAGAGCTTCAGCCCCCTCTTTCGCCGTCATCGCCCTGTAGCCCAGGCGCTCGAGCGTAATCGACACGATCTTGCGCACCGTCTGGCTGTCGTCCACCGCCACCACCAGTTTCCGCGCCGCCAGCGCTTCGGTCAGCCGCGCCAGCGCTGCGTTGCTCCCATTCATCGACAGGGCCTTCTTCATGTGGGGCAGCGCCTCGGCCGAACGGTTCATGTTCAGGTAGAGCAGCGCCAGGTTGATGCGTGTGTCAACCGTATCGGCCTGCTTCAGCTTGAGCTCGAATCGCCTCACGGCATCGAGCAGAAGCTCCTCGTTCACCCCTTTATTGGCCGCGTAGTCCTCCAATGCCCCAACGCCCACAATCGCCTTGCACGTCTGGCACTTCCTCAATGGATAGGCCGCCGCCGTCATGCACAATGGGCAGGACCATGTGTTCCCGCCGGGCTCTGACGCCGCTGGAACGGGCACCGGCGCCGCGACGGGCGGTTGTGCGCCTTGCCCGCCCTGCACATGTCCAGCCGCTGGCCTCAGGTTGCTTTGCGCCGCGCTTTCCTGAAGACGGGACAAAGCCAGGGCATTGATCGCCTGCTGATTCCTGGGGTTGATGTCGAGGACCCGGTTGAGTGCCGCATAGGCTGTCGGACGGTCTTCGGCCAGTCCGGCTACCCACAGCCATGCCCGCTCATTCTTGGGCTCCTTGGCGACGATCTCGTTCAGTATCCGGCGAGCCAGGGCCATCTGCCCCAACTTCGCCGCCGTGATCGCCTCCGAGAGAGCTACCTGTGGTGTGACCCACGTCGCCTCGGCCATCTATCCTCTACCTCCCGCCCGGTCCAAACTCTCGCTCGGGCGCGGTCTGGAGTCCACCGCGCATCGATGGATCGTCCTCATCCGGGCTCCTTCCCAATCGCCCCGGACAGCACGTCCCGCTCCGCCCCAGGAGGTTTCGACCCCCTGCCTGGCGGCCCTGTCCGGCGGCGGAGCCACCAGTCAAACCGGCCGACGGGCAACCTATCTGGAGATCTAAGTCTCCTCTAAGCCCGTGGCGCCGGTAAGCCCATCGCGCGGCCTTCCCGCCACGCGGCTTCACTCGCATCTTCAATTAAGTGGCGCCGGACGGGCTTGATCCGTCGCTAACCCATATTCGGGTCATTTATCTAATCGAGACAATCGGGCGGGAACATTAGAGTGCTGGGCGAAAACCTGCACCGGGGACCGGGGAAAGGACTCACACCCCCCAGTTCGCCGGCCTATCTAAAGGAAGTGGCAGTCGCCACCCGGCGTGGGGGTTTCTGGTCGTGGAAGTTGTCTTGGGCGGCCGCACGGGCCGGCGATCTCAGCGCGCTCAGGTGAAGCCGCGGCCCGCGGGGCCACACCCGCCGCCGCTGCCGCCGGTGCTCCGAACAGCGCAGGCCGAGGTCTGCCGCCGCACGTCTTCCGAGTCGCAGTGCGGGCAACGCAGATCCTTCTCCGCGTCCGACATTCGCCGGAGTTGTTCATAGAGACGCCCGCAATTTGAGCAGCGGTATTCGTACATCGGCATGGCTGATTCCATTTTACCGGATGCAATCGCACCCGCCCTGGTGACGGCGCCGGCCCGTGGCCGTTGATTCCCGGCTCGATTGGTAGTAAGTATGAGCCGGAGGCTCCATATGGGCAAGCTCAACATCCTGGCCGTCGTGGTTGGCGTTTTCCTGGTCGCACTGATGATCGGCCGCTACTGGAATCTGAAGCCGGAGACAAAGTACGACCACGTTGTGAACACGGGCGAGGCCGCCGTCGTCGAAGGTCATGGCAGGCCAGTCGTTTGGGTCGCCTCCGACGCCGCTCTGACCTACGACCTCCATGCCGCCGCCACCAAAGGCGACCAGGAAGCGCTACGGAAGGCCGAAGCCGGGAAACAGGCATTCGCGCTCGAAACGGGCGCCCGGGTCCGCGTGACGGGCGACTCCGGGAGCAAGCGCAGGATCGAGATCACCTCGGGCCCCCACGCCGGACACACCGGCTGGGTCGAGTTCGAATGCCTCCGCCCCTTGGGCCGCGGCGAGTACTGAACTGAGGGCCTATGCGGCCTTCGGCTGGATCTTCTGCATCTTGCCCATGAGGATGTGCATAACGCCAAAGGCGATCAGGTGGAAGGTTCCCATCATGACGAAGACGGGCTTGTAGCCGAAGTGCGTCACCAGATAGGCGGGCAGCAGCGCGGTGAAAATCACGCCGCCCATGCCGCCGAGGAACCCGCCGATGCCGGTCACCGACGCCACGGCCGACTTCGGGAAGACGTCGGACACCGTCGTATACAGATTCGCCGACCACCCCTGATGCGCCGCCGTGGCGAGCGAGATCAGCCCAATCGCCACAAACAGGTTGGGCTGGATCACCGAGGTCGCCGCCACCGGCATGCAGAGAGCGAAGAACGCCATGGTCGACTTTCTCGCCTTGACGTTCGTCCAACCGCGCCGCATCAGGTAGCCCGAGATCCAGCCGCCCATGACACTGCCGAAGTCGGCCATCAGATAGATGACCGGCAGCGCCCAGCCGATCTGTTCGAGACTCAACCCGCGCTCTTCCTTGAAATAGAGCGCCAGCCAGGTGAGGTAAAACCACCAGACCGGGTCGCTGAAAAACTTCGCCAGGGCGAAGCCATAGGTCTGCTTGTGGCCCAGCGCCGCCACCCAGCCGATCTTCGTCTCCACCTGCTCATCCTGATCGGAGTGGATGTAGGCCAGTTCGGCGGCGTTCACCGACTTGTGCTCGGACGGAATCCGGTAGTAGAACCACCAGGCGGCCAGACAGAAGATACCCGACGAGGCGGTGATCAGGAAACAGTCGCGCCAGCCGAAATGCGAGTTCATCCAGACGAAGACCGGCGGCCCGATCATCGCCGCTACATTTGTTCCGGCGTTGAAAATGCCGGTCGCGAAGGCCCGGTCCTTCTTCGGGAACCACTCCGAGACCGCCTTGATCGCCGCCGGGAAATTGCCCGATTCGCCCAATCCCAACATGCCGCGCCAGAAACTCAGCGACACCGCGCTGCGCGACAGCGCGTGAAGGCCCGCCGCCACGCTCCACAGGAAGATGGAGATCGAGTAGCCGATCCGCGTCCCGCTGCGGTCGATCACCTTGCCCATGATCAGGAACCCGATGGCGTAGGTGAACTGGAAGACGCTGTTGATGTAGCCGTATTCCATTTTCGACAGCTTCAGGTCCTCGAGGATCACCGGGCTCAGGACGCCGAGGATGATCCTGTCGAGGTAATTGTTCGTGGTGATCATGAAGAGGATCGCCAGGATAATCCAGCGCGTACGGGTCGGGCGGGTGTCGGTCATGGTCGTCAGCGATTCTATCGAAGTTCACAGCCCGGCGGGTCCCTCTCCCCCGGAGGTTTCGACCAAACGAACCTACTTTAGTCTAAGTTGTTGAATCTAAAGAGACTCTGCCCGCTTCAGGCGATCCCGGACGCCGGCCCATTCGTCGGTGTCCGGCGGGATCTCGACGGCGATCCAATCTAGACATTCTCCATCGAGATTGTGGAGAGTGGCGTAGATGACCGCGGCATATTCCCTGGCATGGCTGGGCATAGGGACCTCAGCCCCGGACAGGTGGGAGACGTAGACGCCCTTGCCGTGACGCGGAAGGGCTCCGCCTTCAACCAGGACCAGGGGCGTCTTCGGGGTGTAGTGGCGGGGGTGGAGGCCCGGCGAAGGGTGGGCCCCCTCGGGGGCAAGTTCGTTTGGTAGCGAGACCGGGCCGATGATGGCTTCGATCTCCTCCCTCGTCACCATGCCGGGTCTCAGGAGGACCGGCGGGGAGACCGCCAGGGAGAGAACGGTTGATTCAATTCCGACAGGTGTCGTACCGCCATCGAGAACCAGGTCGACGCGGTCGCCGAGGCTCTTGCGGACATGATCGGCCGAGGTGGGCGAAAGTTCGGTGAAGCGGTTGGCGCTGGGCGCGGCGATGGGGACGCCGGCGGCGCGGATCAGCGCCAGAGCGACGGGGTGGGCCGGCATCCGGATGCCGACTGTGTTTAGCCCGGCCGTGACCTCATCGGGGACTTGGCTATCTTTTGGTAGAACCAGAGTCAACGGGCCGGGCCAGTGGCGGGCAGTCAGTTTCACCGCCGCATCGGGCCATTGGGTGACCAGGCGGCGAGCCATCTCTTCGGAATCGACGTGAACGATGAGCGGACTGGTTGAGGGCCGGCCCTTGGCCTCGAAGATGCGGCGGACCGCGGCGGGGTCCAGCGCATTGGCGCCGAGGCCGTAGACGGTCTCGGTGGGGAATGCGACGAGACGGCCTGAGCGGATCAGTTCCGCGGCCTGGCCGATGGTGGTTGCCGGTATCCCGGCAAATGCAGAGCCCGAATCGGAACCCGTTCTGTCGAAAATCACGCCGGAGACCCGCTCTCTTCGTTCGCGGTTGGCTGGCGTAAGGGGTTGCATTTTCATCGACTTTGGTCACCCAAACAGGGCCATCCGGATTCTCTGCGTTCGGGGACTCTGGTGGCTGGCTTTATCAACTGGACCCGCTCTCTTCGTTCGCGGCCTCTGGTTTTGTGTATCCACTTGATTATTCGGGCAGATCGTCCTTGGTGTCGCCGGCGATCTTGCCGGTCTTTTTCCAGACCAGGTAGGCGTGGATCAGTTCTTCGAGGTCTCCGTCCAGGACACGGTCCACGTCGCCGACGGCCATTTTGGTCCGGTGGTCCTTGATGAGCCGGTAGGGTGCGAGGACGTAGCTGCGGATCTGGCTGCCGAAGTTGATGTCGGACTTGGAGTCCTCCAGTTTCTTCTCTTCGGCGCGCCGCTTGTCCATCTCGTATTCCCAGAGACGGGCCTTCAACTGTTTCAGCGCCGTCCCCCGGTTCTTGTGCTGCGAGCGCTCGCTCTGACACTGCACGACAATCCCTGTCGGGATGTGGGTGAATCGGACGGCCGATTCGGTCCGGTTGACGTGCTGGCCGCCGGCTCCCGAAGCGCGGAAGACGTCTACCTTGATGTCGTCGGTCTTAAGCTCGATCTTGATGTCGTCATCCACCATGGGAATGACGAAGACGGAGGCAAAAGAGGTGTGGCGCCGGGCATTGGCGTCGAACGGCGAGATGCGGACCAGGCGGTGGACGCCGATCTCGGACTGCAACTGGCCGAAAGCGCCATCGCCATCGATTTCGATGGTGGCGGATTTGATGCCCGCGCCTTCGCCATCGAGGATGTCGGTGACGGTGGCGGAGAAGCCGTTGCGTTCAGCCCAGCGCATGAACATGCGCATCAGCATCTCGGCCCAGTCCTGGCTTTCGGTGCCGCCGGCGCCGGGGTGGATGTTCATGATGGCGCCGCGGTGGTCGTTTTCGCCGGAGAGCAACATGGCCGTTTCGAGTTTGTCGACCACGGTCCGGAGCCGTTTGATTTCGGCGGCGACTTCGGCGGCGACGTCTTCGCCCTCGCGGCCGAGTTCAAAGAGGGTGTCGATATCGCTGACCAGGGCAAGGACGCCGCGGTCCTGGCCGACGGAGTCTTCCAGGCGTTTGCGCTCCTGCATGAGCTTCTGGCTGCCGTCCGGGCTGTTCCAGAAGTCAGGGGCGGAGACGAGGGTTTCTATCTCGTCGAGACGGGTTCGTTTGGCGGGAACGTCAAAGATAGCTCCGCACGGCTTCTGATTGCTGGCGGAGCTCGGTGTATTCGCGCTCGAGTTCTTCGAGGGTCATTCCCTTCATCTTAGCGGTTTCGCGGTGGGAGGGGTCTGTAATGCCGCGTCAAGTTCGTTTTTCTTGCCCGTACAGGCCACGCGGATTCGGCGGGCGGGCGTCTGGATCGACGACGCGGCGGTAGGTCAGCCCGCCAGACGGCGTTCGTCATCGGCGAGACCGTAGGCCACCACCGCCAACGCGGCGACGGCCGTGCGGAAGTCGTTGGGATCGACCTTATCGAGCGTGTCGGCGTGGGTGTGGTGCCATTCAAAATAACGCCCGCCCGTGGTTTTGAGCGCGAGTCCGGGGACGCCTTCGCGCATGATGGGCCCGATGTCGGCGCCTCCGCCCCCGGCGGTAATCTCGCCGGCGCCGATGGCGTTGAGGGGAGCGGCGATGTCCTTCAAGACGGAGACGGCGCGGTCCTGAACGTCTTTGGCCGCGTCCTGAACCGTCACTCCGAAACCTGATGGCTTTTCGCAGCCGGCGTCCATTTCGATGGCCGCGACATGATTCTTCACCGCATCGCCGACCCATTCGCGGTAGGCGCGTCCGCCGCGGAGGCCGTTTTCCTCGTTGGCCCAGAGGACGACACGCACGGTGCGGCGCGGCCTCATGCCCAGATTCTTCATCAGGGTCACGGCCGTCCAGCAGGCGATACAGGCGGCTCCGTCGTCATGCGCGCCCTGGCCGGCATCCCATGAATCGAAGTGTCCGCCAAGGACGACGATCTCTTCCGGCTTCTCGCGGCCGCGCCACTCGGCGACGACGTTGGCGCCCCTGGCGTCGGGCAGCGTCCGGGCGTTCATCTTCAATCGGACCCTGGCCGGCGCGCCGGACCTGTCGAGGCGGAGCAGCATCCCGGCATCCTCGGCAGTGATGCCGGCGGCCGGGATCTTCGCGACTCCGTCCTGGTAACGCATCATCCCGGTGTGAGGGGTCCGATGCCCCAACGGTCCTGCGCCCCGGACCAGCGCCGCCACCGCTCCCAGTTGAGCCGCCCGGATCGCGCCGTTGCCGCGATAGGCGACGGTCCGGCCGTAGCCTTCCCACGGCACGGCGTAGACGACGATTTTGCCGCGCACCTTATCTGCCCCGAGTTTGTCGAGTTCGTCGAAACTCTCCACCGCGACTGTCTCCGCCGTGATGCCTTCGGCGGGCGTGGCGATGGAGCCGCCGAGGCCGAGCATGGGCAGGTCAGTCTCCCATGGGGCGATCAGCCGGGCGGACTCCTCGCCGCGGACCCAGTGCGGGACCATCACCTCGGGGGCCGTGACGCCTTCCAGTCCGTCCTTCTTCATTTCGGCGAGAGCCCATTCGATGGACCGGTACATGCCGGTGGAACCGGAGAGGCGGTGGCCGATGGAGTCGCAAAGGTATTCGAGGCGCTTCCAGCCGGTTTGGCCGGATAATGCGGCATCGATGAGGCGTTGGGCGGGTTGCTGGGCGGCGAAAGCGGTGGCGAGGGGCGCGGCGGCGACGAACTCTCTTCGGTTGAGCATGAAACTGGGATTTTCTCACACGCAGACGCCGGTGCGGCATCCTATAAGACAGTGCCACCCCGTTACGACGCATTATTGGTCCTGAGTTTCGGCGGACCCGAGAAGCCTGAGGACGTCATGCCGTTCCTTGAGAACGTCACGCGCGGGCGCAATGTCCCGCGGTCGCGGCTGGAGGAAGTGGCGGAAAACTACATGATGTTCGGCGGCCGCAGCCCCATCAACGATCAGTGCCGCGATTTGATCGCCGCGCTGAAAACCGAACTCGCCTTCCATGCGATTGACCTGCCCATCTATTGGGGCAACCGCAACTGGCATCCCTTCATCGAAGACACGATGCGCCAGATGACGGCGGACGGCATCCGGCGGGCGATCGTGTTCGTCACATCGGCCTACTCGTCGTATTCGGCATGCCGGCAGTATCTGGAAGACATTGAACGGGCGCGCGGCGCGGTGGGGGAAGGCGCGCCGGAATGCGTGAAGCTGCGTCATTTCTATGACAGGCCGGGGTTCCTGGACGCGCTGGCGGATCGTCTGCAAGCCGCTTTCGACAGGGTTCCGGAAACCGACCGGCCGGCGGCACGTTTGTTGTTTACCGCGCATAGCGTTCCGCTCACGATGGCTCAGTCGTCGCGGTATGTACAGCAGTTGGAGGAAGTTGCCGCGCATCTGGCTGCGCGCGTGGGGCATCCCGATTGCCGGCTGGTCTGGCAGAGCCGGAGCGGGCCGCCGGCGCAGCCCTGGCTGGAGCCGGATATCAAGGACGCAATCTCGGAGATCGCCTTGGGCGGCGGTGCGCGCACGGTCGTCGTGCAGCCGATCGGATTTATTTCGGATCACATGGAGGTGATCGTCGATCTGGATACTCAGGCGATGGAGCATGCACGGTCGTTGGGATTGGAGATGGTGCGGGCGGGGACGGCGGGGACGCATCCGAGGTTCGTTTCGATGATCCGGGAGCTGATCGAGGAGCGGCTGAATAGCGGCGAGGCGGCGAATCCGTGTCTGGCGAATTGTTGTCCGAGTCCGCAGATGCTGGCGGGGATCGCCGGCGGGCCGGGCCGTCCGGCAGGAGTGTAGCGCTGCGAGACGAGCGGCTCGGTTTCGGTGCGGCTGAGGCCTAGCTTCGAGTACCGATTATTGAAAGTTGCGCCCGGAGACCCGCTCTGTCGAAAATCACCCCGGCGACCCGGTCTCTTCGTTCGCGGTTGATGCGGGTAAGGGGTTGCATTTTCATCAACTTTGGTGGCCCCAACGGGGCCATTCGGACTCTCTTCGTTCGCGGCCTACACACGTTGGGGCGGCTCAGCCTTGGGCCATGCGGTCGGCCCAGCGGAGGAAGCGGAACATTTCGGCGCGGTGGGACCAGACGAAACGCCAGAAATCGCGTGGCGTGATCTGGTCGGCATGCAGGCCGGAGTAGGTTTCGATGCGCCAGCGCCAGTAGGGCGACCTCCAGGGCGTGAGGCGGTAACCCTTGGACGCGCGCCAGAGGTAGCGGATCATTGATTCAGCGCCTCATGGATGCGCCTAGTTTGCGCCCGGTGCGCCGGCGGGCCGTTTCGGCGCCGAGTCATCAGGTGTGGCGTAGTAGCCCGTGCGGGTTCGGACCGTATAACGGCCGCCTGCGTTCACTTTGATCTGGCGGTATGTGCCGTCGAGGGCCTGGAGCGCGGGGGAGTATGCGATCACATACTGGTTGCGGATGTCGTTGGCCACCTGGTCGGCCACGGCATCGACGCTCTCGGTGCTCTCGGGATAGTAACTTGCGCCGCCCGAGGCTTTGGTGATGGCGTTCATCGCCCGCTGCGCCTTCTTGGCCTCGCGGCGGTCCTCGTCGCCGAGGATGCCGATGGCATAGATGAGGACGCCGCTCTTTTCGGCTTTCTCGACCAGTTTTTCAAGGGTGATGCCGGCCGAGGCGGTGTCGTTGCCGTCGGTGACGACGAGGAGGACCTTCTTCTCCTTCTTGCCCTCGGTGCGCAGGTAGTCGAGCGACATGGAGACGGCGTCGCGAAGGGCGGTGCCGCCGCGGGAATCGATGCGCGCCACGCCTTCTTCCATCTTCTTGAGCTCGGACGTGAAGGTGACGTCCAGGTAGGCCTCGTCGTTGAAGTTGACGATGAAGACCTCGTCGTTGCGCTTGGACGATTTCACCAGGCGGACGGAGGCGGCCTCGACCTTCTGGCGCTTGGTCCTCATGCTGCCGCTGTTGTCGATGACGATGCCGAGCGAGATCGGGATGTCTTCGCGGCGGAAGATGCGGATGGACTGTTCGGCCTTGTTTTCATAGACCTTGAAGGCCGACTGGGGCAGGTCGGTCACCATGCGGCCCTGGCGGTCGAAGACGCCGCAATAGAGGACGACAAGGCGCGTGCCTGTGCGGAACGTGGCCTGATCGTCCTGCTGGGCGGCGATGCGGGGATGGGAGAGCAGCAGGCCGGCCAGGATGACCAGGAGGGTGGAGAGGATCGTTCTATTGATTCGGCGCATAGTAGCCCTGGCGGTGGATGGCGCGAAGAGGCGGCATACCACGCGGCTGATTCAATCTTACCTGGACCCGGCGGTATTTGCCGTCGCGCGCCAGATTCTTCGAGATGTAGCCCAGGACGTATTGGTTGCGCAGTTCGGTACCGATCTTGGCGGCGATGTCAGGCAGGTCGTTCAGATTCTCGACCGGGAAATGGCGTCCGCCGGTCATTTGAGCCAGTTCGTCGAGCAAACCAGGACCGGCCATTTCCTCGGCCGTCCGGCCGCGGGAACCGATCGATTCAAAGATGCCCATCGCGTACATCTGCGCGTCGGCCTCCCGGAGGAGAGTGCGGACTTCGCTTTCCGTGTAGCGGCTCGAGTTGTCGCCACCGTCGGAGATGATGAGCAGGGCTTTGCGCGGGTTCTTGCCTTTCTTGAGCTGGTTTAGGGCCATGTAGATGCCGTCGAGCAGGGCGGTGCGGCCCTTGGCCTGGGTGAATGTGAGGCGGCTTTGGATCTCTTCGGTGCTGCGGGTGAAGTCCATCACGATCTGCGGGCGGTCGTTGAACTGGATCAGGAAGAACTCGTCCTCGGGATTGGCCTTGCGGAAGAACTGCGCCGCGGCTTCACGGCTTTTCGCCAGCTTGCTGCCCATCGAGCCGCTGGCGTCAAAGACCAGGCCGATCGACAGGGGGGCGTCGAAGCTGCCGAAATAGGAGATTTCCTGTTCGACCTTTTCCTCGAGCAGGCGGAAATTTTTCTTTTCCATGCCGGTGACGAACTGGTTGAGCGGGGTGGTGACGGTGACGGGGATCAGGACGAGATTGGTGTCGATGCGAAGATTCGGGGTGATGCGATCACTCTCGGGGATCTCCGAAGCGGGCTTGGGACGGGGCGTGATAGTGGGGCGCGCCTGTTGCGCCCAGGCGAGGGCTCCGCCCAGGGCCAGGCCGCCCACGACGCCGCTCAAGACAATGAGAAATAAGGACTTCAATCCTTTCCTCAACAATCCTTCCCCATTTTGGTAACCCGAGTATAACATGGCTTCTTTTTGTGCTAGACTCGAACGTGCCCCCATCGATTCTGGGTGTCATTCCCGCCCGCTACGCTTCCACCCGATTCCCAGGTAAACCTCTCGCCATCCTCGCCGGTAAGCCGCTGATTCAACACGTTTGGGAAAAAGCTTCTCAATCCAGGCTCCTTTCCCGGCTTGTCGTCGCGACCGACGACGCCCGCATCGAATCCGCCGCCCGATCATTCGGCGCAGAAGTTGTGATGACGCGCTCCGATCACCTTTCGGGTACCGACCGGGCGGCGGAAGTCGCTGAATCCATGGACGCCAACATCGTTGTCAACATCCAGGGCGACGAGCCGCTGATCGATCCCGACGCCATCGACGCCGCGATCCTTACGCTGTTAGACGACGCTCAGTGCCAAATGGCGTCATTGAAACGACGGATCACGGACGATTCAGAGATACAGAATGCGAACGTCGTCAAAGTGGTGACCGCAAGCAACGGCGATGCGCTTTACTTTTCACGATCCCCGATCCCGTTTCAACGGGGTCCGTCGGCGGGCTACTTCAAGCATATCGGCCTCTATGTCTACCGCCGTAAACTGCTGATGGCGTATTCCTCGCTGCCCGTAGGCCCGCTGGAGGAGGCTGAAAAGCTCGAACAGCTCCGGGCGCTTGAAAACGGCATCTCTATCCGCGTCGCCGAGACCAGCTACGACACCATCGGTGTCGATACGCCCGAGGATCTGGCGGCAGTTGAACGGATCTTCGCTTCTTCCCCTCCTCTCTCCCAACCTCTTAAAAACGATGGCTAAATACATCTTCGTCACCGGCGGCGTGGTCTCATCCCTTGGCAAGGGGATCGCCGCCGCATCGATCGGCTGCCTGCTCGAAAGCCGGGGCCTGAGGGTCAACATGCAGAAGTTCGACCCTTACCTGAACGTCGATCCGGGTACGATGAGCCCGTTTCAGCATGGCGAGGTCTTCGTCACCGACGACGGCGCCGAAACCGACCTTGACCTCGGCCACTACGAGCGATTCACCCACGCCCATCTCACCAAGAACAACAACCTCACGTCGGGCCGGATCTACGAGCGGATCATTCAAAAAGAGCGCCGCGGCGACTATCTGGGCAAGACCGTCCAGGTGATCCCGCACGTCACCAACGAGATCAAGGCGGCGGCGCACAAGGTTTCGGGCGACGTTGACGTGGTGATCTGCGAGATCGGCGGGACGGTGGGCGACATCGAGTCGCAGCCGTTCACGGAAGCCATCCGCCAGATGCGCCACGAACTCGGCCGGCGCAATACGCTGTTTGTCCACGTCACGCTGGTTCCCTGGATCGCCGCCGCCCATGAATTGAAGACCAAGCCGACGCAGCACTCCGTCAAGGAACTGCGCGCCATGGGCATCCAGCCCGATATCCTGGTTTGCCGCTCCGAACACCCTCTGCCCGACGAACTGCGCGACAAGATCGCGCTGTTCTGCGACGTGGACCGCGACTCCGTCATCAGCGCCTACGACGTGGATACGGTTTACCAGATTCCGATCAACTTCGCCGAGCAGCACGTCGACGAGATCATCCTGCGCCAGTTTCAGATCGACAATCCCGCCCCGCGCGACCTCTCCCGCTGGAGCGCCATGCTGGACCGGATGCGCAACCCCGAAGACGAGGTCCATATCGGGCTGGTCGGCAAGTATGTCAACTATGAGGACTCCTACAAGAGCCTGAAGGAAGCGCTTCTCCACGGCGGAATCCACCACAACCTCAAGGTCCGCATGAACTGGATCGAGAGCGAGAACCTGAACTGGCCCGGCTGCGCCGGGGAGCTTTCGCATTACGATGGCCTGCTGGTGCCCGGCGGATTCGGCAAGCGTGGCATCGAGGGCATGTTGAACGCCATCCGCTTCGCCCGCGAAAAGCATGTCCCGTATTTCGGCATCTGCCTGGGGATGCAGACGGCGGTGATCGAATACGCCCGGAACGTCTGCGGCCTGGGGTTGGCCGATTCAACCGAGTTCGAGGCGGCGACGCCCCATCCGGTCATTTATAAACTGCGCGACCTGCTTGGAGTGGAGGAACTGGGCGGGACGATGCGGCTGGGCGCATACGACTGCCTGCTGGCTGAAGGTTCGTTTGCGCGAGAGGCGTATGGAGTGGAGAAGATCAGCGAACGCCACCGCCACCGGTATGAGTTCAACCGGCAGTTCGAGCAGGTGCTGACGTCGAAGGGAATGAGGATCACCGGCCAGAGCGAGGACGGCAAGTTCGTCGAGATCTGCGAAGTGCCCGGCCATCCGTGGTTCCTTGGCTGCCAGTTCCACCCGGAGTTCAAATCGAAACCGCTGGAACCTCATCCGCTGTTCAGCGCCTTTGTCGCGGCCGCCAGCCTGTACCGGCAGATCCGGTTGAAAAAAGAGGCGAATCCGCTGTTCGATGAGGGCATCGAGGAGTGATTGAGGCCGCCCCGGGCGCCGGCTTGTTGGTGAAGCAGCACGATGCCATCCACGATTCCGCCCCCGGCGGCGTCTCCAATGGTATAGAACAGGATTGTAAGGACATCGACGGCCATGTTGCATAACCGCAGGAAAGCTCTTCGCCGCGCGAGCGGTTTCTCGTTGATCGAGTTGCTGATCGTGATTGCGATCATCCTGGTGATTGCGGCGATCGCGGTGCCGAAGTTGAACACCGCGCGCATGCACTCCCAGGAGATGGCCGCCATCCGTCAGATCAACACCATCCACACGGCGCAGACGCAGTATTTCTCGCAGTTCGGCAAGTTCGCCGAGAGCCTGCTGCAACTTGGCCCCCCGGCGGGCGGCTCAGCCGGACCGGCTGCCGCCGACCTGATCTCGGGCGATCTGGCCAAGGGTGAAAAGACAGGGTACCGGTTCACGGTTGCGCCGACTCAGGAAGGCTACCAGGTGACCGCCGTCCCGCAGGCATTCAATTCGACCGGCCGCCGGACGTTCTACTCCGACCAGAGTCTGGTTGTCCGCGAAAACTGGAGTGCGGAGCCGCCAACGGCTGCAAGTCCGGAAATCAAGTAGTTCGCGCCATTCACCCTACAGGCTGAACGTGAGGTGGAAGTAGACGTTGAGCCAGCGGTCTTTCGTTCTCGCCGCGGGGATGATGCCCACGCTGAGGCCGTCTGTGGTTCCCTTGTACATCTTGGTGGTCACGCCCAAACGGAGATTCTGCGCGCGATTGACGGCAACATCGCCGCCTGCCAGGGCATACCAGCCGAAGCCACCGCGGGCGTTGCAGACAGGACAATCGATTCGATAGTACTCGCTGGGCTGGCGCAGGCCTTCGCTGTAGCGCATATAGGCTCCGCCACCGCCGCCAAAGACCTGGACTTTTCCATCGGCCAGGGGCAGGACGGCGCGGCCGCCGACGGGGTAGTATTGCTGAAAGTCGCGGATGCGGACTGCGCCGAAGGTATTTGTTTCGTAGTAGTCGTTGACGCGGGCCGCGTTATAGGCGCCGTCATAACCCAGGTCGATCTGAAAGAACGACACCGGCCTGTATCCGTATCCGATGGTCCAGGAAACGGCGTTCTGGTAGTAGTTGCTCAGCTCGTCCCGCGGAGTGGCCGCACCAAGTCCTCCGGTAAAGTGGTGCCGCTGAAACGACTGCCCGAAGCCGGGGCTGATGATCGTCAGGGCCAGAAGTAAAAATATGTAGGGGCGCATGTCTTTCGACTCGACAGACGCTGGGACAGTCTTGTCCGTTTCTTCCCTGCTGTATAATTTGAGGCAGCTGGGAATAAACAATGCCGTTACTAAAGTGCTGGGTTCGTTTGGCAGCGCCGCTCGGCCTGTCCATCGCTTTTCTGGCTGCGCCTTTTGAGTCCGCAGCCGGCTTCCAGGATCCACAAACCGCTGAGCCTGAAGAGCGGGCGGGCGAGGCGTCGGGGCAGAATTGCTCGTTCCGCAACGATCCGCAGGAGTATGAGATGCGGGAGTTCCGCACTCGAAAAGAGGTCTATGAGCGGGTGCTTCGCTTTGCCAAGGCCGGCCGGTCAGCCGCGGCGAGCGTTTCGGCGAACGAGATTCCGCGCCGCAACCTGATCGACGACCGGATCTTCGGCAAGCTCTCGGCCGCAGGGGTGCCCTCGGCGGCCATATCGGGCGACGAGACCTTCCTGCGGCGTATTTCGCTGGACCTCGCGGGCCGCATCCCGACGGTGAGCGAAATCCGGGAATTCGTTGCCGATCAGGATCCGAAGAAGCGGAGCAGGGCGATCGACCGCCTGCTTCAGAGCCCGGAGTTCGTCGACAAATGGACGATGTGGCTGGGCGACCTGTTGGGCAACGCGCGGGTAAATTCGAACCGCAACCAGGAGACTTCAGGCAGAAATGCCCTGCACTGGTGGTTGAAGGAAGCATTGGAGAACGGCACGAGTTTCCGTGACGTCGCCTATGCCGCCGTGGCCTCGGCGGGAAGGAACTTCGACAAGCACACCGCCGGGACCAACTTCATGGTGCGGTCGTTCCACACGATGGGTCCGGCGCAGGACACCTACGACATGATGCTGGTGCGCACGGCCACCGCGTTCCTGGGCATGGGCCATTACGATTGCATCCTTTGCCACGACGGCCGGCGTCACCTGGACACGGTCAGCCTGTGGGGATCGGCGGCCAAACGCGCCGAGGCCCAGAAGATGGCCTCGCATTTCTCCCGCACAACGATGGCGATCTATCGAACGACCGACACGACGGAGTTTTACTACAACAGTTTTCTTGTCGAGAACGCCGCCACCGGAGCCTATAACCTGAATACGACCTCGGGCAACCGCCCTTTGCGAGCCTCCGTCGTCGTGGATGGCAGAACGGTGACCAACTACACGCCGGTCTACCGGAATGGAAAGGCGCCGGCGGGTCCCGGGACATGGCGTGAGAGTTTCGTCACTTCGATGATCGAAGACGATCTGTTCGCGATGAACTACGCCAACCGGCTCTGGAAGGAGATGTTCGGCCTCGGATTGATCGACCCGGTGGATTCGCTGGACCCCGCCAGACTCGATCCGAACAACCCGCCGCCGGCGCCCTGGGCGCTCCAGGCGTCGCATCCGGAGTTGCTCGTCGAACTTGCCAAACTTGCCAGGGAACAGGACTTCAACATCCGCGAGTTCCTCCGCGTACTGGCCGAGTCCTCCGCCTACCAACTTGACTCCGCCTATGGCGGGGCGTGGGACATCACCAAGGCGAACCTGTTCGCCCGCCGCATACCGCGCCGGCTCGAGGGCGAGGAGTTTCACGACGCCCTGATGGCCGCCACCGGAACGTTGCCGCCCAATCGGGGCTACACGGTTGAGGGCTGGGGCGACACCAGGGTCGTTCGGGCGATGCAGTTGCCCGAACCGGTGGAACCGCGATCGAACAGGGCTGTCAGCCTGTTCCTGGACACGTTCAACCGCGGCAACCGCGACATGGTGCCGAGGTCGCAGAGCGGGTCGATTTTGCTCCAGTTGAATGTTATGAACAACGCATTGGTGACCGACCGCATCAGATTGACAGGCGGGTCCGCATCGCCGTTTGTCATCGAGATGTCGCGGAACGCCGACAATGCGAAGGTCGTCGAAGAGATGTTCCTCACATTCCTGTCCCGTCAGCCCAGCGAGTATGAGCGCGGGGCGGCCCTCAACCTGCTTGCGGGCAAGACGGGCGCGGCGCGGAATACGGCGATTGAAGATGTGGCCTGGAGTCTGGTCAACAAGACGGACTTCATGTTCAGCTACTGAGACAGGGGAGCACGAGTCATGAAGAAAGACCAATTCGGGACCGATCTCACAAACGTCGCCGGAACCCATTTCTGGAAACGGCCCGCCCTGGAGAGGCGCGTCTTCTTCCGTCATCTGGGCGCAGCCGTGACAGGGAGTTTCTTCCTGCCCGGCATCTCGGCGCCCAGTGCCAAAGCCGCTACCGCGCTCCCTGCCAAAGCCAGGAACGTCATCTTTATCCTCATGGCCGGCGGACCGAGCCATGTCGATACGTTCGACCTGAAGGAAGGCGCGTGGACGCCACAAGGGTTTGAGGCGACCAGTTATGGCGGCGTCCGCTGGCCACGCGGCCTGATGCCGAAGATGGCCGAACACATGGATTCCGTGGCGCTGTTGCGATCGGCGAAGGCCTGGGCCGTGGTCCACGGCATCTGCCAGACCTGGGTTCAGATCGGGCGGAACCCTCTGGCGGGAACATCGAAGATCGCTCCGCATATTGGCAGCGTGGTCTCGAGGGAATTGCGGCCGCAGTCGTCCGATACGACGTTGCCGGCGTTTCTCGCGCTGAACGCCAGCGAAGCGCCGGGGCAGGGCTATTTCGAGCCGGAACACGCGCCGTTCAAAGTGAGTCCGGCAGGTACGGGGCTTGGCAATACGGCGCCTCCCGCCTATCTTGGTGGAAACGGCTTCGACCGCCGGTATGATGTGCTGCTGAAGTTGGACGCGGAAACACGGTCCGTCGGGCCTCTCGGGCCGGCAGGCGACGAGATGGCTCAGTTTAACCTGGCCGCCCGTATGCTGATGTTCAACAGCCGGGTGGACGAGGTGTTCACATTCAGCGCGGAAGAACGCCTGCGCTATGGCAACACGACTCTGGGCACTGCCTGCATCACGGCGCGCAACCTGTTGCGCTCGAATCTGGGAACGCGATTCGTTCAGATCAATGCCGGCGGCTGGGACAACCACTCGGGCATTTACACCGGCATGTTGAACGCAGCCAACGCCAACTCCGGCGGGCGCAAGTTCGACGAGGCCGTCGGCACGTTGCTTGGCGACCTCAAGGCCACTGGCTTGCTGAATGAGACGCTTGTTGTCGCCATGGGCGAGTTCGGGCGGACGGTGGGGAGCTTGAATAACCAGTCGGGGCGCGACCACTTCTCCGGCATGTCGGTCTTCCTGGCAGGTGCGGGAATCAAGGGGCCCAAGGCGATCGGCGCCACCGGCGCCGATGGCAGGAACGTGACCGAAACCGGCTGGAGCGCAGGCCGGTCCATCTATCCGGAAGACGTGGAAGCAACCATCTATGCGGCGCTCGGCATCGATTGGACGAAGGCCTATCACGACGACCCGCTCGGCCGCGGCTTCTACCTGCTGCCGACCAATCAGGGGCTGGAATTCAAGCCCGTCCTGGAAGTCTGGGGTTAACAGCCGCCTGGAAAATAAACCGCCCCGGCGCTCCTCGTGAGAGGCGGCCGGGGCGATGTTTCAAAGCAGCGGCTCAGGAACGCTTGCCTTTGCGGTATTGCATGAGCGCGCCGAAAAAGGCGCCTAACGATCCAAAGGCCAGCCATGCCGCGCCTTCGGCTTCCGCGGCACCCAGGACAAAATAGTGCCGCGGGCTGATGAAGTAGCCGTACACCAGAAGGCAGAAGACCACGAGCGTCCAGACCAGCAGAAGGGGTCTCATGCCTTTCATCAGGCCGAGCAGGGCAGCGACAATGCCCAGGGTCCCGATTGCCAGCAATCCATAAAGCACCGGCGTCCCCTGCCAGAAAGGGAACTGTGACAGGCGGAAATTGGGGGACCCGGAGATCAGGAGCACGGCCGCAATGCCGGCGAGAAACAGGCCGAAGAGTCCGGCGAACAGATAGGACCAATACCGAAGCAGCAAAGCGAAGATCTTCACTCGAACCTCCACGACCGCCTGTCGTAGGCGGCAACGCACTATTCTATCAGCCAATTCGGACCATTTGGGCCGCAACGCGTAAACACGTCACTGATGGTGCGGCCAGCAGTGATATGCTGTCTGCCGGAGAGACGGCGATGCCCGCGAACCTTGGACCGGACTACCTGGCGGCGGAGGAGAAGTTTCGACGCGCCGGGACACAAATCGAGAAGATTGCGGCACTCGAACAGATGTGGGCGCTGCTGCCCAAACACAAGGGAACAGAGAAGTTACAGGCGGAGCTGAAACGGAAGCTCTCACAGGCGCGCAAGGAATCGCAGAAGAAGGGCGCGGCCCACTCGACGCCGTTCTACATCATTGCCAGCGAAGGCGCAGGGCAGGTGGCGCTCGCCGGGCCGCCGAACGCCGGCAAGTCCCGGCTGCTGGCAGCGCTGACCCATGCTCAACCCGAGGTTGCGGAGTATCCTTTCACGACACGCCTGCCGCTCCCCGGGATGATGGCTTTCGAGAATGTTCAGATCCAGTTGATCGATCTGCCGCCGGTCGCGGACGAGTTCATCGCGCCGTGGCTGCCGCAGGTGTTTCGCAATGCCGACTGTTCGCTCATGGTGATCGATGCCAACGATCCGGCGTCACTCGATGAGATTGAGTTGATCGAAACCAGGCTTGAACAGTGGCGGGCGAAGCGGCCCGAACTGATGATTGCGAGCAAGAGCGACATCAAGGGCGAGCGGGAGAGTATTGATGTGTTGGCCGAATTGTACGGGGACAGATACAAGGTGATTGCGGTTTCGGCGGAGACGGGGGAGGGATTGGGCGAGTTGCGCAGAGCGGTGTTCGACCTGCTCCGGTTGGTGCGGGTGTATACGAAGTCTCCGGGCAAGGAACCGGAACTCGAAAGGCCCTATGTCCTTAAACGGGGAGAGACGGTGCTCGATGCCGCGAGGCATGTCCACCGGGACTTCGCCGAGCATTTGAAATTCGCCCGGCGCTACCGGATCAGAGGAACCCATGAGGGCATGATGGTGGACCGCCATCATGAGGTGGAGGACGAGGACATCCTCGAATTTCACATCTGACGGGAGGAGTTCGTTTGGTTCCTGGAGCGGCTGGACGTAGAGTCGAGTCATGTTGACGGATCCGGCAGAGATCCGGCGGCTGGCGGAACAGCACGCGGACGAGGATGTCGAGTTCCGCCGGTTTGTCCACAACCGCCACATCTCCGACCATCCTCTGCGGGACAGTGTGGCGGGGTTGCTGGCAGGATTCGATTGCCGCGAGTGCGCCAACTGCTGCCGCGAAACGCGCGTGCCCGTAAGTGACGGGGAGATCGAAGCAATCGCCGCCGATCTGAACATGGAGAGCCGCCGCGTGAAGCAGTTCTATACGGAGCGCGGCGACTCGTCGGACGAGACGCTTCTGAAGCAGGTCGACGACGCCTGCGTGTTTCTTGATGGCGGGCAGTGCATGATTTACGACGCCCGGCCCGAGCCGTGCAGGCAGTTTCCCGCCATCGCGTTGCACGCCGATCTGCTGGGCAACCGGATGTCGTCGGTGTGCAGGCAGGCGGCAATCTGCCCGGTCGTGTTCGAGGCTCTGGAGGAGTTTAAGCATCTGGTGTCTTTCCACCCGCGGCGGCGCACCGGATAGCCGTATTCTTGGAGAACGATGAGACGTCCGGATTTCATTGCTTTGAACTCGCTGGATGGCTGGTTCCAGGGCCACGGGCTCAAGGCTCGCGGCTAAGCGATGCGCCTGTTCGTCTTAGTTGGACTTCCGGCGTCGGGCAAGACCACCTGGCTCGAACGCAACGGCAAGCCGGCACTCTCATCGGACGCTTTGCGCGCCCAGTTGACCGGGGATGCCGCGAACCAGAGCCGGAACAGCCTCGTTTTCGCCAACCTCAGGCAGATGGTCCGGCAACGGCTCGAAGCCGGCTGCGCGGAGACCTGGATCGACTCGACCGCTCTCACCCCCAGGGAACGCCGCGTCTGGATCCGTCTGGCAGAGCTGCATGGATGTCCGGTGGAAGCGGTCTTCTTCGACACTCCGGTCGAGGTCTGCCGGGCGCGAAACGAAGCGCGGGAACGGAAGGTCCCGGCTGAAGCCATGGAGAGGATGGCGAGGCGGATGGTCCAACCGCGGGTCGAAGAGGGTTTCGACAAGGTCACCGTGATCCGGCCCTGAGAAGCGGGATCAGGCCGGGGCCGATCCCCACGACGAGTCTTCTAACATCTTTGGCCGGGTGGCCGATGAGGAAGCACATGGAAGGCTACGTTGCCCGCCAGGCTATATACGATCGCACCCTTGCCGTCGCCGCTTATGAGTTGCTTTACCGGGGCAGTCCGGGTGCGACTTCAGCGGCGGAAATGGGCGAGTCGGCGAGCGAGGATGTGCTAGCCAGCGGTTTCTTTTAAGTGGGATGGAAGGTTCTGGTGGGCAACAAACCGGCGCTGTGGAACGTGCCACAGGATCTGTTGATGTCGGACAAGATCCTGTTGCTTCCACCCGAACGGGTGTATCTGGAGATCCTGGAAACGACAGCCGCGACCAGCGATGTGGTGGCGCGTTGCCACGAGTTGCGTTCGCTGGGCTACAGACTGGTGCTGGATGACTATGTGGGCGAGGAGGAGAAGCAGCCGATCCTGGATCTATGCCACTGGGTGAAGGTGGATTGGATGGGTAGCTCAGCCGAGGTGAAGCGGCGAGTTGGCGGGTTTCGCGGCAGGAAGTGTCTGGCGGAAAAGGTGGAGACGCAGGCGGAGTTCAACGAGGCCCTGCGGTTGGGCTACGACTACTTTCAGGGGTATTTCCTCGAACGGCCGCAGCTCATGTCGGGCCGGAAGCTGCCGGCGGTGCAGACGGAGCGATTGAGGCTGTTGAGTGAACTCTCCAAGTCGGAGCCTGACATCGGCCTCATCGAGTCCGCCGTAAGCAGGGACCTTGATCTCACCTACAAACTGATGACTTGGGTGAACTCCGCCGCATCGGGACGGAGGGCTCCGGCGGCATCGGTCCGGGATGCGCTGATCTGGATGGGCATCGAGAAGATCCGGCGTTTCGTTGGCATGTTCGCGCTTGCCGGAATGAGCGACGGGGCGAAGAGTGAGTTGCTCCACCTCGCGCTGATCCGGGCGCGGATGAGCGATCTGATGGCCCAGGCGACAGGCCATGCGGAGGAGCACTCGAAGGCGTTTCTCGGCGGATTATTGTCGATGCTGGAAGCGTTGCTCGAAAAGCCGATGGCGGAGATCTGTGACGACATGGCCCTGCCCGACGAGATCAGAAAGATGTTAGAGCCTTGCTCTTGCGGTGAGTCCGGGGCTGCGAAGCATTGTCTGAACGTCGCGATTGCGTGGCAAAGGGGGGAGAAGGCAACCGTGAAGAAGTGTGCGGCGGCCCATTCCATGACCGGCTCGGATCTGAGCCGGATCTATCTGGAGTCGGTGCGCTGGGTCCAGGAGGGGTTGGAGGGATAGGGATTCGGCCCGGCTCAGGTTTGCGGGTCGAGGTGGAGTTTGCGCGCTTCGACGACCCGGGGGTGTCCGGCCAGGTCTCTGCTCACCTGGACGCTGGACCAGCCGGCGGCGAAGAGGACCGGGACCGTGCCGCCCTGGTCAAAGCCGATCTCCATGATGAACCAGCCGCCCTCGACCAAACGATCCCATGCCTGGGGGATGAGACGGCGATAGACGTCGAGGCCGTCGGGACCGCCGTCGAGGGCGATGTGCGGCTCGTAATCGCGGACTTCGCGGTCCAGTGATGGAATCGACCCGGAGGCGACATAAGGGGGGTTGGCGACGATCAGATCAAAAGGCCCGGCGAGCGCGTCGAGCAGGTCGCAGCAGGTGAATTCGACTGACGCCTCCAGGGCGGCGGCGTTGTCGCGCGCGACATCGAGGGCGGCTTCGGAGAGGTCTGATGCAACGACGGAGCCGGGATGGAGTTCGAGAGCGAGTGTGACGGCGAGGATGCCCGACCCGGTGCAGACGTCGGCGATGCGGCGAGGGTTCGGGGCGAGGGCGAGAGCGCGTTCGACGACGTGTTCGGTCTCGGGGCGGGGGATCAGCACGTCCGGCGTCACCCGGAACGGACGGCCGTAGAATTCACACGACCTGGTGATGTACTGAAGCGGCTTGCCGCGCAGGCGTTCGTGAAGATAGCGGCCGAAGTGGATCCACTCGACGCTGGTGAGTTCGCGTTCGGGATATGTGTAGAGGAATGCCCGGTCGCGGCCGAGGGCGTGGGAAAGAAGGGCTTGGGCGGTCAGACGGGCATCGTGGATGCCGCCGCCTTCGAGCAGATCCGTGCCTTGGGCGAGCGCCGTGCGGATGTTCAACATCGGCGGCCGGTTAGTTGCTCGCGGCTTCGACCTGCTCGCGCAGTTTCTGGGCGTTATAGAAGGCGTTGCAGGCGGTCATCAACTCTTCGAGACCGCCTTCCATGATGCGGTCGAGTTGATAGAGAGTCAGGCCGATGCGGTGGTCGGTGACGCGGTTTTCCTTGAAGTTGTAGGTGCGGATCTTTTCGGAACGGTCGCCGGTGCCAACCTGTGAGCGGCGGTCGGCGCCGATGGCCTGCTGCTGCTTCTGGAGTTCGAGTTCGTAGAGGCGGGCGCGGAGGACGCGCTCAGCCTTGGCGCGATTCTTGATCTGCGACTTCTCGTCCTGGCAGGAGACGACCAGGCCTGTTGGCAGGTGGGTGAGGCGGACCGCGGAATAGGTCGTGTTGACGGACTGGCCGCCGGGACCGGAAGAGCAGAAAGTATCAGTGCGGACGTCCTTGGCCTCGAGTTTAACGTCGATGTCATCGGCTTCGGGCAGGACGGCGACAGTGATGGTGGAGGTGTGAATTCGTCCCTGTTGCTCGGTGACCGGGACGCGCTGGACGCGGTGGACGCCGCTTTCGTACTTGAGTTTGGAGTAAACCTTGTCGCCGTTGATCAGGGCGATGACTTCCTTCGAGCCGCCGGCCTCGGAATCGGAGGTTGAGGTGACTTCGATCTTCCAGCCCTTGGTTTCGGCGTAGCGCGCGTACATGCGGAAGACCTCTGAGGCAAACAGCGAGGCCTCGTCGCCACCGGCGCCGGCGCGGATTTCGACGAGGACGTTCTTGTCGTCGTTGGGGTCTTTGGGCAGAAGCAGGAACTGGAGGCGTTCGGAAAGCTCAATGACTCGCGGCTCGAGTTCGGCGATCTCGATCTCGGCCATTTCGCGGAGTTCGGGGTCTTTCTCGACAAGCATGGAACGGGCCTGGTCGAGATCGGCGGCGCACTTCTTATAGTCGCGGTAGGCGGTGACGACTTCTTCGAGGTCGCGGTGAGCCTTGGCGGACTTGCGGTAGGCATCGGGGTCGGAGATGACCTCTGGGTCGGCCATCTGAGACGACAGGGTCTCGAAGCGGCGTTCTACTTCTTCCAGTTGTTTCTGCAGATCCATTGCTTTGGGTGCGGGGGTGGGGGCGGCTTAGGCGATGACGAGTTCGCCGCCGTTTTGCTTTTCGATTTCGAGTGCGCCTTCAAGGGCGCGGATGGCAACTTCGGTCTGGTCGTCCGAGGGCGGTTGGGTGGTGATGCGTTGAAGCCAAAGGCCCGGGGCGACTATGGTTGCCATGAGGCTGGCGCGCTTGCGGGCGGCGAAGCGGACGGCTTCGTAACTCAGGCCGGTGATCAGCGGCAGGGCGAGGACACGGACCAGCATCTTGGCGGCAAACGTGGGAGCAGGGATGAGGGCGTAAACAGCGATGGACACCATCATGACCACCAACAGGAAACTGGTTCCGCAGCGGGGATGCCAGGTGACGAACTTTTGGGCGTTTTCGATGGTCAACGGTTGCCTGGATTCGAAATTGAAGACCACGCGGTGTTCGCCGCCGTGGAACTCGAAGACGCGGTGGATGTCTTTCCAGAGGGAGATAGACCACAGGAAGGCGAGGAAGATGACGAGGCGGATGATGCCGTCTGTCAGGTTGAACAGGATGGTGTTATCGAGCGCGGGCACGGATTTTTTGAGCCACTCGGTGAGCACCAGCGGGACAAACTTATACAGTGCGATGAAGAAGGCGAACGAAAAGACCAGGTTGAGCGCCATGGCCCAGCCGGGGATCTCTCCGGCGGGTTTGCCATTGGCCTTTGGCGCTTTGCCTTCAGCGGCGGCCAAGTCGGCCGTGGCGACATCGGCTGAGAAGCGTAAAGCCTTGACGCCAAGCCACATGGCCTGGCCGAGGGTGCCGACGCCGCGAAGAATGGGCAGTTTCCAGATGGGCCGTTTTTCGGACAGGCGTTCGAGAGGGTACTGCTCAGTGACCAGAGAGCCGTCCATCTTGCGGACGGCGACACAATAGGCGTGAGGGGTGCGCATCATGACGCCCTCCATCACGGCCTGTCCGCCGACAAGGGTCTCCTCGCCGCTTTCGAGGACGGGCATGAGTTGCGTATGTGCTGCCAGGCGGAAGAAGTTCTTCCAATTCAAGGTGGGGTGCGCCTCTTTCCCTTTGATTATATCGCAGGGGCGGTCGATGCCCTTATTTGAGGGCGTCAGGCGGCGGCCGAACGGAGTGGACGGCGCAAGTGGGCGTCGAGGATCCAGCGCATCTGGATCGATTCAAAGGGCGCGGCGCAGTAGTCCGAGGCGCCGGCTTCGAGCGCGTCGAGCCACCCGGTCATGTCGGGGACGCGGCTGACCACGACAATCGGGAGAGTGCCACATTGCGCCTTGAGGGCATCGAAGCCGCCCGCCTCCCAATGGCAGAAGACGATGTGCGCCTGGCCCGGTTCGGCGGCTATCTCGCAGCAGGCCGAGAGGAGGGCAGCCGTAAGGTCGGTTTTCACTGGTTCGGCCAACCTGTGCAGGTAAGCTGTTGTTATTGGAGAGGTATTCTTCATTGCATCCTCAGGCATTGCGATCCCTTTTCGAGGTGAGGAGCCCTGGGACGGGCCGTTGAGGTGGGACGTGGCGGCATCGACGCGGCTGCTAAACTGGGGGTTCCGAGTAGTAGCCCGGCTCCCGAACAGGGTCCTCCCGCATCAATATAGGGGTGATGCGGAACGCGGGGAGCGGTTCCACTCCCCAGATTCAGGAGATTGAAAATGGCCCAGATCGTCCGGCATGAAACCGTAGCCGTGAATGTTGGCGGAGTCGTGGTGGGCGGCGGCCGGCCGATCGTGGTGCAGTCGATGACCAACACTGACACGGCCGACACGTCGGGCACGGTGAACCAGGTGGCGGCTCTTGCGCGGGCCGGGTCTGAACTGGTGCGGGTGACAGTCAATACGGACGAGGCGGCGAAGGCCGTCCCGGTCATCTGCGAAACGTTGCGCAACTTCGGCATCCAGGTCCCCATCGTCGGCGACTTCCACTACAACGGGCACATCCTACTTAAGAAGTACCCGCAGTGCGCAAAAGCTCTCGACAAATATAGAATTAATCCGGGCAACGTCAATATCGGACGAAAGACGGATGACAACTTCCGCACGATGATCGAAGTTGCGATCGAGTACGGCAAGCCGGTGCGGATTGGGGTGAACTGGGGATCGCTCGACGGTGTGCTGCTGGCGCGGATGATGGACGAGAACGGGAAGAGCGCGAATCCGCAGTCAGGCGAGGAGGTCATGAAGCGGGCGATCGTCGAGTCTGCGCTGGAGTCGGCGCGGGCGGCGGAGAGCTACGGCATGGCCCGGAATCAGATCATCCTGAGCGCGAAGGTGTCGGGCGTGCAGGATCTGATCGACGTCTACCGCATGCTGGCCGCCAGGTCGAACTACGCCCTGCATGTCGGGTTGACCGAGGCGGGGATGGGCGCGAAGGGCATTGTGGCGACGGCGGCGGCGCTGTCGGTGCTGTTGCAGGACGGGATCGGCGACACGATCCGGGCGTCGCTGACGCCTCCTCCCGGCGGGGACAGGACCGAGGAAGTGCTGGTCTCGCAGCAGATCCTGCAATCGATGGGCCTGAGGAGTTTCACGCCGCAGGTGACGGCGTGTCCGGGATGCGGGAGGACGACTAGCACGTATTTTCAGGAGCTTGCGGAGAAGATCCAGACCTATCTGCGGGAGCAGATGCCGGTCTGGAAGGAAACGTATCCGGGCGTGGAAGAGATGAAGGTGGCGGTGATGGGGTGCATCGTCAATGGACCGGGGGAGTCCAAGCACGCCAACATCGGGATTTCGCTGCCGGGGACGTTTGAGGAGCCGAAAGCGCCGGTGTATGTGGACGGGCAACTGGTCAAGACGCTGAAGGGCGACCGGATCGCCGAAGAGTTCATGGAGATGATGAACGACTACGTGGACCGGCGGTACGTGCGGACCGTCTGAGTGTGAGGTGAAGGGCGGTTGCGGCTGGATTGCGATATTCTTCTGTCGTAAGCCATGTCTCGACTCACATTCACACTCAGCACACTCCTCCTTTTGACTCCGTTCGCGGCGACGGCCCAGTTGGTGGAAGACTACAGTCCACCGAGGGCCAATTGCTGCCTTCAGGGCGTTGCGCAGAATCTGGCCGACCAGTTGCAGGACTGGAACCAGTTGGGCCGATATCATGGCGACAATCTGCGGTTGCAGGCGTTGCCGGCTGATCCGAAACGGGTCGTCTTCATGGGCGATTCGATCACCGACGGATGGAAACTGGCCGAGTCTTTCCCCGGCAAGCCGTATGTGAACCGGGGCATCAGCGGCCAAACGACGGCTCAGATGCTGGTGCGGATGTTTCCCGACGTGATCCGGCTGAAACCGGCGGCGCTGATCATTCTGGCGGGGACGAACGATGTCTCACGCAACACCGGCCCGCAGACGCTCCAGATGATCACCGACAACTACCAGGCGATGGCGGAACTGGCGAAGGCGCACGGGATCAAGGTGATCTTCTGTTCGGTGATGCCGGTGAGCGACTACACCTCGCGGCCGCAGACCGTGCGACGGCCGCCGGTTGACATCCTGAAGCTGAACGCGTGGCTGAAAGAGTATGCCGCAAACAACGGCCTGGGGTTTGCGGATTACCATGGGGCGACGGTGGACGAGCGGGGATTCCTGAAGGACGGGTTCTCGGGCGACGGGTTGCATCCGAACGCCAAGGGCTACGAACTGATGGCGCCGGTGGCCGAGGCGGCGATCCGGAAGTCGTTGGATTAGGCGATCACCGGGCAGGTCAAGTCGACAGGCCGGGAGGCCTGTCCTACAGCGACCAAACGAATCCCAGGCGGGCCAGGCCGTCGCGTAGGAGCAACGCGGCGAGGCCTAGCAAGATCACGCTAAGTACTTGCAATGTATAGACATAGGCGCGTCCTGTGAGCAGGCCGCGGACACGTCCAAGCAGGACTGCCACGACGATCTTCGAGCCTACCAGGCAGAGATAGAAACTGGCCAGGAACGCGGCGGGCGCTGCCGGTCCGGAGGCGGAACCGCGGAGGATGATGGGCGCGCCGACAGAGGTCCAGAATAGATATACGTGGGGATTGAGACAATTTAATACGACAGCCTTAGTCAAGGACCTGGGCGGGCCATCGGAAGCCGATGCGGAGAGCGGTTTGGCGCGGAACGATTCGATGGCGAGGAGGGTGAGGAAGGCCGCACCGGTGAGGGAGATGGCGGCCATGAGAGGGGTGAGGTTCTGGAGGCGGGACAGGATCAGGAGCGAGAGGGCGACGATGGGGAGATCCGACAGGAGCGGCGCGAAGGCGACGGTGATGCCTTCACGGCGGCCATAGCGGAGGGTCTGGGCGACGACGAGGGCGAGGATGGGGCCGGGCGAGATGCCGGCGGCAAGGCCGAGGGCTGCGCCAGTGAGGAAAAACTCCGTCAAAGGACAATGTTATAACCAGCGGGGCCGCCGGGGTGGGAATCACTTCTGTTCGGAGACGCTGCGGTCGGCCAGTTCGCCCAGCAGGGGGAGGCGGAAGTTTTCGCCCTGACTGGTTTTAACGAGCATGAAGATCCAGGCTCCGAAAACACCGACTTTCATGGCGGAGGCGACGACACGCATGGGGGGGGCGTACCTGGACATCGGGTCAAAGACCCAGTCAACAAAGAGCCAGGCAACGAAGATGTAGAGGCCCTGGAAGGCGTGGAAGCGGGTTTCCGGGCTATCGCGGAAACGCTCCGCGGCCAGGACGACGATGGAGACGATCCAGCCGACGAGGGGGATATAGCAGAGCGTGGAAGCCTGACGGGTGCCGACGTTGGCGAAGGGGTCGCTCGTGGATTTCTTAGTGGAAGCGGGTCCGGGAGCGGCGGGTCCAACGCCCTGGGCCGCGCCACAGGCGGCGCAGTAGACGTCCGCCGGCTGCGCCTGGGCGCCGCATTGTGTACAGAAAGGCACTGCTGACTCGTTCCGTAGTTTACTACGAGGGAGGGAATCAACTTGTTCCCTGTGATACGATGCCGCCATGTCGAGAGTCATGCTGCGAACGTTTCTGGTTTCATCTTTGTGCGGTCTGGCGATTGCCGCCGGTCCGCAAAAGACGGTTGATTTCCATTTCGTCGACACCGAGGGCGGGCAGGCGACGTTGATTGTGACGCCGTCGGGCGAGTCGGTTCTGGTGGATGCGGGCTGGCCGACGGCCGACAGCCGCGATGCCAAACGAATTGTCGCGGCGGCCAGGAAGGCGGGATTGAAGCGGATCGACTACTTATTGATGACGCATTATCATCTGGATCACGTGGGCGGGGTGCCGCAACTGGCGGAGGCGTTCCCGGTGGTGACGATGGTGGATCATGGGTCGAACACCGAGGCAGGGACGCGGCCAAAGGAACTGGAAGACGCCTATCTGCGGGTGATCGCGACGGGCGTGAAGCGGATGCAGGTGAAGCCGGGCGACGTGTTGAAACTAAAGGACATCAGGATCGACATCGTGACGGCACGCGGCGAACGAATCCCGAAGCCGCTCAAGAGCGGCGGGCAGAAGAATCCGCTGTGCGGGCAGGAGCCGAAGAAGGCGGACGACCCGTCGGAGAATGCGCGGTCGATCGGCTTCCTGTTGACATTCGGCAAGTTCAAGTTTGTGGACCTGGCGGATCTGACGTGGAACAAGGAGTTGGAGATCGCCTGTCCGGAGCATTTCGTGGGTCCGGTGGACCTGTTTGTGACGACACACCATGGGTCGGACCAATCGAACCCGGCGGCGATCGTGCATGGGCTGAGGCCGCGGGTTGCGGTGATGAACAATGGGGCGAGGAAGGGCGGGTCTCCTTCGGCGTGGAAGGTGATCTCAACATCGCCGGGGTTGAGCGACATGTGGCAGTTGCACCATTCGATCGCCGGCGGGAGCGAGGCGAACGTGGCGGCGGACCGGATCGCCAACCTCGAAGAGAAGTGCGAGGGATTTGGGATCACCGTGGCGGCGTCGAAGGACGCAACGATGGCGGTGACCAATCACCGCAACGGTCATACAAAAACCTACAAACGTTAAATCCGGACCAGGCGCGGCGGCTATAATATCAGTGGCGGCGACTCGCGGCCGCCCTTCATGCTGCTCTCCAGTTCGGTTTACTTCGTCTTTCTCATCGCCATTTTTCTCGTCTACTGGCCGCTGGCGCGGTTCAGGGCGGCGTCGCTCGCGATCTTGTTGCTGGCGAACTACTTTTTCTACGCCAAGTGGGGGCTATTTTACCTGGCCCTGATCCCGGCAGCGTCTTTTGTGGACTACCTGATCGGGTTGGGGCTGGGCGAGGCGAAGGAACAATGGAAGCGGAAGGCGCTGGTGAGCGCCAGTGTGGTGATGAACCTGGGGATTCTGGCGTCGTTCAAGTACATGCCGTTCTTCCTGGGGGCGTGGGGGGAGTTCAGCGGCGGGAAGGCTCCGGCCTGGCATTGGACGTTTCCGCTGGGGATCTCGTTCTATTGCTTCCAGTCGTTGACTTACACGATCGACTTGTATCGCAAGGACGGTAAGCCGATCAGAAGTTTGCTGGCGCACATGACGGCGGTGAGTTTCTTCCCGACGACGCTGTCGGGGCCGATCACGCGCGTGCTGGCGCTGGCTCCGCAGTTGGAAAGACCGGACCGGCAATTGCCGGTGGAAGACGGCGGGCGGGCGCTCTACCGAATCGGGTTGGGCCTGTTCAAGAAGTTTCTGATCGCCGACTATCTGGCCGAAAACCTGGTGAACCGTGTCTTCGACACACCGGGGCTGTATACGGGGGCGGAGACGCTGATCGGCGTCTATGGCTACGCGTTGCAACTTTACTATGACTTTTCGGGATACACCGACATCGCCATCGGCAGCGCACTGCTGCTCGGCTTGAAACTGCCTGAGAACTTCAACCGGCCCTACCAGGCATTGAACATCGCCGACTTCTGGCGGCGCTGGCACATTTCGTTGTCGAACTGGCTGCGGGACTACCTGTACTTTTCGCTGCCGGGGCTGAGGTCGAAGTGGAAGGTATTCACCTACATGAACCTGTTCGTGACGATGCTGTTGGGCGGATTGTGGCACGGGGCGAACTGGACGTTCGTGATCTGGGGGGCGCTGCATGGGGCGGCGTTGGCGGTCCAGCACGGGTGGCGGACGATGCGCGGGAATCCAAAGCCGCCGGAAGGATTGTGGCGGAGGCTTGGACCGTCGCTGCTGACGGGGCATTTCGTGGCGTTCGCGTGGATCTTCTTCCGGGCATCGTCGCTGGAGAACGCGAGGGAGGTGTTCGGGCGGTTGGGTTCGCTGACGGCGGCTTTCGACAACATTTCGGCGGGCGTGGTTGCGGTGCTGGCGGTGGCGGTGATGGGACATTTCATGCCGCGCAAGTGGTCGAACTGGACGGCAGGACGGTTTGTGGCGGCTCCGTTCTACGCGCAAGCGGCGGCACTGGCGGCGTTGGTGATGGTGATTGAGTATTTGAGCATGACGGGAGCCGCGCCGTTCCTGTACACGCAGTTCTGAGAAACGATGAGACTCTGGCCCTACAAACCGCTGTTCACGATCGCCGCGTTCTGCGCGATCATCGCGGCGCCGCAGTTTGTCCCGTTTATCCACAACTGGCGGGTCTTCGAATGGGCGACGGTGCCTGCGGTGCTCGACTTCCAACCGAGAAAACAGGCGTCGGCCGAGGAAGACGAACTGGCGAGGCTGCGGCCCGACATCGAGGCGGCAGGCGCGGCGGCGTTGAAATTGCAGGGACCGGAGGGGTCGCTGGACGCATTCTACGCAGCGCTGTTGAGGACAGAGCGGGGCGACCCGCCGGCGGTGACGCGGATCCTGCATTACGGGGACTCGCCGACAACGGCCGATCTGATCACGGCCGACGTCCGGAGTTTCATGCAGCAGAGATTTGGCGACGCGGGACACGGGGCGTACCTGCCGGTGCGGCCTTGGGCGTGGTACAACCACCGCTATCTCGACTCGGATTCGAACGGCTGGCGCGTTTATCCGGCGACGTTGAAGGGCGAGAAGGACGGCGCGTACGGGTTGGCCGGGGTGAGCTTCAACGGGCAGCGGGGAGCTTACAGCCGGATCAAGTTCAGGCGTCCTGGCGCACTGAAGATGATCGTGTCCTACATGGGACAGCCGGGCGGCGGGGCGCTGCGGATCTCGTCGGGCGGCGAAGAACTCGACGTTCTCGAAACAGAGATGCCGGCAGTGCGGGCGGCGCGGGAGACGTACCGGCTTGCGCCGGGCGTCAAGGATGTCGAGTTACGCGTCGAGTCGGGGCAGGTGAGGCTGTTTTCATTGGCGTTCGAGACGGGCGCGGGCGGCGTCATTTACGAGTCTCTGGGGTTGAACGGAATGTGGGCCGGGGTGCTGGCTCACTTTGTCAACGAAGCGCACTGGGCCGAGCAGTTGCGCCAGGAGCGGCCGAGCCTGGTGATTCTGAACTACGGGACGAATGAGAGCGGGTTTCCGAAGTATATTGATACGACATACGACGACGACCTGCGGAAGTTGCTCCAGCGGGTACGCCGGGCGCTGCCGGATACGTCGTGCATGGTGATGAGTCCGATGGACCGGGGCGTGAGGGAGAGCGGCGGACAGATCGGCACGGTGGCGACTCTACCAAGACTGGTGGCGATCCAGGCGAAGATCGCCACGCAAGAGGGCTGTGCGTTCTACAACACGTTCGAGGCGATGGGCGGTCCGGGAACGATGGGCAAGTGGTATATGGCGGAGCCGCGATTGGTGAGCGCGGACTTCATCCATCCGATGCCGGCCGGGGGCAAGATCGTCGCCTCGCTCTTCTACGACAGCCTGATGAAGGGTTACAACCTTTACAAGTTGCGGCGGTTGCGCACTTCGGTTGCTGAAGTGCGAAAGTAGGATTAGAGTGCGTGGATCTTCCATAGCCGCGCTGATTGTGTGCCTGCTGGCTGGACCGGCGGGGACGGCGGATCTGTCCGCCCAGACGAAGACGCGCACGGCCGCGAAGAAGCCGGCATCAAAGAGCGCAAAGCAGCGGACGGCCGTTTCGCGCAAGAGGCGCAGCGTCCCGAGGGCACCCAGAGTGTCGGCGGCGCAGAAAGCGGCATCGGCTGAAGCCGTGAAGACGCATGTGGAAAGCGCGCTTGAATTCGGTTTCCAGAACCCGGCGGCGCTGATCCCGTTCTATGAGGTTCTCTACCGCCACAAGCAGGGCGAACCGGGTGCGGTGAGGATCCTGCATTTCGGCGATTCGCATACGGCGTCGGATGATTGGGCGGGCGAATTGCGGGGCAGATTTCAGAGCGAGTTTGGCATCGGCGGGCCGGGCTTTGTGCAGGCGGGCAGGCCGTTCCAGAGTTTCCGGCGGTTCAACACCAAGTCGACGATGTCGCGCGGATGGCAACCGGCGGGTCTGCTGGCGCGGGAAGGCGACGGGCTGTATGGACTTTCGGGCGTGAGTCTGCGCGCGCTGGGACAGGGCGAGACGTTGACGCTGGAAGCCGAGGGCGAATTCCTGCAGGTGTTCTATTACCGGCAACCGGGTGGCGGCGCGATGTCGCTGACGATTGACGGCGCCGAAGTGGACACGATCAGCACGGCCGGCGAAGCGGGCGCGGGTTTCTATGAGAAGAGGGTTGCGCCGGGGTTGCACCAATTTTCGCTGCGGACGACGGAGCCGGGCGAAGTGCGGGTGTTCGGGTGGGTGGTCGAGAACGGCAATGGCGTGACGTGGGAGACGCTTGGGATCAACGGCGCGCAGGCCGATCTTTTACTGGGCTGGAACGAGGACCTGCTGCGTTCGCATATCGAACAGCGGGACCCGGCGTTAATTGTATTGGCCTACGGCACCAACGAAGCACGGCGCACGGACTGGACGTACGAGACGTACAAGGGCGCGTTCAAGCAACTGCTGGCAAGGCTGAGGGCGGCAGCGCCGGCGGCGGCGTTGCTGGTTGTGGGACCGCCGGACCAGAGCTTGCGGCAACGGGGCAAATGGGTACCGTCGGAGGGGGTAGACCGGATCATCCAGGCGCAGCGCGACGCGGCATTGGAGTCGGGCGCGGCGTTTTGGAACATGAGATCGGGCATGGGCGGCAAGGGAAGCATGAAACAATGGGTGTATGCCGGATTGGCGCAGGGCGACTTCGTTCACCTGACGTCGCCCGGCTACAGATTGTTGGGAGAATCGTTATACGGGTTGATGATGGATACCTATTCCGTCTTCACCACATTTCGCCGACAGGCGGCAGGAAGCACACTTCATGGATCGTCGAGCCAAAATCGTTGAACTCATCCGCCAGGTGACCAAGCAGGATTTGAACCCCGCGCACGATGAGTCGTTGTTCGATTCGGGACTGTTGGATTCATTCGCGTTGCCGGATCTCATCGGCGCGTTGGAGAAAGAGTTTTCCATCACCATCCCGGATTCGGACCTGAACCCGAGGAAGTTCGACACCATCGAGCGGATCGAACAGTATCTGGACGCGAAGGGCTGATCACGACAATGCCGTTCATTAAGGAATTCGGTAGCTACCTGCCATCGAGAATGGTATCGAGCGAAGAAGCGGGCGGATGGGTGGACACCCTGGCCAGTTGGGTATTCAACGTGTCAGGGATCCAGGAGAGGCGCTTCGCCGGGAAGGATGAAACGGTTTCCGACATGGCTGTGGCGGCGGCGCAGGACTGTCTGCAGCGCGCCGGACTGGAACCGAAGGACATCAGCATGGTGTTGCTCTCGAGCGGTTCGTCGGAGCGCCAGTTCCCTGGCCCGGCCGCGGAGACTGCGCTGAGATTGGGCATGCCCGGAATCCCGGCGATCGATCTGCCGCTGGCCAGCGCGGGCGCATTGTTCGCACTGTCACTGGCTTCGCGGTTGACTGAACAGGTGGGCCGCGTGATGGTGATCGCGGCGGAGAAGATGTCGCAGATCGCTATTCGCGAACCGATGGAGCGAGGGGTCGCCGTGTTGTTCGGTGACGGGGCGGGCGCGGCATTGGTGACGCCGGATGAAGGTTTCGTCGAAGTGGTGGATTCGCAACTGGCTTCCGACGGCAGCTTTGCCCCCGACCTCTGCCTGGACTGGGACCAGCCTTTGAAGATGAACGGCCGGACGGTCATCCTGCAGGCGTCGCGCAAGATCCCGGGCATTATCCGGTCTTTGCTTGAACGCAACTCGGTGGATCCGAAGCTGGTGCCGGTCTACCTGATGCACCAGGCGAATCAGAATCTGATCGACCGCGTGGCCGAGGCCATCGGCGTGCCGGCCGAGAGATTTTTCTCGAACATCGCCAAGTATGGCAACACGTCGTCGGCGTCGATGCTGATCGCGGCGTCGGAGTGGATTCACAACCACAAACTCGACAAAGGCGACCCAGTGGTGTTCGCCGCATTCGGTGCGGGATTCCATTGGGGATCGTTGCTGGCGCGCGTCTGCTGATTCCTGCGCCGGCGCCAGACGAGAGCGGGCGGGCTGTCACATAATGGTGGCATGAACCGCCGGAGCGCCCTTTCCCTATTCATGCCCGCGTTGGCGATGCAGCCGGTCAAACTGCCTAAGAAGATTCGTGTCGCCATGGTGGGGCTGCAGGGCCATCCGGGCGAGATCCTTGGCCCGGCGGCGACTCTGCCGGATATCGAAATCGTCGCCCTCTCGGAGCCGGACGCCAGGGCGCGAGATTCTGCGCTGCGTCGCGGCCCGGCATCGAAGGCGAAGGTCTACGAGAACTGGATCGAGATGCTGGACCGCGAGAAGCCCGATATCGCGGCCATCGGGAACCCGGCGGATGAGCGGGCACGGGCGATTCTGGAATCGACGAAGCGCGGCATTCCGTGGATTGCCGAGAAACCGATCGCCGATACGCTGGCCGAGTTGAAGGCGATCCGCGAAGCAGTGGCGAAGCAGAAAGTCGGATTCAGCATGTTGCTGCCGATGCGGTTTTCGCCGCAGTATCTGGCCCTGAAGCAGATCGTGGACAGCGGAGCGGTGGGCGATGTGGCGCAGATCAGCTCGCAGAAATCGTATAAGGCCGGCAGCCGCCCTGCCTGGATGAAGACGCGCCAGAGCTATGGCGGCACCATTCACTGGATCGGCATCCATATGATCGACCTGATGCGCTGGTCGAGCGGCCGCGAGTTCACCGAGGTGATGTCGATGCAGGCGCAGGTGGGCGCGCCCGCGGGCATCGGTGCGATGGAGAACACGACGGCGACGATATTCAGGTTGGACAACAAGGGCGTCGGTACGCTGCACATGGATTATTACCGGCCGGACTCTTCGCCCACGCATGGCGACGACAGGCTGCGGTTGGCGGGAACAAAGGGCGTGGCGGAGTATCTGGAAGCCACCGGCGTGACGCTGATTGAAGAGGGCAAGAAGGCGCGCGTCATCACCGAATTGCCGCCCGCCGGCAGCGTGTTTGTCGATTTCCTGCGGGCTCTCTATCTGGGCGGGAAGCAGAGCTTGACGCACGAGGACGTGTTGCGCACGACGGAGATCGCCATCATCGCGCGCGACTCGGCCGAGGCCGGCCGGGCGATGAAGTTGTAAGAAGGCGTCAGAGCGCCGGCTTGCGGTAGCCGCAGACGTGCTTGCGCCAGAACGGCTCGAACTCCGACAGGTTGGTCCCCTTGGACGACTGGGCGTGGTAGAACGACTTACGGTCGTTCACGATGCCGACATGCTTGAGATTGTCGAAGAAGACGAGCGTGGCGAAGGCGCCTTCATCATCCTTCGAGGCAGGGGCCATGGCGAAGTAGTATTTCCGGGCCGTCGTGCGTTTAACGTATAAGCCGCTCTGGAGGAAGACTCGATAGACGAATCCGGAACAGTCGAACGACTTCAGGCCGCTCGATCCCCAGACGTAGGGACGCCCGAGGTATTGGTGGATCGACTCGCGGATGCGGGCGAGGCGGTCGGGCGGAGGTTCGGCGGCGGCGAGAGTCGCCGCGCACAGCAAGAGCGCGAGCAGCGGTTTCATTTGATGGCGCTGCCGAGCAACAAGCCGAGGCCGATGAACAGACCAGCAAGGAAGAGGCCCACGGCGGTGTTGTTGTTGTTCAACTGTTCGTTGAACGAGACTCCCGGCGTCAACCAGTCAAAGATCTTGTAGGCGGCGATGAACCCGGCAAGACCAATCACCAGTGAAATGACGATGGAGACGACATAGCGGCCCAAATCCATAAATAGAAACCCCGGTTGATGAGCGTACCACGATGCGCAGGGGGCGCGCACGGGCGCTCAGATGCGGTGGAAGCTGCGCAGGATCTCACGCATCGTATAGCGCAGAGCGACGGGGCGGCCGTGAGGGCAGGCCATGGGGTATTGGGTGCGGGCGAGTTCCGTGATGAGGTAGTCCATCTTGGACGGTTCGAGCGGCGTGTTGATTTTGATGGCCGCGCGGCAGGCGATGGATGCGGCGATACCGCGGCGGAGGTCGTCGAGAGAAACACGGCGCAATTCGGATTCGGCCATCTCGATGACTTCCAGAACAACGCGTTCGAGTTCCCCTTGCGGGAGGCCGGCAGGCGCGGCCTTGACGGCGATGGTGCGGTGGCCGAAGGGTTCGGTCTCAAATCCGGCGGCTTCGAGTTCACCGGCGATACGGTCGTATTCGACCTGTTGCGCCGGGGTCAACTGGACGACGATCGGCATGAGCAGTCGCTGTACTTCGACGGCCCCGCGCGCCTGCGCCTGGAGGACCTGTTCGAACAGGATACGCTCGTGCGCGACATGCTGGTCGATGATCCACAGCCCGTCGGGTCCGGCGGCGATGATGAAACTCGAATGGATCTGGCCGAGGACGCGAAGCTGGCTGAGCGATGCCATCGACTGCGGAACATCCAGGTCGAGCGACAAGGGAAAGCCGATGTGCGTGTCCGGCACGGGAAGCCGAAGCGCGGCGGTTGGAGCTTCGGCGGGCAGCGCAACGTCCATCGGCCGCGGTTGGGGCTGGAAATCAAAACGCGGCGCAGGCGCGGGCGGGGGCCGAAGCAAGGTCAATTCAGAGGCGTCCGGCAGGACACTGCGCGGCTCGTCGAAACGATGTGTTTCCAGCGATTGCGAGAACTCGGAGTAGGGCAGCCAGGCGGCGGGCTGAGCCGGCGATTGAGGGGGCGGGGCCGAGGCCATGGGACGCGTCTCCATGAGGGAACTGCGCATGGCGTCACGGACGAAGTCGTGGACAAACGACGAGTGGCGGAAGCGGACTTCGGTCTTCGACGGGTGGACGTTGACATCCACTTCGGCTGCGTCGCAATCGAGGAAGAGCAGGGCGAAGGGGTAGCATCCTCCGGGCATGAGGTTGTGATAGGCCGACGAGATGGAGTGCATCAGCAACCGGTCGCGGATGAGCCGGCGGTTCACGAAAAGGAAGATCGAGTTACGGTTGCTCTTCTGAACTTGCGGCCTCGATATGAAGCCGGAGAGGTTGAACCTCCTGGGTCCGTCTTCAGCCGCGAATTGCGCGCCGCGGTCGCCGAGATCGTTCAACTCCTCGAGCGCCGCGTCGCCAAAGACCTGGAAGACACGCTCGCGAAGCGTGGCCACGGGGTTGACGCGCAGCAGTTCCTTCGCCCCGTGGTAAAGCGAGAATGACTTGTCGGGGTGGGCCAGCGAATAGTGGGTGACCAGCGAAGCGATGTGGGCCAGTTCAGTCTGGTCGGTACGCAGAAATTTCCTGCGGGCCGGCACGTTGAAGAAAAGGTCGCGGACCGTGATGGTGGTGCCGGAGGCGACGGCGTGGTCGCCGCAATTGACGATCTTGCCGCCGGCGATTTCGACGCGCGTTCCCGTCTTCTCGCCGACGGCGACGGTTTCGAGTGTGAGGCGCGAGACCGAGGCGATGGAAGGGAGAGCTTCGCCGCGGAATCCGAGTGTCGCGATGGCATCGAGTTCCTTGACGTCGGTCAGCTTCGAGGTGGCATGGCGTTCGAAAGCGAGCAACGCATCGTCGCGCATCAGCCCGCAACCGTTGTCCGAGATGCGGATCAGGCGGCGTCCGCCGCTCTCGGTATCAACGCGGATCTCGGTGGCGCCGGCGTCCAGGGAGTTTTCGAGCAGTTCCTTGACGACGGACGCGGGCCGTTCGACCACCTCGCCGGCGGCGATCTTGTTGGCGACAACGTCGGAGAGTACGCGGATTCGTCCCATGGATGCGAAAAGGGCGCCCCGCTCCGGGACGCCCTTTCAGATTAGCGTTTCCGCCCCAGTCTAGGGCTGAATCATAATGTTCTTCGATTCGAGCAGCGTACCGAGCCGCTGCTGGAGCGTAAGCAGATTGCGGCGGTAGGTCACCTGGGCGTTGACCAGTTGCGATTCAGCCACCGTCAAGTCGTTCTGCGCCGACAACAGGAAGAAGATGTTGATGACGCCGAGGTCGTAGCGCTTCTGATCGGCTTCGGCGCGCTTGCGGGCGAAGTCGACGGCAATCTCGGCCAATTGCACGTTGGCGCGGCCGGATTCGACCTGTGAAACGCCGTTGAGCACTTCCTGCCGGATCTGCTGCTCCGTGTTGCGGAGCCGCAGCGCATTCAATTTCTTCGTGACAACGGCGTCGGCCAGGTTGGCCGAACCGGCACGGTCGCGGATCGGCAGGTTCAGGTTCAAGCTGAAGGCGAAGGTATTGTAGTTGAAGAACTGGCCAAGGGCGTCGGAGAGGCCGCCAGGAATAATGATGACCGGGTTGGACCCCGGCACGCGGCTGTTGCCGCCGCGGCCCTGCGTGCTGTAAGAACCTTGGAGAGTGAGAAGCGGCTTCAGGGCGTTCATGCTGCTGTCGATTTGAAGATCGTTGACCTCGATATTGGTCCGGACCGTCTTCAGGTCGGGTCGCTTCTCGTACGCCAGCCCGACCAGTTGCTCGCGGTCGAACTGAGAGTTGTCGATGCTGAGGCTGATATTCTCGGTCAGTTCGATAGGCAGCGCGCGGACATCCGGATCGAGATCCGCGCCGGTCTGGCGGCGAAGGACGTCTTCGGCCTGTTGCAGTTGGTATTGGATCTGAGTGACTTGCAGCTTGGCCGAGGCGGCGTTTTGCTCCGGCTGGAAGATCTCGAGCGGGCTGGTGGCGCCGAGCTCAACTTCGCGCCTGGACCGTTCGAGCGAGGCTTCGGCGAGTTTCAGGGCCTCCATCTGCACGCGCAAGCGTTCGCGCGCGCTGACGGTGTCCCAATAACTGTTCTCCGAAGTGACGAGCAGGCGCTGAATCTGGTCGTAGAAGCTTTGCTCCTGCGAGACCCGCTGCGCCTTGGCGATCGTAATGGGCAACTTCGTGATGTAGCGGCCGCGGTTGCGCAGCAGTGGCTGGATGAAGCCCATCTGCCAGGTCGGGGTGTAGCTGGGGTTGAAGGTCTGGAAGGAGTCGTTGGTCGAGTTGCGGTTGATGTTCAACTGGCTGAACAGGCTGGTGCTGAAAGGGGTCAACTGCTGGGCCCGAACCGAGAACGGCTGTGAGAGGGCGGAGACGACGTTGGCGCCCTGCAACTGGCTCGTTGCCGGCGTCTCGGCGCGAGTGGCCCCATAGCTGGCCGTCACGCTGGGATCGAAGATCGCCGATGCGCGTTGGATGGCGTTCATCGGGGTTTCCAGCGTGAGGCGCTGAATGCCGATGTCGGTATTGTTGTTGACCACCAGATCAAGGTAGTCGCGCAACGAAAGCCGGAGCTTGCCGTCGACGACGAAATCCTTGAGCTTGATCGGCGGCCGCAAGGTGACCGACTTGTCCATGTGGCCGAAGTTCTTTTTCCAATAATTCGCCGACCCCAGCCAAGGCGCCGAAAACCCGTCCAGCGCACTGTTCATCCTGCTGGTGACCTGTGCCGCCAGCGTCATTGAGAAAATGATAAGAACTGCAAGAACTCGCATTTGTAATCTCTGGCTCTACCCGATTTGAACTGGAATGATTAGTCTCTGATCCGCGGGCCTACTCATACCTGATGGCCTCGATCGGATCCAGTTTGGCAGCCTGCACGGCCGGGTAAATCCCGAACAGCAGGCCGATGCCAACGGACACGCCGAAGGCCACGGCAATGGAGGCGAACGTCACAACCGTCGACCACCCGGCTGCCGCCGCGATGATGCGCGACAGCGTGAATCCGAAGGCGATCCCGGCGAGTCCGCCAATGATCGAAATCATGACCGCCTCGGTGAGAAACTGCCGGACAATATCGGACTGCCGGGCGCCGATGGCGCGGCGGATGCCGATCTCGCGCGTTCTTTCGAGAACGGTCGCCAACATGATGTTCATGATGCCGATACCGCCTACGAGCAAGGAGATGCCGGCGATGCAGATCATGACGATCTTGAAGATGTCCGACGTCTTCTTCTTCTGCTCCAGCAGGCCCGCCGGAACGGTCACGGTATAGTCGCCGGCGTCCTTGTGCGTCGCCGTCAGAATGGCGTTGATGACGTTGGCCGTTTCGATCGAATCCGTCCCGTTTTGAACGCGGATGTAGATGCCGTCGATCTCATCCTTGAGGAACGAGTTATTGTCCTCGAAGCGCCGCATTACCGTGTTGTAAGGGGCGACGATCAGGTTGTTCCGGGAGATGATCTCGACGCCTTCGACATCGGTGTCGGCGCCCGCCTGCTGGGCCATAACGCCGATCACCTGAAGCCAGACATCATTCACCTTGACGAATTTTCCGACTGCGGGCTCGTAGCCGAGCAGGTTGACTTTCGCCGCCTCGCCCAGCACGCAGACCGGTGCCGAGCGGTCGTCTTCCTCGGTCGTGAAGAAACGGCCTTCGACAGTCCTCAGGCTCTGGATCTCCTTATAATTCGGCAACACGCCGATGAGGACCGGCGGTTCGGTGGCGGCTTTGGGCAGCACCTTCATCGGCTTGAAGCGCTTGCGCGGCGTCATCTGGTCGATGCCGGTGACGTTCTCCTTGATCGCCCTGTAGTCGCGCATCGTCATGCCGGGCGAAATCGCGCGGCGGGCCTGGAGTTCGTTGCGGTCAACAGCCTCCTTGGCCTCGATGATGATGTTGTTGACGCCCAGCAGATCGATGTAAGAGAGCATCTCCTTCTCGACGCCGGCCGTGATGGCCAGCATGGCCACGACTGCGCCCACACCGAAGATCATGCCCAACATGGTGAGCAAGGTCCGCAGTTTGTGGACCAGCAGGCTGGATAGCCCCATGTAGATTTCGGGGAGCATCGCTTGCAGAATGTTGCTCATGACGACCTACCGGCCTCCCTTGGACCCGCCCACGGGCATCATCTCGGAGGCGCTGCCGCCCTCCTTCTTTGCTCCGCCCTTCTTCGAGTCGCCCGGTTTGGCTTCAGGGTCGGCCATGGAAATGACGTCACCCGCGTTGACGCCTTCGCTGATGATGGTGACCGATTCGCTCCGTTTCGCGATCTTGATCGGCCGGGCCACAAAACGGTCCTTCTGTTTTACGTAAACCACCGGCTTGCCGTCCTTCTCGAACACGCTCTGGTTCGGGACGTAGATTGCGTTCGGCACCTTCTCGATGATGATCTCAACGTCGGCCAGCAGGCCCGGCCGCAGCAGGATGTTGAGTTCGCTATCTTCCTCCGGAGCGGGCGGCAACTTGGCGTCGTCCAGTTCCTTTTGCGAATACCGCGACCCTCCGCCCATGCCCATCATGGCGCTCTCCGGGCCGCCCCGGCGCGAGCCGCCCTCGCCACGCTGGCCGCCTTGGCCGGCTGCCGTGGCGGCGTCTGCTCCTGGACGCTGGGGTCCGAAGCCAGGCGCGCCGCCGGCAGTCGCTTGTTTCGTGTCGCCTTGCTTGGAATCTGATTTCTTGGTTGCGTCTCCGGCCTTCGTCGCGCCCGATTCCGACGTTTTGCGCAACTCCGAGAAGATCTTCTGCCGCTCTTCCTGGCTCAGATCCTGCATATTTCGGCCACCGAGCGCCTTCTGGAACGCAGCACGCATCTGCTGCTGTTGTTCCGGCGTCATGTCGCCGCCCATCCTCACGCGCTGGCCGCCGCCTTCGCCTTGCTGACCGCCTTGCTGACCGCCTTCCTGGCCGCCAGCAGCCATTGCGCCACCCATCTGCTGAACCGCCATCATGGCGCCCGCCGCGGTTGGGCCGGCACCGCCGCCGAACCCGCCTGACATAGCGGCGAACCCTCCTGGAATCCCGGCGAACATCGACGTGGACGTAGCGACGATCGGCTTCTTGCGGTTCTCATCGGCCGTGCGCAAAATCCGCACGATCTCGCCTTCATCCGCTCCCAGCGTCTTCAGCAGTTGCCGCATGTCGATCGAGAAAAGCACATCAAATTTCTTGCCCGGGTCGGACGAGAAAATGTTGGCGCTCGCCGTTCCGCTCATCGACTTGATCTTGCCGTTGAAGACCTTGTCCGGCAGCGCGTCGAGCCGCAGCATGACATCCTGGCCTTCGACCAGGTTGGCGCGGTCCATCTCGCCGATGCGGGCGATGATCTCCATCTCGGAAAGATCCATCACGTCGGCCACGGGGTTGCCCGGAGACACCTGATCGCCTTCACGGATGTCCGGCACGGCAGTGCCAAACATGCCGCTGAACCCGCTGCGGTTCTGCTTGATGGCAACCAGACCCGACAGCGGCGCGAGCAACTTGGTTTGTTGCAGACGCATCTGTTCGCGCCGGATGTCTAGGAGGTTGCGGTTGCGCTTCTCGCGCAATACCGCCAACTCCGCCTGGGCCTGCTCGCGGCGGCTCTTGATGTCGCTCTCAAGCTGCAATAACTTGCGCTTGGCTTCTTCCAGGTTCAGTTCATTCTTCTTACGATCGATTGTGGCCAGCAGTTCGTTGCGCTTGACTTCGAGTTCGGCCCGCCGCACCGAGTAGCGCGCGCGCAGCAATTCGACATCATCCTGGTTGTTGCGGATGGCAAGGTCGGCCTGTGCCTTCTTGATTTGTTCGTCGACCTGCTCAAGTTCAAGTTGCTGCTGCTCCATGCGCGCAACCAGTTCGGCATTGTCGAACTCCACCACCAGGTCCTTGTCCCGGGCGAGCGAGCCGAGCGGAGCTAATCTGGTCACCTGCACGGTGCCGGACAGGTTCGGCGCGGTCAGAGTCGCTGAGCGGACCGGGCGCAATTCGCCGCGGGCAAAACTGCGCACCACTACATCGCCCTGGCGGACGCGCGTCGTCGGGGTCTGATCCTGCTTGCTGGGGAGGCCCTTATAGAACTTCCAGCCGCCGTATCCCAGGCCCACGAGGCCCAGAATCACCACCAGTCTAATCACTGCCTTCTTCATTTTTCTGGTCCTGCTCGTTTCAGAACTTCTTGGGACGCTTCGCAACTTCAGCCGGGTTCTCAAGCGCCACGCGGTCGCCTTCGTTCAGGCCCGCGGTCACCACGATATCGGTCTCGTTTCGCCGGCCAACTTCGATCTCCCGAACCACGAAGTTCTGGCCGCGCTGCACCCAGACCGTCGGCTTGCCGCCCTGCGAGAAACTCGCCCTCAGCGGGATCAAAAGGCTCGCCGGTTGGCGGTCCGTCATGATCTCGGCCGTTGCGCTCATGCCTGGACGCAGACGGGGATCGAGGTTTTTCAGCAGCGCCTGAGCCGGGAAACTCTTCTCGGCGCTGCGGCCGCGGCCGAACTCAAGGGCCGCGATCGGGCTGACCCAGGTCAGCTCAGCTTCGAATTCCTTGTCCGGGATCGCATCCACGCGGATCTTCACCGGCTGTCCGAGTTTGATCTTTCCGCGGTCAACCTCGTCCAGCTTCAGCTCGATGCGCATTTCCGAAAGGTCGGGGATTTCGGCGATCGCCGCGCCAGTCCAGGCATTGTCGCCCTCTTTGAACGGCGGCGGCGTGGATCCCCACGAGCCCTGGGCGCGGAAGTTCGGAAGAAGGTTCACAATGCCGTCGGTAGGCGCCGTGACGACCATCTTCGACAGGTAGGACTTCACCCGCGCCATGTCGCGCGCGGCCTTGTCCTTGCGCGTCTGCAACCGGTCCAGGTCGGCCTGCTGGGTGACGCCGTGGGACTTGACCGTCGTCTTCACCTGTTGCAGCGATCCCTCGGAGATGCCGACGTCGATGCGATTCTTAGCGCCCTCGATCTCGGAGAGAATCTCGGCCTTCGATGCTTCAAGTTCGGCCCTCTGCACGTCGTATTGCGACGTCATCAGGTTCATCGAATCGCTCTCGTTCACGATCTTGTGGCTGGCTCTGGTCTGCACCGCCTCGGACTCGATCGTCCTGATCAGCGTGTTGCGGTCCAGGTAGAAGTTTTCCAGCATCGCCGTGTCGAATTCGACCACCGGCTGGCCCGCCTTGATCATCTTGCCGGACTCGGCCAGCTTCGTGATCTTCGGATTGGGGACCTGCGGAGCTGCGATAATCTTGGACCGCGTGCTGCGGATCTCGCCGCGGACCTTCACCGTGATGACAAAATCGGCCTTGCGAACCGCCACTACGGGGACCTCGACCGGCTTGTTGGTGTTATACCGGTATGCCGCGAATCCGCCTCCGGCAACAGCCAGCAGGATCACGCCCGTCATGATTGCCCGGCCCTTGCCAGATCCGGTCTGGCCCAGTTTCTGCTTCGGCTTCAAATCCTTCGACATCTTCTTCAGACTCCTGACCCAGATGATGGGTTCGCTGCTGTCTTCTTCGGCGTTACCTGGACCTGCGGAGGTTCAAGCGCCACCGGTTCGCCAGCTTTCAGACCGTTCACTACGCGCGCTTTAACGTAATTTTTCAGACCCAACTCAACCGTGCGGCGTTCAAAGCCATTGGCCGTCCGGACATACACGAAAGGCTTGCCCCCCGCTCCGTCCTCATAGAACACCGACTCCAGCGGCACAATCACGCCTTCGTCCTCGCGCGAGATCACCACATCGGCGCTCACGCTCAGGTCGGGGATGATACGATCGTCCATCTTCTCGATCTTTAGATAGACAGGGATCTCCTTCAGATAGCTGTCCCTCGACCCGCCACTGCGCGGAACCGCCCCGATCGACACCACGCGGCCCGGCAACTTCAAGCCGGGATAGGCGTCGAAGCTCAGGTGCGCTTTCGCGCCGACGCGGATCATTTCGCTATCGGTCTGGTTCACAGTAGCCGCCACCAGCATGGATCTGGGATCGACGATCTGCATGAACATCTGGCCGGGGAACAACTGGTCGCCCTGCTGAATCTGCCGGAATTCGCTGCCCGCCATGATCTTCTGCATGACGACCATGCCATCCATCGGCGCCTTCATCCGCATCCGCTCGACGTTATCCTCGGCCCGCTTCAACTCCGCCCGGGTCGTCGCCAGTTGAATCTCGGCCCGCCGCATCTCCGACGTCTCGCTCGTGCGGCGAAGCGGCTCCTCTACAAGGAGTTGCTTCAGTTGAGCTTCGGCTTCTTCAAGCGCAAGCTTCAGCCGCTCGGCCTGAATCTGCGACAGAACCGGCGTCGTCTTGAGATCCAGTTTCGCCTTGTCAACCACCGCTCGCGCCTGCTTCAGGGCAAACTGGTTCTGCGACCTGGAAACCTCCAGTTGGACCTCCAGCGACTTCAATCCGCGTTCGGACTGTTGCAGATCCGACCGTTGGTCGTCCAGCCGGATGGCCTGGTACTGCGTGTCGAATTCGGCGACCAACTCGCCCTTGGACACAACCTTGCCCGGCTGGATGACATTCTGCAATACCTGCATGAAGTCGCTTCCCCCGCCAGACATCCTGCCGCCGCCGCCACCGCCACCACCTCCTCCACCGCCGCCTCCAGATGATGAACCTGAGGAGGACGAAGACGAGGACGAGGAAGCAACGCTGGATGAACCAGAACTGCTGGTTCTCGCTGACGAGGTAGACGCGAAGCGATTGCTGGCGCCACGGAAACTGCTCGACGTCGAACCGCCGCCCGACGACGCGCCGCCGGAACTCCCTGAAGAACCCGACGACATCGAACTCGATGCAGACGACGAAGCTGATGACCCGCCGCCACCGCCACCTCCACCGCCGCCGCCTCCGCCGCCACCACCACCGCCGCCGCCGCTTGCCTGGACGATCATCTGGCCGCCGCCACCACCGCGTCCGCCAGAGACTATCACTGTTGCGCCGCCACCGCGGTTCCCGCGCATCTGCGGTGCGATCAGCGATGCGGATTTCTCCGCCACCGTCACGCCGGTCAACCGCAGAGTCCGCTCAATCGGTCCCGTGGACGCCTGCGCCGTCCGCACACTGACAAGTCCGGTCGGCCCGCCAGTACTCGGCATCAGGTTGCCACGCTGGGTGTAAGCGACAATTCCGGCGGCAGCAAGCACGCCAAACAATATCAACAAGTTGCGCCCGCGACGCCGTTGCGGCGGCCCTGGCGCGGGTAATGGTTGCGGTCTTGGCTGTGGTATCGGTTGCGGCTGCATTTTTGGGTCCTGATGGGAGCCGCCGAACCCGGCTGGGCGCGGCTGGCCGTCAGATCTTCTCAGATGTACCTAAAGCCAAGACGACAACGGAGCCAATAAGGTTATGCGGTCCCACTCGAAAGGATGACACAAAGTGCCGGATGGACTCGCGCGATCTGGTAAAAGAGTCTCCGCCTTGCGTAATCTGACAGCGGTGCGGCTTAGAGGAGGGGTGGGGCGGGCCATGGGGTTGGCCCGCCCCGGGGCGGCGTGGGGACAGAGGGTGGGGCCGTCCCCACGGGCGGAGCTTTAAGCATACAGGATTTATTTCAGCCGCGCAAGAGCCAATTCAGCCCCGACCCAAGCCGCTTAGCCTCCGCCGCCTGATCCCTGTAAGCCAATAAGAACTATGACTTAAGTCGAACAGGGACAGGCGTCCGGCCGCCTCCACGCCACCACCGGTGATCCTGGTGGATGGTAGCGAGACCGCCCTGGTGACGGTTGAATTGACATTCCACCGCCGCTCCACCCCTGGGGCGAAGCTAAGGCGGACCCGAAGACCCGCCGCCATTTGCTCCGGGGGCGCAACCGGACTCAGCCGCTCATCGAGGCCAGGAACTCGCCATTGCTGCGCGTCTTGGACAGTTTATCCAGCAAAAGTTCAATCGATTCAACCGGCGACAGCGGCGCCAGCACCTTGCGCAACACCCAGATCCGGTTGAGTTCCTCTCGCGGAATGAGCAATTCGTCCTTCCTCGTGCCCGACTTGTTGATGTCGATGGCCGGGAAGATGCGCTTATCCACCAACTTCCGGTCAAGGTGGACTTCCATGTTGCCCGTCCCTTTGAACTCTTCGAAGATCACGTCGTCCATGCGCGACCCCGTGTCGATCAGCGCCGTCGCGATGATGGTCAGCGAGCCGCCCTCCTCGATGTTGCGGGCCGCGCCGAAGAAGCGCTTCGGCCGCTGCAGGGCGTTCGAATCCACACCACCGGAAAGCACCTTGCCCGAAGGCGGCACAACCGTGTTATAGGCACGGGCCAGACGGGTGATGGAATCCAGCAGAATCACCACGTCGCGCTTATGCTCAACCAGCCGCTTCGCCTTCTCGATGACCATCTCGGCCACCTGCACGTGGCGGGCCGCAGGCTCGTCGAACGTCGAGCTGATCACTTCCCCGCGAACCGACCGCTGCATGTCGGTGACTTCTTCGGGACGCTCATCGATCAGCAGGACGATGAGGACAATCTCCGGGTGGTTGGTCGCGATCGAGTGGGCGATCGACTGCAACATCATCGTCTTGCCGGTACGCGGCGGCGCGACGATCAATCCGCGCTGACCCTTGCCGATCGGCACCAGCATGTCCATGACGCGCCCGGTGTAGTTGTCCTTGGCCGTTTCGAGCTTCGCCTTCTCCTGCGGATACAGCGGCGTCAGATTGTCGAAGAAGATCTTATTGCGCGCCTCTTCCGGCGGCTCGAAGTTGATGGCGTCAACCTTAATGAGAGCGAAATAGCGTTCACCCTCTTTCGGCGGACGGATCTGGCCAGAGACGGTATCGCCCGTGCGCAGGTCGAAACGGCGGATCTGCGAAGGCGAAACATAAACGTCGTCCGGCCCTGGCAGGTAGTTGTATTCCGGCGCTCGCAGAAAGCCGAAGCCATCCGGCAGACACTCAAGCACGCCCTCGGAAAAGATGAGTCCAGCCTTCTCCGCCTGGGCCTGGAGGATCTTGAAGATCAACTCCTGCTTCCTCATGCCGGCGATGCCGAGGATGCCCAGATCGCGGGCGATCTGGTTGAGTTGGGTGATGGAGACCTCTTTCAACTCGCCCAGGTCGAGGTTGCCGCGCTTGTTCAGGCCGGCCTTGGAGGGATCCAACCGCTCTTCCTTTTCAGCCGGTTTCTCGACGGGCTTCGCCTCTTCAGCCTTTTGCTCGGCGGCTTTGGGCGCTTCGGCCTTGGCGGCCTCCTTCACCGGGGCCTTGTCCTCGCCCTTGGGTTCGGGCGCCTTGGCCTCGGCGGCCTTGGGTTCGGCGTGGTTTCGCCTTCTGGTGGGGGGGGCGGCGGGCTCGGCGGCCTTGGGCTCGGAGGTGGCGGGGGTCGCTTCCGCGTTCACCCTGATATCGTTTTCGTGATCGTTTGCCAAAGTTCTTTCACTCCCTGGCCTGTGAGGCCTGAAAACCAGACGATTTCGCCGCCGTAGTGTGCGCGGATCGCCTTCTGGCTTGCGGATTTCTCTTTCTGATTCAACTTGTCCACCTTCGTGGCGACAACCGCATATGTGCGCCGGTGGTGCTCCAGCCATTCAAGCAACTGGAGGTCAGACTCCATCCAACCCCGCCTGGCATCCAACAACAGGATGCAAAGCGCGAGTGACTCGCGTTGGCTCAGGTACGCGTCAATCAACTGCGCCCAGCCCCCCGAAACCGTCTTCGGGGCTTTCGAATACCCATACCCGGGGAGGTCGACAAACAGATACCGGCCTTCGACCCGGAAAAAGTTCACCGTCTGGGTCCGCCCCGGCGTGTTCGAGGCGAAGGCCAACCGGTTGTGCCCTGTCAACTTGTTCAGCAGCGTCGACTTGCCAACATTCGACCTGCCCAGAAACGCCACCTCCGGCAGCCCCGCTGGGGGGAAATGTTCGGGCGACGGTGCGCTCAGTAAGAATTCGGCCGGCGTCGTCAAGGCGTCGAATCGGCCTCCATGGCTAAATTTTCAAATCTCGGACTCTCTAGTGGGCCCGATTCTCTTCGGTGGGCTGCGACGTGGGCAGATCGATCGGCTGCCCGGCGGCCACTTTCTCTCTCAGGGCTGCAAGATCCCCGGCAAGAGCAATGTTCAACACGTCGTCCATTGATTCGACGAAGTGCAGTTTCATGTCCTTGCGGATGTTTTCAGGAACATCGACGAGGTCCTTCTCATTATCCAACGGCATGATGGCCTCGAAGATGCCATGGCGATGCGCCGCGAGCAACTTCTCCTTCAACCCGCCGATGGGCAGAACGCGCCCGCGCAGGGTGATCTCTCCCGTCATCGCCAGGTCTCCCCGAACCGGCAACTTCGTCAGAGCGGATGCAATCGTGGTGGCGATCGTGATGCCAGCCGACGGTCCATCCTTCGGAATCGCACCCTCCGGTACATGAATGTGAATGTCCAGATGGCGGTAGAAGTCCTTCGGCAACCCGAGCATCGCCGCCCGCGACCGTACGAAACTCATCGCCGCCTGGGCCGACTCCTGCATCACGTCGCCCAGTTTCCCGGTGGTCATCAGCCGGCCGCGGCCCTCCATGATCGTTACCTCGGTGGTCAGCAACTGCCCGCCCACCTCAGTCCAGGCCAGACCGTTGGCCGTGCCAACCTCCGACTTGCGGCTCGCCGCCAAATCGCGGAACCGCGCCGGTCCCAGCAACTCGGCCACCCTGGTATCGCCCACCACCACCTGCGCGAACTCCGCCGGGACTTCACTCTTCACAAGAGCCTCGTCGCCGTCGACCACCTCAAGACCGGCGCCGCGCTTCTTCTTTTGGCTCGCTGCTTCCTGCGGCTTGCCCTCCGCCGCCACTTCGGCCGCGGACTGCGTGTTGACCAGTTTCCTCGCCACCTTCCGGCATACGTTGCCGATCTCACGTTCCAGATTGCGGACCCCGGCTTCGCGGGTGTAACCCTGAACCAGCGCCATCAGCCCGCCATCCTCGAACTTCACCAGACCCTCGTCCAGCCCCGTCCCCTTCAGTTGCTTGGGGACCAGGAACCGCCGCGCGATCTCCATCTTCTCGATTTCGGTGTAGCCCGACAGCCGGATCACTTCCATTCGGTCCTGAAGCGCCGGCGGGATGGTGTGCAAAACGTTCGCCGTGGCGATGAAGAACACTTCGCTCAAGTCGTATTCCACGTCAAGATAGTGGTCCACGAACATGAAGTTCTGCTCGGGATCGAGCACTTCAAGCAACGCCGCCGACGGGTCTCCCCGGAAATCGGTCGACATCTTGTCAATCTCGTCCAGCATGAAGACCGGATTCCGCGTTCCGGCTTTCTTCATCATCTGAATCACTTGGCCTGGTAGCGCGCCAATATATGTCCGCCGGTGGCCGCGCACTTCCGCCTCGTCGCGCACGCCGCCAAGCGACAACCGAACGAACTTCCGGCCCGTCGCCTTGGCAATCGACATCCCGAGCGAGGTCTTGCCCACGCCGGGAGGTCCGACAAAACAGAGGATCGACCCCTTCGGATTCTTCACCAGCCGCCGCACGGCGAGAAACTCAAGGATGCGCTCCTTGATCTTCTCCAGGCCGTAGTGGTCGGCATTCAGTACGTCTTCGGCGAAACGGAGATCGCGTATCTCCTTTGTTTTCTTCTTCCATGGGACGGCCAGCATCCAGTCCAGATAGTTTCTGGACACGGTGGATTCAGCCGACATGGGCGGCATCTGCTCCAGCCGGCGAAGTTCGGCCACGGCCTTGTCCTTCGCGTCGCCGGTCATGCCCGAGGATTCGATCTTCTTCTTCAGTTCGTCGAACTCCGACTTCTCGCCCCGGCCCAGTTCCTTCTGGATCGCCTTGATCTTCTCGTTGAGGTAATACTCTTTTTGCGCCCGCTCCATCTGGCGCTTCACGCGGCCCTGGATGGTGCGGTCGACGTTGAGCTTCTCGATTTCGATGTCCAGCAGGTCGCCGACGCGGGTCAGGCGGTCGACGGGATCGAAGATCTCGAGCAGTTCCTGCTTCTCTTCAATGGTGAGTTGAAGATTCGCGCCGATGGTGTCGGCCAGTTTGCCCGGCTCGTCCACCCGGATGGCGGCGATCATCGTCTCGTAATTGACGTTCTGGCTGAGCTTCACATACTGCTCGAACAGCGAAGTGACCCTGGTGGTCAGCGGTTCGAGGACGGACTCGCTCGGAGACTTCGACGGGGCCGTGCGCACGAGAACCCGGTAAAACCCGTCATCCTCGGAGATGCTGACGATCTTGGCTCGCTCAACACCCTCAACCAGCACCTTGATATTTCCGTCCGGCATCCTCACGCTCTGGACGATGTTGGCGATGGTGCCAACCTGGTAAATGTCGTCGGGGCGGGGCTCGTCGATCGATGCGTCGTGCTGGGTGGCCAGGAAGATCTTCTTCTCGCCGGCCTGGGCGTCTTCCAGCGCGCGCACGCTCGATTCCCGGCCAACCACGAACGGGGTCATCATGTACGGGAAAATGACGACATCCCGTATGGGCATCATCGGCAGGCGTCGGGTTTCCAGTTTTTCCTTGGGGTTGCTCATCCTGTTTTGTCTCTTTGATGACTCCCGGCGTCGAAAGGGAGCTACGCGGCGGCTCTGTTTCAGAGCCAGTTACGAATCGGCCCGGCGTGATACAACGTCCGGCGGCGGCGCCCCTCCGGGTTAGCCCGCCTTTTCAAGTAGCGCCCAGTTGATCTTCTTGGACAATACCATTTCTTTGGTGACTGCAAACTCCCTCACCTTCTTATATGAGGGCATGTAGTACATCAAATCAAGCATCAGTTCCTCGAGGATCATGCGGAGGCCCCTGGCGCCCACTTTCCTCTGAAGAGCCTGCTCGGCGATGGCGTCGAGTGCGTCGTCGCTGAACTTCAGTTTAACATTCTCGAACTCGAACAGCTTCTGGTACTGACGGATGACGGAGTTTTTCGGCTTCGTGAGAATCTGGATCAGGGCCGAACGGTCCAGTTCCTCGAGCACCCCGCATACCGGCAGCCGGCCGATAAACTCCGGGATGAAGCCGAACCGGATCAGGTCCTCGGGCTGAATCTGATCCAGCAAAGTAATGTCGCGGTGCAGGGGCGCGGGACGGGGCCCTGTGTCCTTCACCTCGGCGCCGCTCTTGAACCCGACCGTCTTGCGGCCGACACGCCGGGCGATCACCTTCTCCATGCCCACAAACGCGCCGCCACAGATGAACAGAATGTTCGTCGTGTCGATCGGAGTGAACTCCTGGTGCGGGTGCTTGCGCCCACCCTGAGGCGGGACGTTGGCGATGGTCCCTTCGAGAATCTTGAGCAGGGCCTGCTGCACGCCCTCGCCCGAAACGTCGCGCGTGATTGAAGGATTCTCGTCCTTGCGGGAGATCTTGTCGATCTCATCGATATAAATAATGCCGGTCTGCGCCCGTTGAACGTCCCAATCGGCATTCTGGAGAAGCCGGAGAATGATGTTCTCGACGTCCTCGCCCACATAGCCGGCCTCGGTCAAAGTGGTCGCATCGACGATGGCGAACGGCACGTCGAGGATGCGGGCCAGGGTCTGCGCCAGCAGGGTCTTGCCTGTGCCGGTCGGGCCGATCAATAGGATATTGGACTTCGACAATTCGACGTCGCCGGTCCGCACGCGATTCATCTGAACGCGCTTGTAGTGGTTGTAAACGGCCACTGCCAGACGCTTCTTGGTGGCATCCTGGCCGATGACATACTGATCGAGAAGTTCCTTTATTTCCAGTGGCTTAGGCAGCTTACTGGGAGAACCGTAGGCGCGTTTCGGGGCGTCGTCTTCAAGGATGGAATTGCAGACGGCGATGCACTCGTCACAGATGTAGGCACGGGGATAGTCGCTGGGGGAAGAGATCAGCTTCCCGACAACGTCTTGAGTCTTGTGGCAGAAAGAACAGCGTAGAGTTTCGTCGCTTCCAGAGCGCTTCACATTTCCATCCTGGCTCCCGGGATTATCTATCGACGGTCATTCCGGGGGCGGACCTACCTTGGCTGGCCTCATTATCCCTCGAAAGTCTGATCGGGAGCAATCGAACAATTCTGTAGGGCGCGTTCCAGGACCCCCGCCCGGTTACTGCTTGCCCTCTCCGGCCGTCGCCGGTTTGCGGACTTTCTCGTAATACCGCTGAACGTATTCCTGAAGGTGCAGCGGGACTTCATCACGGCTCACTTCGCCGCCCGCCTCGGTGTGGGTCGCCGAGCGCTCGACCAGCGGAGTCCGCAGGGCCTGGTTCCTGGACCTGGTGACTTCCATCATCACCTCGCCCTTCACATTCTGCGAACGACGGCCAAACAATTCACTGAGTTTGCCCATGGCCTCGGCGTCCTGGGCCATCTCCGTCTCTTTGCTGCCGTCCTGCGACCCGGCGCCGCTCTTGGGCTCGCCCGACGGCGGCTCAGGCGGTTGATCCGTGCGCGACTTGGCCTGTTCCGACTGCGCCCCCTCACCCTCGCCCTCGCTCTTTTGACCATCGGCGTCGGCCTGGGCGTTCTGCTGGCTGCCCTTCTGGCCCTTGTCGCCCTTCTTCTGGCCCTGGCCCTGCTGCGCAGATTTGTTCGAAGCCGATTGCTTGCCTTCGCCGCCTTCCGGTTGCATCTTCAGCTTTTCCATCAGGTTGGCCATGGCGTCGCGCATCTTGTCCAGCAGGCTGTTGGGTTTTTCGGGCTTCGCTTGCCCCCGGTCGCCGGGAGCGCGGCTCGGGTCCTGCGAACCCGTGGGCGCTTCCTCTCCCGAAGCCTCGTCACCCGCCTTTTCGCCGCCCTCGCCAGATTCACCCTGATCGCCGCTCTGGGGGCGCTGGCCCTTTGCCCCCTGTGCGCCAGGTTCGTTTGATTCAACCTCAAGCTGTTGAAACTGCTCCTGTTTCTCGACACCCCGGAGGCTGGCCTGCTCGTAGCCGGGGATATCCACACCGATGCCCTCAAACGGGCGCTGTTGCCGGTTCGCTGTCATTTCCTTGTCTGGCGCGACGGCGGCGCCGGTGACGGTGTCGAACCGGACCTCGGCCAGGCCGGCCCGCAGATCGAGAGTCTTCAAAACACCCAGCCTGACTCCAAGCAGCAACACGCAGACGGCGGCAAGCCCAACCGCGACGTAGCCCGAGCGAGGCATCCGCCAGGGAATCAGCACCTCGACATCGGCGCCGGACACGGCCCCATCCGCCTGACGCAGGACGGTGTCGACGAATTCGGACTGGCGGCTGGAATGGCCGAAGTGCCAGGCGGTGGAGAGCAGGTCCTTTGATTCCAGCGCGTGGTCGATCTGTTGGGCGGTGCGGTAGGAGTCCGGCATTCGCCGGCGCTTCCGGAACCAGGCCCAGGCGGCGCCCACGACGGCAGAGGCTACGGCCCAACCCCAGTGGAGCAGACCGGTTCCGGCGATCAGAACCAGGATGAAGACAGCCAGGGCGGCGGCGGCGCCGGTCAGCAGGACCTCGATGCCGCTCTGCGTGACGGTCCGCCGGTGTGCCCGGTGGATGAGCGAGTCAAGTCCTCGAACTGGGTTGGGTGGGGTCATTCCGCGACCAAACGAACCGCTCCTTTCATCATAAGCCGTGGCGGACGCCCAGGTTTGCCGCACATGATTTATAAACCTTAAGGCGTGGGCGGGGGCGGCTTGGAGTTCGTTTGGTTGTGATTCCGGGCACTGCCGGGTTGCCCCGCCGGACGGGGCTTCGATACGATGTAAATTCAATCCCATGTTACGTTTCGAAACCGCCGGCGAGTCGCATGGCGAGTGTCTCGTGGCCACGTTGACCGGCCTGCCCGCCGGGGTGCCGGTCGACCTGACACGCGTCAACCGCGAACTTTGGCGCCGCCAGCAGGGCTTTGGCCGCGGCGGCCGGATGAAGATCGAGACCGACACGGCCGAGATCGTCTCCGGCGTCAGGCACTCCCAGACCACGGGCGCGCCCATCGCCGTCATCGTCCGAAACAGCGACTGGAAGAACTGGACCGAGGTCCTGCCCGTCGAAGCACAACCGGATAGTGAAGATAAAAAGAAGAAACTCACCCGGCCCCGACCTGGCCACGCCGACCTGGCCGGTTGCCTGAAATACAACCTGCCGGAAGCTCGCTACATCCTGGAACGGGCCAGCGCCCGCGAGACCGCCGCGCGGGTGGCCATCGGCGCGTTGGCCAAGCAGTACCTGGCCTGTTTCGGTGTTGAAGTTCTGAGCCACGTCATCCAAACGGGGACAGTCCGGTTGGAGCGTCCCGCGTCCTGGGAAGAGTTGTGCGAACTGAGCCGGCGCGACGAAATCCTGCTCGGCTGCGTCGATGCCGAAACCGGGATTCGGATGAAGGCCGTGGTCGATGAAGCCTACAGGACGGGCGACACGGTGGGCGGGATCTTTGAGGTCCGGGCGAAGGGCTTGCCTCCGGGACTGGGTTCGCATATCGCCTGGGACACCCGGCTGGACGGTCAACTGGCGCAGGCGATCCTTTCGATCCAGGCGGTCAAGGGCGTCATCATCGGCGATGCCGACGAGGCGGCCTGGAATTGGGGGTCGAAGGTCCAGGACGAGATCTCCTACGACCGCGAGGAACGCGCTTTCCACCGTGGCGCAAACAAAGCCGGGGGCATCGAAGGCGGCATGACGAACGGCGAGGATCTGGTCGTCAGGGGATTGTTGAAACCGATCTCAACCTTGCGGCGGCCGCTTGGATCGGTGGATCTGGAGACGCGTGAACCGTCGCAGGCGGCCTATGAGCGCTCCGATGTTTGTGTCGTGCCGGCGGCGGGGGTGATCGGCGAGGCGATGGTGGCGCTCGTTCTGGCGCGGGCGATGGCCGAAAAATTTGGCGGGGATTCCCTCACAGAGTCGCGACGAAACTTCGACGGCTACATCCAACAGGTTAGGGACTATTGATGCTCTTGAAGATGCTCTTGAAGATCAGGAAGTACGGCGACCCCGTGCTGGAGACGCGCTGCGAGCCAGTGACCGAGTTTGGCACGGACGAATTGAAACAGTTGGTCGAGAACATGTTCGAGACCATGTACGCCAACAAGGGCGTCGGCCTGGCCGCTCCACAGGTGGGCGAACTGAAGCGCCTGACGGTGGTCGATCCGTCCGGGGGCGAGGACCCGAATGCCCGGCTCGTCTTCGTCAATCCGGAACTGGTGAAACTCGAAGGCAAGCAGGTGGGCGAGGAGGGTTGCCTCTCGATTCCCGGATTCCGCGAGGACGTCAAACGGGCCATGAGGGTGAAGGTCCGGGCGAAGAGCGTCGAAGGGGTGGAGTTCGAAATCGATCTCGATGAACTTCTCGCCCGGGCGCTCCAGCACGAAGTCGACCACCTGAACGGCGTGGTCTTCCTGAAACACCTCAGCCCGTTGAAGCGCGACATGATCCGCCGCAAGATCCGCAAGCTCCAGCAAGCCGGCGAGTGGGATTGAGCCAATGAGACTGGTCTTCCTGGGTACGCCGGAGTTCGCCGTACCGGCACTGGAAGCCCTGATCGAGGCGGGCCACCCGGTCGCCGCCGTCTACACGCAACCCGACAGGCCGAAGGGCCGGGGCCAGGAACTGGCTCATCCGCCGGTGAAGACGTGCGCGCTGCGCCGGGGCCTTGAAGTCCGTCAACCATTGAAGATCCGCCACTGCCTGGACGAGTTGGCTGCCCTCGAAGCCGCTGCCATGGTCGTGGTGGGTTACGGGCAGATCATTCCCCAGTCGATCATCGACCTGCCGCGATACGGGATCTTTAATGTCCATGCGTCGCTGTTGCCGAAGTATCGCGGGGCTGCGCCGATTCAATGGGCGGTAGCCAATGGCGAGACGGTGACGGGCGTCTCGATCATGCAGATCGAAGCAGGGTTGGATACCGGGCCGGTGTTCGAGATGGAAGAGATCCCGGTCGGACCCGAGGAGACATCGCTCGACGTGTCGCCGAGATTGGCGGCGATGGGCGCGCGGATGATGGTTGACGTGCTTGCGCGAGTCGAAGCGGGCCGGGCCGTGGCGACGCCGCAGGACAACGGCAGGGCAACACTGGCGCCGATTCTTAAGAAAGAAGACGGACTGATCGACTGGAACCGCGGTGCGAGCGATATTCACAACCGTTCGCGCGGGTTCCTGCCCTGGCCGGGCGCCTGGACGAGGTTTCGCGGCGAGCGGTTGAATGTATGGAAGTGCCGGCCCGCGGAGATCGAATCTCCGGCAGAGCCGGGCAGGCTGTTTACCTCGGGCAGACGATTGTTTGCGGCCTGCGGCGGCGGAACCGCGATAGAATTGATCGAAGTCCAGCAGGAGGGCCGCAAGCGGGTGACGGCGGAAGCTTTCATCAATGGGGCGCGGATTGCGGGCGAGGACCTGCTCGGGGAGTAATCAATTGAAGCTGCCGTTGGGTTACCGCTATTCGGCTCTGTACGCCGGAATCAGAAAAGTCACCAAAGCCGATGTCGCTCTGATCGTCTCCGATCCGCCCGCGGCGGCGGCGGCCGTCTTCACGACGAACCTTGTCCAGGCCGCGCCCGTGAAACTGGCCCGGAACAATCTGGAAGCCTCAGGGGGTGTCGTCCGGGCCGTGCTGGTGAACGCCGGCAACGCCAACTGTGCGACGCGGACGGGCGACAAGGCCGCGCTGGCAACCACCAGGGCGCTGGCGAAAGAACTGAAGTGTCCCGCATCGCATATCTTCCCGGCCTCGACGGGCGTGATCGGCGTCGAGATGGAAGCGAACAAGCTCATCGAAGCGGCTCCTGAGTTGGTCGAGGGACTCTCGATCGACAATTTCGACGCCGCGGCGGACGCGATCCTGACCACCGATCTGGTGCGGAAGACCGCCTCGACCGAGGTTGACGGCATGCGCATCGCGGGTATGACGAAGGGCTCCGGCATGATCCACCCGAACATGGCGACGACGCTGGCCTTTGTCATGACAGACGCGGCGGTGACGGCGGCTTCCTTGCGGGGCATGTTGAGGAGGGCCGTTGAGCGGAGCTACAACCGGCTGAGCGTCGATGGCGATATGAGCACCAACGACACGCTGCTGGTGTTGGCCAACGGCGCATCGGGCCGCAAAGTGACCTCAGCCAACAGGGCGCTGTTCGAGGAGGCGCTGACCGAGGTCTGCGAATCGCTGGCGCGCCAGATCGCCGCCGATGGCGAGGGGGCGAAGAAGTTGGTTGAAATCCGGGTCAGCGGCGGACGCGACAACGAAACCGCCGCGCGAATCGCGCGCGCCATTGCCAATTCGCCCCTGGTGAAGACGGCCATCGCGGGCGGCGACCCCAACTGGGGACGGATTCTGTCGGCGGCAGGCGCGTCCGGCGCGTCGTTCCTGCCGGAGGCTGTTGATATCTGGCTGCAGGGCGTGAAGGTCTGCCGAAAGGGATTGGCGGCGCAGTTTGACGAAGAAGGACTTGGCAGTAAACTGCAAGAGCGCGAGATCGATCTGCGGTTCCAGATCGCCGGCGACGGTACCGGCAAGGCCCGATTCTGGACCTGTGACCTGACCGAAGGCTACATCCGGATCAACGGCAGTTACCGTACGTAGCAGGCAGTCAGAGTTCGCCGCGCCGGACGCGGAGGCCGTCGCGGGCAAGCTGCCAATCGGTGGCGTTCATCGCTGAGCGCAGTTCAACGGCGGCTTCCTCGGACCTGGCCAGGAAGATCATGAACCCGCCGCCGCCGGCTCCGGCGAGTTTTGCTCCTCGAATCAATGGGCGGGCGCGATCGAGGAGGGCCTCGACGGGCGTATTCGTGGTGTGGGGGTCCATCCGCTGGTTGAGTTCCCAGTGGCGATTCATCAGGGCGCCGAGGGTATCCCAATCGCCGTCCTGCATGGCGTGAGCCATCTCGAGGGCGAGCGTCTTGATGCTATGGAGGACCTGGACGGTCTGGGTTTCGCGGGCGAGGTAGTTGCCGACCACCTGTTGTAAAAGGTTTCGGGCAACGCGGCGAACTCCGGTGTAGGCGAGGACGACCAACCGCTCCAGTTCGGCCTCCCTCTCGAGACTCCAGTTGAGGGGTTGATAACGCAGTTTCTGCTTTGGACCCGGCGCGGTGCTGAGGAGTTTGATGCCGGGGAAGATACCGCCGGCCTGGTCCTGCCAGCCGCCGCCGGTTCCCATCATCTGCTCAAGGTCGAGAACGAGGTCGCTGACCTGCTGGGTGGAAAGCCGGCGGCCAAACATCTCCATGGTTGCGCGGACAACGGCGGCGGCGAGAATGGAACTCGATCCCAGACCCGAGCCGAGAGGCAGGTCGGCTGACGTGGAGATCTCAATACCGCCGCCGAGGCGGTCGAGCAATGCGGGCAGGTTTTGTTCGCCCTGGAAGAGGCCGGTCAGCCGCAAGGCGCACTTGGAGATGGCGAAGGGGTCGCCGGCGTGGGCGGAAAGAAGTTCATCGGAGGAGGCGGTCATTTCGAGGACATCGCCGGTGTCCTCGGAGCGCAGCCGGATGGCGGGCGAGTCGAGGAGGCGGGCCTGACAGCGGATCTGGTACTCGCCGTTGAGGGCGACGGCGGCGTTGAGCACGGTGCCTCCCCAGTCAAGGCAGAAGGGCGGGGTGTCGCTCCAGCCTCCACCGAAGTCGATGCGGGCGGGCGCGGAGACGGTGACCGAGGAGAGCCGGAAGCGGTCCGGGGGATCGATGCGGGACCGGCGGGCGAGGGCGGCGACGGCGGTGGAGACGAGAGAGAACGCGCGTACGCGGGCGGCCGCGGACTTCTCATCGAGTCCCGCCTGTCCGTAGAAAAGAGATGCCTGAAAGGCGAGGCTGGCGGCGCGGGAAGGATCGGTCTCTGAACCACTAAGGGACTGCCCTTCGAGCAGAGCCGCGGCTGCGGTAAGCGCAGAGACGCCGGGGGCATGGGCAAGCATGGGGCGGAGGTCGCTTCCCGCTTGAGCGAGTTCTCCCACGGTTGCGCGCCAACGGAGTCGATTGCGCAGATCGCGTTGGGCGGCTTCGGCCTGTGGATCGGTCCATTGGGCGCTGGAGGCGAGCGAGTGGCGTTCTGCCGCGCGCCAGGAAACGGAGAGGTCGTCGTGAGTCAACCCCATCAGCCAACTGGCGAATCTCCAACATTCGGATGGCGATGAAACCGGGAAGAGTTGTGCATTCCAGAGACTGCGGTGTCCGGCGGGCAGGCCGGGCCAGACGTCTTCGGGAGAGATGGCCAGCGACTTCAGTTGCTCGACCGCGGGCCGCCCAAACCAGAGCGCGCCTTCGTCCAGGAGGGCCTTCGGATCGTCGTCAACGCCGTAGACCCGGATGACCGAACCTGACGCGGAGGAAGGTGCCGCGACCTGGACCTGGTGGGCTACGGTGTTTTCGGGAAGGTCGAGATCGCCGGGTATGCCGGAAAGCCCATGGGCAACCGAGTGACGGGCGATGCGAAGCGCGCCTTCAAGGCAGCATTCCATCATCAATGCTCCGACGCCAACCTCCCCGCTGGCGACAACGCTGTCGAGAACAACGCCGCTGGAGACGACATTGGACGCGGATTCCGATCCAAGGCGAGAGTGGGTGGCGTAGAGATGGGAGAGGTCGGTCTCTTCGGTCATGACCTGGCGGAAGAGCCGGGTGGTCCCAATATGAGAGAACTCGCCCTCCAGGGCGTCACAGTGGAAAGCCGCCGACGCCAGAGCCCTGTAGATAAGCTGCTGAGTCTCAGGCGCGCCAGGTTCGGGTTGCCACTGTTTGGTCAAGGCGCCGGTGAAGTGAGTATAAAGATCGAGGGGTCCGTCAATGCCGGCGGAGCAGGAGATCCCTGCGAGCCGCGAAGCGGTATCAGGGTGAAAGTAAAGCAACCCGGTGTCCACGGCAACGCGTCCGTCGGCCCTCACCCCGCCGGCTGCGGCGATTTCGGTGAAGCTGGGTTTCTGGAGGAACGTATAGACCACGCCGCCCTCGCCGTTGACGTAAACGCCGTGCTGGGATCCGACATCGGCTGGTTGCCAGAGGCCGACTCCGGAGACGCCGGGCCGCCGCCAATCAAGACCAGCCGGATTGAAGACGAGCAGCACATCGCCTGCTCCGATGACGAGTCCGGCGTCCATTCGTTCTAGCCAAAGCGATGAAAGAGCGAGGGTTTCATCGAAAACGGTGGAGGTGCCGCCACCGGGAGCGCGAACCGGAAGGGCGCCGAAGAGTTTCCCGGTCGCGGAAAACTGGGGCAGACGGCGGGAGTCGCCTCCGGAGTGGATCATCAGGACGCGATTGGTTTTCCACCAGTCTTTTAGCCCGATCGTGCCGGGCTGGTTCGACGGCAGAGACAGGGAGTCCGAAAGCCGGCGCAGCGCGTTCAGGGTGGCGCCGCCGCTGCCCGGGCGAATTCCCGGCGGATCCGGGACAACCAGTACCGTGGCTGCGGGCGGCAGAGTCCCCCGGCGGCGGCGATCCTCGATCTGGTGTGAGTACAACTCAGCCTGCCGGTCTGAACTGGCGGTAATCAGGATGGCAGACCACCAGGGGCGGGCGCCGGAAACCGCATCCGTGTAGGCGGAATGGGCGCGCGTGGTGATGTCAGACAGCAGTTGAATCGCACCCATGGATGATTGGACCCGTGGGCAGTTTATCAAATCGCCCTTCCCCCCATTGGCGGAAGGCAGAGATTTAGTGGTGCGGGTTCAGTTCGTCCTTGGAGACCTTGCCGTCGCGAATGGTGATGATGCGGTGAGCGTATTCGGCGATGTCGCGTTCGTGGGTCACCAGGATGATGGTGTTGCCGAGATCGTGCAGACGCGCGAAGAGGTCCATGATTTCCACGCTGGTGGCCGAATCGAGGTTGCCCGTGGGCTCGTCGGCGAGCAGAATCGAGGGGTCGTTGACGAGGGCGCGGGCGATGGCGACTCTCTGGCGCTGGCCGCCGGAGAGTTCGCTGGGTTTGTGGTACATGCGCGCTTCGAGGTCAACGGCGCGGAGCGAAGCTTTGGCGCGCTCGATACGCGCGTCGGCATGCATGCCGGAGTAGATCAAGGGAAGTTCGACGTTGTGGAGAGCGCTGGCGCGCGGCAACAGGTTGAAGGTCTGGAAGACGAAGCCGATTTCCTTATTGCGGATGCGGGCCAGTTCGTCGTCGGTCATCGCGCTGACCAGTTCGCCACGGATGTAGTATTCGCCTCTGGTTGGAGTGTCCAGGCATCCGATGAGGTTCATTAGAGTGGACTTGCCGGAACCCGAGGGGCCCATGATGGCGACATATTCGCCACGGCGGATTTCGACATCGACACCGGAGACGGCGTGGATTTCCTGGTCGCCCATGACATAGGTTTTCCAGAGATCGTAGGTGCGGATGACGATGTTATCGCGTTTCAGTTGTTCGGAACGGGCATTACTCTCGGCGGTGGCGGTCGGCATGGGCGTGGGTATTCCTTGTCCTTATCCTCTAGTATGTCAGGACGCTCGCGGCGGCCAAAAGGTTATGCGCTGGACTTCACCGGGGCGCGATTGTCGATCTTGACCTTGGCCTCGTTGCGCAGGGTGCGGATCACCTTATAGCTGCCGGTGATGATCTCCTCCCCGTCCTTGATGCCATCGAGGACCTCGATGTCCGTGGTCCCGGTGATGCCGGTCTTGACCTCGTGGAACTGGGCGGCGCCATTCCTGACGACGAAGACGCCCTGAAGCTCTTCCTTGTTCTTCTTGACGGTGGCAGGATCCGGCTTGTCGTCGGCCTTGACCGCGGCAGCCTTGGCTTCAGGCACGAGATCGCCGCGCTGGCGGACCGTAAGTGCCTGAATCGGAATCGAAAGCGCCTTCTGACGGGTGGCCGTGATCACCTTGGCGGTGCAGGAAAGGCCGGGCCGGATCTCGGCGGGCGGATTGTCGAGCGCCACGACGACCTTGAAGTCCTTGGCCTCCTGGCTGGAGATCGCGCTCTGGCTGGCGGCTAGGCCGCTGGAACGTAGGATGGCCGTGTTGCCGATCTCGATGACGCGGCCCTTGAAGGTCTTGTTGGGGATGGCGTCGATGGTGACGTCGGCTTCCTGGTCGAGTTTGACGTTGACGATATCGGTCTCGTCCACCTTGACCTCGGCGGTGATCAGGCTCATGTCGGCGATGGTCATGATAAGAGATGCCGACGAGTTCTGGATACCGGGAACCACCGTTTCGCCGACCCGGACGGGCAGGTTGGTGACGATCCCGTCGATCGGCGTAAAGGCCGAATGTTTCTTGAGAACGTCGCTGAAGCGCGAGAGCGTGGCGCGAACCTGGGCGACGCGGCGCTGGCTGCCCGACAACTGGGCGGCGGTCTGTTCGCGCTGGGCCTTGAGTTGGGCCATCCTGGACTGGGACTCGCGGACGCCAGCCTCGAGAGCATCGTACTGAGACTTGCGGCTATCGAACTCCTGCCTGGCGATGAGCTTCGATTTCCACAACTCCTCGCCACGCTCGTAATCGAGGCGCGCGCGCTGGAGCTCGGCCTTGGCGCGGTCGATGGAGGCCTGGGCGGTCTTCAGGTTCTCATCCGCCGCCTTCAACCCAGCCTCGGCGGCCGTGGCTTCGGCGAGCGATGAGTTCAGAGACGCGTTCTGAGCCTGTACATCGGCTTCCGCCTGGATGGACTCGAGCTTCGCGAGGACCTGGCCCCTGCGAACATGGTCGCCTTCTTTCACGTTCAACTCAAGGATTCGGCCCATGACGTTCGCGCCGATGTTGACATAATTCCGCGGCTTGATTTCACCTGACGCTGTGACAAGGCTGGTCAAGTCCTGGCGAACCGCGCGCCCGGTTTGGACGTCAACGACGCCGCGGTCCTTCATCTTGACGCTGGCGACAACGCCGCCCGCGACGACTAGTATTCCGCCAATGGCGAGGATCCACTTCCACTTACGCTGCACTTCGATTAAGACTCCTGTTTGTTACTGACGCAACCGGGTGGCCGAATGTTCTGAATTTGTTCGACAGGTATGCGATTCCGGCGGCGGATCGGATGGGCATCAGGTCCGCCTCCTCATTATAGACGCCGCAGTCCGGGGAGGGGACCCAATTGTTGGCGTCTCGGATGAGCGCGGGCGATGGGAAAGGAAGTTGGGGTTGGGGGCGTACTGGGAAGAAGCGGGTTGAACAGCCCGGACCTGGGCCGTAGGCTTGGATCAGCGGAAATGGGCTCCGAATCCTGGCTGGGCGAGTTCGCCACTCGGAGGAGTCGGGACGGAAGAAGCCGGAGCCCTGCCGCGACTGGAGCGGGGGCCATCAGGGGCACTGGGGTTGGCACGGGGAAGCAAAAAGCCGGGTGTAAGCACCTATGCGCTAAAGAGAATTCAACCTAGAACCGATAGGACACTTAGTGGTGAAACCAGTTCACACTCGGGTCCTCGCAGACGCCGCCGCTTCCCTCAGCCAGCAGTTTGAGGGTGAATTGCGGAGGATGGCGTCAGTGGTAGCGCCGTGGACCGCCTCCCTGGATCGCAAGTTTTTGAAAATGTTGAGCCTGGCGGGGCATGATCGCGGCCGCAGGGCAGCCCTGTGCGCGATCACCGTCGGCGGGGCGGCCAACATGATAGATGGCGGGCGCCATCTGGCTGACTTCCTCGAAGAGGTTCAATATCGAGGCCGGAGACTGGCGAAGTTGGGGCTTTCGCCGGCTGACGCAGTGGATGCGCTTGGCCAGTATGATCGTCTGCTGGATGCTGAGATTGAACGCGGGTCCGAATCGGCGAACATGACGTTGGCCTGGGTTCGCAGCCAACTCCATTTCCTGGTTGTGGTGGCGCTGAACACTGCGTTCTATGAGGTCCGTGAGATTGAAAGCCGGACGTTCTACGAGCTTTTCCGGGTGGAAGTGGAGTCGACGTCCCTGCACGAGATGTTGGCCCGCTTTCTGGAGATCCTGTCCACGTTCAGCAAGGCGAACGCTGCAAGGGTCTATCTGCCCGCAAGTCATGCAAAATGGTGGCTGAACGCGGCGTCTCTGCCGGCCGGGCAGATGATTGCGACTTACGATCCGTCCCCGGCTACGAAGCGAATGCTGGCTAGGGCCCGTTGTTTCGAGATCGATGAAGAGACCTCGCGCCTTTGCCTGGATGCGGAGTGGGCGTCCCGTTTCCAGACGTGCTGGTCAATCCCGTTCAAGTCCGAAGGTGCGTTGCGCGGAGTGATGCAGTTCTTCTTCTCAAAGCAGTACGACTGGTTGCCGCGCGAGTTGGACCTTTTATTGGCGGCGGCGGAGCGCTGCTGGCTGGCAGCCGAAAAGGCTCGATTGCTCGAAGACCTGTCGATGAGGGAAGAGCAGGTTCGGCGGCTGGCAAACCACATGGTTGAGGTGGAAGAGTCTGAGCGCCGGCGGATCAGCCGTGAGTTGCATGACGAAGCGGGGCAATCGTTGCTTTGCGTCCGGCTGCAGCTGGAAATGATTGAGCAGGAACTGCCGGAGAGTGCAAGGGAGTTGAGGAAGAAACTGACCGAAGTCCGGGATCTGACCGAGCATACGATTCTCGAGATCCGGCGGCTGATCGCAGCGTTAAGCCCGGCGATTCTGGAGCAGATGGGTCTGGCGGCGGCTCTCAGGCAGTTGATCGGACGGTTCCGGCGGCTGCATCCGGCGGATGTACAGCTCCATTTCCCCCGGGTGATAGACCTGCCGAAGAAGGTGGAAATCATCGTATACCGGTTGGTCCAGGAGATCTTCAACAACATCGCGAAGTATTCCCTGGCCTCAGGTGTAAACCTCTGGATGGAATCCGCCGATGGGTATTTGAAGTTACACGTTGAAGACGACGGCGTCGGTTTCGATGTGGACGAAGCGTTTTCGCGCCGGGACTGCTTTGGGCTGTCCGGCGTGCGCGAGCGGGTGGCCCTTCTCGGAGGGACCCTGGTGGTCAGGAGCAGACCTCGGACGGCGTCCCAAGCGGATGGCCCGGGATCGATGGATGATGAACTGAATTTCGCTGGGCGGATTGGCGTCGATCGGCCGGGTACGGCCATCTGGATTGAACTGCCGATCGATACGACCGCAGCGCAGATGGATGGGAATGGTGGGTTTTCGATGCCCGGTAAGGGCAGCGGGGACCAACAGAGACTGGTGCGAAAAGCACAGCGGAGTTGAACAATGGCAAAGATCCGAATCCTGCTCGCTGATGACCACACCCTATTTCGCCAGGGGATCCGTCAGCTCATTTCGGCTGAGTCAGACATGGAAGTGATCGGCGAGGCCTCGAACGGCGGCGATGCGGTGGACAGAGCGGCTGAACTTAAGCCGGACCTGGTCCTGATGGACATCGGCATGCCTGGTCTGAGCAGTTTCGAGGCAACCCGTCAGATTAAAAGGAACCGTCCGGAGACCAAGGTCCTCGTGCTGACGATGTACGACGACGAGGATTACCTGGTCGAGGGCATGGAAGTGGGCGCCAACGGTTACGTCCTGAAGGACAGTCCGTCACAGCAATTGGTCAGCGCGATACGCGATGTGCAGCGCGGAGGCAGTTACCTGAGTCCGAGAATGCTCTCGCAATTGGTGGACGACTTCCGTAGCCGCATCAAGTCGGCCAACCGGCTGCCTCGGTTCGCGACGCTCACCACGCGAGAACGCGAGGTCCTGAAACTGCTGGCGGAGGGCAATTCAGTCAAGGAGATCGCCTGCGACCTGAACCTCAGCGTGAAAACCGTCGAGGCCCACAAATTCAACCTGATGCGCAAGCTCGACATTCACAACAAGGCGCAATTGGTTCAGTACGCGATCCAGAAGAAAATAATCAAGCTCCCGAACCTCGTCTGAGGCCCCTCCCCGCGGGTGTACAATCGGCAGGTGAACCGCCTGATTGAACACCCTAACAGGAGAAGCTTGATGGACCGTCGAATTTTTCTTTCTTCCACTCTGACCGCCGCCGCCGGCGTCTCGTCAGCGGCGGCGCCTTCTTCGGCGCGCCTGCCTATCCGCAAGGGCATCCTGCTCGGGATGTTGCCGCGCTCGCTGTCCCCTCTCGACAAATTCAAAATGGCTTTGGATTGCGGCTTTCAGTCGATGGAATGCAACACCGAGCCCGACCAGGCAGTGGCGGCATCAATAAAGGAAGCCAGCGAAAAGACCGGGATGCCGATTCATTCGGTCATGAACATGGCTCACTGGCAGAGTCCGCTCAACAGTTCTGACCCCGCCGTGGTGGAAAAGAGCCTTACGGGGATGCGGACCAGCCTCAACAACGCTAAGCTCTGGGGCGCCTCGACCGTGCTGCTTGTGCCCGCCGTGGTGACTGCCGATCTCACCTATCAGGACGCCTGGACCCGTTCGCAGACCCAAATCAGGAAACTGCTCCCCCTCGCCGCTGAATTGAAGGTGATCATCGGCATCGAGAATGTCTGGAACAAGTTTCTCGTGAGCCCGCTTGAGATGGCCAGTTATGTCGACAGCTTCAAGAGCCCTTGGGTGAAAGCCTATTTCGACGTCGGCAACGTCGTACTTTTCGGCTTCCCCCAGGATTGGATCCGGACCCTCGGCCAGCGCATCTGCAAGGTCCACCTGAAGGACTTCTCGTTCCGTAACAACCCGGAGATCAAGAAACGGGTCGCGGACTTCGTCAACCTCCGGGAGGGCGACATCGACTGGAAGGCGATCCACAAGGCACTGGCCGACATTGGCTACAAGGGCGACGCAACGGTTGAACTCCCGGGCGGCGATGCAACTTACCTCAAGGAACTGAGCGGCCGGGTGGATATGATCCTCGAAGGCGCCTGATTTCATAAATTCAATGAAGAAATTCCTGCTTGGCGTACTCGCCGGACTGATCGTCGCCGGCATGACTGTGGTCGTCATCTTCTTCGCGGCTATCCGGCTCGGGCAGCGCGAGCCATCGCTGCCTGACCGCTTCGTGCTGAACGTAAAGCTGGAGGGGGCTCTGTCGGAAGTCCAGACGACTTCGCCTCCGCTGCCCTCGATGGCGGACCAGGAGCCGTTGACGGTTCCGGAACTCTACAGCCTGTTCGACAAAGCAGCCAGGGACCCCAGGGTCCGGGGCGTCTTCCTGCGTCCCGCGGGCATCAGCGCGGGTTGGGCCAAAGTTGAGGAAGTCAGGCGCGGAATCGAGAAGGTACGCAAGGCGGGCAAGCCGGTCTACGTCTGGCTTCGCGCACCCCGGCTGAAGGAATACTATCTCGCCACGGCGGCGGACAGGGTATATATGTCGCCCGAGGATTTGTTGGACGCCAAGGGGATGAGGATTGAGGCGACTTATTTCAAGGGGACCCTCGATAAGCTGGGCGTGAAGATGGAAGTGGAACACGCCGGCAAATATAAGGACGCTGGAGATATCTTCACCCGCACATCGATGAGTCCGGAGACGCGCGAATCGATGAACTCCATCCTCGACGACATGTATGGCCGCGTCATCGCGACTCTGGCCGCGGGCAGAAAGAAGTCCCCCGAGGAGACCCGCGCGCTGCTCGATGACGGGCCGTTCCTGGCGCCCATCGCCAAGAGCAAGGGTCTGGTCGATGAGTTGAACTACGAACCCGCGGCCCGCAAGGCGGCCACGGAAAAAGCCGGCGTGGGTGATTTGGCGCTGGTCAAAGACCGCGCCTATCTGGCGGCAGGCTGGTCGCCCAAAACGTCGGGTAAGCGGCGGCGCGTGGCGCTTCTGGTCGCGCAGGGCGACATTGTCCGGTCCGGGACTTCATCGCCGTTCGGCGAGGACCAACTCCTGAACCCCGGCCAGATGTCGGCACTGGCGAAGGAGATCGCCGCCGACCGGACCATCGACGCAGTCGTGATTCGGATCGATTCGCCTGGGGGCGACGCGGTCGCGTCCGACGAGATCCTGTCGGCGATGAAGGAACTGTCGAAGAAGAAGCCGGTGGTCATCTCCATGTCGGACCTGGCCGCTTCGGGCGGCTATTACATGGCCATGACGGGCGACCCGATTATTGCCGAGGCAGGGACGCTGACGGGCTCGATCGGCGTCATCTACGGCAAACCGAACATCAAGGGCCTCTATGAGAAATTGGGCATATCCGCTGACACCCTCACCCGCGGCAGGTACGCCGGTATCGATTCCAGCATCGAACCGCTGACCCCGGAAGGCCGCGCGAAGCTGAGAGAAGGGGTCGATTTCATCTACTCCGGCTTCCTCCGAAAGGTGGCTGAGGGCAGAAAGAAGACGGTCGCCGAGATTGAGCCGCAGGCGCAGGGGCGGGTGTGGCTCGGCTCGCAGGCGCATGAACGCGGGTTGGTTGACGAGATTGGCGGCCTGTCGAAGGCGCTTGAAGTGCTCGCCGCCAAGGCCAAGTTCGCCGAAGACGATGAGATCAGGATCTCAACGTATCCGAGGAAGAAGTCGTTTTTCGAACAGATCTTCAATATGGCGGACACCGGGATCGTGAGGGCCAACCCGGCAAGTGCCTGGATCCTGTCGAACGCACCTGCCGGCACGGCTGCCTGGTTGAGTGGCGGGATGCTGCGCGTGATGCCGTTTTCGGTCGCCTTGGACTAAAAACGCGCCCCGGGAAACGATGCCCGGGGCGCAAGTCACGAGTGCTTCGCTTGTAGTGCAATCGCATCCGCTCACGGCGGAGCTAAAAAAGGTTGCTTGATGTGATGCCAGCTTCGTGAAGAGCGTGAGCCATCTTTTCGAGAGCCAGTTTGTGGATCTGGGAGACGCGGCTTTCGTTGATCCCCATCAGACCGCCGATCTCCTTCATTGTCATTTCATTGGTGTAGTAGAGGGTGACCACCTTGCGGTATCGCTCCGGCAGCACCTCCATGGCGCCGTCGAGCTTCGACCGCAGTTGGCGCTTCGCGCAGACTGAATCCGGCAGCGAATCAGCGCTGCAAGGGAAGTCCGGAGCGGGCATGTCTTCCTGCTCGATGGGCCGGGAAGAGGCGGAGATCAAACCGAGGTTTCGCAGGTCAATTGCCATCTGACGCCAGCGGGCGACGTCAACGCCCATTCTCTGTGCGATCTCGTCCTCGGTCGGGTTTCTTTGGAGGTTTGAAGCGAGTTCGCGCGTGACCTGCTCGAACTGCTTATGGCGGCGGCGCATGTCGCGCGACGCCCAGTCAAGTTGCCTGAGGCTATCGAGGATGGCCCCTTTAATGCGGTGCTTGGCGTAGCTGGAGAAGGCTACGTTCTTGTCGGGGTTGTATTTTATCGCGGCGTCGAACAAGCCGAGGATACCAGCATGGATAAGGTCGTCCAGTTCAACGTGAACCGGCAGGCTGTCGTGGACGCGAAGCGCGATGGCCTTGACCAGTGGAAGGTTCTCCATCACAACGCGGTCGCGGCGGACCAGGCTGTTTTCTTTTGCGGCGGGTGGTGGTGCAGCGCTCTCTCGTGCAGGCGCGGCGGCGGTTGCTCTCGAAGCCATTCGTTTCTTCTTCCTTCCTGCGGCTCCGGGACGGTCGCTTCTGATGAGAGACTCGCTGGACCGGGCCATTTCGCCACCACCGATGAACTCCCCGGCAGTGGACACCACAGGTAAGGCAATCGCTGAACCACTTAGACCGGACAGGCCTTCAGCGGCACGCGTTTGAAGCGCAAACGATAGACTTGTAAGGCTTTGTGCTGACTCAGCTTGGCAGGAACCCTCTGCCTGCGAGACAGCACTCACCCCGCCGGGATTGAATTTCCGGCCTACTTTTCCCATTCTGGCTCCCCTCTCGCCGACTGCTCATCCACACTGGAACAGACCGTCTCAAAACGGTACAAATTTACTGAGTATCGTTGAGCGGCTTACTTGGAACCACTCTTCTCTTCGGCTGATCGTACCGTGAACATGAGGAGTTTCCACTAGACTGACTGCCCCATTTGACCGGAGAAAACCACCGATACCGGACCGAGACCTTAGTGTGGAACTAGGGGGTAAGACTGATCAGGCCTGATCGTCCCGTTTCGACGCAAGCCAGCTTTTGACAGCCAGTGCAGCCATCAGAATGAGGATGAAAGCCCTCAAGTTGCCATCCAGCGTCAACATCGCAAGCAGTGCGAAAACGGCGTAGCCGATCAGGGCGCGTGGGAGTCTGGACTTCATGGGGGTCAATCCTCGCTATCTCGCAGGCAGGTTGTAGGTGAACACCAATTGCAGTCTGATTTCGCCTCCCTTGAAGTCGGCCGGCAACGGAGGGAATGGGATGGAGGCGCTGACCCCGGCGACGGCAGCGCGATCGAGCGCCTGAACGCCGGCGGGCATGGAAATCACGAGCTTGGGGACCTGGCCGGCGCGGTTGACTGAGAACTGGACAACGGTGCGTCCTCGTTGGCCCATGCGGGCACTTTCGGGAAAGACGGACATCCAGTTACGTTTGACCGCAGCCAGGACCTGGGTGAGATAGGGTCGAAAGTCGACGCCCTGGGGGTCGCTTAGAAGCTGAACAGCGCTGCCGGGCCGTCCGGACGCCGGGTTCTGGCGTAGCATCTCGGCGACGCCGGTGGTTTCGAAAGCGCCGGTGTCGCCCACGATCGGCCCCCCAATCCCCGACCCATGGGTCATGGACTTAACCGCATCGTCCGCTGTCAAGGCGGGTGGTTTGGTGGCGGCCGTACCCGACGGAGCGCCCGACGCCACCCCCGGAGGCGGCCCAACCTGCTCAAATGCCAACTTGGGTCTATCCTGCGGCGGCGCCGTGAGGTTTGGCGGCGCCGCCGCGGGCAAAGCGGAGACGCCCAGAGCCGGCAGTTCAATCCGCGGCGCTTCAACCCGAGCCTGCTGCTGCAAGGGATCCGGGGGAGCGAACGGCCGGCTGGACGGTCTGGCAGGCGTGGGGGGCGGACCTGGCGGTGCGCTGTCCAGTCCGGGCCTGGGCAGAAGTCCGGCGAGGTCCACTTCTGTCACAGGCTTGCCCTGTTGCGGTTCCTTCTGGGTCATGCGGAACTGCCGCATCACATCTGGCGGCGGCGCGATGAGAGGCGTCGCGGTACGAGTGTCAACGACAATCCGCGTGGCCGAACGGTATACCGGTGTTCCGGCCGTTGAAATCAACGCCATCAGCCAGATCAGAACGACCTCGGCAGCCACCGCTCCGGCGGCCGCGATGCGGTGGCGGCGGCGCGACGCTACGTCGTCGAAATCCAGCAGGAATTGGATCTCGCCGCTATCGTTGTGCCAGTAGCTCTTGAAGTCCTCAAGCATCACAGAAGGCGCAATCTACTCCCCATGGACGAGTGTGCGGGCGACGAGGCTCGCGTGTTCCTCGATCCTGGCGACAATCTGTCCGGCCAGGTCAAGTGCGCGGGCAGCCGCGATGCCGTCCACCAAAGGCGCTTTGCGACTGGCGACGCATGCAAGAAAAGACTCAAACTGCCGGGCGAGCGGTTCGCCCTGCTCGACCTTCTGGGGCGCGATCCTGACCTGGCGGTCTTCATCCACTGAAACGGTGACGCAATCGCGGCGCGCGTAATCCACTGAAATGTACTGCCGCGGTTGAAAGAGGCGGAGTTTCCTGACGCGCTCAGTGGAAACGCGGCTGGCCGTCAGGTTTGCCACTGCGCCGCCCGGAAATGCCAGGCGAACGCTGGCGATGTCCACCTTATCGGAGAGCACCGAGATGCCCGCCGCACGAACTTCCTCCGGCATGACGCCGGTCATCGACAACACAATGTCGAGGTCATGGATCATCAAATCGGAGACCACGTCCACATCCAGGCTTCTCGGCGTAAAGATACTCAGCCGGTGGATCTCGAAGAACAAGGGCCGCGTGACGATCTTCGACAGCGCCTCGACGGCTGGGTTGAACCGTTCGAGGTGGCCCACTTGCAGGATCCGCCCGCGCATGGCCGCGGTCGAGACCATCTCGCGTGCTTCCTCCGTTGTGACGGCGATCGGTTTTTCGACCAGGACATCCAGGCCCGCGTCCATCAACCGGCAAGCGACTTCCTTGTGGCTGCTGGTCGGAACGGCGACAATCGCCGCAACGGCCGAACCGGGGATCTCATCGAGCGAAGCATAGGCCGGGCAGCCGAATTCGGCCGCGGCCGCCAGCCGCCGCGATTCGTCCAGGTCATAGACGCCAGCCAACTCCGCCAAAGCGGATTCGTGGACCACGCGCAGGTGGTTGCGCCCGAATGCGCCGGCGCCGACAACAGCCACGCGCGGCCTGATTTCGCTCATGTTCCTATTGTCTGTCTTCGGCGGGCTTCATGCCGACCACGGCGATTTTGGCTTCCGCGGCGAGCGCCAGCATCTCGTCGCGGTCCAGCAACAGAGTGCGCCCGGCATCGACGGCCAATGCCGTCGTACCCGTCTCCACCATCGTCCGTATCGTGCCGGGGCCAGCCACTGGCACGTCAAAGAGCAAATGCGCCCGGCGGCCCGAGGCTTTGACCAATCTGAGAGGACGCCCGTTCACCAGCGAAGCGGCCCGTCGCAGCATGGCATCCGTACCCTCCATCGCCTCCAAAGCCACGCAGGCGCGTTCGGAGACGGCCACGCTCTGGCCGAGATCAAACCCCGACAGCGCCGCGGCAACGCGCTGCCCGTAGGCGATGTCCTTGGTCTCGTCCTCGGTCGGCTTGCGTGTCGAGATCACGCCCTCTTCCGCCAGCAGCGGCTTGAGCAGCATCGTCGAATCGACGAGCCGGATGCCCTCTTTCGCCAGTTCCGCCTGGACGCCGCCGATCAACGCGTCGGTGTTGCGCGACGGCAACGACATCAGCAACTTGAAGAGACGCCAGTCGGGCTTCAGCGAACTGAAAAGCGCGGTGTGCTTGATCTGACCCGCCATCAGGACTTCGGTGATCTTCTCCTTATGCAGGATGTCGATCAACTTGCCCAGTTCGGCGATGGAGATCCAATGGCAACTCACGCCGAGTTGTTCCACCTCGGGCGGAGCATTGTCCTTGATGGCAATGACGACGGCTTCGTGGCCCAACTTGCGCGCCGTCTCCAGCGCCAACACCGGGAAACGGCCCGAGCCGGCGATAAGCCCGTATCTCACTTGATGATTCCGCGTTTAGCCGAGGCGATGAACTCGATAAGTTCCTCCACCTCGGGCAGGGCGGGCACCTCCGCCCGGATCCGCTCGACGGCCTGCGACGTATTCAACTCATCGCTGCTGAGCAACCGGAAGGCTTTCTGAAGGGCGTCGATCGTCTCGGACGCGAATTCGCGCCGCTTTAGCCCGACCTTGTTCGCGCCATACGCCTTGGCGTCGCGCGGCGTCACCGTCATCGAATACGGCAGCACGTCGCGGGTAACGACGCTGTATCCGCCGACGAATGCGTGCCGCCCGATGCGGCAAAACTGATGCACTCCGGTGAACGCTTCGACGATGGCACAATCCTCGATAGTGACGTGGCCGGCCAGCGTGGTGGCGTTGCCGAGGATGCAGTGGCTGCCCACGTTGGCGTCATGCGCAATGTGGGCGTAAGCCATCAATAGGTTGTCGCTGCCGATTCTGGTCACGCCGCCGCCGCCTTCGGTTCCGCGATGGATAGTGACAAATTCGCGGATCTTGTTACGGTCGCCGATCCGGGTTTCGGTCCGTTCGCCGTGGTACTTCAGATCCTGCGAGGCGACCCCAACCGACGCGAAGGGATAGAAGATGTTGTCCTCGCCGATCGTGGTTGGACCTTCCAGGAACGTATGCCCCATCAGACGCGTCCGCGCACCGATGCGCACCTCCGCGCCGGCGACCACGTAAGGACCGATTTCGGCTGTGGGATGGATCTCCGCCCGCGGATCGACGATCGCCGTGGGATGGATGGCCATGCGTTACTCTTTCGGCGCTTCGCCTTTAGCCGGCAGATCGACGACCTTGCACATGACGATGGCCTCGGCCACGACATTGCCGTCCACCGTCGCCGTGCCCTGCATTTTGACGATCGTCGCCTTGCGCTTCAGCGTCTTCAGTTCCATCCGCAGGATGTCCCCCGGCAAGACGGGCCGGCGGAACTTGGCCTCCTCGATAGCGGCGAAAAGGACCAGTTTCGTCTTGCGGTCTTCCAGCTCGCGCAGCACCAGGATGCCGCCCACCTGCGCCATCGCCTCGATGATGAGCACGCCCGGCATCACCGGGTATTCAGGGAAGTGGCCCTGAAAGAATGGCTCGTTCGCCGTGACGTTTTTGATGCCGACAATCGTGCCGTCGCCGATTTCAATAATCCTGTCCACCAGGAGCATTGGGAAGCGGTGCGGCAGGATGTCGCGAATGTCGATGTTTTCCAGTTGTGCCATTGAAACCCGCTATTCTAACAAACGATGCATCCCATTCTGAACCATCTGGAAGGGCGCCACGAGGTAAGCGTGGAGTTGATCCGCCGCATGGTGTGCTGCGAATCGCCTACTGACACGCCTTCCGCGGTCAGCGCCATGGCCGATCTGATCGTGGAGGAGGTCCGGGACATCGCCAAGGCCAAGACCGTCAATTGCGGCTCCGGCGCGGGCAAGGCGGTGATGCTGGAGTTCAACCTGCCGGGCCCCAAAAGGAAGACGGGGGCGGGCATCCTTGGGCTCGGACACATCGATACGGTCTGGCCCGTGGGGACATTGAAGACGATGCCGTTCCGGCGCGAAGAGGGCCGGTTGTGGGGTCCGGGCGTCTTCGACATGAAGGCCGGCATCGCGTTCTTCATCCAGGCGATGCGCGCGTTGCGCGATTTGGACATGGCCGTAAAGAAGCCGGTCCGGATGTGGCTCGCGCCGGACGAAGAGACCGGCAGCGACGCCTCGCGCGCGATGACCGAAAAACACGCCCTGGCCCATTCGTTCGTCATGGTGATGGAACCGGGAACGGGTCACGAGGGGAAGCTCAAGACTGCACGTAAAGGCGTCGGCGTCTATACGATCAAGGCCCACGGAATCGCTTCTCACGCTGGAGTGGACTTCGCCGCCGGGGCGAGCGCCATCACCGAAATCGCCCGTCAGATCGTCCGCATCTCCTCTTTCGTCGATCTCGAAAAGGGCCTGACATTGAATCCGGGTACGGTCTCCGGCGGCGGCCGGCATAACGTCGTGGCCGACTCGGCGATGGTTGAAGTCGACGTCCGGGTGAGGCGCATCAAGGATTATGAAGCGCTCGACCGCCGCGTACAAAAACTCAAGGCCGAAGACCCGCGTTGCAGCCTGACCATCGAAGGCGGGTTGAACCGTCCTCCCATGGAGCGCACCCGCGCTATCGCCTCGCTGTTCCGCCTCGCCAGACTGATCGCCGCGGAGGATCTGGGTCTGAAGCTTGACGAATCGGAGACCGGCGGCGGCTCCGACGGCAACTTCACCGCCGGCATCGGCGTGCCGACCCTCGACGGCCTCGGCGGCGTCGGCGAAGGCGCTCACGCCCCGCGCGAGTCGATCTTCGAGAACCGCATCACCGACCGCACGGCGCTCACCGCCCTGCTGGTCCATCATCTGGGACAATAGGAAGTTGGAGACGGAATGGTTGTCACAGGCATTTATTACGCTCTCGCTCTGACCGCGGTTGGAGCCGCGCTCGGCTGGCTCATTTCGCCCTGGTGCGGTGTGGGGTTCTACATCCTGGCCGTATTCTGTCTGTGGTTTTTCCGCGACCCGGACCGCGTCATCCCTGATGGGCCCGTGGCCGTCTCGCCCGCCGACGGCAAGGTCGTCCTCATCCGGCGCAAACCCGAAAGCACCCAGGTCTGCATCTTTCTCAACGTCTTCGACGTCCATGTCAACCGGGCGCCTATCGCGGGCAAAGTGGTCGACGTCGTGTATAAGAAGGGCAAGTTCCTGGTCGCCAGCAAGGAGGAAGCCTCCTACGAAAACGAAATGAACACGATGACGATCGACGGGGACCGTACGCTTGTAAAGTTTTCGCAGATCGCCGGACTCATCGCCCGCCGCATCGTCTGCTACAAGAAACCCGGCGACTTCGTCACCGCCGGCGAGCGCATCGGCCTCATCAAGTTCGGATCGCGTGTCGACATGACCCTCGGACCGGAGTGGGAAATCGCCGTCAAAGAGGGCCAGCGCGTCTCTGCCGGATCCAGCGTCATCGCTCGCCGTAAGAGTCAGGAACAACCGGCATGACCCCACGACTCAATCTCCGCGAAAGGCTGGTCGATCCCAAATCGCCCGAACGCCGTCCGCGGCGCGCCGCCTACGCTTTGCCGACGCTGTTCACCGCCGGCAATCTCTTCCTCGGGTTTCTGGCGATCCTGAAAGCTATCGAAGGCGCTCTCTGGGCCAGCGCCAGCAAAGAAAACCTCGGCCACAACCCCCACTGGCAGATGGCCGCTCTAGTGATCGGCGTCGCCGTCTTCCTAGACGGGCTCGATGGCCGCATCGCCCGTTTGACCAACACCGTCAGCGACTTCGGCCGCGAACTCGATTCCCTGGCCGACATCATCAGCTTCGGCATCGCCCCCGCCGTACTCGCCTTCGTGTGGGGTTTTTACTTCCTCGACCCAGCGGCCGGCGGCGAACTCCGCGACTGGATCAACCAGGCCGGCTACTTCGCCATCTTCCTTTTCGTCATGTGCGGCGCAGCCCGCCTGGCGCGTTTCAACATCACGACAAACGCCGTGCCGGCCAACCCCGGCAATCCGGGAAAGAAATACTTCGTCGGACTGCCGATCCCCGCCGCCGCCGGCATTGTCGCGGCAATCATCTACGCAGCCGACTCCGTCCCGCTGCGCTGGTGGCCGCTCGTCGCCGCCTGGATCGCGTTCAACGCCATCCTCGCCCTGCTCATGATCAGCAACTGGCGATACCGCAGTTTTAAGGACTTCAACCTGCTCAGCCCGCGTTCCTTCAAGTCCGTCGTTTTGATGGGCATGTTCTTTTACCTGCTCTGGAACTTCTCCAAGCCCTTCCTGTTGGTCCTGTCCATCTTTTACGTCGGCAGCGGAATCGTGATCCGGATCGGCGGCCTCATCAGACGGATCGGCAAGCCAAGCCCTGGCCCCGATCCTCATCAACAGGCAGGATGACAGTCATGAAGTCACAGCCAAAATGGGTTCTGCTCGGAGCCGACACTCTGGTCGGTCGCGAAATCCGTGAACTGATCGACGACCGCAAACTTCCCGTCAAACTCAGGGCATGTGGTTCAGCCGCCGATCAGCGCGTCCTGTCGCTCGCCTCGGAGGACAACTTCGACGTCCTTGAAGAGTTGACCGCCGAGTTGATCGCCGATGCCGGCGCGGTGTTTCTTGCGGGCAGCGCCGATCAGGCCGCCCTCGCCATCCAACTTGCCAAGGACAGCAAGGCCAAGCCCGTTTTCATCGACGTTGCGGGCCTCTTCGACGGCGACTCCAAATCGTCTGTCCGCGCGCCCGCGTTCGAAGGCAAACCCGCCCCTGTCACTCCCGCCCACATTCACGTCGTCGCCCACCCGGCCGCTGTCGCCCTAGCCACCGTGCTCTCCGCCATCCACTCGGGCCACCCCATCCGCAACTCCGTCGCCACTGTCTTCGAACCCGCCAGCGCCCGCGGTTCGGCCGGCGTCGATGAACTCCACCGGCAGGCCCTCCACCTGTTCTCGTTCCAGTCGTTGCCCACCAAGGTCTTCGCCGCCCAGGCCAGTTTCAACGTCCTGCCCCGCTTAGGACCGGAAGCCGAATCTCCTCTGGAATCCGGCGAGCTTACAATCCGCAAACACCAAAGCCTTCTCCTTCGCTCTCGCAAGGTTCCCTCTGCTTCCGTTCGCCTGGTGCAGGCTCCCGTCTTCAGCGGCTATTGCGCATCTCTCTGGATCGAGTTCAAGTTCCGCCCCGGTAACGACGAGATTCAGGCCCTGCTCTCCGAGGCCGGCGTCGAATTCTGGAGCGCCGAGGATGGTCCTCTGACGAACAGTTCTCTCGCCGGACAGTCCGGCATCCTCGCCTCGGGCGTCCGCGAGGATCACGACAATCCGCGCGCCTCCTGGTTGTGGCTGGCCTGTGACAACATCCGCGAAACCGCCCTCAACGCCATCGCGCTCGCCGGCCTGTCGGCCAGGGAGAGTTAGGGCCAGCCCATGCGCCGCCGAGCCATTCTCGCCTTGGCCGCACCCTTCGCCGCCGCATGTGGATACCGCGTCGGCGGCAAAGCCGACCTGTTGCCCAAGACCATCCACACCATCGCCATCCCGGCCTTTGGTAACATCACAACCCGCTACAAACTCTCAGAGCGCCTGCCGGCCGCGATCGGCCGCGAGTTCCTTTCCAGAACCCGCTACCGTGTCGTCTACGACACGAGCGAGGCCGATGCCATCCTGACCGGTTCGGTGGCAAACTACCTCTCCGCCACAACCATCCTCGACCAGGCCACCGGTCGCGCCGCCGGCGTCCAGATCAGCGTGATCCTCAACGTCGTTCTCACCAACAAACGCACCGGCGAAGTCATCTATCAGCGCAACAACCTCGAAGTCCGCCAGCGCTACGAGGTCTCCATCGAACAGCGGGATTACTTCGACGAAAGCGAGGTCGCGCTCGACCGGTTGAGCCGCGAAGTCGCCCGCCAGATTGTCAGTACAGTCCTCGAAGCATTCTGATGCCGCTCTCGCCCCAGCAGTTGATTCAGTCGCTCGAACGCCAGAAGCCCGCGCCTGTCTATCTGTTCCTGGGACCCGAGGGCTGGCATCGCAAGGCATGCCGCGAAGCCATCGTGGCCAGGGCGCTGTCGGCGGAATCGATCGAGGAAGGCTTCACCCTGCTGGACCTCGACGCTCATTCGTTGACTGAAATTATCGACGATGCCCGCGCCATGTCATTGTTTGCCGCCGACCGCGTCATCTGGGTCTCGAGTGCCGAATCGGCGCTGCCCCGCGGCCGCTCCGCCGACGATGCCGAAAACGCCGCTGCCGCTACGCTGGCCGCCTATTGCGCCGATCCCACCCCCGGCACCGTCCTCATCTTCGACGCCCGCCGCTTCGAATTCGATGGTGAAGACAAGGCGAAGGTCGAGCGCCTGCGTAAGTTTTACTCGCCCATCAAGGCGGTCGTCGAGTTCCCGCGCCCACTGCCGCAGGAATCGCGCGCGCTGGCACAGCAGTTCTGTGCTGAGTTTTCACTTCGCCTCGGCACGGCCGAGTTCGACCTGCTCCTCGATGCAACGGCGGGCGACCCGGCGCGCCTGTACAACGAGGTCCAGAAATTGGCGCTCTACGCCCAGGACCGCGGCGGTAAGATCACCCGCGACGACATCTTCGCCATTGTCCCCAACTCCTCCGAGACCACGATTTTCGCCCTCGTCGACGCGCTCGCCCGCCGCAACCGCGCCCAGGCCATGGAGTTGCTCGACCGCCTGGTCCGCGACGGCGAATACCTCCCCCTGGCCCTGACTTTTCTCGGCGGCGTCTTCCGCATGGCGCTCACCGCCCGCGAGCAGAACCTGCGCGGCGCATCCGAAGTCCAAAGCTACTTCCAGCGCATGGGCCTGCAAATGTGGCGCTCCCGCGCCGAACAGATTCACGCCGCGGCGGGCAGGTTTTCGAAGGAGAAACTGGAAGAGGGAATCGGCCTGGTCTTCAAGGCGGACCGGGACATGAAGGGATCGAGGCCGGACGACAGGATCGTGATGGAAGATTTTGTCTTCCGGCTAACCGGGTAAAATCACGATTAGCCGGAAGACGGCGGGAGCCAGCGGATCAGGCGGCCTGTAGGGCCTTGATGTGTTTGTGGAGACGGCTCTTGTAGCGGGAAGCGGTGTTGTCTTTGATGATGCCCCACTTCACGGCCCGGTCCACAACGGAGAAAGTCGACGGCATAAGCTTTGCCGCTTCTTCAGCGTTCTTCAATTCGATGGCCCGGCGCAGCGAACGGAGAGCGTTGCGCATCCGGGACTTCCTCTGCCTGTTAACAGCGGTGCGGCGCTCCGTGATGCGCACACGCTTCAACGATGAAACATGATTTGCCATAGTCTAGTTGTCTTGTACTCTTCGCGCAGAAATATCCAGCTATTAGGTTAACCCACCCGTACCCGGTTCGTCAAAGCGCCCCCCAAAGCCCTACTTCGCCGCCGCCCCCTGCAACCTCTCAACTTGCGTCTTCGCCGCCGCCGCATCCGCGGCATTCGGAGCTTTCTCAAGGTAGAGCCGGATCTCCTTGATCCCCTCCGCGATCTTGCCCTGCTTCGCCAGCGCCAACCCCAATATGTGATGCGCCTTCGGCAATCCCTTCTCTCCCGCCGCCTGGATCGCACTGCGCGCCGACGCCTCTGCCGGCGCAAAACTGCCCTGCATCAGTTGCGCCGTGGCCAGGTACAACCACGCATCGGGGTAGTCGGCCGGATTCAACTCAACCACCTGCGAGGCGTGTCGCTGAACCGCCGGCCAATCCTGCGACCGCAAGGAGAACACGGCCAGTTGTACTTTCGGCGGCAGGTAGCCCGAATCCAAACTCACCGCCTCCTGGAAACTGGCCACCGCCTCGGCGTTCTTCTGCTGCTCCTTCTGGACCATTCCGGTCAGGTACATCGCCTCGACGTCCTTCGCATAGAGCTTCAGCGCCTTCTGCAGATCCTTCTGCGCATCCCCAAACTTGCCCGCCCGCATCGCCTTCGCCGCGCGATCCTTCAGATTGGCCGATTCCGGCGGCGCCGCCAGAGCCTGGAAACTCACCGTGCCCGCGCCCGACTTGCCACGCAACGGCTGCAGAACAATCCGCCCCAAATCCACCGACCCGCCCGGCACCATGATCGAAACCACCCGCCCCTCGCAGCCCGTCATCCCGATCGTGAACTCGCAGTAAGCATTGCCGCTCATGTTCACCGACCCCGGGATCGCGAACTTCCCCTGCGAATCCGCCTCCACCATCGCGCCGCAATTTGAACTGACCCGTGCCCGCGCCGCCGGACCAAACCCCGAAATCGATACCTCCCCATGCGCCACGAATCGCGAAACGAATCCACCCGTCGGGTCCGTCGCCTGCGCCATCGCGCACACGCAACCGGCCAAAGCCAAACTCAAGCGAACGAATATGGTTGTCATGGGAATCGACCACGGCAATCATAACGGACTCCCTCATCGGAGTTAAGCGGAATCGCAGTCTTCTCTCGTCCTTGTCCCCGCCCCCCATCCCGCTTGATACCATGTGGCCTATGCACCCTCAGCACCCGCAGCCTTCCGTAGACCTCGAAACCGCCCCGGATTTCCGCGACTCCTACGCCAACTCCGTCCAGCTCCGCGTCTCCCTCTGGGACTTCTACCTGATGTTCGGCAACATCCAGCAGCAATCCCGCCCAGACCACGTCACCATCCGCAACTTCCAGGGCATCTACCTCAGCCCCCAACAGGCCAAGGCGCTGCTCAACGTCCTTCAACAGAACGTCCAACAGTACGAATCGGCCTTCGGGGAAATCCGCCTCGAGCCCAAAGGCGAAACAAGCATCGTCCAGTAGTCCGCAAATGCCCGACGCGACGCAAGAGAAGGTCCGCAAGCGCCCTCGCCGCGCCATCCGCCTGTCCACTTACCTCAAGTTCTTCGCGTTCTTCACAATTTCGGTCTACGTCCTCCACTTCGGGCTCTTGCAGATGCCCTACTACTGGGACGAAGTGGGCCAGTTCGTCCCGGCCGCCTGGGATATCTTCTCCGCGGGCCAACTCATTCCAACCTCAGCCACGCCCAACATCCACCCGCCCGCCGTCATGGCCTGGGTCGCACTGGCCTGGAAGATCTTCACCCCCTCCCTGCTCGTCGCACGTTGCGCCATGCTGCTGATCGGCGCACTGCTGCTCATGGCCGCCTTCCTGCTCTCAATCGAACTCTGCGGCTCCGTGCCCGGATTGCCCGCCTTCTTCGCCACGCTCGCCCTGGCGCTTTCCCCCTTGGTCTTCACCCAATCCCTCCTCGTCCAACTCGATCTCCCAGCCGCCGCCCTCACCTGTCTGGCCCTCTACCTCTTCCTCGCCGAACGCCACTGGCCCGCTGTCCTCGTCGCGTCCCTTCTCGTCCTGACGAAGGAAACCGGTGTTCTTCTCCCCCTCGTCCTCTGCGTCTGGCTCTGTTTCGAGAGACGCTTCCGCCGCGCCGCTTCCTACCTGATCCCCGTCGCGGTCCTCGGTGTCTGGCTCATCTATCTCCACCGCCACACCGGCTCCTGGTTCGGCAACTCCGAATTCGGCCGCTACAACCTCCTCTGGACCCTCCGCCTCTCCCACATCGGCTTCTCCCTCCTGCGCCGTTTCTATTTCCTGTTCATCGGCAACTTCCATTGGATCGGCACCATCGCCATCCTTGCCGGCCTCTCCGCCGGACTCTTCCGCCGCCGCCGCTGGGCCATCGCCGCGACATTCGCGGTTCTCCACATCCTGATGGTCTCCGTCCTGGGCGGCGCCGTCCTGGAACGCTACATGCTGCCCGTCCTGCCCATCTTTTACGCCGCCGCTGTGGTGGGCTTCTCCACTTATACGGTCAACCGCCGCTGGTTCGCCTATGCCGCCATGCTCGCCGGACTGGTCGCCGGACTCTTCATCAACCCGCTCTTCTGGCCCTTCCCCTATGAAAACAATCTGGCCATCCAGACATTCACTCGCCTCCAGGCCCGCGCCGCCCAGACCATCGAGTCCCGCTATTCCGGCGCCCGTGTCGCCACCATCTGGCCCCTCAGCGCCCAACTCTCCAACCCCCGCCTCGGCTATGTCAAAACACCCTTCCGGGTCGCCGAACTGCCTTCCTTCTCCTCAGCTTCCGTCGCCGCCCTCGATCCGAAGTCCTACGACATCCTCGTCCGTTTCTCCCGCGACTGGGATCCCGACTACAATCTCCTCCGCAATCGCGCCGTCCGCTGGGCCGCCCGCCAGACGCTCGGCTTCGAAGACCCGGTTTCAGGCGACGAACTTGAATCAACGTTCAAACTCCGCCTGACCCACCTCTACCAGGAACAAGGCCAATGGGTCGAAATCTATACCCGGCCGGTAGCGCGAAGCGATTAAGTGACAGCCCGCAACCAGCCCACGGCGGCCCGCCAATCCCAACATGGTTGGACGCTTCATCCGTGTCTCGACTGAAAGGGAGCCGCTCTAATTAATTTTTCTTCCCTTTGGTCCGAATCCGCTTCTGCTTCGTAACGACCACAGAGGGGTTTGATTGGTAGGCGGGCCGGGAAACGCTCCGCGGAACAGAACGAGTCGGAGGAGAATCAGTTCGTTGTTCCGCCGCCCCGGCCCGTTTGCCGCCGTCCGAGTCGCCGGATGCGATCATCAGGAGACCAGGACACGCCTCAATGACCGGTCTTCATCCCGAATGCGCCGCTTTCCTCGACACCCTCGCCCGCCTTGACCTTTCTGCCGATCCCCGCGCCCGCTACCGCCATCTCTGCGCCCGCTTCGCCGCTCCTCTTCCCGCGTCCGTCGCCGTTCACGACGAACCCCCTCTGCGTTGGTACACTCCTCAATCTCCGGCCGCCGCCCTGCTCTGGCTCCATGGCGGCCGTTTCATTTCGGGCGGTCTCGACACCCACGACAGCCTCTGCCGCCTGCTCGCCGATGCCACTGGCCGTACCGTCATCGCCGTCGATTACCGTCTCGCCCCCGAGCATACCTTCCCCGCCGCCATCGAAGACTCCTCCGCCGCCCTGCTCGACGCAGCCGCCCGTCACAAACGCATCGCCATCGGAGGCGACAGCGCCGGCGCGGCCCTTGCCCTGACGGCCGCTCTTGACTCAAGGGTTCCTTTGGACGGCCTGATCCTCGCCTACCCGATGATCGACGCCACCTGTCATCTGCCCTCCCACTTTGAATTCGAACTCGGCCCCGGCCCCTCCTCCCTCGACATGCGCGCCGGTTGGGACGCCTGGCTCCCTGCCGGCCTCGACCGTCGCAATCCCCGCATCTCGCCCATGTTCGCCGAAGACCTTTCCGTTCTCCCCCGCACGCTCCTCATCACCGCCGCTCTCGACCCCCTGCGCGACGAAGGCCTCTCGCTCGCCTCCCGCCTCGCCCAAGCCTCCGTCCCCCTCACGCACATCCACCATCCCAACCACATCCACGGCTTCCTCACCTACCCCGCCGCCTTCGCCGCCACCCGGGAGTGATCGGCGACAATTAGAACTTCCGGCCGGCGACAATTAGAATTCCCTACTGGCGACAACCTCGACGACCATCACAGATCGCGCCTGCGGGCGCACCCGAGATGGTTACAGACGCACAGGTCAGGAGGTTGAAGAGGTTG
>CAMTUE010000031.1:0-9865 GCA_947084845.1 uncultured Bryobacteraceae bacterium | reverse complement strand
TCCGTCCGGCTTGATGTTCGTCTATTCGTGCTGGCATGCGCTGGGCGGGGCGGTCCCGCCGCCGGTCGCAGCACCGTTGCCGGTGGCGCCTCCGCCTGCGGCCGGGGCGAAGTGTCCGAAGTGCGGCGCGGCGACACCGTCCGGCTTGAAGTTCTGCAATTCGTGCGGGCAGGCGCTGGGCGGGGCGGTCCCGCCGCCGGTCGCCGCACCGTTGCCGGTGGCGCCTCTGCCTGCGGCCGGGGGGAAGTGTCCGAAGTGCGGATCGGCGACACCGCCGGGCTTGAAGTTCTGTAATTCGTGCGGACAGGCGCTGGGCGGGGCGGTCCCGCCGCCGGCCGCGGCGCCCCGGCCCATGCCGATGAGCCCGCCGCCGGCGATGGGCGGGCCGTCCCCGTATGGCGTATCGACGGGTGCGCCGCCTCCCGCTGGACAGCGAAAGGGCGGGAGCATTGGGCTGATCGCGGGACTCGTGGTTGGGGCGATCGTGCTTAGTGCGGGCGGGTACTTCGGTTACAAGAAGTACTTTGGTCCGAAAGAACCGGGCCAGGAGATTGTGCAGAACCAGCAGGCGGCCCAGCCAGCCGATCAGGGCGCGGCGGGAGCGGTCACTCCGAGCGAGTCCCAGCCGGTGGATCCGGGGGCTGGGGCGGGAACGGCTCCAGCGGCTGAGGCGCCCAGCCCGCAGATGCCGCCGCCAGTGCAGAGTGGAACGCGGGCGCAATACGGGACACCGGCGGCGTCACAACCGAAGTCGGCACCGCAGGCAGGGGCGCAGGTCTCCATGCCGCAGCAACAGCAAAGCCAGCAGAGCGCGCCCGCCGCCACGCCGCCACCGCAATCCGCGGTGGTACAGCCGCCACCGGCGCGAACTCCCGTGCCGGTCGAACAAAGGCAGCCGATACTGCAGCCGGAACGAAGCTACCCGGCAGCCCCGGTGGCGGCGACGCCGCAGCAAGGCAGTGCGCCAGCGGCCTCGAACGCAGCGCGCTACACGGGACCGTCGTCGGGTATGTTGATGTGGTTAGGCAAACTCGACAAGGACGGCCTGGTGACGATCGAGGGCAACAAGGCGTCGACGGGCACGTTGACCGGGGCGTTGCCGGGCGTGCCGGTTACGCTGGAGACGGACCAGACCAACATCGGATTCTCCGAGACGCCGGGTCCGTCGAATGGATGGAAGAAGGTCTCGTTGCGTTCGAAGAAGAGCCAGAACATCGTGATCAGTATCCGTTGGAAAGTATTGGACTGAGCGGGAGAGTGGAGATGAATCAATTCTGCATTCAATGCGGTTCCCCGATCGAGCCAGGGGTGAGGTTTTGCGGTACGTGCGGGAGACCGCTTGAGGTGGCGGGTCAGCCGATGGGTGCGCCGCCTCCGCCGCTTCCGATGCCGCCACAGCAAGCGATGGCTGCGCCGCAGTATGGGGCGGCGCCGGGGGCATTCGCGCCTGGCGCGGGGATGCCGGGGACGACGTTCGAGATCATTAATCGCGAGCCGTACCGAATGGCGAAGATCACGATCTGCAACAGCGCCGTGAGGCTGGAGGCGGGCCAGTTGCACTACATGATGGGGCAGATCCAGATGACGGCCGAGGGGCCGTCGCTGGGCGGGTTGGCGAAGTCGTTCCTGACGAAGGAGAAGGCGGTGCGGCCTGTCTATTCGGGGACCGGCGAGATTTATCTGGAACCGACATTCGGCGAATTGAACATCATGGAGATCCGGCCGGGCGAGACGTGGGTGCTGGATAAGGGCGCCTATGTGGCGTCGGATCAGGGCATTGCGATCGACATGCAAACCAATCCGGCGTTTCGCGGAATGTTCGGCGGCGAGGGTTGGTTCCAGACGCAGGTGTCGGGGCAGGGCAAGGTGATCTACTGGTCGCCGGGGACGGTGGAGCGGATCGAATTGCAGGGCCAAACGCTGACCGTGGACGGGTCGTTCGCAGTGGCGCGGACAGCTTCGCTCGAATACCGGGTGGAGCAGGCGACGAAGGGCCTGTTCAAGAGCTGGATGTCGGGCGAAGGGCTGGTGAGCACGTTCCGGGGGTATGGCGCGGTGATGCTGGCTCCGGTGCCAAACCTGTATACGACGGTGATCAATCAATTCGGCGGTCTGCACGCCGCGATCCGCAGCATCAGCCGCTCGTGATGGAGTGATGCGGCGGGGTTGGAGGAGGTTGGCGCGGGTAGCCGCCGGCCGGCTGCTTGCCGCTGCATTGCTTAGGCGTAGATGCCCAATTGGTCGCGCGCATAGGCCACCGAGACGGTCACGTTTTCCAGTTCGGCTTTCAATTGCGTCTCGCGGTCCATCGCGGACACACGTGCGAGCGGCTGCGCCGGTTTGTGACGCCGAACCGAAGCCAGGGCGCGTGCAAGATGGCGTCCGTTTCGGTTGGGGAACGTGGCCCAGTATTTGTCGGTCAGACAAGGAATCTTCAGCGGGTCGCGCGTCAGCATGTCGAGCGAGAAGCGTACCTTCGGCTTGACCTTACGGACAGCCTCGACGCAGCGTTTCAGGTCGACGATGCCGCGCCCAAGCGCCACCTCGGCGAGCAGGAATCCGTCTTCGTACTCCTCGACGGCCATGTCCTTGATATGCGTGTTGACGACAAACGGCGCCAAGGCTTCGACGAGGTCTTCGGCCGGGTCCAGCAACGACATGTTGTTGCCGAAATCGATGCAGGTCCCGAGGTATTCGCTTGAGTAGCTCTTCAGCAGCGGGACCATCTCGTCGATCGTCCAGTCCTTATGGTTTTCGAGACCCAACGGGAAGCGGTGTTTCTCGACGATCTTCACGGCGCGAGCCAGACGGAGTTTCGCATCGGCGGCGAAGGCGTTCCATTCATCGAGGGTGTTGAAGGTCTCGTAACGTCGTCCGGAGAGGCAGACGCTGCGCAGAGATTCGGCCCCGGCCTCTTTCGCCGACCGCACAACAGCTTCGAATTCGGTGGTGTCATCGCCGGGCAGGCGGGTGGCGATTTCGAGGTACATGCGGCGCTCTTCGAGGAAAGCGCGGACCTTCCTGATATAGGCGGCATCCTGTGATGCCAATGTGGACTGGACGCCCGCCGCGCCTGCCGAATACGCCTTCTCCAGGTATTCGATGGCCGTCCTTGGCGGGCGCGCGATGACGAAGCAGTCCGGCGAAAGGCCCAGCCCGCTGCGCCGCTGCGGCTGGATCGCCACGGCCGCGGTTGCGCCGAGGAAATCGCGTCTGGTCATAGTTTGAAACTCCTCAGGACGTCGTCCCAGGGTTTGCGGTACGGCCGGACCAGGTGCGTGTTGGCCTCCCTGTCGCCGATGACCTCTTCCTTTTCGGCATCCCAGTTCAGCTTGCGTCCGAGTTTCATCGAGAGGTTCGCGAGATGACATGAGACGGCGACTTCGTGGCCGTCCTCGACGTCGGCGTTGGGCCGCTGGCGGGACTTGATGCAGTCGAGGAAGTGACGCGCGTGGAGGTCGATCGGCTCAGCCGCCGTGCCGCGTCCCTGGCGAGGTTCGCCGTAAGGAACTGGTTCGAATTTTGCGGGTTGCGGATGGCCCACCGGGCTGGACCACGGCGGAATGGCGCTCTCGGGCGCGATCTTCGTATCGGGAACCAGTTGGTAGCCGCCGCGCGACACGGCGAGGATGCCCTTGGTCCCGCAGAGTTGGACGCCCGCAAGGCTGGCCGCGGTGCCGGCCGCGGTGCGCGCCCGCGCGCCGCTCGCCTCCCGGATCGACGCTTCGACGATGAAGCCCGGATACTCCCAGATGGCATCCTGCGTGTCAGGCGTCTCGCCGTCGTCTTCCAGCGCAAACCGCCCGCCCGCCGAGTAGACCGATTTCGGGCCTTTCACTTGCAGGAGCCAGTGGACCAGGTCCATGTCATGCGTACCCAGATTCGTCATCTGGCCGCCGGAGTAATCCCAGAACCAGCGGAAATGATACAGCCCGCGATGCGGCGTATAGGCGCGTTGCGGGGCCGGGCCGAGCCACATGTCATAGTCCAGTCCCGGCGGCGGCGCCGATGCCGCGGGACGTCCAAAGCCCGGCATGATGTTGCGGTATGAACTGAACCGGACCGCGTGGATCTTGCCGACGGCGCCGTCGCGGAGCAATGGGATCACTTCTTTGAAATGCGTCCCGCTGCGGCCCTGCGTGCCCACCTGCACGATGCGTTTGTAGCGCCGCGCGGCGGTGGTCATCCAGCGGCCCTCTTTGACGAAAAGGGTCATCGGCTTTTCGACAAACACGTCCTTGCCGGCGGCGCAGGCCATGATGGTCTGCAGGGCGTGCCAGTGGTCGGGCGTCGAGATGACGACGGCGTCGATCTGCTTGTCCTCGAGCAGGCGGCGGAAATCCGGATAGCCCTTCGTCGCCGGACCCAGATCGGCCCTCGCCTGATCGGTCCTTGCCTGATAGGCATCGCAGACGGCGGCGATCTGGCAATCCGGCAGTTGCTTGAAGTCGGCCAGATGGCGCAGACCGATGAGTCCACAGCCGATGAGGCCCAGTTGAATGCGATCGTTGGCGCCCTGCACGCGCGTGTAGGAAGCGGCGGTCAGCGCCGAAAGGAAAGTGCGTCTCGACTCAGGCATAGAATGCACTCTATCACCGACCGGCGACATCACAAACTATTTCGGCGCGCAGCCGTGCGTCTGCTATGTTGTGGACATCATGGACAGGCGGAATTTCTTCAAGTGCGCAACCGGCGTCCTGCTCGCCGGATCGGCCAGCCTCGCGGCCCAGCGCCGCCGCATGATCATCGACGCCGACACGGCCAACGAGATCGATGACCTGTATGCCATCGTGCGCGCGCTGCGCGAGCCGGGGTTTGACGTCGCCGGGCTCAGTTCGGCCCAATGGCACACGCGCCTGTCACCGGCGAATTCGGTCGAACATAGCCAGCGCCTGAACGACGACATGCTCCGCCTCATGGGCCGGCAGGACCTGCCCGCGCCAATGGGCGCTGAAATGATCATGGGCCAGCCCTGGGGCGGCGACGAGCCGCGCGATACGCCGGCAGCGCGTTTGATGATCAAGGAGGCGCTGGCGGCGAAGACGGAGAGGTTGTCGATCGTCTCCATCGGCGCAGTGACCAACGTGGCATCGGCGCTGAAACTCGCCCCGGAGATCGTTTCCAAGGTGCGCTGCTATTCGATGGCGGCGCATTACGATTCCTCGACCGGCGTCTGGAACAAGGACGAGTTCAACGTCCGCAACGATCTGAACGCCTTCAACTATCTGCTCAATCTCGACGGCCTCGAACTCCACATCATGCCCGCCAACGTCTGCCGCAAGCTTGTCTTCGACCAGAAAGACACGTTGTCGCGACTCGCCGGCAAGGGCGGCGTCTGGGACTACCTGGCCGCCCGCTGGCTGTCGCACAGTCCGCAGGCGCAAAGCTGGATTATGTGGGATCTGGCACTGATTGAAGCGCTTGCCCGTCCTGACCTGGCGAAAGAGGCGCTGTTCCGAACGCCGCCCGAAAATCGCCAACGCCAGGTTTACGTCTACACGGACATCGATGGTGAAGCGATGAACAAGGACTGGTGGGCTGTGGCCACGGCGGGATGAACAAGTACGAGGAGACAGCGTCAGGATTCATCCAGTTCTGCGCGGCGCTTTACCAACGGCCCGGCGTCGGCAGCGCCTGCCTGGCGCTACAGGACGGGCGCGGCTGGAATGTGAACTGCCTGCTGCTCTGCGCCTGGGCGGCGCGGATTGGATTTGCACTGACCCCTGAATTCTGGATCGAGGCCCGAAAGGCCATCGAAGCGCTCGATACGGAAGCCGTCGCGCCCATCCGCAAGGTCCGCCGCGAGATTTCCCGGAACCGCAGGTTCAACGATGAACTCAAGGGAGGTATCAGGCGCCTGCTTTGGTATGCCGAACTGCGCGCCGAACAGGCCGTCGAGTCGGTCCTGCACCGCACGATGATCTCCCGCGCCGAACGCGGAGCGTGTGATGTCACTTTGAACCTGATCGCATATGCCGGCGAGGACTCCCCCGAAGTCCGGCAACTTGCCCGGTTGTTCAGCGAATCGATGGCCCAATGAGCGAATCTATAAGACGGCATGCCACAACGGCTGATCGTCGCAATCACTGGCGCGTCGGGCGCCATCTACGGAATCCGAACGCTCGAAGTCCTGCGCGCGAACCCTGACATCGAAACACACCTCGTGCTGACCAACGCCGCCCGCGCGACGATTGCTCAAGAGACCAGTCTCACGTCCAGGGATGTCGAAGCCCTCGCCGATGCCGTCCACTCGCCCAGCAATATCGGCGCGCCTATCGCTTCCGGCTCGTTCGAAACGCTTGGGATGATCGTCGCGCCCTGCTCGATCAAGTCCCTCTCGGCCATCGCCAACTGCTTTTCCGCCGACCTTGTCAGCCGCGCCGCCGACGTTCAATTGAAAGAGGGCCGGCCAGTGGTTCTGCTGGTGCGTGAAACGCCGCTCCACGCCGGGCATCTGCGCCTTATGAGCCAAGCCGCGGAGAATGGCGCCGTCATCATGCCGCCCGTGCCGGCGTTTTATGACAGGCCGGAGTCAATCGACGATATCGTCAACGCCACAGTGGGACGAGCCCTCGCCCGCCTCGGCATCAGGAACGCTCTTTTCGATGAGTGGCGCGGCATGGCCAACCCGCGTCTAGACGCGCCAGGCGGATCCGATCGGGGTTAGCTTCCCGGCCTGCCTGTCGCCGCGCATATCCGTGCGCCACACCGAATCGTTGGTGCGCGAATCGATCAACTCGGCCACCAGCACCCCTGGAGCGGCCTCGTACCGCAGCAAGAGGTCAGGAGTCTCTCCAGCAGGCGCGCGGTACAAACCGGCCTCTTCGAGAACGGTCTCCAATTCGGCGTCGATCCGGTCGCGCACTTGCGTGTCCTTCAGGATCAGCGAAGCCGACACCCAGCGCCACAGCGAAAGACTGTAGGTTGTGTATGTCGCAGCTACTGTCACCGGCATTGAAGCCTCCACCCTATTTGACCTCGCCCGGCCCCTCGTGGTTTCAAGATTACATTGCCCTTTCGGTCCGGATTCCCACGGTTCTCGTCCCCGTGCCGTAACCACCGTTGCTCTGTGCTGATGACCTTCTCTTCGGACGCCAACGGCCGAACTTAAGAATCTATTCAGGAAACCCGAGGCCGCGAACGGAGAGAGCGGGGTCCGCGCCGCATCTCTTCGCCAGGCCGCGCTCCGCCAGGCCGCGTTCCGCCCCGCCTCACTTCACCCGCACGTGGAAGTCCCACGCCTGTGTATTCGCCTCGCCCTCGGAGTACTCAATCCAGGCGTAATCGCCGGGCTCAAGGTCCTTCACGGGCCACACCTTGTAGAGCCCATCCCGCATCTGGTGGCGGAAGATCTCCACTTCCTGCCGCTCGGGAAAGACCATCTTGCTCAGCGGCTCAATGCTCCAGATCTCCAGCAGCCGGGCATCCTTGCGCGGTGTCATTTTCACCAATGTGAACCGCTCGCTGCGGCCAAGCCGGAAGTAGAACTGGGGCCGCGGCTCATTCACCTCATAGGCCGCCTTCAATCCGGCGATCTCGACGTACGACTTGCCCGGCACGATCGGGATCGGAACCATCACTCTGAGAATGGTTCGCTTCCTGCTGTTTTCGATGCGGAGTTCGGCCGCCTTGATCACATCCATCCGCTCGCCCACCGCCCGGTAGACGCCCGGGTCCACCGGCACCCGCCCGATCTCCTCTTTCACCGCCCGGTCGAACTTCTCTTCAGCATCCTGTTGCGCGGCGTCTTTCCTGTCCCGCTCCTGGTTTGCCCCGATCTCCGCTTCGGTCTTCTTCAGATCCACCAGTTCGGCCGGGATCTCTTCCCACTCCCGGCGTTCGGTCGAATAGTACCGGACACGGTCCTCCACCACCTTGTATTCGCGCACCACATGGAACGTGCCGTCCTTCAAATGCAGGCGGACGCTCTGCGCCCAGCCGCAGATGGCCAGCACGATCGCCGCCAGAATGACACGCAGCGCCATAGCCCTATTCTTCCATTCTTCCCCGGCGGACTCCCGTCCAACTTGATGCACCCGCGCCAAGTGTGGTTTCACGCACCCATCGCGCGGGGATACGATGGTAGTCGATGAAGAAGCGAACTCTTGGACGAACAGGACTTCAGGTCTCCGAAGTCGGCTACGGCGCATGGGGCCTCGGCGGCAATCAGTGGCGAGGCCACAAAGAGGATGATGCGCTCCAGGCGCTGCGCCACGCCCTCGAAAACGGACTCAATTTCATTGACACGGCGCTGGCCTATAACGACGGCCACTCCGAGCAGTTGATCGCCAAGACACTCAAGGAAACCAGCGCACAGGCCATCGTCGCCACCAAAGTCCCGCCGAAGAACCGTCTCTGGCCCGCCCGGCCTGGAATTGCGATCGGCGAGGTCTTCCCCTACGAATACGTCATCGAGTGCACCGAGACCTCTCTGAAGAACCTCGGCGCCGAGCAGATCCAGCTTCAGCAATTCCATGTCTGGAACCCGGAGTGGGTCGCCGGCGACGAATGGAAGCGCGCCATCGAGGACCTGAAGAAGTCCGGCAAGGTGAAGTTCTTTGGCATCTCCATCAATGACCACCAGCCCGATTCCGCCCTCGACGCCATCCGCACCGGCCTGATCGACACCGTCCAGGTCATCTACAACATCTTCGACCAGAGCCCCGAGCGTAATCTCTTCCCGCTTTGCGAGGAACTGAATGTCGGCGTCCTGGCCCGTTGCCCGCTCGATGAAGGCGCGCTGACCGGCGCCATCACGCCCGACGTTGAGTTCGACCCCGAAGAGTTCCGCGCCTTCTACTTCCGCGGCGATCGCAAGCGCGAAGTATTTGAAAAAGTAAACTCGCTGCGAGCCGATCTCGAAGCCGCCGGCGTCGTCGAACCGTTGGCGTCAACTGCGTTGCGCTTCACTCTCACGCCCGGCGCCGTCTCGACCGTCATCCCCGGAATGAGGAAAGTCCGGAACGTCTCAGCCAACCTCGCCGTCTCAAGCATGGGGCCGATCCCCACCCCGATTCTGGAGATCTTGAGAAGACATGCCTGGGATAAGAATTACTATTGCTAGCTCCCTGCTCTGCGCCGCCCTCAGCGCGCAGACCGTCTGGATGCCTCTCGACGAGGGCAACCTCTGGATGTACCGCGCTTCGAACGCCGCTGGCGCGGCCAGCTATGCCGTGCGCGTCGATCGCGCCGCTACGTTCGGTTCACGAACCTATTACTCCGTAGTCACAGAAGGCCAGATCAGCGGCTTCATATCGGCTACCCCTTTATCTCCAGGCGACACGGTCCCCGTCTCCGAAAATGGCCCGCTCTGGCTCCGCAACTCCGACGACGGCCGGATCATGATGTGGGATGAGAAGTCTTCGTCCGAGCGGGTCTGGCTCGATACCGCCGCCAAACCCGGCGAGACCTCCGAGTCGGCGGTGGACCCCTGCAACCCAACCAGCACCGTCGTCTCCCGCAACGCCAAATATTCCGGTCCCATCGGCGACTTCGACAACGCCCTTCAAATCCGCTACCGCTCCGGCGGCTGCGCCGACGCCGGCCTGGATTCCGACGTGCTCCTGCCCTGGGTCGGCATCGTCAGCCGCACCGCCCAAACCATCGCCGGACCCCGCCGTTACGACCTCGTCCACGCCCGCCTCAGCACCGCCACCGTCATCTCCGCACCCGAACTCACCTTCTCGCTCACCATCGACCGTCCCGCCTACACCGCCAACCTCATGCCGCCCTTCGTCCCCGACGGATCTTCCCCCGCCAGACGAGGGGAGTTTTGGCAGTAACTACTTGACTGGCTGTGACTTGGCCAGCGGGCCGTCGTTTTTGTGCCTGACTACGTTCTACTTTGCTGGGAGCGGGACTTTGA
>CAMTUE010000030.1:0-92001 GCA_947084845.1 uncultured Bryobacteraceae bacterium | reverse complement strand
GGGTCGACGCCGTGGTTTTCGACATCCCATTGGGCCTCGGTGTTGTAGAAGGCGAGGTTGGGCGCGGTGACCCGGCCGCCGTCCAGCAGGGCAGGGAAGCCGAAGATACCGACCAGTCCGCCCCAGGTGCGGGTGCCGACGAGTGTGCCGATCTTCAGCTTGCGGAACATCCAGGGCATGGCGTCGCCGCCGGAGCCGGCGAATTCGTTGACGATCATGACCTTGGGTCCGAAGACGGCGTTCATCGGCGTCGTGAAGTCGTGGCCGGCGCGCGTGCTGAAGAAGTTGAGCAGGGGCCGGCGCAGGTAATCGACGATGTAGTCGGCCACCGATCCGCCGCCGTTGAAACGCTCATCGAGCACCATGCCCTCCTTGCCCACCTGGGCGAAGAACCAGCGGTTGAAGTTCGAGTAGCCCTGATCGGACGTATTGGGGAGATGGACGTAACCGAGGCGTCCGCCGCTGAGCTGATCGACCTTGCGGCGGTTGTCTTCGACCCAGGCCATATAGCGCAGGCCGGTTTCGTTGGGGATGGGGACGACCGTGACGTCGCGCGCGCCGTCGGCGGTGGGATTCGGCCCCACCTTGATCACAACGCTCTTGCCTGACGTGGCTTCGAAGAAGCGGTAGACATCGTCGGATGCGGCGACGTTCCGGCCGTTGACGGCGATCAGGTACTCGCCGGCTTTCACGTTCACGCCGGGCTGGGTGAGAGGCGCGCGGAGGCTCGGGTTCCAGTTCTCGCCATCGTAGACGCGCGAGAAGCGGTAGCGGTTGTTCTCGACTTTGTAGTCGGCGCCGAGCAGTCCGACGGGGACTGTCTTGACGTCGGGAAACGCGCCGCCGCCGACGTACATGTGGCCCACCGACATCTCGCCGAGCATCTCGCCGAACAGATAGTTCAGATCGGCGCGGTGGGCGACGGCGGAGAGGAACGAAGCGTACTTCTCCTTGGCTTTTTCCAGATCCAGGCCATGGAAATTGGGGGCATAGAAGAAGTCGCGCTGGAGGCGCCAGACTTCGTAAAACATCTGCTTCCATTCAGCGACGGGATCGACGCGGGCCTCCATGTCTGCGGTCCTGATGGTCCCTTCGTTCGGTTTGGGCGGGGCGGAGGTGGCGGCGATGGCCCAGCGCTGGCCCTGGCGGTAGAGCATCTTCTCGCCGTTGCGTGAGAAGACGACCGTTCCGACGTCGTCCATGACCTTTTCCGTCTTGCGGGTTTTGAGTTCGAACTTGTGGAGGGTGCGGGACGGCGGACCGTCGCGGGGGGCGGCGGGATCTTCGAGCAGGTAGAGGACGCCGGTCTTGGGGGCGTCGATCTGCGAGTAGTCGCGGGCAGGGATGGGCAGGGCGAGGATGCGCTGGGAGATGGCGTCGAAGTCGATGGCGACGGCGACCTCCTTCTTCTCTTCCTTCTTGTCGGCGGGCTTGTCGGCCACCTTGTCATCCTTCTTGCCGGCAGCCTTTTCTTCGTCGCTTTCGGGGGCCAGGGGCGAGGGTTCGTCCTTGCGGAGAACGACGACGTAGACGCTACGGTTCTGAAGACGGCCCATCGAGGACATGTCGAGCCAGCCCGTGGACAGGCCCTGGTTGGTCGAGGCGGTGAAGTAGAGATGCTTGCCGTTTGCGTCAAAGCGGGCGTGGCGGGCGTCGGAAAGACCGTCGGAGATTTGCGTCTCCTTGGCGGATTCGAGCGAGTAGACGCAGACGGCGCGGAGGTGGTTCTTGAGCTGTTTGGTGTAGACGAGCCACTTCGAATCAGGCGACCAGGAGGGGCTGATCTCCTCGCGCGCAGGAGAGTCGTAATAGTCGCCTTCGATCCAGGTGGTCCTGGCGGAGGCGATGTCGAAGATGCCCAATCGGAGCATGGCGTCGCGAATCAGGAGCTTCCTGCCGTCGGGCGACCAGGAGTAAAGGTAGAGGAATGTCCTGACGCCGAGGTCGTACTTCTTCACGTCGCCGAGACCGTTCTGCGGGGCGATATGGAGTTGGTATTCGCCCGTGATGTCAGACAGGTAGGCAATGGATGCGCCGTCGGGCGACCAGGACGGGAAGCGCTCGGCCACGCCGGAGCTAGCGGTGAGGTTGCGGACATCGCCTTTTTCAGCAGGGACGGTGAAGATGTCGCCGCGGGCTTCGAAAACGGCGCGGGCGCCGGTGGGTGAGAGTTCGACGGTCGTGATCCTGGAGGCCACCTTGTCGTAGTAGGGGCGGACGCCGGGGATGTCGCCGTTCACCGTGATCTTGACGGGAGTCAATTTGCCGGACTTGAGGTCGTAGAGTTCCAGGCCGCCGAAGCGTTCGAGGACGATTGCGCCGGGTCCGAGCGAGGCGGATTTATAGTCGAGACCGGTGTTCTTGACGGTCTCGGTGACCTTTTTCGTCTTCAGATCGTAAGAGAACAGCGAAACGGGGCCGTTGCGGTCGGAGAGGAAGAAGACGCGGCCGGGAGTGAAGAGGGGGTTGAAGTCGTTGGAGTTGTCGCGGGGGATCTCCTCGACCTTGGAGTCGGAGAGTTGAGCGACCCAGATCTTTGATGTACGGCCGCCGCGGTAACGTTTCCAGATGGTGAAGGCGGGCGAGAGAGGGGTGTAGGCGAGCTGGGCGCCGTCGGCGGAGTATGTGGCCTCATGGCCCATGGGGAAGGGAAGTTCCTCGGCCGGGCCGCCATCGAGCGGGATGGTGAACAGGCTTTCGACGCGAGTGTAGCTGGCGCGGGGCGAGCGGACAAGAAGGCGCTTGCCGTCGGGGGTGAACGCGAGCGGGACATCCTGGCCGGGGTGGGCGGTGAGACGTTTTGGGACGCCGCCGGAGACGGGAATTGTAAAAACGTCGGTATTGCCGTCATAGGCGGCGGAGAAGGCGACGGTCCGGCCGTCAGATGAGAAGACGGGCGTGGTCTCGACGCCTTCATGGGTGGTGAGGCGGACAGCCTCGCCGCCTTGGCGGGGGACGCGCCAGAGGTCGCCGGCATAGGAAAAGACGATTGAGTCGGCGGAAAGCGCGGGACGTTGAGGCAGGAGATTCTGCGCCGGCGCGGCGGCGGCGAGGACGAGGACGGCAAAGATGAGTTTGGTCATTTTAGACACCACGAAACGATTGTAGTGGGCGCGGAAGGCGAGCGGTGCAACATTTCGTGGAGGAGGGCGACAATCCGCGGATGTGTTTGCCGGGAGCCGCCCTAAAAGGGGAGAGGCCCTGAGATTTTGGGGTCTCAGGGCCTCTGTCAGAGGGGCTATGTGAGGGTCTGGGTACCCTCACTGGGATGCATGCAGTCGATGACGACTTATGTAATTGACCCTAGCTTAGCGTACAGAGAATCGGACCCGCAACACCGATTTGATTAAGTTTCCCTTAATCCTCGCAAACTGCCTTTTTTGTCCTCTCAAGGAAGCGCTGGATGTAGTGGGTGTCGATGGCGGCATCGCGGAACGCCTGATCGTTGAGGATTCGAATGTGCAGAGGAATGGAGGTGTGGATGCCCTCGACGACGAACAGGTCCAACGCCCGGAGCATTCTAGCAATGGCTTCGTCGCGCGTTGATCCGTAGGAGATGAGCTTGGCGATCATCGAATCGTAGTAGGGCGGGATGACGCCGTCGGCATAGGCGGCGGTTTCGACGCGGATGCCGATGCCGCCGGGCACGTTGATGGCCTTGATGCGCCCCGGCGAAGGGGTGAAGGTCTCGGGGTGTTCGGCGTTGATGCGGCACTCGATGGCGTGGCCGCGCATGGTGATGGGCCGAACCAGGATGTCATTCAGTTTCTCGCCTGCCGCGACGCGGATCTGGGCTTGAACGAGGTCGACTCCGGTAATCGCTTCGGTGACCGGGTGCTCCACCTGGATGCGCGCATTGACCTCAATAAAGGAGAGGCTGCCGTCGGTGTCCATCAGAAACTCGACGGTGCCGGCATTGGTGTAGCCGATGGCGGTGAAAGCGTCCTTGATGGCCTTCATCGTCGCTTCGCGAACCTCGGGCGTCAGCACCGGCGAGGGCGCCTCCTCGATCAATTTCTGGTGGCGGCGCTGGACCGAGCACTCGCGTTCGAACAGGACTTCGACATCGCCATAGTGGTCGGCGATGACCTGGAATTCGATGTGGCGCGGCCGTTCGATGAACTTCTCGACATACATGTCGGGGCAGGAAAACGCCGCTCCGGCCTCTTGCGAGGCCTGAATGAAGTTAGAGGGCAGTTCCGCGGCTTCGCGCACAACTCTCATGCCGCGTCCGCCGCCGCCGGCCGACGCTTTGAGGATGACGGGATAGCCGATGCGGGCGGCCACTTCCAGGCCGTGTTCGGCATCGCGGATGATGCCGTCCGAGCCGGGCAGAATCGGTACGCCGTGGGCCTTCATCACGGCGAGCGCGCGCTGTTTGAGACCCATCATGCGGGTGACTTCCGGGCTGGGACCGATGAACTTGATGCCGGAGGTTTCGCAGACCTCGGCGAAGTCGGCGTTCTCGCTCAGGAATCCGTAGCCGGGGTGGATGGCCTGGACGTTGGTGATTTCGGCGGCGCTGATGACGGCCGGGATGTTGAGGTAGCTGAGCGCGCTCTTGGCGGGGCCGATGCAGACGGCCTCGTCGGCGAAGCGGACATGGAGCGAATTACGGTCGGCTTCGGAGTAGACGGCGACCGTCTTGATGCCGAGGTCCTTGCAGGCGCAGATGACGCGCAGGGCGATTTCCCCACGGTTGGCGATCAGGATCTTCTGAAACATTTCGTTTTGACGAGTCCGGGCCTAATTGGGTTTGACGAGGAACAGCGCCTCGCCGTACTCGACGGGTTGGCCGTTCTCGACCAGGCGCTTGACGATAGTGCCGGCGATCTCGGCCTCGATCTCGTTCATCAGTTTCATCGACTCGATGACGCAGAGAACCTTGCCGGGCTGAATGCGGTCGCCGGGATGGACGAATGCGGAGGATCCGGGCGATGGAGACTCGTAGAACGTGCCAACGATGGGCGAGGTCACGGTCTGTAGAGCCGGGTCGGTCAGATCGGCCAAGCCGGCGCCGGAGGCGGGCGGAGCGGCGGGATGCGCCGGACCGGCTAAGTGAACCGCCGGAGCGCCAGCCTGCGGCGCGGCGCCGGCGGGCATGACGAACTCCTGCATGACACTGCCGTGGCGCTTGATCCAGACGCGGTTTTCGCCGCGCTGCACTTCAAGCTCGGCGATGCCGGAGGAGACAACTGTGTGGATCAGGTCTTGAATCTCTTCAATGGTCATGATGCGAGTACCAACAATTCCTTGCCTGTGGGGGTGAGGATCTCGGCGCCGGTCTCCGTCACCAGGATGGTGTCTTCGATACGGACGCCGCCGAATCCTGCGAGATAGGCCCCGGGTTCGATTGTAATTACCATGCCGGCCTCGATAGTATCGTCGGAGGTGCGGCCGATGCGGGGGCTTTCATGAATCTCAAGACCAAGCCCGTGGCCGGTAGAGTGCATGAAAGCACGGTCAAGTTTGCGTTTCTTCAAAGATCGGCGGGCCGCTGCATCGACATCGCGAGCCGCAACGCCGGCCCGGACTTTGGCGATAGCCGCCAGTTGCGCTTCGAGTACGGCGGAGTAAAGATCGGTGGCTTTCGCCGTGGGGTGGCCGAGGTGCGCCATGCGGGTCATGTCGCTGGCGTAACCGTTCAGGCTCGCGCCCATGTCAACCAATAGTAGCCGATCCCGGCCAACGGGTTCGGAGGAAGGCTTGGCGTGTGGCAAGGCCGACCGGGGGCCGGCGGCGACAATCGTGTCAAACGACGGACCCGACGCGCCGAGTTTGCGCATCTGGTAGTCGATCTCGGCAGCCAGGGCGACTTCGGTGGTTTCGGGCTTCACCTTGCGGATCGCCTTCTCGTACACTTTCGACGCCAATTGAACCGACCGGCGGATCAGGTCGATCTCTTCAGCCGACTTGACCATCCGCTGGCGGTCCACGACATCAGCGACGGGAACCAACTTCGTCGCTTTGCCGAGGATGGCGGCTGTCGAGAGCCACTGCTGGTGCGAGACCCGCGCCGCTTCGAGAGCCAGTCGCGCGATGCGGCGGCGGGCGATGTCCTTGGCGGCGTCAGTCCAAATGGAGCCCGTGAGAACTTTGACGGTGCAATCGCATTCCCCGGCGGCCTGGAAGTCGTAACGGGGATCGGTATAAAGGACGGTTTTCCTGGGGGTGACGAGGAGGAGCGCGTTGCTGCCGGTGAACCCCGAAAGGTAACGCACGTTGGGCAGATGCGACACGAGCATGGAGTCCGCTTTGCACGAGGCAAGCGACTCCAGCAGCCGGGCGCGTCTTCGCGGACGGGGATCGGGAACGACAGGCAAACCCCTCAATTGTAACATCGGGGGCATGCCGGCCCGCCGTCAACTACCAGTTGCGCCGCCAGCCGCGCCACCAATCAGCGCTTGCCAGCCCGAGAGCGTTCCAGCAGAGGTCGATGGCCTTGGGGTCGGATTGCAGGAGACGCTCGACGGTCACTTCTTTGGGGATATCAACCAATTCGGCAAAGCGGCTGAAGACGGCTTTGCGCTGTTCGCCTTCGACACGGGTGAGCAGGTGCCACAGGGTGATGCCGTCGCGCGTTTGAGCTTGCCTTAGCACCGCATCGACGGCGACCTGCGATGGGCGTTCGTCAAAGTCCTTGACCGCACGGATCAAGCCAGCCGGCGCGTCCTGCAGGAAGGGAATCCCCGGACCTGAAGCGTGACGGGTCAGGCATCGGGCGCCGGCGGGCACGAACGATTCCCTGCCCTTGAAAAGAAAGGCCACCCAGCCGGTTTCGACGTCGAGGGTTCCATCTCCGTTCGCATTCACCGAAAGGGTGTACTGGCAGCCGAGGTCGATCGCGCGGGAGGAGGGCGTATCGACAAGAAATTCCCTGGGCGGCGCCCAGATGAGGGCGTGGAGCGTTCCGTTGCGGAGATCGAAGCGGTGGTGGCCGGCGCGGGATTCGACGATCTTCAATTCGCTCGACGGGGCGAGTTCGACGCGGCCGAGTTGATCGGACGAGAGCAGGGCCGAGGATGCGCCGGTGGTGCGGATGGTCTCGCCCGCCAGGAGAGCCCGTCCATCCACCTGCCAAGCCGTGGCCGCTGGAGGCGGGGCGATGGTGGTCTGCCAGATCGCGACACCGGCCAGCAGACAGGCGGCGATGGCGGGCGGGATCCAGACTTTGCGGCGGGGTGGAGCCGCTGCGGGGGGCAGGCGCAGTTCACCGAGGAGTTTTTCGAGATGCTCGATTTCGGGGTCCGCCGGACCGGAGCGGTCCCAAAGATAGTTGTCGCTCATGGCGTGGGTTTCCCTTCGAGTCTTTCTCGCAGCAGTTTCATGCCGCGGGCGAGGTTGACGCGCACAGAGCCGGGCGTGAGGCCGGTCTGCTCGGCGATTTCGGGGCCGGTCAATCCTTCGACAAGCCGCAGGATGAGCGTGTCCCTGTAAGCCTCGGGCAACTCCTGGATGCGTTGAAGAATGCGCACTGCTTCGAGGCGCGATTCGGCCGATGGCCCGTGGGAGGCGAGCGAAGCCGGGATTTCCATCACAGGGCGGCGCGACCGAAGATGATCGACCGCCTTGCCGCGGGCAATGGAGGCCAGCCAGCCGCCGAATGCCTCCTGGTCACGCAAAGCGGTCAGGCGGTTCATTGCGGAAATGAATACGTCGTGAACGAGGTCCTCGGCGTCGGCAGGCGGAACGCGTGCCAGCAGGATTCCATGCACCATGCGCGAGTACCGGCTGAACAACTCGCCAAACGCGGCGCGGTCCCCACCGCTCGCGCTGCGCACGAGGGTGAGGAGCCGGGCCGCGGAGGCGGGCAATGCCATGGTGGGGAACATGCTATCAGTTGGACGCGAGAAGTGTGGCGGCGTCCTGACTGGTGGCGGCCCCCTGGCTGAATTTAGCCGACTTGCGGACAGCCACGTTGCCGTCGAACGGGACAATCACCGAGGTCTGGCTGCCTTCGTAGCTGGCGACCACACGGACCACCCATTTGCCTTCGGCCGGCCATTGCCTTGATATGGCGTGGAGGCCGGGACTGGTCAGAGCCTTGACCTTCAACGGAATCGAGGCGCGTTTCCCGTTGACAATACCTTCGGCGATGGCCGACACCTTGGCCTCGGCTGGATTGCCGCAGCCTGTGGGCATGACGGTGAGAACCGCGTTCATTGCCTTCGCCTCGGAACTGGCTTCGGGATTGCCCAGAGTAATCCAGAAGCCGCCGGCGAGGGCGGGAATGGTGAGCATCACAGCGGCAAGGGCCGCGGAGAGAAATCGACTGTTGTGCTGCATCTTGAACGCCCCTCCATTGGGCGGTGACTGATGCGCTAAAGACGATGGATGGGCGCGAAGTGCTAACAGGCGGTTGAAGAAAATTACCAGTCCACGACGCTGCCGTCGTCCTTGTCGTAGGATTCCTGGTTGCGCCAGTCGGCTGCTGGCATACTCCTGCGGCCAGCGCGAGTACGTCAGCAGCCTGTCAGGCGGCCCGCTTCGAATCCGCGCGCCTGATCAACTTCGCGATCTCGCCGGGAGCGGCGCCGATTGCCAATAACGAGCGAAGCAGCAGGTCGATTGACACTGACCGGTCGCCGGCCTCCAGCTTGGCGACCCGCGATTGGCTGGAGCGCAGTTGCTGAGCCAGTTCGGCCTGTGTCAGCCCGCGCTTCTCCCGAAGTTCGCGCAACCCTGCGGCAAGCGCGAGCTTCATTTCGACGAACTGCGATTCCTCCGAAGTGAGATCGAGGAACTCGGCCGCGTCGCCGGTGGTCCAGCCGGCGCGGGTAAGCCGGGCTTTCTTGGCAGCGTTCATCATCGATTCCTTTCCCGGCCGGACACAACAGCCTGATATGCAGCCAGCCGCCGTCTACAATTCGAAAGCACCTCGATCGGCGTTGCCGCCGTCTTCTTGCTGAACACGTCGAGGATCACCACCGCATCTCCGGCGATGTGATAAACGATTCGCCAAGTGCGATTCGTATCGTTGATCCGCAATTCATGGCACTGTGGCCCGATGGCAGGCATCGGCCTGGAATGCGGAAGACCGAAGCTATCGCCCTTCTGCAGCCGTCGGAGGAGGAATCCCGCTTCGATGCGGGCCTCCGGACTGAATGGCGGAGTCCTCACTTCCCCCTTCAACCAAACCAACGGCATGTCGATTCCGCGAGCCATGGGTACTATGTCCAATCTGACATAAATACGAGTGCCCGTGCAAGCCTATGATGTCTTACCAAGCGGCTTTCAAAGGCCTCGCAATCTCGGCCGCGCCGAGCCAAGGAGCCAAGGGGTCGGACTGATACGATCGATTGGCGATTTCATCCAAAGCATCGGTCGGCTATGCCACTGTCGCGATTCTAGCCCTTTTCGTTCCCGATTGCTCTGTCACCAGTCCACCACGCTGCCGTCGTCCTCGTCGTAGGATTCCGGGTTGCGCCAGTCGTGGCCGAGTTTGTCGGCGATGGCGTTATCGTCGATTTCGACGCCCAGTCCCGGCGTCGTGGGTAGATCAAGATAGCCCTCCCGGACCTTGAAGGGCTGCTTGATGTAGCCTTCGCCGAGCGAGACCTGTTCCTGGATGAGGAAGTTGGGAATCGATGCGGCAAGCTGGACTCCGGCGGCGAGCGAGATCGGTCCCATGGGATTGTGGGGCGCGATTGATGCGTAATAGGCCTCGGCCATGGCGGCGACGGATCGGACCTCGCTGATGCCGCCGGCGTGACAGAGGTCGGGCTGAAGGATGGTGGCGGCCTTCTTTTCGAGGACTTCGCGGAAGCCCCATTTGGTAAAGACGCGTTCGCCGGTGGCGATGGGCAGGTGGGTGGAACGGGCGATTTCGGCCATGATGTCGTGGTTCTGCGCCTGGCAGGGTTCCTCGATGAACATTGGATTGTAGGGTTCGAGCACCTTGATCAGCATTTTGGCGTGGGCGGGGCTGACTGCGCCGTGGAAATCGATTCCAATATCCACGTTGTCGCCGACCAATTTGCGAAACTCGCCCATCTTTTCACCCGCGTACTGGACCTCGGCCGGGGTCTCGACATACCTGGGGTACCTGCGGCGGCGGGCCGGGCCGGTCTTGAAGGCGGTGAAACCCTGGGCGAGCAGGGCCTTGATCCGGGCCGGATCGGAGCCGCCTCCGTGGGCATAGACGCGCACGCGGTTGCGCGTCGGGCCGCCGAGCAGTTCGTAAACGGGCACGCCGAGCGCCTTGCCCTTGATGTCCCAAAGCGCCTGGTCGATGCCAGAGAGGGCGGATGTGAGGATTGGGCCGCCGCGGTAGAAGGCATGGCGGTAGATGGCCTGCCAGTGGTGCTGGACGGGGCGGGGGTCCTTGCCGATGAGGTAAGGCTCGATCTCCTTGATGGCGGTTTGAATGGTCAGCGCGCGTCCTTCGAGAAGAGGCTCGCCGAGGCCGGTGATGCCGGCGTTGGTATGGATCTTCAGAAAGACCCAGCGGGGCTTGACGAGGAAGGTTTCCAGGCGCGTGATCTTCAGCGGGTCGCGCGCTTTGACCGGTGCGGCGGCCTGACGCGCGGCGGCGGTTTCGGCGGCCAGAGGCGCCAGCAGGGCCGAGACGGCGGCTCGGCGCGACCATTTGTTTGCTTGTGCCATCGGGGTGTTCTCCTTGACAATGTTGCCCATGGGCCGGACCATGATTCTATTTCTTTTTGCAGCGCTGTGCAGCGCTCAGGCGCCGACGCCGGAACAGGCGTTGAGTTTCAAGACACCCTTCATGGCGAGGAGATGAAGGAACCGGTTGCGTCGGAAACAATGGATGAAAAGAAGGAACGCCGAGGCTCCGGCCAAACGAACCTACGAAACCCCGTGAGTGCATCCCTGAGCATCGACTGGATCCGCGCCATCTGCATGGCGTTGCCGCATGTGACCGAAACCGTGCAGTGGGGCGACAACCTGGTCTTCAAAGCCGGCGGCAAGATCTTCGTCATCGCGCCGCTGGAACCGGCCAATACATGCCTGTCGTTCAAGTGCACCAAGGATGATTTCGACGAACTCGTTGAGCGGCCCGGCATCATCCCGGCGGCGTACCTGGCGCGGGCGCATTGGGTGTCGCTGGAGGACGCTTCGGGGATGCCGAGAGCGGAAGTGAAACGGCGTCTTGAAGAGGCGTACGCGGTCGTCTATGCCGGTTTGCCGAAGAAGGTCCGGGCGGCGCTGGAGAACGCCGGGAGTTAGCGAGGCGTGGAGTGGCCTCAACCGGAGGCTGCGAACGAAGAGAGCAGGTCGATCCGCTCTCCCGCCACACACGGAAACCCACTCTCTCCGTTCGTGGCCTTCTGAGTGGAGACTCCTATTTAGGAATCTCAGGGACCTTGGTTGTCTGGTGGGCGGCCAGGCGCCAGCCGGTTGGGGTCTTCACCCAGATGTGGGCGATGACGAGTTTGTCGTCGAAATTGCCTGTGGCGTTGATGCCCTGCATCCGTGCCCAGCAGTGGGTGGTGGCCAGCGAGCCGTCGACGCGGATCTTCATCTTGAACTGTTCGACGGATTTGTACACCTGCTTGCCGGAGGTGACCTTGGCGATGTATTGGGCCTTGGTGTCGATGACGCCGCCCGAATGGACATAGACCAGATCGTCGTTCAACACGCGGTCGAGCGCGGCGGCGTCGCGGGCCTTGATGGCGCTGATCCAGGCGTCTTCGGCGGCCTGGATTTGGGCCGCGGGGGTCTGGGCGAACGAGACGGCGGCAAGGAGGATGGCGGAGACGAAAAGTCGACGGATCATAGCTAAGAAGCATACATGAGCGCGGGCGCGGAAGGGGCTTGTCTTTGGAGTCTGGATAGTGTAAGAATTTATACTAGTCAAACCAGCCATGCCCTACGCCGCTCTGCACAATCACAGTTGGTTCTCGCTGCTGGATTCGACCATCCCGCCAGAGCAGGTGGCGGTGGCGGCCGAGGCTTGCGGGATGACGGCCGTTGGGTTGACCGACCGCGACACGCTGGCCGGGGCGGTGGCGTTTTGGAAGAAGTGCCGGGACCTGGGACTTCATGCGGTGACGGGCAGCGAGGTGACGGTGGAGGATGGCTCGACCGTCGTGCTGCTGGTGGAAAACGCACGCGGCTATTCGAATCTCTGCCGGTTGTTGACCACCCGCATTGAGCATCCCAATGGCGTCACATGGGCCGATGTGGGCGGGTTCAGCGGGGGTGTGATTTGTCTCGCCGGACCGCGCAGCGCACTGGCCCGGGCGGTGCGGCGCAACCAGCCGGCCGAGGGTGAACTGGACCGTTTGCGCGAGATCTTCGGGCGCAACCTGGCGCTGGAGATCGCCCCTCATAACGACGAAGACCTGCGGCTGGTGCGGCTGTTCGCCGAGTTGGCGCGACGGAACAAAGTCGCGCTGACGACGGGCGTGGACGCGCATTACCTGGACGAATCGGACCGTCTGCGGTTCGACATCCTGCAAAGCATGCGGACGTTGACGATGCTCAACCAGCCGCATCCGGAAAAGCTCTCCGCCGGGCGGCACCATTTCCATACGCCCGAAGAGATGACCTGCTATTTCGGATCGCTGCCGCAGGCGATGGCGAACACTGTGCGTATCGCCGAACGCTGCCAGTTCGATTTCGAACTGGGCGATATTCACTTTCCGAAGTTCCCTTGCGCGGACGCGGTGGCGGAGTTGCGGGCGCGGACGCGAAAGGGTCTGGAACGGCGCTACGGGTTGGGGCCGGGAAGCGAAGTGATGGAACGTCTGGAACGTGAGATGTCGATCATCGAGGAGGTCGGCTATGCGGAGTATTTTCTGGTGTTCTCGGAGATTGTCGATTGGTGCGCGTCGAAGAGGATTTCGACGCTGGCGCGCGGGTCGGCCGCGGGCAGCCTGGTCTGTTATCTGCTGGGGATTTCGAACGTCTGCCCGTTCCGTTTCGGACTCTGTTTCGAACGGTTCCTGAACCGCGAACGGATGCAGTTCGCCAAACTGGCCGACATCGATCTGGACCTGCCGTGGGACCGCCGCGACGAGGTGATCCGCCACGTCTTCGACCGTTATGGCCGCGAGCATGTGGCGATGATCGGCGCCGTGCATACGTTTCAGGGCCGCTCGGCGGTGGCCGACATCGCCAAGGTTTACGGCATCCCGGAGCGCGAGGCGCGGAGGTTCACTGAACGTCTGCCGTGGCACAAGGGCGACGCCCGCGAAGCCGCGATTGCCACGCCGGAGTGCCGCGATCTGCCGGTTAACGAAGAGCCGTATAAGACGGTCCTGTCGCTGGCCGGGAGCTTCGACGGCATCCCGCGCCACTTTGCGATGCACCCTTGCGGGCTGGTGGTGAGCGGGTCGGCGGTTGCCGACAAGATGCCGCTGTTTGAATCGTCGAAAGGGATTTTGACGACGCATTACACGATGGACGACGTCGAAGAACTTGGTCTATTAAAGATGGATCTGTTGGGTCAGGCCGGGTTGACGGTGCTGCATGACACGCTCGAAAATCTGGCCGACGGCGGCAAGCCGGCGCCGGATCTGGACAGGCTGGACTGGAACGACGCGCAGACCTGGGACGTGATTGCCAGGGGCGAGGCGCGGGGCGTGTTTCACATCGAGTCGCCCGCGATGACGTCGTTGCTGGTGATGACCGACTGCCGCGATATCGATTGCCTGACGACGGTCGAATCCATCATCCGTCCGGGCGCGGCGAACGAAGGCAAGAAGCGGGCGTTTGCGAGGCGGCATCAGGGCCTGGAGCCGCCGTCTTATGCGCATCCGTCGCTCGAACCGTTGCTGAAGGACACCTATGGGCTGATGGCGTTCGAGGAGCATATCCTGCTGGTGGCCAATGGATTCGCGGCGATGCCGTGGGGCCGCGCGGACCTGTTGCGGCGGGCGCTGGTGAAGAATCGCGACCGGGCGCGGATCGACGCGTTGGGCGAGGAGTTCAAACAATCGGCGCGGGCATTGGGAAGGACTGAAGGCGAGATTGACGCCGTCTGGGCGCTGTTGCGTGACTTCGCCGGGTACATGTTCAACAAGGCGCATTCGGCGGCGTACGCGGTGGAGGCGTTTGCGGGAGCGTGGTTGAAGACGCGCTATCCGGTGGAGTTTTTGTCGGCCGTGCTGACGTCGCGGCGCGGTTTTTACTCGCCGATGCTTTACGTGTTGGAGGCGCTGCGCAACGGGGCGCGGTTCCTGGCGCCGGATCTCAACGAGTCGGATGCGAAGCGGTTTTTGACACAGGGCGAGACGGTTCGTTTGCCGCTGGACCAGGTGAAGGGATTGACGGCGAAGACGCTGGAAAAGATCGTTGACGGACGGCCGTTCGCTGAAGTGGGCGAGTTCTACCGCAAGGCGCGTCCGGCGCGCGATGAGTGGCTGGCGCTGCTGAAAAGCGGGACGCTGGACGGGCTGGGCGAGCCGCGCGGACGGCTGTTTTGGCGGCTGCAACGGCTGGAAGCGTCGATGAAAAAGGGCGGAGCGGAGCCGTGGGTGAATGGCGAGTTGCCGGAGTCGTTCGAGGCGGGCGTGGAGGCGCGGGCGAAGTGGGAGGTGGAGACGCTGGGTTTCCCGGTGTCGCTGCACCCGCTGGAGTGTTTCGGGCCGAAAGTGGCGTGGAAGAACTATGTGACGGTGGCGCGGCTCACTGAACGGCAAAGCGAGTTCTACGGCAAGACCGTGCGCGTCTGCGGACTTGTCGTCGCCGACCGCCACCACCCGACGGCGCAGGGGACGATGAAGTTTTTGACGCTGGCCGACTGGACGGGCTTCGTCGAGGTGTCGCTGTTCGCGAAGACGTATCGCGACTACGGGCATTTGACGGTGAAGCCGGTGCTGTCGGTGGAAGCGACGGTGGACGCGCACGATAACCGGAAGGGGTTTTCATTGAACGGGGTGAGGGTGGGGGCGGTGGCGTGAGAACGGATTCGCGGGACTGCGTGCTGAACTTTAGTAGCTATTCTGCGAGAGGCGGAGGAGTGCCGCCGGGACCAGCGTTTTGAGACGAGGCTTCAAGCTGTTCCGCGTCATGCAGATCGATGTGGCGGCCGGATGCGCGCTTGTTGCGAATCAACTCCTGGCGGCCGATAAACCAGGCGAGTTGGGAACCGACAGGAGACTGGTTCCGGTTGTCCCAAGCCTCGCCAAACTCAACCCCGTCGATCGACATAATAATGTCGATCCGAACCGGAGGCATGCCGACCTGATAGAAATTGCCGGGCAGAGCAAAATCGGCAGGAGTGAGCGAGGAAAGCGGTGCGCCAAAACGGGCGAGGGCGTCGAACACACGCTCAGCGTTCCCAGGCGATGGTTCAACCCAGATGTCGAGATCCTTCGTGTAGCGCGGCTCTGAGTAGAGCATTACCGCGTAGCCGCCGACGATCAGGTATCTAACCTCTGCGTCGCTGAAAATTCTCAACAGATCTTCGAAGTCGGAGTTCATCGGGGTTCCGGGCACGAAACTTTTCGGCGTCGACCACCATTTGCCAGGCGGCCTCGAAGATCGCTTCGGGGCCGAGCCTTTGCCAGTAGGCGATGTCGAAGGAACGGTCCATGTCCTTCAACCGGCCGTACTTCTCCATGACAAAAGGGCGATCCATCGTGCTCATTGTACAGCCCCGGAGGCTACGATGAGAGGATCATGATTGCCCGCAGGAGTCTGTTGGTTGCCGCGGCGGCGATGGCCGGGTGTGCGCCGCGGTTGGTGAAGTTGAAGGACCCGGTCCTGGTCGCCCGGCGTTCTCCTGAGGTCTGGAAGGCGCGGTTTGAGACGACTCAGGGCGTATTTGCGGTTCAGGTCGTCCGGCCTTGGGCTCCGTTAGGGGCGGACCGGTTCTACAGCCTGGTGCGGGGCGGTTTCTATGACGGCTGCCGGTTTTTCCGGGTGTTGCCGGGATTCGTCGTTCAATGGGGCATCAATCCGGATCCGGCCGTGTCGAAGGCTTGGGACGACAAGACGAAGATTCAGGATGATCCGGTGAAGGCGTCGAATGTGCGCGGGACGATCAGTTTCGCGACAGGCGGCCCGAATACGCGGACGGTGCAGGTCTATATCAATCTGGGTGCGAACTCACGGTTGGACGCGCGGGGCTTCTCGGCGTTTGGACGGGTGGTCGAGGGGATGGAGGTTGTCGAGAAACTGTATAGCGGGTATGGCGAAGGCGCGCCGCGGGGCAAGGGTCCGAATCAGGATCTGATCAAGAAAGAGGGTGAGGCGTATCTGGCGCGGGAGTTCCCGAAGCTGGACAAAGTGATTCGGGCGCGGGTGATGTGAACTGCTTGCGGCGCGTGGCGTCCGCCTTCAACTCAACAACTTTGTCACCAGGTTTCTCCGCTGTCCAAGTACCTCCGAATTCGCGGATTGCTCCAATCCGCGGCTTTCTTGAAAATATAGTCTTCCGTCAAGTGCTGAACGATGTCCTCAGCAGAGATGGGGACGTGATCTCCCCGGCAGCCGTCATCGATGGACCACACCATTCCACTGTCAGTTTGCAGCCAGATGGCCTCGCGCTCGTAAGGCCGCAGGCTGGCCACCTCGGCCTCCACCATCCGGGCGAGGGTATCCGTGTAGGAATCCCAATACACCGATTGCTCATATTGGACCTGGACACAGATCTCATCCCACGTATTCTCCAGCCCGGAGTCACCCCCCGAAAGCAATGCGTCTGTCATCTTCTGCAGCGTTGAGATCAGCCGGTTGGCCAACAGCCGCGAGACTCGCTGGGCGAGCGCCCGGACGATTTTCGATTCCACCGATTCGTCAACCATGTATCAGAGACCTCTCAATTGTCCAGATTGTCTCAGACTCGATAGCAGCCTAGGACGCGTTGGAGGTCGGTCAACTCCTCAAGGTGGCCCAAGGCGCGTTTAACCTTTTCGTCCGCTACATTGCCTAGCAGGTCCACATAGAAAAGATACTCCCACGGTTTGCCGCGCAGCGGGCGGGATTCGATTTTGGCCAGGCTGATGTCGCGCAGGGCGAAGGCGCTGAGGGCGCGGAAGAGCGAACCGGGCTGGTTGCGGGTGGTGAAGACGAGCGAAGTCTTCCAGGATTTCTTGCCGGTCTCGTCGAGCGGCAACGGGACGTCGCCGGCGCGTCGAAGGAGGAAGAAGCGGGTGTAGTTCTGGCGGTCGTCCTCGATGGACCGGCGCAGGATGCGGGCGCCATAAATCTCAGCGGAGACGGCGGACGCGATGGCGGCAGAGTCCTTCAGACCTTCCGCCATGATCATTTTTACGCTGCCGGCGGTGTCATAGAAGGGGCTGCGTTCGAACTGAGGGTTGGCGGCGAAAAACGACAGGCACTGGTTCAAAGCGACGGGATGGGAGAAGACCCGGCGAACACTCGTCAGGCGGACGCCTGGGGCGGCGATCAGATTGTGAACGATGCGGACGTTTGTTTCGGCGACAATCTGGTGGTCGAAGTGAAGCAAATGGTCGTAGTTCTCGTGCACCGAGCCATGGAGCGTGTTTTCAATGGGGATGACGGCAGTGTCACAATTTGAGGAGCGAAGAGAGGCGAACACCTCTTCAAACCGTTGACAAGGAACGATTTGGACGTCGGGCCCGAGCAATTTGACGATCGCCTCATGGCTGAAGGCTCCAGGTTCGCCTTGAAAGGCTACGGCGAGAGCGGGGCGTTTTTTGAGGTGTTTTGCCAATGTGATCCTCGTTGCTTGAGTTTGTTCCGTTTCCAGAACAGAATTGAATCAGGCGGAGATTGCGCACCTGCAACGTAGCTCAACGCCGCGAAGACAGATCGGCGGCGGGCGCCTGAACCGCATCGAATCATATCATGGATGACGCCGGACAGAAGCTGAAACTTGCGCGGGAGCGGCTTGGGCTGCGTTACCGCGACGTGGAGGAGTTCAGCGCCCGGATTGCGGACCGTCACAAGAACAGCGAATTCACCATCGCCATCAGCCGGTTGTCCGACATGGAGAACCGGGGCGTGGTCCCGAATATCTACAAGCTGTACTCGCTTTGCACGATTTACAGGCTCGAGATCACCGACGTTTTGCTCTGGTACGGAGTCGATGTCGGCGGACTGCCGGCCGACGTAACGCTGATGGCGCCGGACAAGACGCATCTGCTCAGTCTCTCACCGGAGGGTGCGAGTCTGGGTTCAGGCGCGCATGTCCAGGTGCCGCTTTCGCTCGATCCCGGAGTGGATCTGAGGAAGACTACCTTTCTGAGCCGGTTCATTCAGAGTTGGGGCATTTTGCCGGTGATGTTGCTGGCAGGTCTGGACTTAAAAGCGCACCGCTACGGGTTTCTGGGATTGGACGACTGGTTCATGTATCCGTTGCTCCAGCCAGGAAGCCTGCTGCTGATTGACGAGTCGAAGAACAGGATAGCGGCGTCGGGCTGGACCAACGAGTTCGACAGGCCGATCTATTTCCTGGAGCGGCGTGAAGGTTGGACGTGCTGCTGGTGTAGCGTGGAGGGCGAGAGGCTGATTGCCGTGCCGCACCCCGCGTCGCCATGCGCACCGCAGGTCTATAGCTATCCCTCTCAAATCGAGGTTGTGGGGCGGGTGGTTGGAGTGGCGAACCGGTTGGACCCGGATCTCAGGAGACCAGTTCGTTCCTGATGGTCCGGAGTAGAATCTCGATATCAGTGAGGAAGAGCCCGCTATCGGCCGGGCTGGCGTCGAAGGGGATGAGGCTGCGGTACGGCGCCAGCCGCATCCAGTTTTCGACGAGAACCTTGCGGCTGGTGGGCAACCCGGCGAAGTAGAGCGACAGGTCGGCTTTCTGCTCTTCTATCCCGAGATTGAGCCACTGGCGAAAGGTGCCGTCATGGCTTGCGCGAAGGGCAGTGTCCGCCTCCTCTTCGCCGAATATCTTGGCCAGGCCGTGGTGCTCGTACAGTCCGCTGTCGGGACTTCGCCGCTGCGCAAGATACACCAAACGCCCGTAAACGGTAGGAATCTGTCGCAGCGTCCGACGCCATACGTCGTCGCTAGCGCTCTTCCATGGTTCAGACGTCATGGTTGACATCACCGGCAAGTCCAAGCCTTCCCCTATATTAATCAAATCCGAAGCCTTCGCGCTCACGCGGCCCTCGTTCGAGCCCGGCGCATTCAGACTTGTTCCGAAACCAGAAAAACTAAACCGCGGCGCACGCAATAAGTGCATATGAAGTTAGCCTTTGTTCGAGACCGCTGTCAAGTTGAAATCCAAAGGAGCCTAGAACAACCATGAAGAGAATCCTGCTTGCCCTTCTGCTGGCCACGCCGGCATTCAGCGTGATGACCACGCAGTATGATCCCATCCCGCGGTGCTTCCCCTGCCCGACTTCGCCAGCCTGGTAGAGTCTGGACTGCCGCGAGCCGCCCGTCATGGAGCGGGCTGTGTGCCGGTTCGACTCCATGATGTTCGAAGACCGGGATGAACCGTGTTGATATCATCGTGGGGCGGGAGCGTTGCTTCCGCCCCTGGCCCGCCGCCCTTACGACGCGCTGAGGCGGGTTGTGGATGTCAAACGTGTTTGAAACTCTGTTCTGGTACTTGAACGCCACTTTGGCTGCCGTTGCGGGCGTGAGAGCGCTCGCGTCCAAACTTGCTCCGGTCTACCCGGCGCTGTTGGTGTTTCTTCTGTTCCTGCCGGCGCGTTCTGCGCTGCTGATGTTCCACCGGTCTAGCGAATCCACTTACGCGTGGGTGTATGTCCTGACGACACCGGCAGTTTGCTTGCTCCAGGTGTGGACCGGCCTGGAAGTCTACAGGCACGTTTTTGAAGCCTATAGCGGGTTGGCCGTGCTTGGCCGGCGGTCGCTGCTGCTCACGGCCGCAGTCGGGGGAATGCTCGCCTTCGGTTACGCTTACGCGGGATCGCGGGTGGCCGGCGAACCCTTCCCCACCCTGCGCTTCGTCTTGCTATTCGACTCGGTCGTCGCTTTCATCGTCCTCTTCTTCCTGATCACCCTTATCGGCTTCATGCTCTGGTTTCCCGTTCCGCTGAAAAGGAACGTGGTTGGTTATGCCTTCGGACTGTCCGCCATCCTGGCCACCATCTGTACGGCAGTGGCCGTGAGGGTTTTTGCCGGCGCAGGGGCCACGGAGATCGCCGGCACGGTCATCATGGCCGTTTCCGCGCTGACGTTTGGCTGGTGGGCCGCCACCTTGAGCAAAGCTGGTGAGACTGTCATGCCACAGGGCACACTCCCACGTTCGCCCGGCGATCAGGAGCGTCTTCTCGAGCAGCTGAAATCGCTGAACGCGATGGCACGATCCGTGAAGAATTCGTAATCTTTCCAGCCATTCCCCACGCCGTTACAGAAGTCAATTGCAGAAATGACGATTTCGGGCTACGATAGAGCGTCAAATCTCTGAGGTGACAGATGAACCCACTTGTACTGACTGCGGGCTTGTCCCTGGTCCTGATGATCGCGCTCGGCTGGTTGTTGAGCCGGCTGGTGGCGACGCGGAAGGTCTTCGACGTGGACCTCGCGTGGTGGAACGCGTTTCGTCCGGAACGCTACTCGCCTGTCCTGAGGCTGCTTTCTCCAAAGGAATTTGAATACATCGCCTCGCTCGACGGCTGCGACCGCAAGATGCGGGCTGAGTTCCGTCGTAATCGGGTGCTGGTGATGCGCCAGTACCTGCGCGAGATGGCGGCTGACTTCGACCGCCTTCAGGCCCTGGGCCAACTGATGGTCTCGGCGGGGACTGCCGGCCGCGAATTGCGGGAAGAACTGTTCCGGCAGAAGGTGCGGTTCACTCTGGCTCTGTGGAGGATTCACCTCCAGACGCTCGGCTTCCAGTTCGGCGTGTCTCAGGTGGACGCCAGCATCCTGGTCGGTTCGCTGGACGGGCTCACGGCTTCGGTTCGGTCACGAAGCTACGCTGCTGCCTGACCCGAACCGGCTTCTCCGGCCACTCAGAACTGCCTCCAGTTCCTCTGGCGGATGAACTTCCTGGCCTCTTCGTAGCCGGTGAAGAGTTTCTCGGCCGCGCGGAAAGGCCTTGTGTGGATGTGCCGCCGGCCCGAGTGCAATTCAACCGGGAAGCGGATGTGCAGCATCTCGTGATACATCACGAATTCGACCACCAGGGGCGGCATCTCGGGAGAATCCAGAACCCGGTTCAGGACGATGGCATGGTGGGGCGGATCGTAGTGCCCCAGCAGCGATGACGAGAGGCCTCGGCTCCAGCCCAGCTTGGGCCTGTTCAGGGCGGCCTCGAAATACTGCTCGTTCACCCGGTCAAACAGGATGCCCAGGTCGAAACATGCACCCTGGGCCGGCGCGAAGCTCTTGCGGCCCCGTTCCCGCCGCAACCGGACCATCTCCCCATGCACTTCCTCCGTGTTGACCCATTCACGGTACCGGTCGCTGTGTTCGGAACCCACCTTGTGGCGGAAGAGTTTCGAGACCAGAATCTCGGCCAGCGCTTCGACCACCCCGGGCGGGGCCGTCCGCCAAAGGTCGGAAAGATGCACCCGCAGGGTCTGCCCATCGAGGTGAATCCTGCCGTTGGCGTTGGCCCAGGGCCGGTAGACAACCTCGGCCGCGACGCCCCTCGACGCCTTCTTCGCGCGGATCGCCTTTTGGCGGAAAACGCGGGTGAAAATGTCGTTGGCGGTCTCCTCGAAACGGACTACCGTCACGGCCGCGTCCCCGCCATCCCCGAACAGATTGAGTTGGATAACTTGCATCCCTCTTCCGAATAGCATATCAATGGAGTTTTGTGTCCCATCCCATGGGGCGCGAAGTCCACCGTCCTCCGGACACCATCCGGGCGGTACGGGGCCATCGAGTGGAGGCTTCTTGCGTAACGTTAAAATCAGCGCGCTGGGCTGCTATGTGCCGCCTCGCGTGCTTACCAACGACGATCTGGCGAAGATGGTGGACACGTCGGATCAGTGGATTTTCGAGCGGACCGGCATCCGCGAGCGCCACATCGCCGATCCTGACATGGCCACGTCCGACATGGCCGTCCACGCGGCGAAGGCCACCCTCGAACAGCGCGGCATCTCGGGCGAGGACGTCGACGCCATCATCGTCTGCACCGTGACCCCGGACCACATGTTCCCGTCCACCGCGTGCCTGGTGCAGCATCAGATCGGGGCGAAGAAGGCGTGGGGATTCGACCTCATCGCGGCCTGTTCCGGCTTCGTTTATGGACTCACCACCGCCGCCCATCTGGTTGGCGCCGGAACGCACGAAAAGGTCCTGGTCATCGGCGCCGACACCATGTCGCGCATCATCGACTATCAGGACCGCGCCACCTGCGTCCTGTTCGGCGACGGCGCCGGCGCCATGCTGATCGAGCCAGCCGAGGATGGCGAACCCGGCTTCGTCGGTTTCAATAACGAGATCGACGGTTCCGGTGGCGATGCGCTCAAGATGCGCGCCGGCGGCAGTCGCCTGCCCGCTTCCGCCGACACGGTCGCCAACCGTCTCCATTACGTCGACCAGGACGGCCAGGCCGTCTTCAAATTCGCCGTCCGACGCATGGGCGAGGTCAGTGCCGACCTGCTGTCCAAGTGCGGCATCGCGTCGTCCGACGTGAAGTTGATGATCCCGCATCAGGCCAACATCCGGATCATCAATTCAGCCGCGCAACGGCTCGGTATGAAGCCCGAACAGGTGATGATCAACATCGAGCGCTACGGCAACACCACCGCCGCCACCATCCCCCTCGCCACCCGCGACGCCATCGCCGATGGCAGGATGGCGAAGGGCGATCTGGTCCTGTTCGCCGCCGTCGGCGCCGGCTTCACCACCGCCGCCAACCTTTGGCGCTGGGCCTACTAATCCAGCCTCGGCGACTGGCGGCCCGCGCTTCGACAGGTTACGATAGTCGCATGAAATATGCGATTCTGACGCTCCTGGCCTCGGCCCTGCTCGCCCCGGCCCAGATTCCGCAAGCCCGCATCAAAATCGACACCGACCGCGCCATCGGCCAGGTTCATCCCCACGTCTTCGGCAACTTCGCCGAACACCTCGGCCGCTGCATCTATGGCGGCCTCTACGAACCCGGATCGCCCCTCGCCGACGAACGCGGCTACCGCAAGGACGTCATGAAGGCCATGCAGGGCATGGGCGTCACCCTGCTGCGCTGGCCCGGCGGCAACTTCGTCTCCGGCTACAACTGGAAGGACGGCATCGGCCCGCGCGCCCAACGCCCCGTGCGGCCCGAAGGCGCCTGGGGCGCGCTCGAACCCAATACATTCGGCACGGACGAGTTTCTCGATTACGCCGAGCGCGCCGGCGTCGAGCCTTACATCTGCATCAATGCCGGACTCGGCACGGTCGAGGACGCCCGCCAGTGGGTCGAATACACCAACGAATCGCGCGACACCGAATGGGCCCGCCAGCGCCGCAAGAATGGCCGCGACAAGCCCTATGGCGTCAAGTACTGGGGCCTCGGCAACGAGATCGACGGACCCTGGCAACTCGGCCATAAAAACGCCGAGGATTACACCAAGTTCGCCCTCGAAGCCGCCAAGGCCATGCGGCGCGTCGATCCGTCGATCAAGCTGATCGCCAGCGGCTCGTCCAACTTCAGCCGCGGCGTCGATTGGGTGAATTGGAATCGCATCGTGCTCGAAGGCCTGCGCAACGAGATCGACTACATCTCGCTGCACACCTACATCGGCAACCGCGAAAACAATTTCGAAAACTTCCTCGCCGTCTCGGCCGACATCGACGAACGCATCCAGATCGTCAAAGGCCAGATCGCCGCCGTCCGTTCGGGCCGTCCCAACGCGCGTCCCATCTACATCGCCTACGACGAATGGAACGTCTGGTATCGCGCCCGCGGCGGTTCCGAACACGAAACCGGTTCGACGCGCCTGGAGGAGATCTACAACTACGAAGACGCCCTCGCCATGGGCATGTTCTTCAACTCCTTTATCCGTAACGCCGACTCGGTCAAGATGGCCAACCTCGCCCAGATCGTCAACGTCATCGCGCCCATCTTCACCAACAAGGAAGGCCTTTTCTTACAGCCGATCTACTTCCCCATCGCCGAATACGCCAAACAGCGCGACCTGATGGCCATCGACCTCTTCGTCCAGTCGCCCGTCTACAAGCCCGCCGGCCGAGGCGAACTGCCGTATCTCGACACCTCGGCGACCTACGACGCCAAAACGAAGACCGTCTACCTGAACGTGCTGAACCGCAGCGAGAAACTGGACATCACGGCACGTCTCGAAAGCGCCGAAGGCAAGCCCGCGGCCACAGCCGAAGTCTGGGAAATGAACCACCCCGACCTCAAAGCGACGCACACGTTTGGGGCGGACACAAAGGTCCGGCCCGTAACAAGAACAGTGACCCTAAAGGCCGAAGGCGGCCACCCCGTCTACACCTTCCCGAAGCACTCGCTGACGATCCTGAAGTTGAAGCTATAAGCGCTCCCACCATCCCGACCGCTGAGTCCGCGAACGCGGAGAGTCCGGATGGCCCCGCAGGGGCCACCAAACCTGCTGAAAATACACCCCTTACCCACTTCAACCGCGAACGAAGAGAGCGGGTCGCCGCGCGTGATTTTCGACTGAGTGCACATGGGCCGCGAGCCGACGAAAACGCATGAAAACCGCGCCAGAACGTGGAGGCCGCGAACGAAGAGAGCGGGTTCCGGGTGCGTATTTTGAGGGGGCGAATTGGCCCACCCGCGGCCCCAGTCAGAACAAATCCGCGTGCGTTCCCGTACGGACGAGGTGCAGGTCGTCGCCGTGGATTTTGTAGATCAGCAACCAGTCCGGTTCGATGTGGCAGTCCCGGAACTGCTGCCACTCGCCGCCGAGCGGGTGGTCTTTATACCGCTGTGGCAACGGATTCCCTTCGATCAACAGTAGGATCGCCTCGCGCAACTTCGTCATGTCCTTGTTGCGCTTCTGGGCCAGTTTCACGTCGCGCCGGAACTGCGCTCCTGCTATCGGGTTCCGCACCGGCTCAAATTCCCAGGTCCGTGAACAGCGAGTCCGATGACTTGTGGCGCTTTCCCTGGCCCTTATCGGTGGCGCGCATCGCCTTCACAGTGGTCGCGTTGGGGACTTTCACCTCGAAGGGCAGGGCCTTCTCCGCGGCCACGCGGACCAGCAACATGCGCACGGCGTCGGACACCGACATGCCCATCGCCGCCAGAGTCTTCGCGGCCTTCTGCTTCGTCTTTTCATCCACGCGAACGTGAACCATCGTGGTCGACATGATTACCCTCTGAGATACATTGTATCTCACACATCAGTGAGGCCGGCACGCCGGCTTCACTGCGCCCTGGCGCAAGTCGCGATGAAGCCGGCCATCTGGTCCAGATTCTGCGAAGGGCGAAGGGGTCTGATACGACGAGTTCGTAATTTCATCGAAGGTGGCCGATTGCCCCCCTGGGCAGAATCGCCAGTCGCTCGTATCAGGCCGACCCCTTCGGAAGGATGTACTGCCGACGGATCTCTGGGCGGACCCGATCTGGGCGGCTACCATTCTTCGTCGCCGTCGAGGTATTTGCGAATCCTGGGATTGCTGTAATCGGAGGCGGCAGGGAGGATGTGGTCGTTCAGCAGGTACTCGATGATGTCATCGTCGGAATGTGGAACCTCGCTCTCCGAATTCTCTTCCTCAAACAGCCACTCTGCCCCGCTCTCCGTTTGAAGCCACAGGGATTGGCGCTCATGAGGCTGAAGCTTCGTGACCTCCGTTTGGGCGCATTGGCGGATTGTATCCTCGTATGCCTCCCAGAAGAACGATTGTTCCCCCTGCACTTGGACGCAAATCTCTTCCCAAGCATTCTGTAAACGCTCGTCACCCGAGAGCAATGCCTGGTCCATTCCTCGCAGTTTTGAGATGACCCGACGCGTCAGCCGGGCAAGGATTGGGGCGGCGAAGGCTTCAACTATGGAAGCCAGTGGTGTTTCAGACAACATGCACTTCCGATTGTAGGCGAGATGGCCAGGAACTCAGTAGCGTCGTGCCGAATGTCAGATAGATCGAACGCCTTGGGGGGTGCATCTTGTCGAGCCATGCGCTGACAGTATATACTCGCTCAAGGCTCGGTCTCACTCAATGTACGACACTCCGCCTATTGTTCGCGGCGGCATGGTCCGCGAGCAGGCTCTCCAAAACTTCCAAAGGTCGGTCAATCGTCCAGACACCATGTTCAGCACCGATCGGTGGCTGCTCCCGAAGTTGGAAGTCCTGAAGCAGTTCCTCCATGATCCAATCTCGCAAGACGAGGCGAATGCCCTCCTCGACGTCTTGTACGAAAAGTGCCGTATGGCGGACTTGATCGAGTGGATTCAGGGGCCCGAAATGACGTGGGCCAACTTTTTTGTCTGCCGCAGATTCAAGGAGCAGGAGGCAGAGCGGGCGAAGATGGAGGAATACAGGATTCAGGACGAGCAGTGGGCGCGGCGTCAGAGCATCCCGCTTACCTCCGCCGAGCAAAAGGAACTTGACGAGAGGAAGAGAGAGGCCATGTCCTCTTATTTGCAGAAAGCGCACCCTTGCCCAAGGTGCGTAACTCCACCCGAGTACTTGGAGTGGTATAGCTATTGCTCTCCACCTTCATCTTGGGCGAGGTTGATGGGGCGCGCGGGATGGAGGACGCGCTGCAAGCATTGTCTGCAAGAGATCGACTTCTTCTGTGAAATGATGAACTGAATTTTGGTTATCGACAAATCAAAGTCACTTGGTGGAAATCTTAATTTGTCCCGCCTTGACCTAATCAACGGTATTATCCCTGAAAGGGCTGGACCCCTCGCAATGCGAAAGCCGGTTCCACTTGGCCGCCGAATCGTCAATGCAGAGGGTTGATCTTGTGACAGCTTTGAGAAAGAGAAATAATTGAAACGTCGGATGAAACCACGGAGCATAGGATACGTTCGGCTGGTGTGGGTGTTTTTTCTCGTGGGTCTTCTGTTTTTACTGGCCCACTACGTCGGGCGCTTCTCCGTCAGCCAAAGCCAAGTGCTGTGCCTGCTTGTTTTCATATTTCTGGCACGCCATACCCTCCGTCCGGAAGGAACACTTCCTCCTCTGCGGATTACGATTCTTCCTCGTTGGGAACACATTCTTGTAGACGAAAAGTTGATTGACGCAAAAGATATTGCTTTACTTGACTCCTACTGTGCTCCCGAAGGAGAGAAGACCGCCGCATTGCTCCAGTCGATGGAGGTGGATGTTCTCTCATCGAAACTTTTCTATAGTAGACGATACAACACATTCACGACGGAGTGGTCAGAGGTCGAAGATATGTTTTGCCGCCTGTCTGCAGATCGACAGGCGTTGGATGCTCTCAAGAAGAGTTTTCCGTCGCTGTTCAGTCAGTTCAGTCTTCGCAGGGACTGGATGCCAAATCTTAGAATTGATAAAGGAGTTATTTATCTAATCACGGCTGAGTCACTTGGTCGAGGAGGCGAGTATTTTCATCTGCCCGAGTGCGGAATACAGTTGGCAGTTGTTCCGCGTTTCTTGTTCACGCAATATTGTGGCTATCTTCTTAGTGAGATCTCACTTGAGGAAATGGAGGCCAGATTTATTGAACTGGGCTGGACAAGAAATAGCGAATGGGACAATTCGGAGTTTGGCGACCCGTGGCCCTGGACGGAGTACCATCACAAATACTTCACCCTTAGATTTCAGTTCTTGTAGCCTGCGTGGGCCAGAAAGCTCCGGGATCCACACCAGAGGCGGAAGGCGGTCCTTGCCTAACCAGAGGGTCAGAAACCACCAACCTTCCAACCTCTGGGCTATATGTGGGCCTCAGACTGTGCAACGAAACTGCGTGCGGTGCGGGGACGCCCAACCTCGGTGCATGCTTCAGTCGCTCACACCTCGTGAAACAGCCGTGTACTGGCAAGGAATGTTTGTCTATCCGTTTCGAAGTACCGGAGGTCGAATTCGAATCGGATGAAATTGCCCTCCTGGTTGGGATCAACCCAAAGATCAAAGCCTCTGAGCATTGCTAGATGCGCTTCCTGCTCTTTCCGGCCTGGGGGCCAGGCTATGAAGTCAGAGAGCACGATGAATCGTTGGCGAACAGCGTCATGCCCGCTGGTGGTCTGAGAATTAAAAGTTGACATGCTAATGTTATTAGCACAAATCAGAGAGCTTGCATAGTTGACGTGCATCGAAACTGCATAGTAGAACCTTTCTGCGCCAGAGAAACCTTGAGCCGTAAGCCGAGACAAAATGCACTACTTATTCAGCGTGGCATCTGGCGTCCAGCCATGAGATCTACGAGTGCCGGGGCGAGCGCGGTCGGGGGCTACGCGCGGAGCAGGGGGCAAGGATGAATACCGCTCCCTTGCGGGAGCGGCTCGCCAAACTGAGCCAGATCTCCGCGCTCGCGGCTGACGAGATAGGATTGGAGATTGGGGACGTCACGAACAACCACCGTTTGGCGCGGGTACGAGATCGTCATCGAACGGGATGGCAACGGGTGCTATGCTTCCGCCCCCGGTTTGAAAGGGTGTCAAAGCCAAGGCGAAACGGTGGACGAAGCGATGGTCAACATCCAGGAAGCCGTTGACCTCTATCTCGAAACCTTGGGCCTCGTAGGTTAACGTAGCGCCGACTTCAGCGCCCCCAAGAGCATCGCGACATTCTCCGGCGACGACCCGTACCCCATCGTCCCAATCCGGAAAACTTTCCCTGCCAGCGGTCCAAACCCACCCGCGATCTCAATCGAATAATCCGCCATCAGCTTCTTCCGCACTTCCAAATCAACAACGCCCTCGGGCACCTTCGGCGTATTCAGCGTCCACAGACGGTTCTCAGCCGCGACGTGCATCTCGACGCCCATGGCGGCCAGTCCATCCACAAACGCCTGATGGTTCGTTTGGTGCCGCTTGAACCGCGCCTCCAGACCCTCTTCCTTCACAATCTCCAGCGCCTCGCGCAGCGCATAGAACATCGAAATCGGCGCTGTGTGGTGGTAACGGTGGGCGCTCTCGTAATACTCAAGCAGCAGCTTCAGATCAAAGTACCAGCTCGCCGGCGTCGTCTTACGCTGGCGCAGCCACTCGACCGCGCGCGGCGAAACCGTGATCGGCGCCAGTCCCGGAGGGCACCCCAGCGCCTTCTGCGTGCCGCTATAGGCGATGTCGATGCCGGCCTCGTCCACGTCCACGGGCATGCCGCCCAGACTCGTCACGCAATCCATGATCACCAGCGCGCCATTCTCCCTCGCCGCCTTGGCGATGCCGTGTCCCTTCTGATACGCGCCGGTCGATGTCTCGGCCTGCACGAACGCCACCACCGCGGGCTTCTCGCGCGCGATGAACTCGGCCGCCTCCTCGTCGCTGTAGACCTCGCCCCAGGGTTTCTCCAGCCGCACGACCTCGGCCCGCTGCCGCTTGGCCATCTCGGTCAGCCGGTCGGAAAAGAAGCCGTTAGCGAAGATGCCCACCTTCGACCCAGGCTCGATGAAGTTCACCACGGCCGCTTCCATGCCGGCGCTGCCCGTGCCGGAGATGACCATGGTGAACTCGTTCTTTGTCCCGAAGCAGAGATTCAGCAGCGCGCGGATCTCTTCGTTGATCTGGAAAAAGTACGGGTCCAGGTGGCCGACGATCGGCTCGCGCATGGCCTCATAGACGCGAGGGTGGACGGGCGAGGGTCCGGGTCCGAAGAGGTGGCGGACGGGCGCGTGAAACGAACAGCCTTGAGTGGACATGGCCCTAGTCTATCTCCCCAGCCGGTGCATTCTCAAAGATGCACTCGACATCCCGCCGCGCATCGCCGCGCAGCCACCCCAAGCACAAGTCGCCCCAGAACCCATACACTTTGAGTCAGGAATGAAGTACGCACTTTTCTTGCTGACCGCCGGGTTCGCCCTGGCCCAATCGCCCAAAGGGATGTGGGATGCATCGGTCACCGCCGACACCCGCGAGATCGGTTTTCAGATGCGATTCGAAGGCGCGGGCCAGAAACTCCGTGCCGCCGTGCTCGACGGCGACCGCCCCATCTGGTCCACATCCGCGTCGTTCACAGGCAATCGCCTACTCGTGAAGTGGGACTTCTACGACGCCTTCCTCGACGCCTCCCTGGATGCGGGCCAGTTGCGCGGTGTCTACACCCGCCGCGCCCGCACCGGCCCGGTCAAACGCGCCTTCTCCGCCCGTCCGGCTCTGTCCGCGAAAGCCGCGAAACAGGAACCGTCGCCGTTTTCCGGCGACTGGATACTGACGCCCGCCGACGGCCGCGCCGCCATGAAGGCGCACTTTCAAATGTCCGGCGGCAGGCTCACCGGCACCGTCCTCCGCATCGACGGCGACTTCGGCACCCTCGCCGGTCCCGTCTCCGGCAACCAGGCCACGCTGACCCATTTCGACCTCGTCCGCGCCACTCAGGTTCAACTCGCCATCGACGAATCCGGCAAGCTTTCCGGCACCATCGACGGCCGCACACGCTTCACCGGCCTCCGCGACGGCGCATCGATGCCCGACCCCAGCCAGGTCACCAGCGTCCGCGACCCCAAGGCCCCCTTCCAGTTCTTCGCCAAGGACCTCGAAGGCAGACCCGTCACGCTCGCCGATCCGCGTTTCAAGGGCAAGGCCGTCGTCATCACCATCATGGGTTCCTGGTGCCCGAACTGCCACGACGAAGCCCCATTCCTTGCCGAACTTTACAAACGCTTCGGCCCCACCGGGCTGGAAGTCGTCGCCCTGGCCTTCGAATACACCGGCGACCCGGCCGTTGACATCCCCCAGGTCCGCGCCTTCAACCGCCGCCATGATGTCCCCTATCTGACCCTCCTCGCCGGTTCAACCGAAGATGGCCAGGTCCAGAAAGCGCTCCCTCAATTGGTGAACTTCAGCGCCTTTCCGTCGTCGATCATCCTCGACCGCGCCCATCGCGTCGTCGCCATCCATGCCGGCTTCGCGGGACCCGCAACTGGCAACCTCCACACCGAACTGAAGCAGCGCATCACCGCCGAAGTCCAACAGGCCCTCGCTGCCGCCCGGCTGGCGCATTGACGAAAGATAGTCAATCGACGGACGCTATCCGGCAACCAAGGGGTCTTGGGCTGCGCATATATTCATCCATGCGCTTTGCAGCACTCTTTCTGCCTCTCCTCACAGCGCTGCCTGCATTGGCCGCAATCGATATCGCGTACGACACTGCTCAGCGGTCCTGGAAACTGTCAAACGAAAAGGTCGCCTTCTCTTTCCAACTCACGCAGGCCGGCGACTTCGTTTGGCGTGGCGTGACCGATCTCACTTCCGGCCGCCTCTGGAAACCTCCGGCATGGCCCGTGACCGCGCCTTTCGCGTTCACCACTGGGCCTGACGTGTTTCCTTCCGCTCCCGTCGGCCTGACGTTCGGCCTGGACGAGGTTGGCATCGATACGCCGCTGCCGCAGTACGCGGTCTACTCCGCAACCACTGGTTGGCGGCTCGTCAGCCAGACGCAACGCGATGTCCCGCGCGGCGCAAGACGGTTGACCATCGTCCTCGAAGACTTTCCGCGCACCGCCCGGGTGACTCTCGAACTCGAACTGTACCCGGATCAGGCCGCCCTCCGCTACCGCGCCTCGTTCCGCAACCTGATGCCCTCGCGTGTCAAGGTCGTCAAGGCCGATTTCCTGTAGTGGGTCGTTCAATCGGATGCGCCCGGCTGGAACGTTTTCCACGTCAACCAGTGGGTCAGGTCGGGCAAGGACGGCAACTTCCAGCAGATCGAATCGGTCCTCGACGCCGATACCCAGCCTGTCGTCGTCGAATCGGGCGCCTCCGGCCAGCACTGTTCATGGCTTGCCCTCAGCGATCCGTCGTCAGCCGGAATCTTCGCCGGCTGGGAGTTCGACGGCCGCGCCGCGGTCTCCGCCGATTACTTTAAGTCCGCCGGATACATCGAGACCAGCGCCGCGTTCCACAATCTCAGCCACCCGCTTGAGTTCAGCCAGACTTTCCCCTCCGCCTGGGCCTTCATCGGTTTTTTCTCCGGCGATTGGGACGCCGCCGGCGCAGCCACCCGGACTTTCGTCCAGACCGCAATTGCCCACCCCTACCCTGACGGCGACTTCCCCTATGTCATGTGGAACTCCTGGGGCTACCAGTCCTCCATCAGCGAACCCGTCCTGCGCAAGGCCGCCCAGACCGCCGCCAGCCTCGGCGTCGAAGTCTTTGTCGTCGATTACGGCTGGGCGCGTATGCTCGGCGACTGGCGCGAAGATCCCGCCAAGTTCCCGTCCGGCCTGCGCGCCCTGTCGAATTATGTCCGTAGCCTCGGCATGAAATTCGGCCTCCACTTCGCCCTCGTCCACGCCTTGTAGGACTCTCCCCTCCTCCAGGCCAACCCCGACTGGACCTCCTCGTCCAGCTACGGCTACTTCATGGCCGAATCGCTCTGCCTCTCGCATGTGCCCGTCCGCGACTGGCTGATCGCCGAAACCATCCGCATGATCGACGAATACGGCGTCGGCTGGATCGTCCAGGACGGCGAGAATATGGTCAAGGAATGCCGCAAGACGACCCATTCCCACGACCCCGGCGACAGTAACTACTCGAACTCCGTCAACGGACTGAATTACGTCATCGCCGAGGTCCAGCGCCGCCGCCCCAACACGCTCCGGGAAAACTGCGAGGACGGCGGCAACATGATGACCTACAACATGGTCCGGCGCTACGTCACCTCCATCAACTCCGACAACAGCGGCTCGCTCACCACCCGCAAAGCCGTCTACGGCGCGACCTATCCCTTCGCCAGCCAGTTCACCGACCGCTACATGGAAGACGACGCGGTCCTGGACGCCTACGTCACCCGCAGTTCCATGTACGGCGGCGACCCCTGGATATTCATGAACAGGCTCAACGAGATGACGGCCAACGACATCGCTTTCGCGCGCAAAGAGGTCGATCTGGTCAAGTCCATCCGCCGCCGCCTGCGCGACGGAAGGTTCTTCCACCTCCTGCCTCCTGGTGAAAACCGCTACGACGCTCTCCAGAGCTTCGACGCCTCCAGCGGCGCTTCCATCGTCTTTGTCATGAAGGAACCAGGCGCCCCGGCCGCCGGCGTCACGCTCCGTTTGAAGGGACTGGCCCCCGCAGCCGCCTACACCGTCACCTTCCAGGACCGTCCGGCGGTCCTCAACATGACAGGCGCGAGTTGATGGGACCAGGCCTGCGCGTCAACATCCAGGCCACCCGCGGCGGCGAACTGGTCTATGTTACTCCGCAGCCCTCAGAAAAGCCTTGAATTCGCCGCGCATAGGTTTAGAATAAGGTTGCTCGCTCTTATCATCACGGCATCATACACATTTTTGACGGGAGGCAAGGTCCATGTTTGAATCTCTCGACGACCGCATGAAGCACGACGATCAGGAAGTGACTTCGACCAAGGAGCGCGTGCTCAAATGGCTCGTGGTCGCCGTCGTTTCGGTCATTGTATTCGGCGGACTGGTGATCGGTGTCCGCATGATGGAGTAGACCGGCGAATCATGGAAGGAGTTCCCGGGCCTTGAGCCGGCTGGCAGTTCTCGCCTGCTACCAGCTTTTCAGGGGCCGAACGGGCTGGAGCCGGGAGTGGCGGAACATTTCCCTGTACCCCGAACCAAGGCGAGAGAGTTCGGTGAGGACGGGATTCGGGTTCCCCACTCCCGGCTCTCCTTCTTCGGGTTCAGACTTTCGGGCTCAAAATGCGGACAGAACCCCGCCCATCGAGGTTCTGCCATGCTTCCGCTGAAGTAGTCTCCGCGGGCCGCTAAAAGACGCCCGACGGCGCAAGGTTGGCCGGTCCCAACTGGGCCATCACGAACTTGACCTTCTTGCCGTATTCTCCTACGGGGTTGTAGGTCCGCAGCCTCTGGTCCAGGGTCTTGCCCTTGTAGTGCCGGGACTCAGCCAGTTGCAGCGCGACCTCATGGATCCCATCCCTCCTGGTTTTGAACCGCACGTTCCCGTTGTCCCAGCCGAACATGTTGTTGTTGCGCGCCTCCTTGCCGCCCGTGCTCTCGATCATCGAGAGCGACGGCAACAGGCGCCAGTCCAGTTGATGGCGGTCGGCCGCCAGAACAAAGTCCTCCGCATATTGATGGGCCGGGCAGTCCCTCTCAAGGAAGTACTGCCTGATTCGGATCAGCCTCGGATCGGTGGAGACCGCCGGCTTCATCGGGAGCGAATCCGGGTCCGCGTACCCCGTTACGGCCGCCAGCCCTGCCACCAGGACTAAGCCTCTCGAAATCATTCTGGTCAATCGCAAAGCTCCTATATTGAATCTCAAAATTGTTTTGTCTTTTTGTCGTCTCGATTTGGTATCGCCTGACGTTGGCGTAGGCGGCTCGTCTGAGAGCCGGCCATGCGGGGCTGTTACTGCGCCGCTGGCTTGCGTATCCGGCCTGGGAGGTGGCCGCATGGCGCCGGTGGGGCCATATGCATTTCTTAATCATACCATAAGCGCCGCAAATTGTACCCGCTCGAAGTCCTTGCAAATCAACGGTCTTCATCCACTACATTCAGGTCCGTTTTGCCGATGGTCCGCTTTCCCGGCGGTTCGGGGGGGGGCCGCGCCGCCTGCTTGGCGCCTCGCGCATGGATCGACCGTGCGGTTTGTGATACCGTGATAGATTCTGGAACCACGCACGTCCATGCGTAACTAGGAGGTTTGATGGAAGCCCTCGGAATGATCGAAACCAAAGGCCTGATCGGCGCGATTGAAGCCGCCGATGCGATGGTCAAGACGGCCAATGTCACGCTCACCGGCCGTGAGTTTGTCGGCGCCGCTTATGTGATTGTGACTGTCCGTGGCGATGTTGGCGCGGTGAAGGCCGCCACCGACGCCGGCGCCGCCGCCGCACGCCGGGTGGGCGAACTCATCGCCGTTCACGTGATCCCAAACCCCTCGGATGACATCGAGAAAGTCATCCCCGGCGCGAAGAAAAACGACAAGTAGTTCTCTCCCGGGCTCTGCCGGTGCGTCCATCGCAAGCGTCTCGCCGGCAGTCGTGGGTTGCCGCGGGCAAGGGGGGATGATTCGATATGTTGCACGACCAGGATTTGGTCTCCGTCCAGGAGGTCCGCCAGAAAGTCGAACTCGCGTGGCAGGCCTTTCAGATATTCCAGAGCTACTCCCAGGCGCAGGTTGACGCTATCGTCGAGGCGATGGGCGCCGCCGGACGGGCCCATGCCCGCCCGCTCGCCGAAATGGCCGTCGAAGAAACCGGCATGGGTAACGTCGAGGACAAGACGGTAAAGAACCTTGTGAACGCCGACCTCCTCCTCCGCAGCATCCGCGGCGTGAAGACCGTCGGCATCCTGCGCGAGCGCCCCGAGGATAAGGTGATTGAAGTGGGCACCGGCGTGGGTGTCATCGCCGCCATCCTGCCCGCCACCAACCCGACTTCCACGGCCATCTTCAAGAGCGTGATCTCGCTGAAGGCCGGCAACGCCGTTGTCCTCAGCCCTCATCCGCGCGCCAAGAACTCGACCTGCTCGACCGCCGCCCTGCTAATCGACGCCGCCCGCAAGGCCGGCGCGCCCGAAGGCATCATCCAGTGCATCAACAACCCTTCGCTGGACGGAACCAATGCCCTGATGCGCCACCCCAGGACCGGGGTCATCCTGTCGACCGGCGGCGCCGGCATCGTCCGCGCGGCGTACTCTTCCGGTAAACCCGCCTTCGGCGTCGGACCCGGCAATGTTCCCGTTCTGCTCGACCCCTCCTTTGACGTGGCCGAGGCCGTGGCCAAGGTCGTCGCCGGCAAAATGTTCGACTATGGCACCGTCTGTTCATCCGAACAGGTGCTGGTCGCCGAGAGTTCGATCCGCGGCCGCGTGCTTGAGGAACTGAAGAAGCAGAGGGCTTTCCTGCTCAACGACGCTCAACGCCAGGCCGTCGAGAAGACGCTTTTCACGCACGGCACCACCGTGCGCGCCGACTGTGTCGGCCAGTCACCCCAGAAGATCGCCCGGATGGCCGGCTTCGAGGTTCCCGCCGACGCAACCATCCTGGTCGCCGAGATCGGCGGCGTCGGCAAGGAGCATCCGCTGTCGGCCGAGAAACTGTCGCCGGTCCTGGCCTTGCTGTTCGTCGATTCGTTTCAGGCCGGCGCCGACGCCTGCGAAAAGGTGCTGCGCTTTGGCGGCATCGGCCACACCTGCGTGATCTTCGCCAACGACGACGCGAAGGTGAGGAAATATGGCCTTCAGATGCCGGCCTACCGGGTCCTTGTCAACACGGCGTCGCCTCAGGGCTCGACCGGCGTCACCACCGGCCTGCAGCCTTCCATGACGCTCGGTTGCGGCGCAATCGCCGGCAACATCACGTCCGACAACGTCGGCCCGCTTCACCTCATCAACATCAAGCGGATCGCCTACGCCATCCGAACTCCCGAAGAGGCGTTCGCCGGTGACGGATTCCAGGCGCCCGCGCCTGCCGCCGCCGCCGGAATCGACCGCGCCGCGCTGGTCTCGGCCGTCGAGAAGTACCTGGCGGCCAAGGGTGTCGCGGTCTCCGGACCGGCTGTGAGCGCCGCGGTTGCGCGCGTGCTGCCGGCCGCCGCTCCCGTGTCCAGACCCGCGCCCGCCCCGGCTGAAGTCGTCGCCGGTGTTGTGGACCGTTTCCTCGATCGCCGCCGCCCTCCGGCCAAGCCGTCGCCAAACTGCGGATGCGCATTGCCGCCGGCGCCGAAGCCGCCCGCAGCCGCGCCCGCGCCTTACGTCCCGCCGCCGCCCGTCGCCGCCGAGCCGCCAAGGAAGGCCGAGGTTCCGGCTCCGCAGATCACCATCGTCGATTTCGTCTGTGAAGCCGATGTGCGGACGGCCATGGGGCAGAATAAGAAGATCTACATCGGTCCCAAGACCATCGTAACGCCGGCCGCGCGTGAACTGGCCGGCCGCGACGAAATCCTGGTTATGGCGCAAAGATAACCGGGGAGGAGTTTGATTCCAATGTCTCTCCGCCCGAACCTGAACACGCTCCACGAGGAAGTCCAGAGCTATCTGGAATCCGAGCGCTTCGTCGTCTTCCGTTGCCTCACCCGCGCCGGCGACGAAGCGCCCATCATCTACTGGGACACCGAACGCCATGCCGAGTTCAAACCCTTCCTCGACAGCGCGCTCCAACTCGGCATCCGGCTCATCCACCTTCACGTCCGCGAATTCTCCGGCATGCATCGCGAGGAGGCGCTCGAACAGTTGAGCGAATCCGCGCTCGGCCCCAAGGAGCAACGCAACCTCAAGCGGCGTATCGAGGAACTGTCCATCTACGAAGGACTGACCTGCGCCGTCGAGATGTCGTTCGACTTCGAGGGCCGGCTCTACCTCTACCAGGTCCATACCGATTGGTATGAGGAGTGGCAGGACCTCCTCGACGAACTTGAGGACTTCCTGCCCAATCTCGAAGAAGGCCCTGAAAACTTCGGCGGCTATTTTTCGAAGAACTAGGAATGCGCTGGACGCTTCCACACACGCCCGAAGAGGAAGCTGTCAGGCTGGCTGCCCGTTCTCGCTTGCAGTTGCCCGCGGCGCGCGTTCTGTGGAGCCGCGGCATCCAGGATCAGGCCGAGGTTGAACGGTTCCTCCGCCCAAAGCTCTCCGACCTCTCCGATCCCTTCCTTCTCAAGGACATGGAAAAGGCCGTCGAGCGCATCCGCCACGCCATCCGGACCAGGGAGAAGGTGCTGGTCTATGGCGACTACGACGTCGACGGCACCACGTCGCTGGTCATCCTCGGCAAGATGCTCGAACTGGCCGGGCTCAAGGCTGCGCTCCACGTTCCAGACCGGCTCAAGGACGGCTACGGCATCCAGTCCTGGGTGCTCGAACAGGCCCAGCGCGACGGCGTCACACTGCTGATCAGCGTTGATACCGGCATTCGCGCCAACGCCGCCGTCGCCCACGCCCGCCAGCTTGGCATCGATGTCATCATCACCGACCACCATCTGCCCGATGCGGACCTGCCGCCCGCGACAGCGATCCTCAATCCGAATCAGCCCGGCTGCGGCTACCCGAACAAGAACCTCTGCGGCGCCGGCGTCACCTTCAAACTGATCCAGGCGCTGATGGAGCGGGAAGGCTGGGCGCCGGACCGCATCGTCCGCTTCTGCGATTCGTTCCTGATGCTGGTCGCCATTGCCACGGTGGCCGATGTCGTCCCCCTGACGGGCGAGAACCGCATCATTGTCCAGCGCGGGTTGGCCGGCCTTTCACGGACCCGCAATCCGGGCCTGCGCGCCCTGCTCAACGTGGCGGGTCTGGATCCTGCTCAGCCGGTCTCGTCCACCGACATCGGCTTCCGCATCGCGCCGCGAATCAATGCCGCCGGGCGGATGGACAATGCATCCGAAGTGCTCGAACTCTTCCTGACTCAGGACGAGCAGCGCGCCAAAGCCATCGCCCTGCGCCTCGACGCCCTGAACGCCGAGCGCCAGCGGACCTGCGAGACCGTCTCCGCCAGCGTCCTCGAACGGTTCGCTTTCTCGCCGCCCGGCCCCGACGACGCGGGCCTGGTTTTCTTCGAACCGGATTGGCACCGCGGCGTCGTGGGTATCGTGGCGAGCCGGGTGGCGGAGACGTTCAACCGGCCGGCGCTGGTGCTCGGTCTCGACGAGGTGTCCGGGTATGCGCAAGGTTCGGGAAGGTCGATCGCTTCGTTCCATCTGCTCGAAGCGTTGGAGACGATGCCCGATCTGTTCGTTCGCTTCGGCGGGCACAAGCAGGCGGTCGGGTTGACCCTGGAACGGCACAGAGTGGATGAACTGCGAGTCCGGTTCAACCAATACGTCAAGGAGAAGTTGGGCGCGGAGGGACTCGAACCGGAGCGCGCGCTGGATGCCGAACTTCAACTGTCGGAGTTGAACGACGTGGCGGTCGGCGAAATCCTGTCGCTTGCGCCGTTCGGATTGGCCAACCGCGCACCGGTTTTCCTGGTCAGGGACGTGCGGTTGGCGTCCGCGCCGGAGAGCTTCGGGCGGGACCAGGATCATCTCCGGCTTTACTTCGCCCAGAATGGCGGTTCACCCATTCAGGCGAAGGCGTGGCGGTTCTCGGCACGGGCTGCGGAGTTGAAACCGGCCGAGCCGGTGGATCTTGCCTTGACCGTAGAGAATGACCCGTTCACGGCTTCACGAGGCGGACCGGCCTGGTCGGCCACGGTCCGGGACGTCCGCCCGGCCTCGCCGGGACTTTGACCAAACGAACTCCCCGCGGCTCAAGAATACTGGTAAAGTGATGAAAACACGCCACTTGGGTCTTGGATGACGGCCATTCCGGGTCCTGGCTTGTCTGGCCGCCTGACCACTTTGCCGCCCGCCGCCTCGACCTCGGCCAAGGCCACTTCCAGATCCTTGACGACAATGTATATCATCCAGACCGGCGGCAGGAGTTCGTTTGGTCCGAGCCGGTGGCAGACGCCGGCGACGGGAACGCCGGTCTCGGGGTGGGTCATATTGAAGTCGTCGTAACCGCCCATGGCGACCGGTTCCGGCTTCCAGCCGGCGACACGGGCGTAGAAATCGCGCAGGGTCGACGCGTCATCGACGGTCAGGTCCACCCAGCCGATCGTGCCAGGTTTCATCTGTTGTTCGCTCATTGTTCGCCTCTTCCGCTCATCGGCTGCGCGCACGTCACGCCGGGCGCATTTGAAGCATCTTCACATACGGAGACCAAAGATGTCGAATTGTCCATTCCAAACCGTACTCTGCCCGGTCGATTTCAGCGATTGCTCAGCCCACGCGCTCCAGGCCGCGGCGAAGCTGGCCGCAGTGGGAGGCGCCAAACTGGTGCTGTTGCACGCGGTGCACCTTGAAGTTCCAGCCTATATGACCGAAGGCACCGCCCATGAGATCCGGCGGCAACTGGCCAGCGGGCGAGAGGAGGCGGCCCGGCACTTGAACGAATGGGCTGCGCCCTACCTGACCGATGGCGTCACGGCCGAGGTGGTGATTGACGAACGGCCGGCGGTGGAAGCCATTCACGCGCAGGCGGCGAAACTGCCCCATCCCTGGATCGTCATGGGAACCCACGGGCGGACCGGGTTGCAGCGGCTGCTGCTCGGCTCGGTGACGGAACGGACGCTGCGTGAATCCCATGTCCCTGTTGTGACCATTCCGCCGCGGCAGGCATCATAAGAGTAGACACATGCCCGACTACATCATATTGCCGCTGGCTGTTCTGGCCTACATCGTGCTGATGAAGTTCGTCCTGCCGCGTTTCGGGGTGGCGACTTGAATGGCGAACACATGCGACACCGGGTCCCGGCGTCCATCATCGAAGGTTGAGATCAAGAGCGAGGCCGGCGAGCCGGTGAAGCCCGGTCCTGAATCTTCGCGCTAAAGGTTCCACTCAGATTCCCGGCTCAGCTGAAGCTGGCGCGAGGAACCCGCACTCTCTCCAAGAGGCGTATCCGCAACTACCGTGTTTTCAGCACAACACGTGAGGCGGGCGTTCGGCGAGCCGCCTCCGTTAGGGGGCGGTCTGGTGTGTCGTACCTCGCGCTGACGCACGAGGCTCGCCTGAGAGCGAGGCGCTTGTGGAACTTCAGTGCTTTCAATAGAGCTACGGGCGGGCGCCTCATGGTCCTCATGACGCGCGGCGCGCGTTATTGACTTCGTTCGCGGCTTCCCCGCCGCGGAGGCGCGACAGCGTCAGGCGCGGCGGGTCTTTCGATGCGATTTGCCGGATGAGGGCGTTCGGCCAGGGGGCGTTGCCGCCGCCGCCGTATCTACCAGGAGCCGCAAGGCGCGGTTCACACCCTCCGCATCTCCAAACACTTCCGCGAGATCGGGCGCGATCAACATCAGGTTGGTACCCGCCGCGGCCTGATCGTGATATTTGCCGCGGACCCCTGATTTCAACTTGCCGAGATCGTACTCCGGCCGCAAGCTGTCATCCGATTTCTTCGCCGATGCCTTCTTCATATTGCCTGCGCTCCCTCGATGTCGCCTTGCGTGCGCTGATGATTCGTAAACGCTGCCCGCGTTGGCAGTGTGCCACGAAAACGGCCACCCGACCAGTAGTGTAGCCGATGGTGATCTCCCGATCCTCGTCGCCGGAATGGTCCGGATCGGGAAACGTCAAAGCCATCGGGTCCGGAAAGACGGTCGCAGCCTCCACGAAGGTAACGCCGTGTTTCTTGGCGTTGGCCTTGGCCTTCGCGACGTTCCACTCATAGACCACAGCCCCAGTCTACTCCGGTGGGCATCTCTGCCTCGCCGATACGGGAGAGCCTTCCGCCCGGTCTTGGCCACCGCTTGCAGCGCTCGGTTTGGCGTGAACACCATCCGCCCGCGCCTTCTGCGGGGCGGCAGCGACCAATTGCTAGGCCGGGTCCGTCTAATGCTGTTCTGGCCCGCCGATTCGAGGTCAACCAAAGTCGGACTCCGACAGATCACCGGCATATATAGACCACGCGACGCCTCCCGCACCCACTCCGACTGCGCCAACACCGTAGACCGCCCACCAGTCCCGCAACACTATCGCGGGAAACAACAGGAAGCCAGCTGCGGCCACCAGCAGCGTTGCGAGGATGAAAACGACAATGCGTTTATGTGAGGGCGCTAGTCTTGCGCCGACATAAACAGCCGCCGCCCCGAGCGCTCCGTGCGAAATGCCCTCAATGAACACACGCGAGAAAAAGGAATCCGGATCGATGCCCTGCCAGGCAAATGTAATGCGATTCAGTCCTTTCACGAGAATCCAGGCCAGCCAACCTCCCAACAGGGCACTCGGCAACACTGCAATCCATCGCAGCGCGTTAGCCATACTGCCGTACCGTTACGGATTCCATATTGCCTCCCTTGAGCGGCCTAACGCCGCAGTTGAGCGGCGCACCGCTTTGGGGCGCGTCTGGAGTAACGCCTGGTCAGTTGACGCACCCGTTCACACGTAGCGTTACTTCCCCGCAGCCTTCGCGGCCTCTTCAATCCATGTTGCAAGCCGATCAATGTCCACGTACTTGTAGGCTTTGTACCCGCCGGCTTTAATCTTAGCAGGGATCGCACCAGGCGAGTCGACGTTACCGCTCCGGTCCTTCAGGTGATGGATCTGCACGGCAACGATTCCGTTACCTCCGGCAATCGACTTGTCGATCTCGTAGTTGATATACCTCCTTCCGGCCGTCTTCTCCCCCACGCACACGACCGTCACGGACGTACTCATCAGACCCTCGTCAATCAGACCCTTGACTGCGGCATCCCCCTTCTTCTTGGCCTCCTCCCACAGCGAGGCATCCTGGAACCCCGCTGCCGCCGTTCCGATGAGGTTTGGGATGCTTCGAATCTGATTCACGCGCCAGATATCGCGTTGGTAGTGAAAACTAAAAAACACCCGTCGTGCCATCTTTCGCCTCCTTCTCAATTACAACCAATGAGCATCATGACGATCATCACGCTGACGATCGAGCCAATGATCGAGCCATGGAAAATCAAGACCGTTCTGGAGAAGCTAACTCTGCCCCAGGATTCAACATGCGTCGCGTCAACGGAAGTATCCATAGAGAAATCAATCGCTGACTCGTCGAGCGCTCGAACTCGGTCGAAGAGCTTGCGAAACAGCCTTTCCTGCCGCAGGAAGTACCCGTCGAGAATCCAGAACGCGAGGGAGGGAAAGTAGGCAAGGTAGATAAACAGAATCTGCGTGTGGGCGGCCGCCAGCGCAAAAATGGCAGAGACAAGGACTACACTCCAGCCTTTGAGGGAAAACGAATTCCCTGCCATCCGATTGATCACGCCCTGGATCATCTCAAGATGAGCTACCTTCCTGTCCATCGGAGTCTCCTCAACTCAAGCCAGCTAACTCGCGTTTAGGCTGATCTGGACAAAACCGGTTCCGGCCAGCCTAAGACAAAATCGCCGACGGCGAGCCGGGGTGGTGCTGGCCTTGATTGTACAGACTTCCTCCATTTCCAACAACTATAGTCCCCTTTAGTCATGCATAGATGGTTTTGGCGTCGTTGCCGAGGAAGCGGGCAAATTCGGCGGTTTGATGAAGGCGGCCGGGATCGTGCCTGTGAGCGAGCGCAGGAAGGCCGCTATTGAGACGGTGTCGGCGGGGGGGAGGATCAGGCCGGTTTCATTTTCACGCGGATGGCGGCGGGCCGCGGTCCAGGCGGGAGTGAGTGAGCCGCGGTTCGCTGTTTGAGCCAGCGGCGGAGAGACTCTTGCGTCTCGCCCGACCGTCGGCCGGCGAGCAGGCTTTCGACGCTGATATCTTCGTCCAGGCCGGGCCAGTGGATTCCCTCGCCGCTTCCGATCAGACGCCAATTGGCGCGCTCGGCAGAGGTCCCGTGTTTCAACCGTGGGAACCAGGCCAGAGGCGCAGTGATGGTGCGGCCGTCGGCGAGATCAACAATGAGGGCGTCCCGGCGCACCACCACCGTCAGCGCCAACGCCTGCCCGACTTCAGTTCCCAAAGTACTCATGCCATGCCCCCAGCAGGTTGACTGCGTTTTCAGTGACGAGCCGCTCGATCCGAACGATTTCCGCGCGGCCAAAGCCCCGGCTGTACTCTAATCGTACCGGTTCAAGCCAAAACTTGGCCTTCGATTCCTCCCGCTCCACATGCACGTGCGGTGGCTCCTCCCGATCCGCCGAGTAGACGAATAACCGATATGGGCCGGACCGCAATACCGTTGGCAACGGTTCCAGTCTACATCCCCAGGCAAGGCGTCCGCGCTACGAGGCGACTGGAGACAGGCAAGGATGACGAGTCCTACTGCGGCTTTGGCGTACTTGGCGATGAGGCGGGCAGGCGGCGAGGGCGAGTAGGGAGAGTGCCAGTCTGGACACGTCATGCACCCCAAGCTGCATCTTCGCGCACGGGATCATGAAGCGGCAAGTTGGCGCGGGTTGGCGCGGGTTGGCGCGGGTTGGACGGTCGCGGGGCGGTGGGGCTATGGTTACACTGGTGAGGTTGCGGCTTGCGATGGCAGGCGCGCGAGGTCATTATCCATGAAGATTCTGGTTGCTTTGAAACAGGTCCCGGCGCGGGATAGCGCATTGAAGCCGTCGGCGGACGGACGGTGGATCGACGAGTCCGACATGCAGTATGAGATCAACGAGCCGGATGCCTATGCGCTCGAAGCCGGGTTGCAGTTGAAGGAACGCTGCGGGGGCGAGGTGGTGGTGCTGACGGCGGGTCCGGCACGGGTGTCGTCGAGTATCCGCGAGGCGCTGGCGAAGGGAGCGGACCGGGCGATTCATGTCGAGCAGGACGGGTTGGAGGCGTGGGACCCGCTCAGCGTGGCGCGATTGCTGTCGGCGGCGGCGATGCTGGAGTCGCCGGATCTGGTGCTGACCGGGTTGCAGTCCGACGATGCCGGGTCGGGCCAGACGGGCGTGATGATGGCGGAGTTGATGGGGGTGGCGCACGCGACCATCATCATGAAGGTGGACGTCGAGGACGGGGCGGTGGCGGGCATCTCGATCAAGGTGAAGCGGGAGTTGGAGGGCGGCTGGTTCCAGGACCTGACGCTGCCATTGCCGGCGCTGTTGACGATCCAGAGCGGGATCAACAAACTGCGGTATGCCACGTTGATGGGGATCAAGAAGGCGCGGACGAAGGAAGTGAAAGTGGTGACGGCGGCGGATTTGGGGGTGGAGGCCAAGCCGCTGGTCGTGCTGGAACGGTTGGCGCCGCCGGTGAAGAAGAGCACGGGCGAGATGATCGCGGGTACGGCGAAGGAACAGGCGGCGAAGCTGGTGGAGAAGTTGCGATTCGAAGCGAGGGCGATATGAGCCGGGTACTTGTCGTTGCCGAGCAGCAGGGCGGGGTGCTGCACAAGATGACGCTGGAGACGCTGGCGGCGGGCCAGGGTCTGGGCGGGGAGTTGGTCGTGGCCGTCATGGGCGAGGGCGCGTCGCAGGCGGCCGGGGTGCTGGCGGGATACAGGGCGTCGAAGATCGTTGTGCTGGACCATCCGGCGCTGGCCGCTTACACGGCGGTGGCGGCGGTGGCGGCGCTGGAATGGATGATCGGCGAGGAGAAGCCGGAGCTGGTGCTGATGCCGCACACCTATCAGACGCGCGACTTTGCGCCCCGGCTGGCCGCACGGCTAGGATGCCCGCTGGCGAGCGATGTGGTTTCGTTTGGTCAGGATGAACGTGGATTGGTGTGTGAACGGCAGCTCTTTCAGGGGAAGATGACGGGGACGTTCCGCGTGGATGGCGGGGGGCTGGCGATTCTCACGATTCAGGCCGGGGCGTACCGGGCCGACCAGGCCGAGCCAGGGCAGGCTCAGGTTATTGATGCGGCCCCGGAGATGAGGGGGGCGAGCGGGACGGCTGCGCCCGCCGCGCCGTACACGGAGACTGCCCGGACGGTGGATCTTTCGGCGGCTGAGCGGATCGTGGCCGTGGGCCGGGGGATTAAGGAAGAGGGCAATCTGGAGGTGGTGAGGGAACTCGCCCAGGCGCTGGGGGCGGAGTTGGCGGCTTCGCGGCCGATCTGCGACAACGGCTGGTTGGGGATGGAGCGGCAGGTGGGCAGTTCGGGCCAGACGGTGGCGCCGAAGCTGTATGTGGCGGTGGGGATTTCGGGCGCGATCCAGCACATTGTTGGGATGAAGGGGTCCAAGTGCGTGGTGGCTATCAATAAGGATGGCGATGCGCCGATCTTCGAGGCGGCCGATTACGGGATCGTGGGCGACCTGTTTGAGGTGGTTCCGGCGATCGTGGAGGAGTTACGGAAAGCGGGCGCGTAGCGAAGGCGGCCTGTGGTAGACTGTAAAAGTCTCTCTGCGACAAGCGCGAGTGCACGCGGTTTGACTGCGCGTACCGTGCGTCCGTAGAATGAAAGTTTTGTAAGACACCAAGCGGAGACTGTCTGTTTATGAAGACCGAATTTCCGTCCAAGAGTGAGATCACGCGTTGCTGGTTCGTGGTTGACGCGAGTGAAGCCGCTCTGGGGCGGGTCGCCTCAAAAGTCGCGAAGATCCTGATGGGGAAGCATAAGCCCATATATACCCCGTTTCTGGACACCGGCGACCATGTCATCGTTATCAATGCCGACAAGGCCATCCTGACCGGCAACAAGGAAACTCAGAAGATTTATCGCCGCCACTCGGGCTACCCGGGCGGGCTGTCGGAGATCTCGGCCCAGAAGCTGCGGGCCACACGGCCGGTGCGGATGGTCGAGGAAGCCGTGAAGGGGATGCTGCCGAAGACAAAGCTCGGCAAGCAGATGTACCGCAAGCTGAACGTGTATGGCGGGGAAAAACACCCCCACGAAGCGCAGCAGCCGACGTCGATGGCTGTGGCCGGGAAAGTGTAGGAGGGATCTCTTGGCATTAGTGCAATATCTCGGGACCGGGCGCCGCAAGCGTGCCACGGTCCGCGTTTTTTTGCGCCCCGGAACGGGCGCGATCAAGGTGAACGGGAAGAGCTTTGAAGAGTACTTCACGACGTACGGCGGCCGCGCTGCGGTGAAGCAACCGCTGCTGGCGACCGAGACGGCCGACAAGTTCGACGTGTTGCTCAACTGCGCCGGCGGCGGAACCACGGGCCAGGCCGATGCGGCCAGGCTGGGGATCGCCCGGGCGCTGTGCGAGTTCAACGTCGAACTGCGCGGCAAGTTGAAGAGCGCCGGCATGCTCACGCGCGACGCACGGGAGCACGAGCGCAAGAAGTATGGACAGAAGGGCGCACGCGCCCGGTTCCAGTTCTCGAAACGCTAAAGCGACGAGCACGGAATCTCAACAGTTTTGTGTATCTGGCCAGCCGCCCGTGCCTCCGGTAAATCTCGTTTGGACCACCGGACAGGCCGTGGCGGCTGGACTTGTGTCAACCTGATGCGGCGCGAGCGAACGAATCGGGCCGCGGAAATGAAGCTGAGGTAATCCATTGCCGACCATCACAATGAAGGAATTGCTCGAAGCCGGCGTTCACTTCGGGCACCAGACCAAGCGCTGGAATCCAAAGATGAAGGAATACATCTTTGGTGAACGTAACGGGATCTACATCATCGATCTCCAGAAGACGCTGAAACTTTTCAAGGACGCCATGCGGTATGTGGCCGAACAGGCCGCGACGGGCAAGACGGTTCTCTTTGTCGGTACGAAACGCCAGGCGCAGGAAGCCATTCTCGAAGAGGCCAACCGCTGCGGCATGTACTACGTGAACAACCGCTGGCTGGGCGGCCTGTTGACGAATTTCGCCACGGTGAAGAAGTCGATCAAGCGGCTGAAGGATCTGGACGTTCTCCTTGCGGAAGATTCGCTCGATCGCGAACACCACACGAAGAAGGAACTGATCCAGCTCGACCGCGAGCGCAAGAACCTGCTGGCGAACCTGGCCGGTATCCGCGAGATGGACACGCTGCCCGACATGGTGTTCATCATCGACTCGAACAAGGAGTCGATCGCCGTGAAGGAGGCCCGCAAGCTGGGCATCCCGGTGGTGGCCATTGTCGACACCAACTGCGACCCGACGGAAGTGGATTGGCCGATTCCCGGCAACGACGACGCGCTGCGCGCCATCCGTCTGTTCGCCACGAAAGTGGCCGACGCCATGGTGGAAGGCCGCGCCCTGGCCAGCGAGCACGACTTCGCCGGCCCGGCGAAGGCGATTGTCGAAGACACCGAAGAGGTGATCGAAGACATGTCGCAGTACGCCCATTATGTCGATCCGCGGCTGAATGAAGACGTGCTGACCGAAGGGATCTCCGATCTGGATCTGCCCTCGGTCTCCCTGCCCAAGCGCACCGAAGCTGCCGAGGCCGCTGAAGCCGCCCAGGCCAAGGCCGACGCCGAATAACCGTAACTGATTTATTCTTGCCCGGCGCCGGGATTCCCCAACGCGCCGGGCATGCCCCCGCGTTCATCCCCGTAGAGAATTTTGAAGGTAGGAACTCATGGCAGAAATTACCGCCCAGCTTGTGAAGCAGCTCCGTGAAAAGACCGGAGCGGGCATGATGGAGTGCAAGAGCGCACTGGTCGAGGCGAAGGGCGACATGTCGGAAGCTGAAGTCGTTTTGCGCAAGCGCGGACTGGCGTCGGCTGCGAAAAAGGCCACTCGTTCGACGAAGCAGGGCGTCATCGGGCTGCTGATCGCCGATGGCGGCAAGACCGGCGTGCTGGTGGAAGTGAACTGCGAGAGCGACTTCGTCGCCCGCACTGAGGATTTTCAGGGTCTGGTGAGCGGACTGGCGCAATTGATCGCCGAGGCGTCCCCGGCCAATGTGGCGGCGCTGATGGCGCTGCCGGCGTCCGGGGGGTCCGGCACAATCGAGGACCTGCTCAAGGCCAAGATCGCCAAGGTCGGCGAGAACATGAACGTGCCGCGTTTCGCACGGCTGGCCGCGAAGGGCTACGCCGGCGCCTACACCCACCCCGGCGCACAGCTCATCACCATGGTCGATGTCGTGACGGGCAAAGCGGAGACGGCGTCGAACCCCGTCTTTGCCGAACTTCTGCACGACCTGGCGATGCAGGTCGCCGCGGCCGATCCGCGCTTCGTCTCGCGCGATGAAGTGACCAGCGAGACGCTGGATAAGGAAAAGGACATCCAGCGCGCCCGCGCCCTGGCCGAAGGCAAGCCCGAGCAGATCGTCGACAAGGTGGTGGAAGGCCGCATGTCGAAATACTACGAAGAGGCATGCCTGCTCGAACAGCCATTCATCAAGGACAACGCCGTTTCGATCACCCAACTGCTGGCCGGGAAGGGCAAGCAGCTTGGCGACACGCTGTCGGTGGCCTCGTTCCTTCGCTTCAAGGTAGGCGAGACTGTACAGGTTGAAGCCGCAGCCGCGGCCGAGTAGTCACCGCAGCGACAAGGGAGAACACCCAATGCCGGCGCCCCGATACAAGCGAATCCTGCTGAAGTTGAGCGGGGAGGTCTTGGCTGGGGGCGCCGGTTTCGGCATCGACCCGGCCCGCGTCAGCGCCCTGTCCGAGGAGATTGCCGAGGTTCACGCCAGCGGCGTCGAACTCGGCCTCGTCATCGGCGGCGGCAACTTTTTCCGGGGAGTCGCCGCGGCCGCCCGTCACATGGACCGCGTCACGGCGGACTCGATGGGCATGCTGGCCACCATCATCAACTGTCTGGCCATGCAGGACGCGCTGGAAAAGAAGGGCGTCCCGACGCGCGTGATGACCGCCGTCCAGATGAATCAACTGGCTGAACCCTACATCCGCCGGCGGGCCATCCGCCATATGGAGAAGGGGCGTGTGGTGGTTTTCGGCGGCGGCACGTCGAATCCCTTTTTCTCGACGGATTCGGCCGGCGCGCTCAGGGCGCTCGAGTTGCAGGCCGACATCTTCGCCAAGGCCACGGGCGTCGATGGCGTCTATGACAAGGACCCGCGCAAGCACGCCGACGCAGTGAAATACGACAAAGTTTCATACGACGAAGTGCTGGCGCGGAACTTGAAAGTGATGGATGCCTCGGCCGTGGCCATGTGCCGGGACAACCAGCTCTCGATCCTGGTCTTCAATCTGACTACGCATGGCAATATAATGCGAATGTCGATGGGGGAACCTGTCGGCACTCTGATCGCATGATTCGCTAAAGGCTCACGCCGAGGATTAGAACAATGAAATCAGACCAACCCCAACCTGGCTCGACCCCGTTTGCCTCAACCGCCGAGGTGGAAAAGGCGGCTGAAACGCGCATGGACAAGGTGATTGTCGTGCTCCAGCACGACATGGGCAGCGTCCGCACCGGCCGCGCATCCATCCACCTGCTCGATGGCGTCAATGTCGAGGCCTATGGCTCGCCGATGCCGCTCAACCACGTGGCGACTCTCCACGTGCCCGACCCGGCATTGATTACCCTGCAACCTTATGACTCTTCCCAGATCAACGCCATCGAGAAGGCGATCCGGTCCGCCGGCCTCGGGCTGAACCCGTCCAACGACGGCAAGCTCATCCGCGTGCCGGTCCCGGCGCTGACCGAAGAGAGGCGTAAGGAGATGGTGAAGCATCTCCATCACATGGCCGAAGAGCACCGCATCGCCGTGCGCAACGTCCGCCGCGACTCGAACGAAGCCCTCAAGAAGATGCTGAAGGACAAGCTGATCAGCGAAGACGACGACCGCCGGTCGCACGAAACGGTCCAGAAGCTGACCGACGCCTACATCGCCAAGGTCGATCACGCGGTGAAGTCGAAGGAAAAGGAAGTGATGGAGATCTGAGCGCCCGCGATCCAGTGCGCTTGGGATGGGGCGGCCTTCACAGTGCCGCCCTTTTCTTGTCAGCGGGGTCGAAAGTTTGAAGTGGAATCCGTGAGAACTTTCGGACCGGCCGTCCACTAGGATGATGTGAGGCAGGGCGCGCAGCGAACAGGCTCCAAAGCTGATTTATCAGTTCCCACGCAGCCACGCTCCCTCCTCTCCCTTTCTTCCGAGGTTGGCGGCGCGCGGCTGGACCGGGCCTTGGCGCGCCGCCGGTACGAAGCGCTGGTCGAGGAGTTCCGCGAAGAGATCGTGGCCGACCGTTTCGCGGCCCGCTCGTCGGTCGCCTCGCTGTTTCGCGCCGACAGTCTGGTTCCGCCGGCGCCCGGCACCTGGCGGGGCCGCCTGGGCCACTGGCTGATCATTTGGCAGTCGAGACTGTTGTGGTGGACGCTGCGTTCGTTCAGGATGCGCGACCAGGCGATCGAATCGGTCTGGTTGTCGCTTGAATCTCATGTCCGCGAACAACGCGGGTCCGATGCCGAAAGCCGCCGGCAACTGCTGGCGCTCGAGCAGCGCGTCCGGCAACTGGAGTCCGGCCGGGAGGAGTGAGCCGCGTGTGGGACGGCTGATTCAGTTTCACCCTTCCGTCGCCGCGCGCGATGCGATTGGCAACGAGATTGCCGCCATCCACGAGGCGGCGGCACGGACGGGCATCGACGCCCGGGTCCATGCCATCGACCCTGGATCGATCGACGGCATCTCCGTCCGCGCGCTGAAGCGGCTCGATATTGGAACCTCCGACACGCTCCTGATCCACTATTCGCTCGGCCACCCCGCCTTCGCGGACCTGGTCACGGCCGGCTGCCGCCGTCTCATGCTCTACCACGACGTCACGCCGCCGCATCTTCTCACCGGGTCGCCGAAGGCATTGGTCGAGGCCGCCGTTGACGGGCTTGACCAAGCCGGGGCTGTGGCAAGGCAGACACATCGCGTGGCCGCGCACTCGCATTCAAGCGCCGCTTCGCTGCGCGTTTGCGGCGGCCCCGACGCCGATGTCATCCCCTATCTGCTGCGCGAAAAACTGCTCCGCGCCGCGCCCGATGCCGGCATCCTGGCGCAATCGAAGCTGTCCTGTTCGATCCTGCTGGTGGCCGGAAGGGTGATGCCGCACAAGCGGATCGAGGACGCGCTGCTGGTTTACGACTACCTTCGCCGCATCTCGCCAAATGCCTGGCGTCTGGCCGTGGTGGGCTGCACCGATCAGGCGCCGGGCTACGTTGAACGCCTGACGGTGCTCTGCCGCAAGATGGGCCTGCCGCGCGTCCTGTTCACGGGGGCCGTGCCGCAGGCCGAAATGAACGCCTGGTTCGGCATCTCCAGGGCGTTTCTGACGACGAGTGAACATGAGGGGTTTTGCGTCCCCGTGGTCGAGGCGATGCACCACCGGTTGCCGGTCTTCGCCCTGGCGGCGGCAGCTGTCCCCGAGACAATGCGGGGAGCCGGGGTGGCCTTCGACACCGCGGATTGGCCGTCGATTGCCGAGGCGATCGACGCAGTGGACCGTGATGCCCAACTGCGGGCGCGGATCATCGAGGGACAGGCCGAAGTGGCGCGGTATTACCAACCCGAATCCGTCGCCGGGGCCTGGATGAGGTGGTTGGATGAAGCCGGCTGGCAGAGAACTGCGATCCCGGCGTGATCAGTGAGAGAAAAATCCGGATCCGGCGTCACTAATTCCGCAGAGCGGCGCCGGCCGCGCTCGACATCGTGGATCGACGGCGGGATCGCGCGAGTGCAGCCGGTGAGCGCGTCGAAACAGATCATGGCTTGTCCAACACTTCCAACCCTCGACAGTGAAGCGCGGCTCGACGCAATCGAGTCGGCGTTGCGGTGTGCGCTGGGCCACCCCCAACGCATCGTTTGCAGAGAGCCCCGGTTCGAGCGCCAGGATTGCGAGCCTGAGGAGTTCTTCTCGAGCGCCCTGTTGGCGAGGCTGCGCACTTCGCTGTCGGGCCTTTCCGCCGCCGGCGCTTCCCTCGGCGCAATCCCTGAGGGCTATCCGCTCTGGGCGGCCTGGATTATCAGGGGCGTTTCCGCGCTGCTGCCCTGGTATACGCGAAGCTTGCACGCCTACGCCACTGCGGTGTCGGAGACGACCACCGTGACGGTGGCGGTGCTCGAGGACGCCGAACGGCGGTCGAGGGAGTCGGCGCGATGAGAGTCCATATTCTGACCAATTCGCTCGCGCCCGGAGACGCCGTCAGCGCACATTGCCTTTTGCTCCGGAAGCGTTGCGCCGAATTGGGCCACCAGGTTCGTTTGGTCGCCGCTCATGCCCACCCGTCGCTCTGCGCTGAAGTCGATCCGCCCGAGAGCCTTTTGCGCGGCGTGGACGGGCGGGATGTCCTTCTTTATCAGTTCTTTCACTATTCACCCCTGGCCTGCTGGGCCGACAGTTACGCCGGCCGGCGCATCCTGATGTATCACAACATCACGCCGCCGGACATGGCCGGCGGCAACTCGGCCGTCGAGCGCGAATGCGCCCTTGGACTGGCCCAGTTGAAGGCCATCGCGCCGGCGTTCGACGCCGCATACGGGATGAGCGAGTTCAGCCGGGCCGAACTCGATGCCGCCGGCTACCGGGAGACCGGCGTCTTCCCGCTCTTGGTTGACCTCGACCGGCTCAACCCGCCGCCCATGATCTCGCCCCGGTCGCCGGTCCGGCATGGAACGAGGTTTGTCTTCCTCGGCCGCCTGGCGCCCAACAAGCGGCAGGACCGGCTTATCCGCCTGCTGGCTGCCTGGAAACCCTCGGATCCGGATGCCACACTGACTCTTATCGGCGACGCCGCCCAGCATCCATCCTGGCGCCGCCGCCTGTCCGCGCTCTGCCAGTCGCTCGGGTTGAAGGAAGGCTCCGATGTCGTGCTTACCGGCAAGACCGGCGACGACGAGGCCCGCCGGATCCTGCTCGATTCGCACGTCTTCGTCTCCGCCAGCGAACATGAGGGATTTGGCGCGCCGCTGATCGAGGCGATGGCGTTCGGCCTTCCCGTCTTTGCCGTCCCTGCCGCCGCCGTGCCCGGGACTCTGGACGGCGCGGGCCACCTGCTGACGGGCGCATCCGAGCGTGAATGGGTAGACGAAATCCGCGGCGTGCTGGACCACTCGCCGTCGCGCTGGGAACTCCATGGAGCCCAGCAGGACCGGTTGGAGATGTTCACCGCCGAGGCCGGGCGGGTACAGACCGAAGCGCTCCTGACCCGGATCGATCGCCTGCCGCGGCGGCCGGAACAGGGGCCGCGGGTCAGCGTGGTGATCAACACTTATAACCGCGGTTGGTGGCTGGATCGCTGCCTGTCGTCGCTTGAGTCGCAGCGCTATTCGAACTTCGAGGTCGTGGTCGTCAACGGCCCGTCCACCGACGGCACGGCCGGGGTGCTGGAGCGCTGGCGTGAGCGGATCAAAGTGGTTTCGACGGAGTCGCGCGTCCTTTCGGTGTCGAGAAACGAGGGGATCGCCGCCGCTTCCGGGGAACTTGTCGCCTTCATCGACGATGACGCGGTGGCCGACCCGCACTGGCTGGAACATCTGGTTCCGGCGTTTCTCGCGCCCCTGGCCGGCGGCGCCGGCGGCCTCGTCTACCGCATGAACGGCCGTGATATCGAGTTCAGTTGCGGCACGCTCGACCGCGATGGGTTTGTCGACTGGAACCGTCCCGTGGCCGGGGCGCACTTCCACTGGGAGGGCGAACGGCTCAACACCGTCTCCGGCAACAATTGCATCTTCCGCCGGGAGGCGCTGGAACGGATCGGCGGCTTTGACGAGCGCATCGAGTACTACCACGACGAGGCCGACATCGTTTGGAGAATCGAGCGCGCCGGTTATCATACGGTCCACAGGCCGAATGCCGTCGTCTACCACGAGGCGGCGCGGTCGCAGAACCGCAGTGGACGCCACCAGTTGAACTGGTACGCCATCGTCAAGAATACGGTTTACTGCGCACTTAAGAATTACAGCGGTTCGATGTTGAAACCGGCCGCCGCGGCGTCGATCCTGAGGCGCGTGGTGCGGGAGCGGATCGGGGACATCGGGCGGTGGTCGCGGCAGGGGGAGATCGGCCGGCGGGAGGCGATGGCCTATCGCAAGGCGGCTTGGACGGGCCTCGCCGTGGGGTTGTTTCGAGGATGGTTCGGGTTGGAGAAGACCCGCACATTCCAGATCTCAAGCGACGCCGGCTTCACGGATTTCCGGCCCAGGGCCGAGCGGCTTGCGGTCTGTCTGCTGTCACAGGGCCTCCCTTGGGTTCATCCGGGCGGGATCGCCACCTACACCTGGGAACTGGCGCGCGGGCTGGCCGGCCTGGGTTGCCGCGTGCATCTGGTCAGCGCCGACGCCTGTGATTCGCCGCGAATGGTCGAAGGCGTCTGGCTCCACAAGACGCCCGACGCTGCCCTGCCTCCGGGTTTCTCCCTGGAGCCCGGTTCGGCAGTGACTTCGAAGAACGTGTCTTACAGTTGGGCGGTCCACCGGGCGGTGAATGACATCGATGCCCGCTTCGGGCTGGACGTAGTCGAATCGCCGAATTGGGATGCAGAAGGCGTGGTTTCGGCCATCGACCGGCGTTTGCCTGTGGTCGTTCGGGCGCACTCGCCCCTGTTCGAAGTTGTTGAAAAGCAAGGGTGGGCGCTCAACCAGGATCTGCGGACGGCGATTTCGCTGGAACGTCGTCTGAGCCGGCACGCATCGCTTCTGACGGGCAGTACGCGAGCGATCCTTGAGCTGGCCGGCGCCGGCTACCAAACGAACCCTGCCAGGACTCGCCGCATCCCGCTGGGGTTGAATCCCGATGCGCCGGGCGATGCGCGGGAAGCGCTTGCCGGCGACGGCCCGATGGTGCTGTTTGCCGGCCGGCTGGAAACCAGGAAGGGAATCGAGCCCCTGCTGGCGGCGATCGAAATGCTGCTCGAACGCGACAGGACGGCGCGCTACGTGCTTGCCGGGGACGACGGCTCGGGCATCGGCCGGACCTGGCTCGAGAAACTGAAGTGGCGCAAACCGGGGGCGGCGGCGCGCGTCGAACTGTTGGGGCAGGTCAGCGTCGAGCGGCTTTCGGAACTCTACCGGGAGTGCAGCCTGTTCGTGGCGCCATCGCTTTGGGAATCGTTTGGTCTGGTGTTCCTGGAAGCGATGGCCCAGGGCAAGGCGGTGGTTGGGACCACTGCCGGCGGAATCCCGGAGGTCGTCCAGGACGGCCTGACCGGATTGCTCGTCCCGCCCGGGGACGCGGACGCTCTGGCTGGGGCGATGCTCAGCCTGATTGGCGATCCGGACCGGCGCGCAGCCATGGGAGAGGCCGGCTTTGCCCGGTGGAATGCGAAATTCAGCCGTGAAGCGATGTCGCGCGCGACCCTGGAGACCTACCGGGAACTGGCCGAAGGCTGGCGCGGCGCGGCCAGGATTGCCTTCCGGGCTACCGCGCCGGAGTTCCTGCGGACGCCAAATACCAAAGTCGTCTGGTCGGCGGCGCACCGTTGTCTGGCCCTCTGCTCTGAAGGCGAAGGTTGGCGAACCTGTGTCTATGGGCCATACATGACAATGCCTGCGGGTGCGTGGAGAGCGCAGTTCCTGCTGTGGGCTGAAGGCGATCTCGACGGGCTGGGAGAGGTTGCGCGGGTGGAGGCGTTTTGCGGGACCCGCGGGTTCTGCGAGGCGGCGAAGGTGATGGCGCCGGAGTTGGGGCCTGGAGGCGGCACGGTGGCTAACGTGTTCATTCAACTCGATGAGCCGGTGGACAACTTCGAGTTTCGCGTCCATGCCTGTTCTCCGGCCGTGATCATGCTGCGTGAAATCCGGGTTTCGGAATGGCCGCCCCGCACGCCGCATTCCGGGCAAATCGATGAGGGCCGGCGCCAGGAGTCTGCCGAGGAGGTCTTTACACAATGAGGCGATTGTTTGGAGAGGCGGCCGGGTCGCGCGAGTTATTCGCGGAGTTGCTGAAGGTCCAGATGGACCAGCGCTATAGCGGGTCGGTGCTGGGATTCGTTTGGGTGCTGGCCGTCCCGTTGATCACCATTTTGAGTTTCTCGATCATCTTCTCGGGCTTGAGCGGCTGGAATCTGGCCGACTACGGCGTGTATTTCTTCTGCGGCTACGTCCCGTGGTCGTTTTTCCAGGCGTCGAGCCTCCACGCGGCCGAATCGATTGTCGGCAACGCGTTCTACGCCACCCGGCTGTCGATGCCCAAGCAGTTGCTGCCGCTGGCGCCGGTAGCTCTAAACGGCCTGGACGCCCTGATTACGCTGGCCATCCTGTTCGCGCTGATGCCGCTGCTTGGGGCGCCGTTTCATATGTCAATGCTGTGCTTACCGGCGTCCATTCTGCTGACTTTCTCAGCGGTGGCGGGCGTGGCGCTGCTCTGTGCGCAGGCGACGGTCTTTTTCCGCGATTTCCGGTATCTACTCAGCTCGGCGTTGTTCCTGTGGTTCTTCTTCTCGCCGGTTCTGTGGAAGCCGGAGTCGCTGCACGGACCCCTGAAGGAGTTCTACCGGCTCAACCCGGCGGTTCCGTTCCTTGAACTGTTTCAACTGCCCATCCGGCAAGGGATTCTGCCGCCGGCCGAGACATGGATGCTGGCGTCGGCCTGGTCGGTGGCTTTGGTGTTGGCCGGCGCAATATCGTTCGCCGGCAACCAGAAGAGGTTCTACTACTACCTATGAAACAGAGTGCGGCCAAACTGGCGCCCAGGCCTGCCGAAAGGCTGATCCAGCTCTCGGGCGCAGGGGTGAAATACCGATTCATGACCGACGCCGACCTGACGCTGCGCGGGCGGGTCGCCAACCTGATTCGTCCGCGAAACGGACAGCGGCGGGAGTTCTGGGCGCTCAAGGGGCTGAATCTTGATTTCTCCCGTGGCGAGGTGGTCGGGCTTGTAGGACCAAACGGATCGGGCAAGAGTACCCTGCTGCGCCTGCTGGCCGGCGTGATCGAGCCCAGCGAAGGATCGATCGAAAGGCCGGGCCGCGTGTCGGCCCTGCTCGAACCGACGGGGGTTCTGAACGGCAACCTCTCAGGCCGCCGGAACGCTTTTCTCTACGCCGCGCTGAACGGGATCCCGCGATCCGACATGGCGGCGGCGCTGCCCAGGATCGAGGAGTTCGCCGAACTTGGGCCGTTCTTTGAGGTGGCTGTCAGAACCTACTCGTCGGGCATGCTGGCACGGCTGGCTTTCAGCCTGGCGACGCAGTTCAAGCCCGAGGTGCTGCTTGTAGACGAGCTTCTCTCCGTTGGCGACGAGCACTTCCAGAAGAAGTCCTACTTCCGGATGATGAAACTGATCGAGCGGGGAAGCCTGGTCATCGTCGTCTCGCATCACCTTGGGTTCCTTGAATCGGCCTGTTCGCGGGCGGTGCTGCTGGCGGGCGGGGAGGTGCAGGGCGACGGCCCGGCCGGCCAGATTGTGGCCGCCTACCGGAAGCGGTTCGGCTAGGCGGCGCGTTTGGCGGAAACGGTCTCGGGCAGTGCGGCGGTATTCAGGTTTCGCGCCAGCCCGAGCAGTTTCAGGAGGCGGATCTGAATCCATGTCAGGTCCACTTCATACCAGGCCAGCCCGTGACGGGACGACGAGGGATGCGCGTGGTGGTTGTTGTGCCAGCCTTCGCCGAAGGTGAGCAGCGCCACCCACCAGTTGTTGCGCGAGTCGTCGCGGGTGTCGAAGCGGCGGCGTCCCCAGAGGTGGGTGGCCGAGTTCACCAGCCAGGTCGCATGCAGGCCGAGCGTCACCCTGGTGAAGACGCCCCAGAGCACCATCGGCAGGCCGCCGATGAAGAACAGCAGCAGGCCCAGGATGATCAGCGGTACATAGTGCCAGGTGTTGAGCCAGCGATAGAACGGGTCCTTGGCGAGGTCGGGCGCGTATTTGGACATGACCGACGTGTTGTTGTGCATGGCGTTGCCGAACACGACCCAGCCCATATGCGACCACCAGGCGCCGTCGCGGGGCGAGTGCGGGTCGCCCGCCTGGTCTGAAAGCTGGTGGTGGACGCGGTGGGTCGCCACCCAGAAGATCGGGCCGCCTTCCAGGGTGAGAGCACCGCAGATTGCGAGAAAGTACTCAATCGGCTTTGGCGCCTTATAGGAACGGTGGGTGTGGAGCCGGTGGTAGCCCATGCCGATGCCGCAGCCGATACAGAGCCAATAGAGGAACGCCGCCACCAGCACTGCCTTCCAGCTAAAGAAGAAGAACGACGCCACGGCGCCGGCATGGAAGACGACGAGGGCGATGGTGGTCACCCAATTCACATTGTTCCAACGGTAAGGATTCTGAATAGTCTTTTGCACGCAGGGTTCCCGGATAATGGACTTAACAGTATTCTATCGACTCTGGGGGCGAGGCGGAAGGGCCTACCTCTGTTTAGATAGCGGCAGAGCGCGTCAGGATTCAGCCGGTTCAGGGGGAGCTTTGCGACCACCGAAAAGCCGGCCGAACCACGAGCGGCCCCGCGGGCGAAGGGCGTGGAACGAATTGAGGTCAAGCGGCAGGTTGTCGATCACGGCCTTTGGATGAGTTGTTGTGAGCAGGTCGGCCAATTCCTGGCTTTTATGACGCCGCAGCCAGGCGTGGGCTTCATCGAGTCTGGGCTGGCGGCCGCGTGTGTCGTGGCCGTCGCTGGCAACAAAATGTGCCAGTTGCCGGTCCAACAGCAGGCGGCTGAACTCCGATGCCTTCCGTCCCCAGAGGCCGATCAGCGATCCGGCCGTGACCTGCATGAGGCGCCCGGCCGCGACCCATTGTTCGATGAGTTCGATCCTCTGCCGGAGAAGGGGATTGCGCTCGGGGTGGGTGACGATCATCACCAGGCCGGCGGCTTCCAGACGGTCAAATATATCGCCTGTATTCTCGAAAATCACGAGGTCGGAAAATTCGACCAGGAGATAACGGCCGCCGTTGATCGTATAGCGGGCCGGATGGAGAAGCGCGTCCTGCACATTGTCGTGCATGAGGTGGAAGTCACAGCCGCGGTGCAACTTCAAGCCATCCGGCGCAGACTCGCGGGCGCGAGCCAGGGCCACCTCGACAACCTCCGGTTCGTAGCTGTACTGGGTGTCTGCGTGCGGCGTGGCGACCAGGTCCGTCGTGCCGTGGCTGGCGGCCAGCGCCATCATTGCGGCGGATTCATCCCCGGTCCTGGCGCCGTCGTCGAGACCGGGCAGGATGTGACAGTGAATGTCGACCATCGTCGATCTAAGGGTACCTTAGTTCACCCCAGCCGGCGAACATGGAACTTCCGCGTTCAAAGTACTGCGTAAGAATACTTAGGACTTACCTATAATCGCCTTACACTGTTGAAAAACAAAGTCTTTTACATTAGATTTAGAGTCCAAGGCAATACTATTGTAGGTGAAGGGAAGTACGCGGTTCATCTCTCATGCCAAGTCGAGCTCGGGGAGTCATCTCGGTAACAATCCTATTGGGCGCAGTTGTCCTGGTATCGGACATGCAGGCCGGTCTGGGGCATATCTCTACCCTGTTTTGGATATACCTCGCGCTCACCGCGGCAGTATCCATTCTCTCCATCCAACTCCAGACTCGTGGAGGGTCCCTATCGCTTTGGATCGTTTTTGCCTTAGCCGGCTACGCGCAATTGAGCCTCCCTCAGGCCTACATCCTCAGCATCGCCGCCGCGGCGCTGCCGCTTTTTAGGCAGGATTACCGGACGATCCGGCCCATGCACGTTGCTTTTCAAATGGCGGTGGCGGCTCTCAGCCTGAAGGTGGGTTACCTCTCCTTTATGCAGGTGGTGGAGCTTCTGCCCTCGCACTCGGCCTCCGTGGGCATCATTTTCAGTTGCCCGTCGGTGATTGGGGTAAGCAGTTTTCTGCTGGCCTGGCGGGAGAGCGCGGAACAGCGAGTCAGACTGATTTCAATCTGGCCGCGGGACTATGCGTGGTCGACCTTGTATTACGTGGGTTGCGCGGCGGCAGCGGCATTGCTGGTTGAACTCTCTGCGCTTCCGCTGCAGGAATCGTTGCTGATCCTGCTCCCGATCCTGCTGCTTGGGCGGCGGGTGCTGAACGACCAGCGCCGCGCCATTGAGAAGCAGCGCCGGGAGACAAACGAGTTCACAGGGCTTCAGTTGGGGGTGTTGCAGGTATTGGCGCTCGCACTGGAAGCGAGGGAAGGCCGCGGCGTCATTCACTTCGAGAGGCTGGCGAGGTATGCACACGGGCTGGGGAGCGCGATGGGACTCGACGGCGCGGAGTTGATGGCCCTGGAGACCGGCGCCCTGCTGCATGATGTCGGGAAACTCGCGGTTCCGGATTATCTTCTGGCGAAGCCCGGTTCATTGACGCCCGAGGAGTTTGAGTTGTTGAAGAAGCACCCGTTGGTCGGGGCCGAGATCATCGAGAAGGCCAATCTGCCATACCCGGTCGCGCCGCTGGTGCGGGCGCATCATGAGAACTGGGATGGCACGGGCTACCCGGACGCGAAGAAAGGAAAGGAGATCCCGTCCGGCGCGCGCATTCTCCGAGTCCTGGACGCGCTGGATGCACTGACAGCGGACCGTTCCTACCGCCGCGGCCTGACGTTGCCGTCAGCGATCACGAAGATCGGCGAGGGATCGGGCACGCTGTTTGATCCTCAGGTGGTTCAGATCCTGGTGGAGAACTACGAGAATTGGGAAGCGCAAGAGCCCGCGGCCGACTGTCAGAAGCAGAGGCCATACGACGCCGAGTCGCGGTCCTTGACCAAGGCGATCGCTGAAGCCCGGCACGAGGAAAAAACTCTCTCGGAATTGACCAATCTGTTCAAGGCATCACTCGATCTCGAAGGAACCATGATCCGCCTTGAGAAGGAACTGGGCCGGATCATCCCTCACGAGACGATGGTCCTCTACAGGCTGGAGGACGACGCACTGCAATCCTGGCACGTCAGCGGCGAGAATTACCGGCTGTTCCAATCCGTCGGCATCCCGCTGGGCCGCGGCTTGAGCGGATTGGTGGCGAGGACAGGCAGAGGGGTTGCCGATGGAATGGCCGCGGCCGACCTTGTGTTCACCGCCGGGGAGGGTTCCGGTTGCCGGCTTCGTTCCATGCTCTCGGTTCCGCTTACCAGCACAGGATCCGTCGCCGGTGTGTTGAGCCTCTATGCGGACGGCGAAAGGCACTTCACGGCAGATCATTTGCGGCTGCTCGCGGCTCTTGCCCCCAGTCTGGCTTCGTGGCTGGAGAACTCGCTGCGCTACCACCAGGCTGAGAGCAGGGCCTCGTCCGATGCCCTGACAGGTTTGCCAAACACGGCATCGTTGTTCAGCCATCTGCAAAACGAATTGGCGCGCGCATCGCGTTCTCGCCTCACGGTCTCGGTGGTGGTCTGCGACCTGGACGGATTCAAAGCCGTCAATGACAGGTTTGGCCACCTCGCGGGGAATGAACTGCTCAAGACCATCGCGACGGGACTCAAGGCACATTGCCGTGAATACGATTTTGTCGCCCGCATGGGCGGGGACGAGTTTGTCCTTGTGCTGCCTGGCGTCGATGCAGAGGCGGCCCGGGGCCGCTGCCAGCGGTTGGAGGAGGTCGTCGTCGCGGCGGGAATCAAGGTCTGCGGAGAAGAGTGCGTCCACATGAGTATGGGCGTATCTCAGCTAGACGTGGACGGAAAGAGCCCTGACGAACTTGTGGCCGCCGCCGACGTGAGGATGTACGAACAGAAGCAGGCGCGTAAAGCAAAAATGCTGACCAGGCTGTATTAGCCGCTACCTGCCGGCGATCTTCACCCGGACTCCGTCCACATCCTCGATCTCGATAGTCAATCCACGGCGGGCGTCCAACTCGGCCTTGGGTAGAGCGAAACTTGCGGGGACTGTCCAGTCACGACGGGTTCCGCCGGTGAGATGGGACCTGATTTTCAACGTCTCGTTGTACCTCGGCCCCTCGGCAGTGTAGTAGCCGAGAACACGGTCCAGATCGCCCTGGGCCACGGGGTCGCCGGCCACGGCGTCGCCGCTGGAACCGGTCAGAGAGAGGCTCACCTGCCGGACGACGAACGGGACATCGGCGGGATTGTCGATCCGAACTTCGGCGATGAGCACTGAACTGGTTTCGCTGGTCGCCACCGTCCTCACGCGGACCACCTCGGCGTTGAGCCTCACCTGAGAGCCCCTGTTGAACCAATACGCCACCCCGGCAAGGAGGGCCACCAGCACCAGGCCGACGAGTGTATAGCGCAGGACCTGCATCTGACTCAGCCCACCAGTTCTTTGATCCTGGCCATGCAGAGATGCGCTTTTTCGATCAGCGTGCCGTCAAAAACGTGCGTCTCCAGGCCGACCTTGCCGCGGTAGCCGTCGGCTTCGAGAGCGCCGAAGATGCCCTTCCAGTCGAGGAAGTCCGGACCCACCACGAGAGCGCGGGCTTTCATTTGAACATTGATGACGCGCTGCTTCGGCAGCAGTCTGTAGCCATCGGGGAAGGGAACCGCCTTGTGCGGCAGTTCGTTCACCGGGTCCCAATTGATGCCAAACGATTTCGACGGGATCATGCCGCAGAACTTGGCCACCTCGGCAGAGGTTGCGATGTTGCAGGATCCTTCATTCTCGACCAGCAGTTTGATGCCTTCACGTTCCGCCACCTTGACCATCTCGCTCATGATCCCGGCGATCCGCGGCATCAGGGCGTCCGGGTCTTCGACACGTGTGAAGGTGAAGACGCGAACGATGTCCACGCCAAACGCCTTGGCCGCCGTGATGGCTTGGCGCAGCGTGTCCATGCGCCGGTCAAAAAGCGCCTGCGTCGCCGCAGCGCGCGTGGCTTTCTGCTCATCGGTCTCGTTGCGCCGCCGGACCGGGAGTGTGCCCGGCAGGTCGAACTTCAACATGCCGGTGTTCAGGAACGACACGCCGAGGCCCGCATCCCTGAACTGTTTCGCCGCGGCCTTCAGTTCCTCGCCTTCCAGCGTGAAGTACGACTTGCGCTGTCCGGGGACGCCGCGCAACTCGACCCACTTGAGGCTGTACTGTTTGCAGAAGGCCAAAGCCTCCTCGGGCGTTTTGGCGACCTCATCGGTCAGGACGCTGATTCTGGACCAGTCGATTTTGTTGGCCGCCCGCAGTGGTGCGGTAGCGGCCAGGGAGGTTGCGACGAAATCTCTGCGATTCATGGTGCGCTCTGGCTCAGTCTAGCAGCAGCAATCCCGCCCGTGGGTGAAGCGAGTAGATCGACGGGTTTCTACAAGACGGTCATCACTTCGTCGAGGGTCTTCTTGTCGATTACCGGCACTTCAGCATCAGGCGCAGGGTAGCCCACCGGGATCAGCAGAAACGGCCGTTCGTTCTTCGGGCGCTCCAGGATTTCCGACAGGAAGCCCATGGGGCTGGGCGTGTGAGTCAGCGTGGCGAGTCCGGCCAGATGGAGCGCGGCGAGGAGGAAGCCGCAGGCGATGCCGACGCTCTCCTGGACGTAATAATGTTTGATCTTGCGATCGCCGTCCAGGCCGTAGTCGATGCGGAAGACGGCGATCAGGTATGGGGCGGTCTCCAGGAACTCCTTGTGCCAGTCCGTGCCAAACGGTTCCAGCGCTTCGAGCCACTCCTCGGGGAAACGGCGTTCGTAGTTGACCCTCTCCTCGGCCTCGGCGGCTTCGCGGATACGCCGCTTCACCTCGGGATCCTGAACGACAACAAACCGCCAGGGTTGCTGGTTTGCGCCTGACGGGGCGGAGGCGGCTGTGCGGACGGCAGCTTCGATCAATTCGATCGGGACCGGTTCGGGACTGAAGGCGCGGACGCTGCGGCGGGTCTTCATCCGGCATTCGAAGCCGGACACGGAATCGAGTTGTCCGGCAGGGGGCAGCCGGTCGAACTCCAGAGCCTTGAATTCCGTTTCCCGCTTCACTTGCTGCCGGGCTTTTCGGTCACCAGTTTCTCGCCGCCCGATCGCTTCACTTTTTCCAGCCCGCACGAACCCAGGGTCTTGTAGCCCTTCGCCTCAAGAATGGCTGCCGCACGGGCAGCCCGTCCTCCCTGGTTTCAAAGGGTGACGATCAGTTTGTCCTTCGGAATCTCTTTGATCCGCGCTTCAAGCTGGCTCATCGGGATGTTGACATAGCCCTTAACCGAGCCAAGGCTGGAGATCTCGGACGGCTCACGCACGTCGAGGAAATAGACCTTTCCGGGCTGCTCCAGGAGCTTGGCGAGCTCGGCGGAGTCGATCTCTTTATTGGATGTAGACGCCTGGCCGCAAGCGAGTCCGAATGCAAGGACGGATGCGGCGGCACAGGCCCAGCAGAAGCTTCTCATGCGGGCAGTGTAGCATGGTAGAAACATGGGTTCTCTGCCAGACGAGTTCTACCGGATCGGAAAACTTCCGCCTTACGTTTTCGCGGCCGTGAATGAGATGAAGGCGCGGCTGCGATCGCAGCAGTATGACGTTGTCGACTTCGGCATGGGCAATCCGGACGGCGCCACGCCGCGGCCGATTGTCAATAAGCTGATCGAGGCGGCCCGCAATCCGAAGAACCACCGGTACTCGGTTTCGCGGGGCATACCGAACCTGCGGCTCGAAATCGCCAGGCGGTACATGCGCCAGTATGGGGTCGAGATCGACCCGGAAACCGAGGCCATCGGCACGATCGGATCGAAGGACGCGCTGGCGCATCTGATGTTTGCCGTCATCGGTCCGGGCGACCTGGTTGTCACGCCATCGCCCTGCTACCCCATTCACCAGTGGGGCGTCATCATGGCCGAGGGCGAGGCGGTGCCGATGCCGGTCGCCGACCCCGCCGAATACCTCAACCGGCTTGAGGATTTCTATAAGAAGTCGGCCAAGAAACCGTCTCTGATCCTGATCAACTACCCGCACAATCCGACGACGGCGACCGTCGATCTCGACTTCTTCAAGCACATCATCCGCCTGGCCTCGCACCACGGGACGATGGTGTTGCACGACTTCGCCTATGCCGACATCGGGTTTGACGGCTACAAGCCGCCGTCGATCCTACAGGTGGAAGGGGCCAAGGAGGTCGCCGTCGAGATCTTCTCGATGACCAAGAGCTACAACATGGCGGGTTGGCGCATGGGCTTCTGCCTGGGCAACCAGAAGATGATCAAAGCGCTGGGCCGGATCAAGAGCTACCTGGATTACGGCAACTTCCAGCCGATTCAGATAGCGTCGATCATCGGGTTGAGAGAGTGCGAGGAAGAGGTCACGAAGATCTGCCGCACATATGAACGGCGGCGCGACGTGCTGGTGGACGGGTTGAACGCCGCCGGCTGGCCGGTCGAAAAGCCGAAGGCGACCATGTTCGTTTGGGCGCCGATTCCAGAGGTTTGCCGCGGCATGGGATCGCTCGAGTTTTCGAAGGCGCTTCTGGAACAGGCGCTGGTGGCGGTCTCCCCCGGAATCGGTTTTGGGCCGGCCGGCGACGGGCACGTGCGCTTTGCGCTGATCGAGAACCATCACCGGTCGCGGCAGGCGCTGCGCCGCATCAAGCAGTATCTGCGCGATGCCAAGGCTCGCGCTTGATATGATTTGAGACTATGGCCGCGACGGCCTCATTCAGCGGGCGGCGTCTCATCGACCTGCGCCAATTGGACCCGTCCGATCTCCAACCCCTGCTTGAAGAGGAGATCGAACTCTGGGCGCGCAGGCTCCATTGGGACTTCAGCCCCTCGGCCGCCATGCTCACCCGCTATGTCGGCTACCGCGCCCTGGACGGGCTGGCGCTCATGGACGGCCGGGAACTGGCGGGCTATTGTTACTGGGTCACTGAAGGCAGAAAGGCGCTGCTAGGCGACCTGTTCGTCCGCGCCCGCTGGCAGGGTCTCCCATCCGAAAATACGCTCCTGCGCGGCGCGCTTGACACGCTGGCCGGGTGGCCGGACATGACGGCCCAGCCTGGACTGCCGGCCGCCGGATGGGTGCGCCGGGTGGAGGCGCAGTTGATGATGCTGTCCATCCACGGGCCGCAGGTGCTGCCGCAAGGGCCGCCGCCGCGCTCGTTCCGCCGGTTCTTCATGATCGGCGAGTTGGAGCCGGCTGTCCTGCTGAGGCCTGTCGAAGCTCCTCCGGGTTTCCGCTACGTGCGATATAACCCGGCCATGATCGGGGACCTGGCGCGGCTCATCGAGGTCTCCTATGAAGGCCATATCGACAGTCAGATCAATGATCAATACCGTGCCGCGGATGGCGCCCGGCGGTTCCTCGATAACCTGACCACCTATCCAGGTTGCGGTGCAATGAAGCCGTCGGCGAGTTGGGTTCTGCTCGATCCCTCAGGCCAGCCGCAGGGTCTCGCGCTCTGCACGGCCGTGGCCGCGCGGACAGGGCACATCGCCCAGGTCTGCGTCTCCCCTGCCTTGAGGGGTACGGGCGCCGGCTACGAATTGATGCGCAGGGCCATGACCGGCCTGCTGGCGGAAGGGCTGCCCGAGGCCTCGCTCACGGTGACGGCCGCCAACGACCGGGCCCTGGCCATGTACAGACGGCTGGGATTCAAGACGGTGCGGGAGTTTGATGCGTTTGTCTGGGAGACAGGTTGAGACTCGCCGCCACGGCGGCTCACATGTTATCGATCATCGGTTGGAGATGAAGCACCAACTGGAGTATCGCCGGGCCGAGCGTCACCACGAATACCGAGGGCATGATCAGGAAGAAGACCGGGAAGACCAGCTTGACGCCCAGTTTTCTGGCTGCTTCCTGTGCCGTCTGGCGGCGGCGGGTACGCAGGTAGCGCGCGTGGGTCCGCAGCGTCGGCGCCAGGCTTGAGCCGAATCGTTCGGTGTCCAGAACCACCCGCGTGAACCGCCGCAACTCTTCGGATTCCGTCCTTGCCCCGAGATCGCGCAGGACATCTGTTCTGGCCCGTCCGCCCCGGACTTCGAGCATCGCCTGCTGGAACTCGCTGCTGAGTTCGGGATACAGCGTGCGCAGTTGCCGCGACGTGTCGGCCATCGCCGCATCCAACGGTTGGCCCGCCTCGACGCCCAGAACGATGAGGTCCAGCGAGGCAGGCAAAGCCTCATCGATACGCTCCTTGCGGCGGGCGACCCGTCTCTCGAGGATCCGGTCGGGCAACATAAAGAAGAAGCCCGCGCCGCAAACCGCGGTCAACACGGCGGTCTCAAGGCTCTCCCGCAGCAGCAGGCCGGCCCAACCGCAAATGATCGCCCCGGCCAGCGCCGACGCCGTCTGCGCCCCTTGGAAGATCCTGAATGCAATCTCGCCCCGGTAGCCCGCGGCGGCCAGTTTCTCCCGCAGGCTACGCGCCTTCTTGCGTTGCTGCGGACCCAACTGCGCGATGAACAGCATCGACTGGCGCAAGCCGCTCTTCAAGCCGCCCTCGCCGTTCACCGCCGGTTCCTCCGGCATCTCGATCGGTCGCGCCCGCGCCCTCCACCGGAACGCCAGCAGCGCAGCCCCGACCGCGGCCATCACGAAGAAGAAAAAGCAGAATGTCAACGCGGCTTCGGTCATCGTCTTCGTCTTCCTTACATGCGGATTTTCGACAGCTTCCTGATCACCAGATGAGCCGCCACGTTGGCGATCAGCGAGGCGGAGATCAACATTCGCCCGGTCGGATGGGTGAACAGGTTGGCGATGTATTCGGGATTGACGACGAACATCACCGCGCATATGCCGATGGGCAAGGCCGTCAACACGCTTCCCGTCATCCGGCTGTGGGCCGTGATCGACCGGACCTCTCCCTCCAGCGCGCCGCTCTCGCGCATGGTCTCGGCCATTCTCGACAGGACGTCGTTCAACTTGCCGCCGACGCGGTTCTGCAGTTTCACCGCCGCCGCGAACATCTTCACTTCGGCGATTGGGATACGCTCGGCCAGAGCGTCAAGTGTAACCTCCCAGCTTGTCCCCAACCGCCATTGTTCGCGTGTCCTGCGCATCTCCGTCGCGAGCGGTTCGGGTTGTTCATAGACGAGCAGTTCCATGGCCGCGGCCAGCGGATAGCCCGCCTTCATGGCACGGGCCAGAGAGTCGAGGGCCTCCGGGAATTGGGCGGAGAACTTCGCCAGCCGGCGTCCCCGGCGAAACCGCATGAAAGAGTACGGTAAACATCCAACACCCATTGCCGCGGCCAGGGTGAGCGGCAGCGGCATCCAGGGCACGGCTCCAAACGCGGTTATTGTCAGCAGGCCCAGCATCATCATGAGAAGGACCATCCGTCCGACGGTCCAGTTCATGTCGGCCTCGGCAATCTGCCGGCGGAGGCTGTCGGCATGGCTCATCTTTTCGAGCAGCAGCCGCCAGATCCGGATGGTGCTGATCGACTCGGAGTCTTCCCTGAGAAACAGCGACTGGACCGGCGCCTGCTCGTCTTCGTCATCCCCGGAGGCTTTGAACCGCGACTGCGCCGCCGCCCATGCGAAAGCGACTGCCGCGGTGGCGGCCAGCATGGCCGTCAGAAACATGCCCACGAAGATAAGAAAGGCGTACATTCCTTAACCTACCGTCCTAGTTGCGTGAGGCCGGCATGCCAGGTTCGTTTGGTCGCGAGCCGGCGGCGGTGGGGCTGGCCGGAGAAATCGAAGCGGATTCAACCACTTGCGTGTCGCCCGTGGCCTGGTCCGAGGGGTTGCGCAGGACGATTCGGATGCTCATCCCGGCATCGGCCAGACTCAGCCGGTCGGCTGCCTCCGGCTTGACCAGCAGTGTCACATCCGACCGGTTCTGACTGACCGAAAGGACCTCGACGTTCTCCATCATCCGGCGCAGCTTCAACTGCCCGCTCGATCTGTCCAGCACCTGGATGTCGATCCTGCCGCCGGCCGACAACATCGCCACGACGCCGCCCGACGCGGCCGGATGGATCGTCACAGCCCGCATGCCCGATGGGATGGCCAGCGTCGCCCCTCCCGACTCCCCTCGCCGGGTCAGCATCGACGCAGACAGAGCCTGCCCCGGACCGGCCGGTTCGAGCAGCGTCAGTCCAAGCGCGGCTTCGACACTCTGAACCGGCTCCTTGGGCATCTTTGAAGGTTCGATCGCGGCCCGCTCCAGATCCTCCGAGGTGATGAGCGCGCCGCGGTTCAGCGACCGCTTGGCAACTATGGCAGATCTGGCGTCAACGGTTTCCCCCCCTCCGCGCAATCGTGGGATCAATAAACCGTAGAAGAAGCCAGTTGCTACCAGGGCCGCCACGAATGCGACGCCGAGCAACGGCATCAGGTTCTTCTTCATCATCGCTTCCCTCCCCAACGACGGCTCGCCAACCTGGGCCGTCCACGAATGTTTCTAAGGCGCTGGTACGCGCAGCCGGATTCGGGTTGGACTCCGGCCAAGGTCTCAGAACCTGAGACATCCCTACCTTTCCATCGGATGAACCCCTCAAGACCTTTACAATGGAAGGTAAGTGGATAATCGTCGAATGTGCCCGCACTGCCGGGCTTTCATCACAACCAAAGACAAAGTCTGTCCCTATTGCGACACCGCGGTCGGACCACGGGCGATCGATCGCCGGGACCCCGGCGCCATCTTCGCCGGCATGATCCCGGCGGCGCGGTTCGTCACCGTCACCATCCTGACCTTAAATGCCGGAATGTTCCTCATCACCGTCCTGGCCAGCATGAAGGCGGGCAACACCGGCGCGCTGATGGGCCTGGACATCATCACGCTGACCAAGTTCGGCGCCGCCCGGCCCGACGCCGTCTTCCTTGGCGATCAGTGGTGGCGGCTCATTACCGCCGGATTCCTCCACGGCGGCCTGATGCACATCATGTTCAATAGTTGGGCCATGATGGACGTCGGCGCCCGCACCGAAGAGATGTACGGGCAGCGCCGCATGGTGGTCATCTACCTGCTCTCGACCATCGGCGGATTCCTGGCTTCCTGCTTGTGGACCCGCAGCGTCTCGGTCGGCGCCTCAGCCGGTCTCTTTGGGCTCATCGGCGCCATGATCGCCATCGGCGTCTTTCATAAGAGCATGGAAGCCTCGATGATCAGGGCCTTCTACGTCCGCTGGGCGATCTACGGACTACTGATGGGGTTGCTCCCTTTTTTCCGCATCGACAACGCCGCCCACGTTGGCGGACTGGTCACGGGATTCCTTACAGCCTGGCTCGCCGGGACCCCCCGGTTGCTGGAGACCTGGCAGGAAAAGCTATGGAAATCGGCGGCCGCGATCCTCATCCTGCTCGCCGCGTTCAGCTTCTATAAGATGTTTGTCTACTTCCTGAGCGTCTCGCCCGCCGCCGGGTGAATCCTCCAGGCCGGGGACCGCGCCAGCAATGGCGGATGGTTACGGTCCGGATTTAAGTCGATGAATTCATGAGAGCGCCGCTTGACCGGCGAATCGTTCCCTGCTACATTTATATCTAGGACATAAAGGGTCCGAGATGCAAACATGCTCAAGCTGACCAAGAAAGCCGACTACGGGCTGATCAGTCTGAAGCACCTGGCCCTGCTCAAGGCCGGGAAGACGGCAAGCGCCAAGGAGATCTCCGTGGCCTACCGCATTCCCGCCCCCATCCTGGCCAAGGTGTTGCAGAAACTGGCCCGCGATGGATTTCTTGTCTCGGAGCAAGGCACCAATGGCGGTTACCGGTTGTCGAAGGACCCGCGCATGATGACGACGCTGGAAGTGATCCGCGCCATCGACGGGCCAATCATCCTGACCAACTGCTTCACCGAACATGGCGAATGTGAGCTTTCCGCCAAGTGTTCGGTCCGCGAACCGTTGAGAAAAGTGCACGAAGGAATCCTGAAGCTGCTTGACAGCATCACCATTCATGACCTCTCCGATGACAGCGATCCGGCGCTTCCCGCTCCGGGTTCCAGTCCGCTGGTGGGCTTGAGGGTGCTGCCGAGCTGATGAAAGCGAGAGGCGAGACAAAGCAATCATGTTGAAATTCCCGATTTACCTGGACAATCACGCGACCACGCCCATGGACCCGCGCGTCTTCGAGGCGATGAAGCCGTACTTCATCGAAAACTTCGGCAACGCCGCCAGCCGCAACCACAGCTTCGGCTGGGTGGCCGAGGAGGCCGTCGAGAAGGCCCGCAAGCAGATGGCAGATCTGATCGGCGCAACGGCCAAGGAGATCGTCATCACCTCCGGCGCGACTGAGTCCAATAACCTGGCCATCAAGGGCGTGGCCGAGATGTACGCCCAGCGCGGCAACCATGTCATCACCGCCGCCACCGAACACAAGGCGGTTTTGGACACCTGCAAGCGCCTGGAAAAACACGGCTGCCGTGTCACCTATCTGCCGGTCCGCCCCGATGGGTTGGTCGATCTCGATCAACTCCGCGACGCGATCACCGACTCCACCATTCTGGTCTCGATCATGTATGGCAACAACGAGATCGGCACTGTCCAGCCGATGAAAGAGATCGGCGCGATCTGCAAGGAACGCGGCGTTCTCGTCCACAGCGACGCCACGCAGGCCGTCGGCAAGATCCCGGTTTCTGTCATCGACGACAACATCGACCTGATGAGTTTCACGGCGCACAAAATGTACGGGCCCAAGGGCGTCGGCGCGCTGTATGTCCGCCGGCGCAATCCGCGCGTCCAGTTGACCGCCCAGATGGACGGCGGCGGTCACGAGCGCGGCATGAGGTCGGGCACTCTGAACGTTCCAGGCATCGTCGGATTGGGCGCTGCCGCCGAACTTTGCCGGCAGTTGATGCAAGAAGAGATGGCCAAGCATGGCGCGATGCGCGACCGGCTGAAGGACCTGCTGATGTCGGAACTCGACGAGACCTACGTCAACGGCACCATGGAACACCGCCTGCCGCACAATCTCAACATCAGCTTCGCCTATGTCGAGGGCGAAAGCCTGCTTATGGGCATTAACGACATCGCGGTCAGTTCGGGTTCGGCCTGCACATCCGCCACGCTCGAACCCAGCTACGTGCTCAAGGCGCTCGGCGCCGGCGACGACCTGGCGCACTCCTCGATCCGCTTCGGCATCGGCCGGTTCAACACCGGCGAGGAGATCGATTACACGGCGCGGAAGGTCATCGATGTGGTGAAGAAGCTGCGCGAGCTTTCGCCGCTCTACGAAATGGTGAAAGAGGGCATCGACCTGTCGAAGGTCGAGTGGGCCGCGCACTAGGCGCAAAAGGTATTGAAGTCGCAGTACGAGATCAGGCAAGAGGGGACGAAACGAAAATGGCTTATTCCGATAAGGTTCTGGACCACTACAACCACCCGCGCAATGTCGGCAGTTTCGACAAGAAAGACCCCGGTGTCGGCACCGGACTGGTTGGCGCGCCCGAATGCGGCGACGTCATGAAGCTTCAGATCAAGGTCAATCCCGAGACCGGCGTCATTGAAGACGCCAAGTTCAAGACCTTCGGCTGCGGCTCGGCCATCGCCAGCTCATCACTCGCCACCGAAATGCTGAAGGGCAAGACCGTCGATCAGGCGCTGGAGATCAAGAATACCGAGATCGTCAACGAACTGTCGCTGCCGCCGGTCAAGATCCACTGCTCGGTTCTCGCCGAGGACGCCATCAAGGCCGCCATCCACGACTATCGAGCCAAGAGCGGCGTGCCCGCCGAAGCCGCACTCGAGGCGTAAGATTAAACTGGGAACAGCGGATTCCGTCTTCGGGATCCGCATTTCCGAGGAGTTGTTTCAGCCATGCCATCGATCAACGTCACAGACAAAGCCGTGGAGAAGATCCGCGCCACGTTTGCTAAACAGGGCGTCGACGGCGGTCTGCGTCTGGGCGTGCTGGGCGGCGGCTGTTCGGGCCTGAGCTATCAGTTCAAATTTGATTCGCGGCCGCGGCCGGCCGACCATGTTTTCGACTTCAGCGGTGTCCAGGTCTTCGTCGATCCCAAGTCGATGGTCTTCCTCGACGGCATGACGCTGGATTACAAAGAGTCCCTCATGCAGTCCGGATTTGCCTTCGACAATCCGCACGCGACCAAAAGCTGCGGCTGCGGCACGTCGTTTTCGGCCTAGCGGAGTGCGTCGTGTCTCAAACAATCGAGGAACATCACTGTTGGAACTGCGGCGAGCACTCGCCTAGCCAGAAGGCGGCGCGGTCGCTGTTCTGCCAGTTCTGCAACTCGCTTCAGGCGCCTTCGCCCGACTACTACCGCTTCTTCAGCCTGCCGAAGACGCTCGCCATCGACGACGAAGTCTTGCAGCACACCTTTTACCAGATGAGCCGTCTGCTGCATCCGGACCGCTACGGCCGCCGGCCCCAGCGGGAGCGCACGTATTCGTTGGAGGCCACCGCCATCCTCAACGACGGCTACCGCATTCTCAAGGACCCGGTCCGGCGCGCCGAATACGTCCTGCGCGAAAACGGTTTCCAGGTGGGCGCGGAGCGGTCAAACGAAGTCCCGCCGGAATTGCTTGAAGAGGTCTTCGAATTGAACATGATGCTCGACGAGTTGAAGTCGGGCGACGACGATGCCGTCCCTCAGCTCGAAGAGGCGCGTAACCGGTTCCTTGCTATGCTCGATTCGATTGGCGTGGAGCTCGATGACGAGTTCCGCGCCCACGATCAGGCGGGCGAGGCCGCGACGCGCAAGGAAGTGCTCACACGCATCCGCGGCGTCCTGCATCGCCGCCGGTATGTCAGGAACCTCGTCGACGAGGTGGACCGCCAGTTATCCTCCCGCAACGCCTGACCAGGGCGCCGGTTGAAGGCTTGGAGATCAATAATGGAGCTGTTTCAGATCGACTTCGGCGGCCAGTCCCGCAAGAAAGTCGTCGGCATCGACCTCGGCACGACCAACTCGCTGGTCGCTTTCATGGACCTCACCGGTCCTGTCATCATCCCCGATCCGCAGGGCCGCAACATCGTCCCCAGCATCGTTTCCCTCAGCGACGACGGCCACTATTACATGGTCGGCGAAGATGCCCGCCCGCGCCTGATCTCCCGCCCGGACCATACCGTCTATTCGGTCAAGCGGCTGATGGGCCGCGGCGCCGGCGACGTCAAGAACGAGATCAGACTCTTCCCGTTCCAGATCGCCGAAGGCTCCGAAAGCGTAATGCGCCTGCGCATGGGCGACCGCACGATGACGCCGCCCGAAATCGCCGCACAGGTCCTGCGAAAGCTCAAGGCCAACGCCGAAGCCTACCTCGGCGAACCCATCACACAGGCCGTCATCACCGTCCCCGCATATTTCAACGACGCCCAGCGCCAGGCGACCAAGGACGCTGGCCGCATCGCCGGACTCGAAGTTCTGCGCCTGGTCAATGAACCCACCGCCGCGTCGCTCGCCTATGGCCTCGATAAGCGCAACGACGGCATCGTCGCCGTTTACGACTTCGGCGGCGGCACCTTCGACATCTCGATCCTGCGCCTCCATGAGGGTATCTTCGAAGTGCTCGCCACCAACGGCGACACCCACCTCGGCGGCGACGATATCGACAACCTCCTGCTCAACATCGCCCTCGAAGACGCCGCCACCGAATGGGGCCGCGACGTGTCGAACATTGGCGAGGCCGTCCAGACATTCCGCCAGGCTGTCATCCGCGCCAAGGAAGAGCTCTCGTTCGCGCCCGAGGCTGTTATCGACGTCATCTACGGCGGAAAGAGCTACCAGCGCGCCCTGCCGCGCGCCCACTTTGAATCGCTCATCAAGGACATTGTTGACCGCACTCTCGCGCCCTGCCGCCAGGCGCTGCGCGATGCCGGACTTGGCCCCGACCAGATCGACGAAGTGGTCCTGGTCGGCGGATCGACGCGCATTCCGCTGGTCCGCAACGCGGTCCGCAATCTCTTCAAGGCCGAGCCGCATACCGGCCTGGATCCCGATGAAGTCGTCGCCCTTGGCGCAGCCGTCCAGGCCGCGATCCTTGCCGGCGATGTCCAGGACCAGCTCCTGCTCGACGTCACGCCCCTGTCGCTCGGCATCGAGACGATGGGCGGTGTTGTGACCAAACTCATCCACCGGAATTCGACCATCCCGGCATCGGCCAGCGAGGTCTTCACCACGTCGGTCGATGGGCAGAAAAACGTCCTGATTCACGTCCTCCAAGGCGAACGCGAACTCGTCAAGGACTGCCGCTCGCTCGCCCGTTTCGACCTGAAGGACATCGATCCGCTGCCCGCCGGCATGACGCGCATCGAGGTCCGGTTCCTTATCGACGCCAACGGGATTCTGGCGGTCAGCGCCCGCGACGTCCGCACCGGCAAGGAGCAGTCGGTCGAGGTGAAGCCCAGCTATGGTTTGACCGACGAGCAGGTGGACGCCATGGTCCGCGAGAGTTTTGAAAAGGCCGAGGACGATTTCAAGGCCCGCCAGGTCCGCGAAGCGCGGGTCGAAGCGGACACGATCCTCTCCGCCGTCGAAAAGGCCAAGGCCAACGACGCCTGGCTGCTGCTGTCGGACGAGGAGCGCGCCTCCGTCGATCTGGCCGTCAATCAATTGCTCGCCGTCTATCATGCCGGCGACCACAAACTGATCCTCGATCACATCGCCAAACTCGACGCCGTCACCGTCCGCCTGGCTGAGACAATGATGAACAGCGCAGTCCAGGACGCCCTGAAAGGAACCAAAATCTAATCAAGCCGCAACATCTGAGTCCGCAAACTCCACGAGGCCGCGAACGAAGAGAGCGGGTCCCGAGAAGTAATCAACCGCGAACAAAGAGAGCGGGTCCCCACCGGCATTTCCGCCCAGCGCAATAAGGATTTCAACACAGGAGACGCAAATGGAACTCAACTGGACCGACTCCGAATCGATCGGCATCGAACTCTCCGAGAGGTTCCCCGATCTCGACCCGCTGACCGTCCGCTTCACAGACCTCCACGACATGATCTGTGAACTGCCGGATTTCGCCGGCGACCCCCACGCCTCAAACGAAGCCAAGTTAGAAGCCATCCAAATGGCCTGGTACGAGGAGTGGAAGGACAATCAGTAAGGTCCGGCGAGACGTGGGGATGGGGAACAGAAGGCAGCGCACTCAGGAGTAGACACACGCCGAATTTCAGGCAGTGCGGACCGCACCAGCGCTGGCGTGGAGTGAGCGCGAGAAGCCCAGGGCAGAGACCACTTCAGTCAAAGAGGCGCCTCCCAATAGGCTTAAGGTTCTTGTTGACATAGAAGCTGTCCGGCTCTGACTTGATTGCACGGACCCGAATCGTGAAGTTCGGATTTTCCACGCTCTGGTGGTCAAAATGGATGAGACCCAGGCCGCACGTGAGGCAAAGCGCCTCCAGTCGGTCCAGGTCCTCAGGCGAAGATGCTCTCGGCACCACAATGTATGACTTGTGCGAGAAGAGTTTATAGGCTACAGCTTGCCCGAATGCCGTGATTAGGTTGTTGCTATCCGTCTTGATCTCCGCCGAAACAATCTCCGTTGGGAATTTGATGAGGTCGCCCTCAAACGCCTTCCGGATACCAATCACGTCCGGCGTGCCCCACTTGTCCTTGAACAGTGCACCGCCCAGTGGCACAGCCTTAGTACACTCCTCCAAGTCCTCGGTCAAGTACGCTGCGAAACCTGCATAAAAGTCCTCCTCTTTGAGAGGCGCGACTGACGATCCACCCTTACGATTTGCCTTTCCTGGTGAGGGGGCGTCGCGGAACTTGACGGACATCAAGAGCCCTCTTGACGGCTTGTACACCTTGCCCGGTTCCCGCGTGACCAAAGTGCTGACATTAGTGGCGATCGTGTTGGGAGGGATGTCGGGCAGTCGCTTTTTTAGCGCCCTGATGAGAACCGAGTGTCGCAATCCCTGCGGGCTCGTTTCCAGGAGTTGCAGAGTACTCTCAGCAATCCTCGCTCTAGCTGGTGGGGGCGGCATGGTTCTGCTTCAATCGTAGCTCATCACGATCGTGTCGCTTGGCAACGGGCATCTGTGAAAACCTCTGGCGGATCGGCTGATTGACAGAAATCGGAGGATGGGCCGTCACTATTGGCCAGGCCAAATTCGGTTTGCCTGCCGACAAGCTGCGATTTCCGCGTCAATCTCCTCCATCGTGATCTTGTCCAGGCCGTGTGCAGCGGCACGCGCTTGGCACGCTCGCAGAGCCGAGATGTCACTTTCGGCAGAATCGAGTCGCTCCTCAGAGGTGCGGATGTACTCCCGCGGGTCGGCATCCGACCTCTCCTCCGGGCAGCCGACGCGCAGTTGCCGAAGTTCCCTGGCTGTGCCGGGAATCTCCTTGTCGTTTGAGTCCACGTTCGCCCCCTACTGCTTCTTCGGCGCTTCCGGCTTCGGCTTCTCCACCTCATCCCCATACGTGATCGTCGATTCGCTCTTGAACTGCTTATAGTCCCTGTACGTCACCAGCATCTTGATCGGCAGTGGACCCGACTCAAACGGCAACGTATCATTGGCCGCCGTATACGTCGGGAACCAGTACTTGCCATCGATCTGCTCGCGCCACGTCTCGAACTTCGGGAAGCGCTGCTTCTCCACTTTCTTGCCGACGCCGATCGCCCGCCCATACGTTTTCACGATCTGCAAATCCTGGTCGTCCACCCAGATCGTCCCGCCGAAGTACCGCCTCCCCTCCGTCATCTTCTTCGGCTTCACCGCGAAGACATACGTCCCAATATCGTCGATCTTCTCTTTGCCGAGAAAGCGGACCTTGTAGTCGTCCACCTCTTTTGTCGTCAACACAAACGGCTGCACGTTCCGCAGATCCTGCTCGTCTTCCGGCGTCATGAGCAGCCCTTTCAGCGTATTCATCGGCGCAAACACCACCCGCTCGGTCCGCTTGCCCTCCGCCGTGAAGATGATGTCGGCGACGGTTTCCATCTTGCCTATCGTGCGGCCGCTCATGTCGAGTTCCTCAATCCGGTAACGCTGCCGGTAAGTGTAGTTCTCGCGCGCCTTGGCGAACTCGGCCTCCTTGGCCGCGAACCGCCGGATGATGTCGTTGATATGGGCCTCGGTCATCTCCTGGCCCCAGGCCGCCGCACCCAGCATCAACACAATCGCCAGTCTCTTCATGACCATTCCTCTCATCCCAGTATCTGCTTCCCGATCGTCATCAGTTGCATATTCGACGTGCCTTCGTAGATGCGCCCGATCTTGGCATCGCGATAGAGCTTCTCCACCGGGTAATCCTTCGTAAACCCGGCGCCGCCGAAGATCTCCACCGCCCTCGACGCCACCGTTTCGGCCACCTGCGACGACCAGTACTTCGCCATCGCCGCCTCCTTCAAAAACGGCGCGCCGGCCTCTCTCAGCCGGGCGGCGTTATAGACAAGTAGACGCGCCGTTTCGATATCGGTTGCCATCCGCGCCAGGTCGAACTGCACTTCCTGAAACTCCGCAATCGCCCGTCCAAACTGTTTCCGTTCCTTGGCGTAGGCGACCGCGTGGCCCAAAGCGCCGCGCGCCAACCCCGTCATCTGCGCCCCGATCCCGATCCGCCCTTCGTTCAGCGTCTCGATGGCGATCTTGTACCCCTTGCCCGGTTCGCCCAATACGTCCGGCTTCGACACCCTCACCCCCTCCAGCACCAGCTCGCAAGTTGACGACGCCCTGATCCCCAACTTGTCTTCCTTCCGGCCCACGGCGAACCCCGCCGCCCCGCGCTCGACCACGAAACACGTGATCCCCTTGTACCCCGCCTCCGGCTTGATGTTCGCGAAGATCAGGAACAGTCCCGCCTCGGCCGCATTCGTGATCCAGAGTTTTCTCCCTGTCAGGACATGCCCGTCGCCGTCCTCCACCGCCCGGGTCTCCAACGCGAATGCATCCGAGCCCGCGCCCGCCTCCGACAACGCGTACGCCCCCAGCGTGTCCTTGGCCAGCCGCGGCAACCACCGGCGCTTTTGCTCCGCCGTCCCCCAACGCATCACCGCGCCGTTCACCAGCGTGTTCTGCACATCCACGATCACGCCCGCCGACGGGTCCACCGCCGCGATCTCTTCAATCACGATCAGCGCCTGAAAAAACGTCCCGCCCTGCCCGCCATACTCTTCCGGGATCTCCACGCCCATCAGACCCAACTCGAACATCTGCTTCAGTAGTCCCTTGTCAAAGACGCCCTCTTCGTCCATCCGCCGCACTTTCGGCCCGATCTCGTTTTTCGCGAAATCGGCCACCATCCCGCGCAGCATGGTTTCGTCTTCGTCCAGGACGGTCAGCGGCCGCACCGCGCCCATGTTCGTCATCGCGCCCATGCCATGATTAAACCATGGCCGATTGGAGCAAAGCCGCCGAGGCGCGCGGCATCGAACTCAACGAAACCCAGAAACAGCGCCTGGAAGCGATGGAGAAATCCATCACCCTGCTGGCCGCGATGATCGACTGGAAAGAAGAGCCCTGCCAGGTCTTTCGCGTCCAGGAGGACCCGCAATGACCATCGCCGAAGCAGCAGCCGCCATCCGTGCGGGCCAGACATCTTCCGTCGAACTCACTGAGTCCTGTCTGGCGAAGATCGACCAGCTTAACCCGTCGCTGAACGCCTTCATGACGGTCACTGCCGATATCGCCCGCCGCCAGGCCGCGCAGGCCGACGACGAACTCCGCTCCGGCCACGACCGCGGTCCCCTGCACGGCATTCCCATCGCCCATAAGGACCTGCTCTGCACCATGGGCGTCCGCACCACGTCCGGCTCGAAAATCTACTCCGATTACGTCCCGAATTTCAATGCGACAGCCGTGGAGCGTCTCGCCGAAGCCGGCGCCGTCATGCTCGGCAAGACGGGTCTTCACGAACATGCCTGCGGCGTCACCTGCGACAATCCGCACTTCGGCCCGATTCGCAATCCCTGGGACCGGTCGCGCATCCCCGGCGGTTCGTCGGGCGGTTCCGCCGTCGCCGTCGCCACCGGCATGGCCCTTGCCGCGACAGGCAGCGACACCGGCGGGTCCATCCGCATCCCCGCCCATTACTGCGGTCTGGCCGGTTTCAAGCCGACCTACGGACTCGTCTCGAAATACGGCGCTCTCCCGCTCGCCTTTTCCCTCGACCACATCGGTCCCATCACGCAAACCATCCGCGACTCCGCCCTGATGCTCGACGCCCTCGCCGGACACGATCCGAAGGACCAGTCTTCCGTCCATCGCCCCGCCGGCAGCTTCGTCCCCGGTCCTGCCGATGCCGCTGACGTTCTCAAACCCATCCGATTTCTCCTGCCGCGCAACTACTATTTCGAGAACATCGATCCCGACGTCAGGCGCGTCATCCTGCTGGCGGCCCAGACCGTTGAATCCGCCGGCACCACCTTCGTCATGGGTCCCGTCCCCGACGCCAATCAACTCAATGCCGTCGCCAACGTGACGTTCTCCGTCGAGGCCGCTGCCGTCCACGAACCCTATCTCCGCAAGCGCCGCGCCGACTATGGCGCCGATATTGCCGCCACCTTGGACGTCGGCCGCGCGATCCCCGCAACGGCCTACGTTCAGGCGCAGCGGCTCCGCACCCGTCTCCAGCAGGTCTGGCGCATGTCTCTCGATAAAGCGGATTGCATCCTGACCCCGGTCTGTCCCGTCGCCGCCCCTCTGATCGGGCAGACGACAATCGATGTCGCCGGCCAGATGGAAGACGTCCGCGTCGCATCGACACGCCTGCTGCGGGGCATCAACGCGCTCGGCTTCCCCACGGCGGTCATCCAGGCCGGATACACGGCTAACGGGCTCCCCGTCGGCATTCAATTGATCGGCCGGCCCTTCGGCGACGCCCATCTCCTCGCCATCGCCCACGCCTTCGAATCCGCGTTGGGCCTGGAACGGCGACAGCCCCCATCCGCCGCCTGAAGCCGCGAACGAAGTCAATATCGCGCGGCGCGCGTCATGAGGGCCAAGAGGCGCTCGCCCGTAGCTCTATTGAAAGCACTGAAGTTTCACAAGCGCCTCGTTTCCAGCGAGCCTCGTGCGTAAGCGCGAGGTACGACACACCATACCGCCCCCTTACGCGCAGCGGCTCGCCGAAAGCCCGTCTCACGTGCTGTGTTGAAAACACGGAAGTTGCGGATATGCCTCATGGAGAGAGAGCGGGTCGCTGGGGTGATTTCCGACGGAGCGGTTCGCTGGGGTGATTTTCGACGGAGTTCCACATGGCTGTTGCCAGCCGCAACCGGCCATGAAAACAGCCCGAAACCTGAGGCCGCGAACGGAGAGAGCGGGTTCCGGCCGCGATTTTCAGGGGAGCGGGTTCCGGCATCGGAACCTGTCCCTTCGCTCACTCGGATTTGTCGCGCGAACGGGCGTCTCGCAGAATCGCCTTCGCATCCTCCGCATCGGCCGCGGAGACGAACAACCGGGCGCCTCCAACAGGCATGAACCCGCCTCTGCCGCCAAGCGCGGCCTCATCGGCCAGAAACGACTCGATCCCTGCCGATTCCAGCAGCGACTGGGCGAAGTTCGCCTGCATCACACTGACATACTGCGCAATGATCACGGGGCCGTCGGCAGACATGACAGCGAGTCTAACACGGCCAACTTCGCGGTTCGTTTGATGCTGCCGCGAGCGTCGGAATTCATTCCATCCCCGCTCGCGGCTCACATCCGGGCCGGTTGGCGCTAAATCGAAACGCCGAAGTCGCTCCAGTTCACCACCTGCTGCTTGACCATCGCCTCGTGACCGAGGACGGCGGTCAACGCGGCCGTGGCGCCGATGATTGCGCCGATCGGCGCGGGCGTGCCTGAGGCGATCGAGGCATAGAACATCTCGATATGCGCGAACTGATTCTCGCGCCGCTTCTCCGCCAGCACAACCGGCTGGCCGCCGTCGGCCGGATACATCGTGGCCGCGCCCAGCAGGTCGACTGCGCCCTTGGTCCCGAAAACATGGACGTACTGGTTGCCGGCCGGCATCGCCCGCGGATGGAAGACATTCTGCGTGAACGACATCTGAACGTTGTTTGGATATTCGTAAACAATGCTGCCGCAGTCGAAGATCGTGCGGCCGGCGGGCTGGTTCTTGTAGAAATTGACGGCGCCGAATCCGCAAGCCTTCACCGGGTGGGCGTTGATGACCCAGTTGCAGAGGTCCAGGTTGTGGACAGACTGTTCCACCAGGTAGCCGCCGCCCTTCGTCACGTCGAAGAACCAGTCGCCCGAACTGCCGTCATGGTTCAGGTCGGCCGTGGCATGGCGTTGGGCCTTCACCATCACGATGTCGCCGATGATGCCGTTATGGATCTTCCCGATCGCCTCCTGCAACTGGGTCATCGAGCGCAACTGCTGCCCCGAGACAAAGATCTTGTTGGACGCCTTGGCGGCGGCGAGCAACTCCCGGATCTCGGCCGCTTTCATGCCGATCGGCTTTTCGCAATAGACGTGCTTGCCGGCCTTGATGGCGGCGATCGCCATCTCGGCGTGCAAATACGGCGGCGTGGCGATGTAGACGGCTTCGACGTCCTTGTTCTCGATCACCTTCAGCCAGTCCGTCGTCGTCGTGGGATTGTCTTTCGCGGCCGCTGTGGCCGCCTTGTCAAGACGGTCGGGCTTGATGTCGCACAGCATGGCCACTTTCGCGCCTGGCTGCTGGAGGACGCCCGATAGTAAATAGGACCCGCGGCCGCCCACGCCGATAACGGCAGTGGCGACTTTCGGCGCATCCTGCCAGGTGGCCGCGCTGGCAGCCAGTGGTGTAGCAAAAAGGAATGACCTTCGATTGACGCTCATGATGCCCCCATTCTAGCGCCTGCTGCCATATCAGTGAGGCCGCGAACGAAGAGAGCGGGTTGCGTGCCGTTATTCGCCAGAGCGTGCAGCCCAATCGAAACCGGTCCATGAAAAGCGGAGCAGAAGCCCGCTAACCGGCGGACCCGCTACGACCGGCCAAGGTCGATGCCGAGAGATTTCAACTCCTGGGCGTAGTAGCGCTTGTGGAGAAGATCCCACTCTTCCGTGCCTTCCACCACCGTGCGCTTCTGCGTCCTGACCTTGTCGCGCGCATCCTTGTCGGCCTTGTCTTCCTTCAGCAGAATCTCCGAAATCAGCCGCACGATCTCCAGCCGGACATCGTTCGAGTCCCGCCGCAACCGGCAGTCGCGCGACTTGCGCAATGCCGTCACCAGGCTGTGCGACATCTCATTGATCTTGTCCCGGCTCAACTTCATCGCGTCGCCGCTGTCGCGGCCCGAGGCCCGGACGATCTTGCGCTGCTGGATGAGCTGGTTCTTGATCCTCCGGAACATCTCGGAATAGCTGATCCCGTTGTTCGTCATGTAGATGCTGTACTCGTCCAGCAGCGTCCGGACATCGTCGTTCAGGCGGTCCTCGACCGACAACTCCTCAATGATCAGATTGTTCATCAACTCGGCCACGGCCGTGACGTTGGTGATTTCGATCGCCGAGCCGTCGGCAAGCTTGGCGGCCATCTGGCGGGAGAGGTAAGCGACGAATTCCTTCGCGATGAGCATGAATGTTGAGATGATCGGGCCGAACCCCGTGGAACCTTCAATTTCAGTGTAGAGATCCGCTGCGCGGGGTGTCAAACCAGCCGCCCGGCCTACTCGCCTCCCCCGCCTTCATGATGGTCGATGAAATCGCGGTCAATCGGCCAGCGGCCGCGGAATCCGCCGTCCACCTCGTGCCAGTGCGCGATGCCTGTTTCGCCAAGCCGGAAGCACAGCAAAACCTCGCGTCCGCGATACAGCGTCGGGAAGTCGATCAGGCCGCTGTCGAGATCCTTCACCTGCACGCCAAGGCCGTTTATCGCGTCGAGCGAGCTGTTCAACTCCTCCGCCGCCGAGTCCCGCCTCGCCTTCAGAACCAGCGCCCGCGCCCGATCTGGCCTCACCCCGCCCATCGCAATCACATGCCGCCGCAACTCCATCATCCCCGCATCGGCTTCCGCCAGCGAACGCCTCGCCTCCACCGCGCCGCGCAACCACTGCTGCACCACCGGCCATAGCTGCTGGGCCTCTTCGAGCGTGAAGTAACGAGGCATGGGATCGCTTCGTCTCGGCGAATGTAGAGTCTAACATGACGGGCGGGAAAGGATTCCGGAGGGGGCTTGCGCGTGTGATTTATCTATGCTCTAATCAAGAACGGGATATCACTATCATGAAGCCAACCCGCTTTCTCCTTGCCTCGCTCCTGCTCATGACCGCCGCGACCGGGGAGGAAAACTCCGCCGCTCCGCCCGTGGGCCGGATCGAGGGTAAGGTCGTCCTGGCAGGCAGCGGCGCACCGCTCCGCCACACCACCGTCGTTCTCATTCCCTCGAACCGGACCACGGAAAGCGACGACCGCGGTGCGTTCACATTCGCCAACCTCGCCCCCGGACGCTACACTTTGCTGGCTCATATGCACGCGTTGGGCGACGAACGCAAGATCGTGGAAGTTAAGCCGGATGCCGTCGCGGAAGTCATCTTCAATTTAAGCCTCCAACCCGTGCGCGAGGCGGTCACGGTCACCGCCACCGGTGAGCAGGCCGAGGTCATGGATGCCTTCCAGTCCGTGCTCTCGAAGGAAAGTTATGAACTCGCCGGCAAGGCCGCATCGACCAGTCTCGGCGACCTGCTCGACGGCGAGACCGGAGTCGCCAAGCGCAGTTTCGGTCCCGGTTCTGGGCGGCCCGTGATCCGCGGCTTCGACGGCGACCGTGTCCTGGTCTTGCAGGACGGACTGCGCACCGGCACGCTCTCTTCGTCTTCCGGAGACCATGGCGAACCCGTCGATTCCAACGCCATCGAACGCGTCGAAGTGGTCCGCGGACCCGCCACGCTCCTCTACGGCAGCAACGCCATCGGCGGCGTGGTCAACGTCCTCACCGAGCATCACATTCTCCACCAGCATCCCCACGAGGGACTCCGTGGCACGCTCAATGCCACCGGCGGGACCAATAATGCCATGGGCGGCGGCCACGGCAGTTTCGAATTCGGCAGGAAGGACTGGATCGTCTATGCCTCCGGCGGCGGCACACGTACCGGCGATTATTCATCGCCCGTGGGCCGCGTCCTGAACTCGGCGACCGAAATGAAACAGGCCACCGGCGGGTTTGGCCATTATGGCGAAAAGTTCTCTTTCAACACCGGCTATGGTTTGCAGGAGGGCATCTACGGGATCCCGCTCGACCCGGAGGAAAGCAAGGAGCACTACGCCGGCGGGATCCTCGCTCCCACCCTCGCCCGCGCTCTGCGGCCGCTGTCGCTCGTCTCCCCGCTTGGAGAGGAAGAAGACGAACACGGCGACGTCAGGCTCAAATGGCGCCGCCACAACACCCGTTTCCATGGAGTGCTGAAGGAGCTTGGGCCCTTCATCGAACAGTTGCAGCTCTCGGCCGCCTTCACCGATTGGAACCACACCGAACTGGAAGGCGCCGAAATCGGCACGCGCTTCTTCAACAGGCAACTCGTCTACCGCGGTACATTCACCCAGCGCCGCAGGGGCCATCTCAACGGCAGTTTCGGCTACGAAGGCATGACCCGCCGCTTCGACTCCCAAGGCGCCGAAGCCCTTGCTCCAAAGGTCAACCAGAACGCCCTTGCCCTCTTCGCTCTCGAAGAACTGAGCTTCAAGCGGGTCCGGGTCCAATTCGGCGGACGTCTCGAAAACAACCGCTACAACCCCAACGGGCTCACCTCCCGCTCCTTCACCGGAGCCTCGGCCTCGACCGGCCTCTTCGTCCCGCTATGGAAGGACGGCGCCGCCGTGGTCAACTACATGCACTCCTACCGCGCTCCGTCGCTCGAGGAACTCTACAACCGCGGGCCGCATCCCGGCAATGCCGCCTATGAGATTGGCAACGCCAATCTGACCCGTGAGCGCGGAGAGGGCATCGATCTGGCCATCCGTCACAAAGGCCGCCGCCTCCGCGCTGAAACGAATTTCTACCGCTACCACATGCGCGACTTTGTCTACTTCCAACCCTCGGGCGAAGTGGTGGACCGGCTCCCCGTGGCCGAGTATCGCCAGGCAGACGCGCGATACCTCGGCGCGGAGTCGCGGCTCGAAGTGGCCATGGCCGATTCGCTCTGGCTGCTGCTCGGCTTCGACGCCGTCGATGCCAACCTGGCTGGCTCGCGTCAAAACCTGCCCCGTATCCCGCCCGTCCGCGGCCGCATCGGCTTCGACTACCGGTTGAAAGGACTCGGCATTCGTCCCGAACTCGTCCTCGCCAACCGCCAGTGGCAGATCGCGCCCACCGAAACGCCTACCGCCGGCTATGCGTTGCTCAACATCAACGCCGGCTACACCTGGACCTCGCAGCACGTGATGCACACCATCTCGGCCAACTCCTTCAACCTCGGCGACCGCCTCTATCGGAACCACCTCAGCTTCATCAAAGCCTACGCTCCCGAAATCGGCCGCGGCATCCGGTTCAGCTACACCGTGAACTGGTTCTAACCCCAGCCCCGTGGGGCGGGCTTCAGCCTGCAAGGGCCTTCAGGCCCGCTTCTTCTTCCGGCGCGTGGCGTCCGTCTGCCGCATCCACGCCGGGATTGCTATATTCGCTTTCAGCGCGGCTTTCCCCGGCCGTGCCGAAAGGCGGGCAATCGTGATAATTCACAGTGCGGAATCCTCCTCCACAAGACGGACATTTCTTGAACGGGCCGCGGCCCTGACAGCCGCCGGCGCGCTGGCCGCAGGCCAGGCCAAGGCCGCGCCAAGCGACCGCATCCGCGTCGGCTTCATCGGACTCGGCGTCCAGGGCACGGGCCGCCTCGGTGAGTTCATGCGCCATCCCGACGTCTTCGCCGCCGCCGTCTGCGACGTCGATCAGACGCATCTCGACGCCGCCTCCGCTCTTGTCGAAAAGACTCAGAACCACAAGCCAGAAGCCTATCGCGACTTCCGCAAGGTCCTTGAACGCAACGACCTCGACGCCGTCATGATCGCCACGCCCGACCACTGGCACGCCCTTCCCGCCGTCATGGCCTGCCAGGCCGGCAAGGATGTCTTCGTCGAAAAGCCGATGGCCTATTCGATCGGCGAGGGCCGCGCCATGGCCAACGCCGCCACGCGCAATAAGCGCGTCACCCAACTCGGCAACCACATTCACAACGATCTGCCAAACTACCGCCGCGCCGTCGAAATCGTCCGCTCCGGGATGCTCGGCAGGATCCACCGCGTCTTCTGCGCCCTCACCAGCAACGAGCGGAGCCTGCCCGCCGCCATTGACGCCGCTCCTCCCGCCACGCTCGACTACGATCTCTGGCTCGGCCCCGCCCCCAGGCGTCCCTACAACCCCAACCGCTCGCATCGCAGTTTCCGTTACTTCTGGGACTACTCCGGCGGCGTCTTCATCGACTTCTGGTGCCACTACGCCGACCTCGCCTACTGGGCGCTCGACCTTCAAGCTCCCAAGTCCGTTTCCGCCGCCGGCGGACGCTGGCTGGCCCAGGACAATGCCGAAACGCCCGACGTCCTCGAAGTCCTCTACGAATACCCCAACAACCTCGTCCTCACCTGGACCATGCACCCGCGCGGCCGCCCCGGCTACGAGCACATGGGCAGTTGCGTCATCTTCGAAGGCTCCGACGCCACGCTGGTCGCCAACTACTCGCGCCATGAACTGTGGGTGAAAGGCAAGCGCGAGGAGAATTTCACGCCTCCGCCGCGCTCGATTCCCGATTCGCCCGGCCACATCCGCGAGTTCCTCGATTCGATCAAGTCCCGCCAGACGACGACCTGCAATCTCGAATACGGCCACCGGCTCACCAAGGGCGGCCTGCTCGGCAACATCGCCTTCCGCACCGGCGAGCGAGTCCACTGGGATGACGCCTCGGAGCGGGTGACCAACGACAAGCGCGCCAATCAGTTCGTCACGCGCAAATACCGCAAGCCCTGGAAACTGGGCTGAGAAGGGCCGGGAAGCCGGATCGATCGTACCGCCCGGAAGGCCGTGGGTCCAGCCGGCGGGCCGAGGTTATATACTCGAATCGAGTCATCATTCCCGTGTCGAAGGAGATCACCATGAGCATTGATAACCGCAGGAACTTCGTCAAGGCTTCCGCCGCCGGCTTCATGATCGTCGCGCCGCATATTGTGCGGGGATCGCAGGCCAACTCCGCCCTGACCCTCGGACTGGTCGGCTGCGGCAACCGCGGCATGTACGTCAGCGGCCTCTTCGCCAAGAACGAAAACCTCCGCGTCGCCGCCTTCACCGACATCTATGAGGACAAGTTCGCCGCCGCCGCCAAGGTATATTCCGGCGCCCGCCGCGAGAAAGACATCGACACCCTGCTCGCCAGCGACGTCGATGCGGTCCTGATCGCCACCCCCGCCTATCTCCACCCCGAGCACTTCGAGAAGGCCGTCAACGCCCGCAAGCACATCTTCCTCGAAAAGCCCGCTGGCGTGAACGTCGCCGGCTGCCACCGCGTCCTGCGCGCCGCCCGCCGCGCCGATCCAACCAAGCGCATCTCGATGGACTTCCAGCAGCGCTACGGAACCGAATACCGCAAGGCCCGTGAAGTGGTAAAGTCCGGAGAACTTGGCGCGATCAGGCAGATCCGCGCCGCCTGGATGGGCAACGGACCGGCGGTCGCGACCGGCCACCCGGCCAGCGAAGAGAAGATCCGCAACTGGTTCTTCTACCGCGAACTCTCGGGCGACATCCTCATCGAACAGAACTGCCACAACATCGACGTCGTCAACTGGTTCATGGACAGCCGCCCCGTCAAGGTCACCGGCTACGGCTCGCAGGCCATCCGCAAGTACGGCAACATCTTCGACAACCTGGCCGCCACCTTCCAGTTCGCCGACGGCACGGTCTTTTCCTACACCGCCAACCAGTTCCGAACGCCCGGCTATGCGGACGTTTCCGAGACCTTCGTCTGTGAGAAGGGCGCGGTCAACGTGTCTCGAAACGGCTACACGATCTGGCGCCCGAAGGTCGCGCCCGAGATTGCCAAGACGAGCTACGACATCACCATCGACAACGTGAACCAGTTCATCGAAGGCGCCCGCACGGGCAAGATCGAGAACGCCGCGCTCTGGGGCGCCGAGAGCACGCTGGTCGCGGTCATGGCCCTGGACGCCATAGTTTCGGGCAAGGAAGGGACTTGGGACAAGGTCAAGCTGGCGTAATCGAACCATCCCGCACTCTCCACCGACGGACCCGGACCGCAAGGCCTGGGTCCGGCTGCTTTTGGTGACGGGGAGTGTGCGCGGTGGGGCGGGCTTCAGCCGGCAAAGGGCTTCAGCCCGCCCGGGACTGTCGTGCGTCCAACAGATTGCCGCGCTACAATCGAAACCGCTTCCGATAAGAGGGGAGAAGATGCTCGAAAACGTCAACCTCGAACGCAGCCTGCTCAAGGACGAATACCGCAAGGCGCTGCCCGCGCTGCAACGCCGCCTGTACGATCTCGAAAAGGCCTGTTGGGACAACGCCATCCCGTCGGTGCTGGTCTTTGAAGGATGGGACTCGGCCGGCAAGGGCGGCAGCATCTCGGCGCTCACCCAGCGCCTCGATCCGCGCGGCTTCAAGCTCTACACGATTCAGGAACCGCGCACCCACGAAACCTGCTACCCCTGGCTGCGGCGTTTCTGGCTGCGTTCGCCCAACCGCGGCGAGATGGTGATCTTCGACCACTCGTGGTATCGCCGCGTCCTTGATGAGCGGGTCGACAAGACGGTCGCCGTGCGCGAATGGCGAAAGGCGTATACCGACATCGTCGAGTTCGAACGGATGCTGGCCGCCGACGGCTGCGTCTTCGTCAAGTTCTGGTTCCACATCAGCCGGGAAGAGCAGAAGAAACGGTTTCGGGCCATTGAGAAGGATCCGCTCGAAGCATGGCGCATTACCGCCAGGGACTGGAAGCGCCAAGAGCAGTACGGCGAGTATCTCGAAGCCGCCGAGCAGATGCTCGAAATGACCGAAAGCGGCTTCGCGCCCTGGACCATTATCGAAGCGACATCGAAGTATTACGCCCGCAAGAAGGTCTTCGAGACCACCATCCAGGCGCTCGAACACGCGTTAGGGGACAAGGCGCCGCCCGCCCGCGTCGAGCGCCGTCCGCGCAGGGTCCCGGTTGCGAAGAAGGCCGCCGCCGCGCCAGTTCCGGCAAAACCCGCCAAGCCGAAAACGGAGAAGCCGAAGAAGGTCAAGGCCAGGAAGCCAAAAGCAAAGAAGCCCAAGACCGTGATGCCGAAGGGGGGAAAGACCAATGCTTGAAACCCTCGATCTCTCACGCGCGCTTGACCCTGCCGAATTCAAGCTCCAGCTCAAGCGCCGCCAGATCCAGATGCGCGAGCTTGGGTGGCAGGCCTATCTGAAGAAGCGGCCCGTCGTGATCGTTTTTGAAGGTTGGGACGCGGCCGGCAAGGGCGGAGCGATCAAGCGGCTGACAGAGCGCATCGACCCGCGCGGTTACGCCGTCTTCCCGATCAGCGCGCCCGCCGGTGAGGACAGGACCAAGAACTACCTTTACCGTTTCTGGCGCCGGTTGCCGGAGCGCGGCCAGATCGCCATCTTCGACCGATCCTGGTATGGGCGGGTGCTGGTGGAGCGCGTGGAAGGCTTCGCCACCGAGGCCGAATGGAAACGCGCTTACCGCGAGATCAACTCCTTCGAGCGCCAGATCTGCGACTTCGGCGGGGTGGTGTTGAAGTTCTGGATCCACATGTCGCGCCAGGAACAACTCCGCCGCTTCGAGGAGCGCAAGCAGATCGGCTACAAGGCGTGGAAGTTGACCGACGAGGATTGGCGCAACCGCGAGAAGTGGCCTCAATACGAGGAGGCGGTGGAAGAGATGCTGCTGAAGACATCGACGCGCACCGCGCCCTGGACGCTGGTCGAGGGCAACGACAAGAACTGGGCGCGGGTGAAGGTGCTCAGCCAGTCGGTGGAAGTGCTCTCCCGGGCTCTTGAGTATACGCCGGCCGATCCGCTGGTGAAGCAGCCGGTCAAGAAACAGGTAAAGAAGTGAAGGCCGCACGATGCGGGCGGCATGGGGTAGATTGAAGGTGTGACCGGCCCCGGCCGGCGAAAGGCCGCACATGAATCTACTCAGCAAGAAGAGGTGGTCGCCGTATCTGGCGGGCGCACTGCTTGGCGTGCTTTCCTGGTTCGCGTTCCTGACAGCGGGGGTGCCGCTGGGGGTTTCGAGCACTTTCGTGCGGACGGCCGGGATGATGGAAACCGCGGTGGCGCCCGATCATGTGCGCGATAACGCCTACTTCACGGCGACCAAGGTGAAACTCGACTGGGAGTGGATGATCGCGGCCGGCATATTCATTGGGGCGTTTGTCAGTTCCAGGCTTTCGAAGGAGCCGAAGGCGGAGCCGGTTCCGGCGCTTTGGGCGTCGCGGTTTGGCCCATCGGTGGGGAAGCGGATGGCGGGCGCGTTCCTCGGCGGGATGCTGCTGATCTTTGGGGCGAGGCTGGCCGGGGGGTGCACGTCGGGCCACGGGTTGAGCGGGTCGATGCAGTTGGCGGTGTCGGGCTGGGTGTTTTTTGCCTGCATTTTCGTTTCGGGCGTGGCGACGGCAAAGCTGCTGTTCCGGGGAGGCAAGGCATGATCGGGATCGAAGCTCCTTCGCGGCTGTTGCTGGGCCTGATTACGGGTATCGTGTTCGGGTTCCTCCTGCATAAAGGGGGCGTTTCAAAGTATGCGGTGATTACGGGGCAGTTTCTGCTGCGCGACTTCACGATGATGAAGATGATGATGACGGCGATCATCGTTGGCGGCGCGGGGGCGTATGCGATGCATGGGCTGGGATGGGTGGAATTCACGATCAAGCCGATGCTGATGGGCGGGGTGATTGTGGGGGCGCTGGTGTTTGGGGTGGCGATGACGGTGCTTGGGTATTGTCCGGGGACCTCGGTGGCGGCATGCGCCGAAGGGCGGCGGGACGCTCTGATGGGCGTGGCCGGGATGGTGGTTGGTTCGATGGTGTATGCGGAGGTGTTTCCGGGGTTGAAGGCCAGCGTGCTGAGTTGGGCGGACAAGGGCAAGATCACGTTGCCGGAGACGACCGGGGTCGCGTGGTGGGTCTGGTTTTCGGTGCTGGCGGCGGGGGCCTGGCTGCTGTTCTCGTGGCTGGACAGGAAGGGCCTGGACAAGGGCGGGGACGCCTAGTTTTTGGGCTGGCGGGTGGCCGGTTTGGGGTGAGGGTTGCTCGTTTTAGAGGCGAATATCAGGCGAAGATAGGCGGTCTTTGGGTTCGCGGTGGGGGGTTGTTGTGACGGTTTTGGTTTTGGGGCGGCGTTGGAGGGATTTGAGGTGAGCGAAGAGGGGTTTGAGGCGGACTCCGGGGGGGATTTGGGT
>CAMTUE010000029.1:0-7992 GCA_947084845.1 uncultured Bryobacteraceae bacterium | reverse complement strand
CTGCTCCAACAACTCGTCGAGCGAATCGGTTACGACGCCCGCAGCGACAAGGTCAAGATCACGTACAACTCAGCCGGGATCAAGGAGTTCTGCACGAAGGGAGTAACGAGATGACGGAAACATGCGAAGAAGTTGTGGCGCTGAATCGAAACCGGCGTGGCGGCCGACGAGCCAGGCCGAAGCCGCCGGCCGAGCCGGAGCCACCGCGCATCCCGCGGATCACACGCCTGATGGCCCTGGGCATCAAGTTCCAGGACATGGTCGACCGAGGTGAGGTCCACGATTATGCGGACCTGGCACGCCTGGGCGTGGTGACCAGGGCACGGATGACTCAGATCATGAATATGCTGTTGCTCGCGCCACACATTCAGTGCGCCCTCCTCACGGAGGTTGCGAACAACCCTCATCGACAATCGGCACATGAGCGAATGATCAGAGCCGTCGTGCGCTCGCCACTCTGGGCAGATCAACGGGAGGCTTGGGCCGGGATGGAGGCCCACAAACGAAGCGCTGGATGCTCTACTCAGCCAGGTGAGTCCGAAGGGCCTGTTTTGGCTGCAGCCCGACGCTCGATGAAAACGTGAGCCTCGATTTCGGTGCTTGATGTCGGGCGAACGCTATAAGCCTGAATTCCGAAGTTACCCTCCTCTGAAGTGAATTGCGGATGATTTTGAGGGCGTCAACAGGGCGGGAGCCGGCCAGCGGCGCAGTGGTGAAGTCAACTTCGGCGAAGTTAGAGTTTACCAATGCAAGATGTTGGCGCGAGGAGATGGACTTGCCCTAGTTTTGAGTCAATGCGCTCCTCGAAGACATCGACCAAGCGATTGGCCAAGTTACACCCGAATTGGGACTCCCTTGACACTGCCAAATGCGCTGGATTTAATAAGAATCGCCCCAGGACAACCCACATATGTTCTTCCTGGGCAGCGACGGAATGATCGGGGAGTGGCAGATGTCGGAAGAACTTCAATTCAACCTGCTGGTCCGCCCATGGATTCCCGTCCTCTGGACGGACGGTCGCTTCTCCCGGCTCGGCATTCAGGAGGCTCTCACCAGATCCGGTGAAATCCGCCAGATCGCCGCCTCCAACCCCATGGACAGGGTGGCGCTTCTGCGCTTTCTCTTGTCCGTGCTCATGTGGTGCAGGGAGAACGCGAGGTCTTCCCTCGCCGCGTGGGACCAATCTAGCGCCGGAATACCGGAGACTTGGCTGGCCAGGCTGAAGGAACACGACGCCGCGTTCAATCTCCTGGGCGACGGTAAGAGGTTCTATCAGGACGAATCATTGAAGGGCAGTAAGCCCCGGCCCATCGCCGACCTCCTCGTCGAGTTCCCTGGAGCGGATTCCATGAACCACATGCGCCATGTTGTGCATGACGGTTCATACGGGTTTTGCCCCGCGTGTTGCACGATGGGAATCTTGCGGCTCTCCGTCTGGGCTCCGGCCAACGGGTCCTATCCCGCATCCGTTAACCCGGGTTCCGCGGCCTACGCGTTGATTGATGGGAAGAACCTGCTCGATACCCTTTTCGCCAACCTTCCAGAAACGAATCCGCAAGCTGATCAGGCCTCATGGTTGGGCAATAGTCCGCCGGATTCACCTGACGTGGTAGCCAGGCTTGCCTGGCGGCCCCGCAAGCTATGGCTGAATGTCGGGAGCGAAATTGGCCCTTGTGCAAACTGCGGCAGTTTCGATCAACTGATCACCAGCCTGTGCAACGACCGCGGCTGGGAGACCCCGACGACAAGCAGCCAGGACTTTGCGAAGTTGGTTGAAACTGAGTTCAAGCAGCTGGGCTACAGCGCGAAAGGCAAGGACCCGGCGAGTAAGAACGCCAGAAAGGTCTTGCGGATGGCGTCAGTCATTCGCAAATGCAGGATGGATGATTTGCGCAAGGCGTGCAGCCAGGGCAACCCGCAGCCTCAAGCGGCGGCTCCAACGATACAGACAGAAGAACAGCAAGTCGCTCGGTTGTTTCATCAGTTGATATCGACGAACGACGAGAGCGCCCAAAAAGCGATCAAGGCTCTCACGAAGGCACCGAATAAGGTGGAGCAGAAGTCTCTAGGGGCTGAGGACACGCGTGCGAAGAAGTTCTGGGACGCGGATCCGCATCTTCTCGTGGATGGCGAGCCCATCTCCTTGCCCGGCTTGGGGGCGGATGTGGCCGTCCACGCCTCAAACTTCTGGCGCGACGCACTCCGCTTGCAGCGGGGAGAGGTTGGAAGGGTCACGGTCATCGGCCCCGTGGTTAAAAAGTTCGTCTTTCAGGATGCAACTTCGGTAGCACTCCCGGATGCCTCTGCTGCCGTGAACGGGAGGGCCAGCCTCTCCGCAGACTGTAACGGCGGATTGGGCGGCCTCCTGAAGCAGGTCACCCTAAACCCCAATCGCCAGCACCCCGAAATTGGCTCAGCGTTACGACTATTGACACCCGATGCCGAGGCTCAGATTCGTGACCAGTTGAGCCGGAGCAATGCCCCGGCAGGCGATGACGCAGCCGAACCCGCAGCCTTCCTGCGGGATCTATTTGAGCCTGTCGTGGAACAGGTGATCACTTCCGTAACACCGGGCTCACCGTTGCGCAGGTACGCCGCCCGCAATCGCGCGCGAAACCTGCTGAACGAGCAGATAAGAGCACTGCTTCAGAAGCTCCATCACTCTTCGAATGCAGATTCGCCAGCTGCCGCCCCTGCTGAACCAAGACGTAGCTCCAGGAAGGAGACGCAAGATGAACCCGAAGGCTGAGTACATCAAGCGGCTTACCGCTTTGCAGGAAGGTGATCTGTCCACCCTGCGCCGTCTCGCCGGACAACCTCTCGACGCATCGCTGCAGGGTTTCGACATCTTCACAGGTCTCTGGTGGCCGCTCAGGGAGAAGAGTCCGAAGACCCCGCGCCGGGAGCCTTCATGGCTCGTCGCCAAACTCTTCGCCACGTTCCGCGTCCCGCACATCCGGCCTGATTCAGACGAAGGACCCACTCTGCCCGAAGTCCTCGGCCGCCTCGAACCGCCCGATAATCCCCGCCGCCTCAAACCGCCCGATAATCCCCGCCGCCTCAACTTCCGAACTCGATTCGACGCTCTGCTCTGCTCCAACCTCGCCTCTGTGGAGCCGCATTTGCGCTGGGCCATGGGTGAAGTCGCCCGCGCCGTCGCGGGCCACGTGCCGCATGCGCGGGATGTGAAAGGAATCGACTGGGTGCAACTCCTCGACGATCTCTCCATCTGGGACCGGGGCGCGCAACACCGCCGCCGCCGCGATGTGCGCGACATCTGGGCCAAACACTATCTCAGTCTGTCTGCTTCGAAAGAGAGGAACTCATAGAAATGCTTATCGAAATCCACATAATCCAGAATCACAGCCCGGCCAACCTGAACCGCGACGATCTTGGCGCGCCCAAGACCTGCATCTTCGGCGGCTACACCAGGGCGCGCATCTCCAGCCAGTGCCTCAAGCGCAGTATCCGGCGCAGCCCCGAGTTTGCTGCCGCTTTGGAGAAGTCCGGAGGTGTCCGTACGCGCAGGTTGGCGAATGTGTTGGCGCGTGTCGCCCTCGGTGGGGACTTCGACCTGACGCCCAGCAAGTTGGCCGCACTTCTCAAAGAAGACCGCGTGGACAGCGCAGAGTTGATGAAACTCGACGCTCTGGCTGCAGAAGCCTTGGAACTGGGGGGAGTCAAGGCAAAAAGCAAGAAGAAGAAGAAAGGCAGCGACGCCGAGCAATCCACAACCAAACAGGAGAGCGAAAGCGGCGATGCAGAGGAAGCTGACGATGCAAGTGCGAATGCCGACTCGCTCGCCAAGATGCTCCTCTTCCTCTCCACGTCCACTATTGCGAAGATGGCGAAGGATCTCAAGAGCGCATCCGCGCCAGGAGTCCTTGCAGAGCAGTTCAAGAAATGCATCGCCGAAAAACCCTGCGTCCCCGACATCGCACTAAATGGACGCATGACAGAGGTTGCAAAGGATGGCGTTTTCAACAAATTGAACTTCACCGTAGAAGCCGCACTCTCGGCCGCCCACGCCATCTCGACTCACGCCATCGTCAACGAGGTGGATTACTTCACCGCCGCCGACGACGTCCCCGGCCAGGATGCCGGCGCCGCTCACGTCAACGAGGCCATGTTCAACTCTGCCTGCTTCTACAAGCACTTCGTCATCGACTTTGAGCAGTTGAAAAACAACCTCGCCAACGATGCCGCTCTCGCCGGCAAGACCGTCCGGTGCTTCCTCGATGCCGCCGCCAAGGCCAACCCCTCCGGTAAACAGCACGCTTGCGCCGCATTCAATCGCCCCGACGGAATTCTGGTTGAAGTGAAGACGAACCCGGCTACGCCCATCAGTTACGCCAATGCCTTCGCCGATCCCGTGCCCGACAAGGCCCAGCGCGGCTTGGTCGGCGAAAGCATCGCCAAGCTCGGTCAATACGCCCACGACCTTGATGAAGGCTACGGCATCTCTGCGGACCGCTTCTGGTTCTCGCCAGGCCTTCGCCGTCACCTCACTTGGATCGACGGGTCCGAGAATGAGCACGAAAAAATACAGCCCGTGGTCTGCTCCGGGGGTGAGTTCGCCAATTTCGAAGTTTTCACCAATGCGGTCATGAAGAGGGTGGAGGAAGTACCTGCTGCGGAGGCAAAGTGACCGAAGCCAACACTCTTTTCCTTCGCCTCGAAGGCCCACTCCAGGCCTGGGGCGACACGTCTAAGTTCGTCATCCGCCGCACCATGGATGCGCCCACCAAGTCCGGCGTCCTCGGCCTCCTCTGCTGTGCCTTGGGCATATCCCGCCGAGCCGCGAGGGAACGACTTCCGGAACTCAACACGCTCTCCATGGGTGTACGCATCGACCGGCGCGGCGTCAGGTGGTGGGATTACCACACCGGTGGTGCCGGCACGGGCATGACGACCGCTGCAGGCGGACTCAAGATCGGAGATAAGGGCACCCTCATCACACGCCGGGAATACCTCGCTGATGCAAGTTTTCTGGTTGCCCTCCAGGGTGACGAAAAGTTGATTCATGAAGTCGCCTCGGGACTGGCGTCCCCGCATTGGCCGATCTACCTTGGCCGCCGGTCCTGCCCGCCTTCCGTCCCCGTGTTTGCCAAGCCCCGCAAGGAGGAGTCTTGGTCGAATCCCTCTGGCCACGATAGCCTCTTCGCCGCGCTCGACGCGGTCCCTTGGTGCCCGCGCTACAAACACGACGCCCCCCGCCCACTCGAACCCTCAAATCTCTCGTGGAATGGCGGCCCCTCTCGAATCAGGACATCGCCCCCGATGACGCCGAGGTCTGGTACGACGTGCCCGTCTGCTTCGATCCGCCCGTACATGAACCGCGCTTCGTCGTCAGAGGAGTCGCGTCTCCGGGCGCCCCCAGTAAGGAACTGCAGACGTCCGTCCCCGCCATGCCGCGCCCGCGCGCGGATTATCAGAACACTGAGTACAAGAAACGCCGCAAAGAACGAATTCACGACGACAATGGCCTCTGCGTCTTCTGCAAATCCCCGGCCACCACCGTCCAGCACGTCACCTATCGCCGCGCCGGCGGCCACGAATCCCTCGATGACCTCCGCGCTCTCTGCCGCCTCTGCCACGATGCCGTCACCATGATCGAATACGGTTTGGGCATGGGCCTCGACCGCATCGACCCCGTAGAAAAGCGTTGGCGTGATCAGATCCGCAATAAACGCCTCGAAATCATCCAGTATCGCTCCCTGGAAACCCGCCGCCGCGCCCTCCGGGGCGAACCCGGCGAGGAGGACTGACCACCATGTACCTCTCCTGCCTGCACGTCAATACCGGCCACGATCCCGACCGCGAACGCCCCGCCCGCAAGTGGCTCGGCAACGTCTACCGCGTCCACCAGCGCCTCTCCATGGCGTTCCCCTCCGGCGAGTCCAAAGTCGCCGACCCCTACTTCCTCCATCCCTACAGCCCCAACAATTTCACCCAGTCGATCGACGGCAATAACAACTTGACGCGCACCAAGGAACGCGGCTTTCTCTTCCGCGTCGACCCCCTCTCCAATGGCCGGGCAATGATCCTCGTCCAGTCCGCCATCAAACCCGATTGGGACTACGCCTTCCAATCACTCAACCACCCGGACAAGACTGAAACCTCTTTTCTGGCGGCGCAGCCCCAGGTCAAGCCCTTCGACCCCCAATTCGAACCCGACGCTCAACTCCGCTTCCGACTCCTCGCCAACCCCACCATGAAAGTGGAGGCCGCCCTCAAGTCGGAACGGACCGACCCCAACCGCACCGAACCCTTAACCAGAAAACAACTCGACGGCCGCCGCCGCGCCGTCCCCGACGACAAGCTTAAAGCTTGGCTCGAACGCCACGCCTCCTCCTCCGGCTTTCGCGTCCACCAGATCGACTCCCTTGTCCCCGGCTACGTCCTCGCCTCCAAGGGGCAAGACTGCCCAAAGGGCGCCGGAGCCCGCTTCCGCTCCGCACTCTACAACGGCGTCCTCTCAGTCAAAGACCCCGCCGCCTTCCGCCAGACCATCATTCAAGGCATCGGCCCTGCCAAAGCCTTCGGCTTCGGACTCCTCTCCGTTGCCCCCGTCGCCCCGAGTCCCGAGCCATGAAGCTCAAGGACCTCCACCTCCTGCCTCGCGTCGAAGACGGCTGGAGTTTTCTCCACGTCCAGCACTGCCGCGTCGAGCAGGACGGCAAGTCCATCTCCATCTGGGAGGAATCCGGACGCACCCCAGTCCCCTGCGCCGCCCTCTCTCTCCTCATGCTCGGTCCCGGCGCCACCATCACCCACGCCGCCGTCCGCGCGCTTGCTGACTCAGGATGCCTCATTCAGTGGGTCGGTGAAGAAGGCGTTCGCGTCTATGGCGTCGGTTTGGGCGAAACCCGTTCGTCCCGCAACCTTCTGCGTCAGGCAGCCGCGTGGGCTAACCCCGCCAGCCGGCTGGCCGTTGTGCGCCGCATGTATGCCCGCCGTTTCGGCGAACCAGTGGATGAGTCTCTGTCTCTCCAACAGCTTCGGGGGCGTGAGGGTATGCGCGTGCGCTCGTGTTACGCCGAAGCCAGCAAAGCCACCGGCGTTGAGTGGAAGGGTCGTGATTACAATCGATCCAACTGGAAAAGTGCTGACCCCGTCAACCGCGCCCTCTCCTGCGCTAACAGCTGTATCTACGGCATCTGCCACGCGGCCATCGTCGCCGCGGGTTACTCTCCTGCCATCGGCTTCATCCATACCGGCAAGGCCCTCTCCTTCGTCTACGATGTTGCCGATCTGTACAAGGCTGAGACTTCAATCCCTGCCGCTTTTGTGGCAGCTTCTGCCGCTTCTGCCGATCTGGAAGGCACTGTCAGACGTGCCATGCGTGATCTGTTCATAGAGGAACGGCTCCTGGAGAGAATTCTGCCCGATCTCGCCTACCTGTTCGACGAGATCGGTCTCGGAATCGACGCCTCCCTCGACAGCCTGCTCGATGGCGACGACGCATTGCCTTCTGGTCTCTGGGATCCTCTCGATGGGCGGGTGGACGGAGGCGTGAACTACTCGGAGGATCAGAATGATAGTCATGATTCTGGAACGGGTTCCGGTCAGCCTGCGGGGTGAACTCTCCCGTTGGCTCCTTGAACCACGCGCCGGCGTGTTCGTCGGTTCCATCAAGTCTACAGTGCGAACCAAACTCTGGGAACGCGTCTGCTCCGGCATGAAAGGCGGCGCAGGCATCATGCTCTATCAGACAAACAATGAACAGGGCTTCGAAATCCAGTTCTGGGGCACCACTGACCGTTCGGTGATAGACTGCGATGGGCTAAAGCTCATCCAGATCCCCAGAGCCGAGTAAAATCGAGTGTTTTCCCCACGCGCGTGGGGGTGAACCGGCGGAGACCAAGGCAAAGCGGCGCGTGACCCTGTTTTCCCCACGCGCGTGGGGGTGAACCGAGCTCGCGATCCAAGCTACCATCGACCACCAGGTTTTCCCCACGCGCGTGGGGGTGAACCGACGGACGGTACGCT
>CAMTUE010000028.1:0-83882 GCA_947084845.1 uncultured Bryobacteraceae bacterium | reverse complement strand
CTCTATTGACGGCCAGCGTCAATTCCTGGAATGCCAGGGCCAACCGCGACCGGACCCGCATCCGATGGAAGTTCAGCCGCAAAGCCGCTCGCGCGAAGTTCGGCTACCAAAGGAATACTTCTAAGCGGTCAAAGACCTAGTACCAGTGCGGGTCTTAGCGACTTCGTAAGAGGGTCCTTGAGAACGCCCATAAACTCCAGAAGGGTCGAAACGCGCTGCAACCCATCCACCAGTTCCCAGATCCCAGCATCCGTTTGGAAGACAAAGATCGGCGGGATTGGAATCCCAAGGAGTAATGATTCGATGAACTTTGTTTTGCGACTGGCGTCCCAGCGGAAATACCGCTGAAAAGCTGGGTTGATGACCAGCTCTTCCTTTTCATACAACCCGACGATCTCACCTATGGACATCTCGTAGCCGTCGGTTACGACATTCTTGCGTGCCCGTGAGAGTTCTTGCTCCAGAGTCATGTTTCCCTTCCAGTGCTCAACCAAGTCCGAGGCCAGAGCGGAACGCGACGGCAATCCATTTCGAACCAACTGGCCTCACCGACAACTCGCGAGTCGCCTCCCGACAGAGGGGGCTTGACCCGATCATAGATGATTGCCCGCGTGAATTGCATCCTGCTTGGCGGCCCATAATCCGGAACAGGGACACAAGACCCCTTTTTTCTGACCGATCGAAACCACAACCCACAGACACCGCAGGCTGTCGGCTCCTGTGTCCAGAGCAGATAGCCACTACATCTTGTGGTTTTCACGGTTTGGTGAAAGGGGTATTGTGTTCCTGTCCCCTTTGACGATCCGTCGAATCCAAGGTCCTGCTCGTCGTCATCTCAGGGTGATTCGGTTCTTCCTTGGCTACGCCGCTCCCCCCGCCCGGCGTCCAGTGTAAGATCAGGCTGAGCCAAGTACAATTGGACCGTGAAGAAGAAGTTGGATTCGTACCGAGGTAGACTAAGCCCTGCGCAGATTGCGGAAGGGATGAATGCCGCTTGCAGGAACGCCAACCGACTAGCCGAAGATGCGGCTGCTCTCTTGGAGTCTGGTCGCTACCCATCCGCTCTTGCCCTGGCAGTATTGGCAATCGAAGAGGCAGGTAAGATCTCGATCCTGCGCAGATTGGCGATCGCCATGAGCGAGTCGGAATGGGCCGACGCGTGGAAGGAGTATCGTTCTCATACCAGCAAGAACGCAGCTTGGATGCTGCCAGCAATGGTCCAGTCTGGAGCGCGAAAGCTCGAAGACTTCAGACCCTTGTTTCAGCGCGATGCTGAGCACCCCTACTTGTTGGATATGTTGAAGCAAGTTTCCCTGTATACCGACTGCCTTGGCCGCGCTCATTGGTCGGTTCCAGAAGAAGTGGTGGACGAGGCCTTGGCACGTACCATCGTGAGCATCGCGAGAGTGCTGGCTGGTTCGCCCAACCATACGGAGAAGGAAGTCGCTCTGTGGGTTGAGCACATGGCGCCGGCGTTTGCATCGGAGGACTACGACTATATGAAACAGGCGCTGCTGAGGTGGCAGTCTGCGATGCAAGCTAGCGGCTTAAGCTCCAGCCAAGATAATATGGAGGCCTTTTTAGGGGAAGGGCTCCAAATAAACTGGGATCACCGTCACCCTGACCCACCCCAACCGAAGGTGCCGCATAGTCGCTCTACACCGCACTAGGGCGAACGGCTCACTCTCGAAAGTCCTCTGCAAGTTGTTGATTCCACGTCCGGCCACTTAGACCATGCGGTTCCGGATGTCATCGGCGAACCTCGCCGCGATAGACTTTCATCCCATGCGGTGCGACCGCGTCTCATGACAACAGCCTGATACGACCGCGTGGCGATTTTAACCCGGGACAGGAACACAAGGCCCCTTTTTCTGACCGGCCCAAACCACAACCCATAGGCACAATAGGCGGTCGGCTTCTGTGTCCAGAGCATCTAGCTGCTACATCTTGTGGTTTTCACGGGCTGGTGAATGGGGTATTGTGTTCCTGTCCCCATTGACCCTTTGATCCCCGTCGCCCCGCTGACAAGCCGCACGGCAAGCCGTCACCGCCAGATGTCAGGCCGCATCGTCCATGGCGACGATCAGCCTTTTCCCGAGGACCGCGAGCGCCTCGGCGATGCGGCTGATCTTCGTCGTATGCCGGGGATCGAGAATTCTCCGGACTTCCTTCTCGTCGCATCCCAGCCGCCGTGCCAGTTCCAGGTTAGAGACTCCAGCGCTCTTTGCGGCCATGGACAAGGCAGCCTTGGCGGCCATCAGCGCGGATGGAAAAACCGCCGCGCAGCCCCTCTTCGCCTGGCCTGGGGGCGGGATTGCGAGTTTCACGGCGATCCTGTTGGCGATCGCTTCATCCAGGCAATCGACGGCTTGAATCAGCGCGTCGGCCTTGTCGGACCCATGGGTGATCGCCTCCGGCAAGTCGGGAAACGTCACGGTGAAACCGCCCTCGGGCTCGCTCCGCAATCTGGCTGGATAGGCAAACCTCAGCATGGTCACTCCTTACAGTAGGTCGTTCGGACTAAGGCCGATCTGGCGAAGCATCTCGCGCAGCGTGCCGCGCGGAAGCTCGCGCTTCAGGTTTTGGACGATGGTGAAACTCTCGCCATAAAAGAGCGTGCCGTGACTCCCTTTGCCGCGCCGCGCTCTGATCGCATGCTTGCGATGAAAGCCCGTGACCTCCGTGAACTCGTCAAGGATCTTCTCTTTATCGGCGCGGCTAGCGCTGTGGTAGCGCTGGCTGATCGCCGCTATCAACTCTCTTCTGCTGGTCAAACTCAGTTGCCTCCCTGATGTGCTTCCCGTCATTTGTAAAATCGACGGGTAGCGTTTTCATGAGGCAACGACTGCGTGCCGGTAACAAGACTGACGAGTCAACGCGCCATCAGATCTTGCGGCCAACTAAGGCCGCCGGGTTCAACCGCCGGATGCGGAAAACCGCACGTCCGGTGGTGTGGGAGGCTGACTGAGCGCAATCTCAGTCAGCCGACCTGATCGAGCGGGTGGGCAGTTCGGGGGCGGGAGAGGGGGCTTCATTTGGGTTTTTGGGGGGGAGCGGGAGGGGAGTCACGCGATTAGCAAATTTCTATTTGGTTTGTTTTGTGCATGTTAGAAATTTAGGGGCAAAAATGGCGCGGTCGGAGGCGGACTATGTGAATCGGCGGGGGAGGTTTGAAAGACAGCAATGCAGAACAAGAAGAAACAACCCGGAGTGGACGGGCGGAAGTTGACCGATTGGATCTGGTCACCTGAGCTGAACCGTCTCGAACAGATTGAACGGGAAGCAGACGAGCAGGAGGAGTACGAAGAGGTGGTTGAACTTGAGGCGGACGGGCCGGAAGAGAGCGACGAACCGGAGATTTCCAGGGACGAGATCAGGCACGCGATGGTGGAGAAACTGATCGACCGGATCGGTCAACAACTGGACGCGAAAGACATGCCCAGCAAGGCGAGCGTGGCGGATTTGATCAGGCTGATGCAGCTTGAACGGGCGCTGAAACCGGAGCAGTGCGGGAGGTTTGTTGTCGAGTGGATCGACCCGAAACCGGAGGATATGTGAGGACGCGGCGCTTGGGGAAGATGCCCGGCAAGGCTGGCTCGGCGGAGTTGATCAGGCTGATGCAGCTTGAACGGGCGCTGAAACCGTTGCAGTGCGGCAGGTTTGTTGTCGAGTGGATCGACCCGAAACCGGAGGATATGTGAAGACGCGGCGCGTGGGGATCAAGTATGGGAGTCTGCCGTCGCAGAAGAAGTTCCACGCGTCGGGCGCACGATTCAAGGGGTTCTCAGGGCCGGTGGGTTCGGGCAAAAGCGCCGGGTTGTGCCAGGAAGCAGTGAAGCTGGCGATGGTGAACACGGGGCGGACCGGATTGATCGGGGCGCCGACGTACGCGATGCTGCGGGATGCGACGATGCCGGCGCTGTTGCAGGTGCTCGACGAGAACGGGATCCGGTATGAACACAACAAGGCTGAAGGGCATTTGACGCTGTTGCCGATGGGGTCGAAGATCCTGCTGCGGTCGCTGGATGAATATGAGCGGCTGAGAGGGTCGAACCTGGCGTGGTTTGGGGTGGATGAGTTGACTTATGTCAGCGAACAGGCGTGGTTGAGGTTGGAAGCGAGGTTGAGGGACCCGAAGGCGAAGAGGTTGTGCGGGTTTGGGGTATGGACGCCGAAGGGGTATGACTGGGTTTGGAGGCGGTTCATACAGAGTCCGGTGGGCGGGTATGAGGTGGTGCAGGCGAAGCCGTACGAGAACAGGTATCTGCTGGCGGCGGTGCCGGATTACTACGAGCGGTTGAAGGCGAGCTACGACGCGGATTTCTACGAGCAGGAAGTGATGGGTTCGTATCTGAATCCGGGGGAGGGACTGGTTTATAGGAGCTTCAGCCGGGAACGGAATGTGGGGGAGGCGGCGTTTGACGAGGGGTTGCCGCTGATCTGGGCGTTGGATTTCAACGTGGACCCGATGTCGTCGGTGATTGCGCAAGTGGATGGCGAGGAGGTGCGCGTCCTGGACGAGATCGTGCTGCGGAGGGCGGGGACTTCGGAGGCTTGCGAGGAGTTTCTACGAAGGTATCCGGAGTTCCCGGCGGGGCTGAGGATTTATGCGGATGCGTCGGGCAATCATATGCATACGTCGGGGGGGTCGGATAAGGAAGTGATCGAGGAGTTCTTTTTGCTGAAGGGGATTCGGGGGGTGAGGCTGGAGATACCGAAGTCGAATCCGCCGGTAAGGCAGAGGGTGGAGCTGGTGAATGGGCGGTTGAGGTCGGCGTCGGGGGATGTGGCGTTGAAGGTGGACCCGCGGTGCAAGGAGTTGATTGCGGATTTTGAGCTGGTGCAGTTTGTGGCGGGGAGTTGCGAGATCGATAAGGGGAAGGATCAGAAGAGGACGCACTTGTCGGATGCGCTGGGGTATCTGCTGTGGCAGGAGTGCAAGGCACATGCGGGGCGGATCGGGGAGAGAGGGAGACGGTTGTTTTAGGGGGGATGGCGGCGGGGGAGACGATTTTTTGCGAGATGTGCGATGCGGGGAAGACGCCCCTGCGGTTGGGGTCTTGGCGGGCCCGGGCCGCGGGGGCGTTTGGGTCTAGCTGCTGACTGGCCGGGGATTAGCTACTGACTGGCCGGGAGGCCTGTCCTACTGGGATTTTGGATGGGGTTCTTTTGAGAGCCCGGAGAGAAGGAGAGATTCATGTTTGACATCAACCGGGAGCATCCGGAGTATGCGGCGCTGAAACAGATGTGGCCGAAGTATCGGGACCTGTATGCGGGCGGCGAGCAGTTCATTGCGAACGCCGACCGGTATCTGGTGGCCAGGCAGAAGGAGCCGGCCGATGTCTACACGGAGAGGTTGAGCCGGGCGTTCTATGAGAACTATGCCGGGTCGATCATCGACTGGTATGGGGCGACACTGTTCAGGCGGGAACCGGTGCTGGGGTATGAGGGACCGGACGAGGCGGCGCGGGGGTTCTTCAACACGTTCGCGGAAGATTGCGACTTGAGGGGATCGACACTGAGCGATTTCTTCCGCCGGCAGATGGTGGAAGCGCTGGTGGGCGGGAAGAGCTATATCGTTGTCGAGTTTCCGAAGCCGGACAGGAAGGCGGCGAACCGGGCGGAAGAAGAGGCGATGGGGGCGTCGCGGGCGTATCTGTGCGAGTACGGGGCGGGGTCGGTGATCAACTGGCAGCGGGACGAGCGGGGGGAGTTTGACTGGCTGGTGATCCGGAGCGAGCGGACGGTGGATACGGGCAGCGAATGGGCGACGATGCGGCGGTGGGTGTACTACGACCGGGAACGGTACAAGGTGTTTGAAGAGCTGGAGAAGAAGGGCGCGAAGACACAGCCGGCGCAGGTGGACGCAGGGTTGCATGGACTGGCGAAGCTGGGGCGGGTGCCGGTGTTCGAGTTTTCGACGGGCGACGGGATGTGGCTGATGAACAAGGCGGCGTCGCTGCAACTGGAGCATTTCAACAAGTCGAATGCGCTGAGCTGGGCGTTGACGATGGGGTTGTTTGCGATGCCGGTGGTGTATTCGGACAAAGAGTGGAAGCAGACGATGGGCGAGTCGTACTACCTGCAACTGGGGAAGGAAGACAGGTTCGGGTGGACGGAGCCGGAAGGTCATGTGTTCGAGATCGCGCTGCGCAATATCGACCGGTTGAAGGAAGAGATCTACCGGGTTTGCTACCTGATGAGCCAGGCGGGGGGATCGTTGTCGAAGAATTCGATGACGACGGGGTATAGCAAAGAGCGGGACTACCTGATGACGCAGGAGGTGCTGAGGGGGTTCGGCGACAAGGTGAAAGACACGCTGAAGCTGGTGCTGAGGACGATCGCGGCGGTGAGGGAAGACGAGATTGCGATCGATGTGGCGGGGCTGGATGAGTTCGACATCGGGGATTTCACGAGCGAGCTGGAAGATGCGGAGAGGCTGCTGGGGTTGGGGATCGAGTCGAAGACGCTGCGGACGCAGGTAAAGAAGAAGCTGGCGATGAAGTATCTGTGCGACTCGCGGCAGGAGGTGAAGGACCGGATCGCGCAGGAGATCGAGGCGGGGGATTAGGGGCGCTTCGGTTGGGGGAGGTTGTTGAGAGTTTACGACGAGATGTGGGCAGCCCGGTTTGATTGAGTGCCGGGCATTGGAGGGGGTCCTCGGGGGGCCTCCTCCGTTTTTTTGGAATGGAGTTGGCGTGGAGTTGGCGGGGGGGACGGTATTTGCAGGCTGGGGCTTCGGCCGCCGCGGGACGGGATTAAGCCTGCCCCACTGCCGGACGGGCTGAAGCCCTTTGCAGGCTGAAGCCCGCCCCACTGCCGGACGGGCTGAAGCCCTTTGCAGGCTGAAGCCCGCCCCACCTTGGGATTTGTGAGATGTGGGTCGTCCGGCTATATGGAGTGGCCGGGCATTGGAGGGGGTCCTCGGGGGGGGGCCTCCTCTGTTTTTTTGGAGAAGAGATACAGGCCGCGGGCAGGAGAAGGCTTGGCGGCGGATAGGAAAGGAGAAGCATGGATCAGACGAGAAAACAGGGAGAAGGCGAGCTGCGGGACATGATGCGGAGCGTCATGGAGGAGTTCCTGACAGGGGAGCGGCAGAGGGCCGAGCCGGCATACAAGGCGGAACTGATCGAGGAACGGCGGAGGAGGGAGAGCCTGGAGCGGCGGGTGAACGAGCTGGCGGAAGAGAACCAGAAGAGCCGGCGGCGGGCGCAGGAAGTTGAGCAGCACGCGCAGGTGAAGGCGGAGTTGCAGAGGTTGGGAGTGGGGAAGGTCGATTTGGCGTTCAAGGCGCTGAAGGGGGACCTGGTGGGGCTGGAGGACGGGAGCCTGGTGGCACGGACGCCGGAAGGGGAAGTGGGGCTGAAGGAGCACCTGGTGGCGTTTGTGAGGGACAACCCGGAGTTTCTGCCCGCCCGAATCCAGGGCGGGTCGGGAGTGACGTCACCGCCGCGGCAGACCAGCGGCGGCGGGTACGGGGTCGAACTTGAGCGGATCCGGCCGGGCATGAGCGCGGAGGAGTTGCAGAGGGTTCGGGATCAGATCTCGCAGGTTGCGTTACAGAGCATGCGAGGGGAGTAGGCGGGTACCGGAAAAAGATCCGCGAAGAAGAGAAGAAGAGAGAGAGGAAAGAAGAAGATGGCAACAATCACATCAGCCAATTTGGCGAACGCGATCGTGAAGCTCGTGGCCGTGGAGGCGCTTCCGTCGCTGATGGGCCACCTGGTGATGGGCAACCTGGTGAATCGGGATTTCGAGCCGCAACTGGCGCAGGCGGGCGACACGGTGAACGTGCCGATTCCGCCGACGATGACGGCGAACAACCTGGCCGAAGGCGGCAGCGTGGTGACACAGAATCCGAATTTGCAGACGGCGCAGATCGTGTTGAACAAGCACGTGGAAGCGACGTTCCAGATTCCGGATCTGACGAAAGTGATCGCGGTTCCGGATCTGCTGCGGCTTTACATGCAGCCGGCGATGGTGGCACTGGCCGAGAGAGTGGAGAGCGACCTGTTGGGGCTGTACAGCCAGTTCACGTCGAACTCGCCGCTGGGCACGGGCGGGACGGCACTGACGGAGAGCGTGGTGGACGCGGCGGAAACGAAGCTGTTCGAGGCGAAGGTGTCGTCGAGCGCGGCGAAGTTCCTGGTGGTGGACGGGACGGCGTATTCGCAGTTGCGCCAGATCGCACGGTTCAGCGAGTACAACTCGGCCGGCGAGGCGGGATTGCGGGCGCTGGTTGACGGATCGATCGGGAAGTTGAAGGACTTCTACGTGTTCCGTTCGCAGTTTGTGAAGAAGACGGGGACGGGTCCGGTGACGACCAACAACCTGGCGTTTTCGAAGGATGCGGTGGGACTGGCGATTCGCCGGCTGCCGAAGCCGCTGCCGGGCACGGGCGCGGTGGCGGAGTACGCGGAGTTGGGCAACTTCGGCATGCGTGTGGTGATGAGCTATGAGCCGAACACGCTGTCGCAGAAGTTCACGGTGGACATTCTGTACGGGTGCGGAGTTCTGCGGAACGACCACGGGGTGCAGGTCCGGAGCTAGGTCCGCGACAGCGGGATTTTGCTTCTTTACGGGAAACCACTCCCTCACGGCCGTGGCTCTGATTGGAGCCGGGCGCGTCAGTCAGCGGTCGTCCAGTAGAACATGATCATGGGGTCAAAGCACCAGGGAGCGATTGGCTGGAGAGGGGGCGCACGGCCCTCTCTCCACGCCGGACTCCAGGGCCTCTACACGAGTGTCGAGGCGAGTTTGGGAAGGAGAAAGAACAGTGGACTTGAAGGCGTACTACAAAAAGATTCGTGAAGCCGAGCGGTTGCTGCAAGGGGAATACCAGTTCATGGTGAGCCTGGCGACACCGGACGGCGGCAAAGAAGGCGTGATGACTGAAGTGGCGACGGAGATCGCGAGCCGGCTGATCGTTGAACGAAAGGCGCGGCGGGCGTCGGAAGAAGAGGCGCGGAAGTTCCGGGCCGAGGAGAAGGGGCGGCGCGAGGCGTTCGAGAAAGCGACAGTGGCGCGGACGCTGCATGTGGAGTTGATGCGGGGGTTGGAGACGGCGGTGGAAAGAGGCGACGGGGGGCGGAAGGGCTGAGGGGCTGTAGTGAGACGGACTTCGCGGCTGGTGAGTTGAAATGCGGGTAGAACCCTTGCTGGCGGGGATGGGGGCGGGAACCCGCTCTCTTCGTTCGCGGTTGACGCGCGTGAGGGATTTTCGGGGGGGTTGGATTGGAGATTTTGTTTGGAACCCTAAAGGAGGGACGACGATGGCGTTGCTGGTGGATGGCACGTTGAACACGATGGAGACGCTGAAGGCGCAGGACAGCGGCGTCATGGAAGTGTCGCACGGGGAGGGAGTGAACCTGACGGCGAAGCTGGAGATCGCGCGGCACGAGATCGAGATCGAGATCGATGCGCTGTTGCGAAAGACCGGTTGCGGGAGCTTGGGGCAGGTGGTCGCGACGACGGCGCTGAAGCGCTGGCATTTGCTTCTGACGCTGGCGATGACTTACCGGGACGCCTATTTCAGCCAGTTGAACGACCGCTACAAAGAGAGGTGGAAGGCGTATGAAGGGGAAGCGCGGGCGGCAGGGGAGCGGGTGCTGGAAGACGGAGTGGGGATGGCGAGAGATCCGCTGCCCCGCCCCGGGACGGTGCTGGCGGAGATTGTGGGGGGTGGACTGGCGGAGACGACGTACTGGGTGAGGACGTCGTGGGTGGGGGCCGGCGGACAGGAGAGCGAGGCGGGCGAGGGAGTTTGCGTGGCGGCGGATTGGGCGCATTCGTTGAAGGTGAGGCAGAGCGCGGAGAAGGCGCCGGAAGCGGCGACGGGATGGAACGTGTTCGTGGGCCAGGCTCCGGGGACCGAAACGAGGCAGAACACGATCCCGATGGCGGTGGGCGGAGAGTGGACGTTGAGCACGGCGGGAGTGGGTTTGGGCGTGACGCCGGGAGACGGGCAGGAGGCGGAGTTTTACTGCTCGCGGCGGCGATTGATGCGGAGGGGATAAGAGATGGCGACACCAACACAGAGAGCAGTGAGGACGTTGCAGGGGCTGCTGGCGGATGCGACAGCAGGGTTGGCGGCGAGTATCGCGATGTTGAGGGAGTCGGCGGAAGAGGCCGAGGCGATTGCGGAGGAGAGGCAACTGGGGACGTTGCAGGCGCCGGCGGAGCTGCATGACAAGGTGGGGAAGGCGGCGTATCCGGCGTACCAGATCTATGTCGAGAAGGTGCGGAACAAGATGACGGAAAAGTTCAGGAGGTTTTCGGGGACGGTGGAGGTGGTGGTGGAGGTGAGGGTGTCGCAGGACCGGCTGGAGGGGCTGACGGAGCGGTTGCAGTTCCATGCGGACGCGGTGACGGATGTGGTGGAGAGGAGCCGGGGATGCGTGGGCGAGGGGTTGTACCTGCCCGGGACGTATGAGGTGAGCTTCGAGGCGGTGAAGAAGGGCGGGTTGAATGTGATGCAGACGGCGAGGGTGAAGTGCGAGCTCGAAGTGAGCCGGAACTGAGATTGAGGGAAAGACATGGCTTGTTATATTTCATCGAACGACAACAGGTACTACGCCGCGATCGAACCGGTGTACGGAACAGTGGCCGCAGTGACGGCGGCGGACCGTTTTCCGGCCGTGAGGCTGAAGGCGGGCCAGGAGAGCGACATTCCGCGAAGGCGGGACAAGACGGGGACACGGACGTGGCAGGGCGTGGCGGGGACGCCGAGACGGCGGACTGACTTTACGCTGGAGACCTACCTGGTGAGCCGCGAAGAGGCGGGGCAGGCTCCGGGCCATGGGCCGATGATCCAGGCGGCGCTGGGCGGAGAGGCGAAGGCGGCTTCGGCGAAGCAGGTGCAATCGGCGAATGGGACAACGATCGTCACGACGGCGAGTCACGGGCTGAGCGAAGGCATGGCGGTGACGTTTGGAGGCGAGATCCGGGCGGTGGCGGCGACGCCGGACGCGCGGACGATGGTGGTGGCGGCGCCGTTTACGACGGCACCGGGGGCGGGGTCGATGCTGGGCGCGACGGTGAGTTACGGGCCGGCGCGGGGATTGCCGAGCGTGTCGTTGTACGACTGCTGGAGTCCGGCAGGGAGCGTGCAAAGGGTGCTGCGCGGGGCGGCGGTGGACAAGATGGAGATCCGGGTGAACGGCGATTTCCACGAGATCGGGTTTGAGGGAATTGCGGCGGATCTGATGGACAGCGCGAGCTTCACGACGGGGCAGGGGGGATTGACGCAGTTTCCTGTGGAGCCGGCGCTGGGGGAGTTGAACTACTCGCCGGTGCCAGGGCATCTGGGGCAGGCGTGGGTAGGCGTGGGGCCGTCGAGGTTTCACACGGTGACGTCGGCGGAGATCAGGGTGGAGAACAACCTGGAGACGAGGCGGCGGGAGTTTGGGATGCTGGAGCCGCGATGCCTGGTGGCGGGCGAGCGGGTGGTGTCGGTGGAGTTTGAGTTGTACAGCCGGGACGACGGGTCGTTTGACGAGTTGTACCAGGCGGCGCGGCAGAGGTCGCCGATCTCGTGTTTCATGCAACTGGGCGAGGCCGAGGGCGAGTTGTGCGGAGTGTACGTGAAGAGTTTCGTTCCGGAGGTGCCGGAGTTCATCGACGACGAGAACAGGCTGCGATGGCGGTTCAAGGCGTCGCGGGCGCAGGGCACGGTGGAGGACGAGGTTTATGTCACGTTCGGCTGAGGCGGTGGAGTGGGAGAGCGCGTTGTGGCGCGAGAGCGAGAAGACGCCGGGGGTGAGATTCAAGACGGTCAAAATGACACTGGCAAGACGGGCGGACCTGACGGGGCGCGTGAGGACGATGCTGAACAAGGCGCGTTTTCACGCGGCGTCGGGGGAGGCGGTCGAGCAGATGGAGGCGGCGTTGATGGCGGTGGACGCGGACCGGATGTTGCTCGATTGGGGATTGCTGGAGGTGGCGGGTTTGACGATCGACGGCGAGACGGCGAGCGTGAGGAGCCTGATTGAAGCGGGTCCGGAGGAGTTGTGCAGGGAGATCGCGGAGCAGATCCGGCGCGACTGCCAGTTGACGGAGCAAGAAAGAAAAAACTGAGACTCGCCTTCCACTTCGCCCTGTCGAATCCAGCCGGGTGGGAGTGCGAGACATGCAGGGGGCAGGGGCTTGAGGAGCGCCGGAGGTGCGGCTGGATGGGGGCGGAGACGCTGGCGGGACTGGCTCCGAAGATGGTGTGGGCGCGCAAGGGCGTGATGGCGGAGAGGTGTCCGAGGAGCGAGATCAGCGGGGCGAGCGAGGCGTGGCTGGAGATGTGGGCGGTGTGGCGGCATACGCGAGCGACGGGGGAGATGAGTGCGCGGGAGGCCGAAGCGATGGCGCTGCTGAGCGCGGAGATGGAGAAGGAGACGCATGAGCATGACAGATCGTGAAACGGAGAGCCGGCGAAAGCTGGAAGAGTTGGCGGAGCGGCTGGCGGGATCGGCCGCGGAGGCGGGTTATGCGAGCGGGCTGAGGTTGGCGGGCGTGGCGGGGATACGGGAGGTCAAGGGCGAGAGCGGGGCGCGGACGGTTGAGACGAAGACAGCGTTGTTGAAGCCGTCGAGTGGGACGACGGGGAGCAACAGCAGCGCGACGACGGAGAGAGTGAAGACGCTGACGGGAACGCTGGGGTCGCTGGCGAATTTGAATCCGATCGTGGCGGGATTGATGAAACTGTTTGGCCGGGGCGGGACTGAGGAGAGGGCGACACTGGCGAAGATCGAGCGGCCGGCGGCGGTGAGGTATCAGGGCGGGGTGGCGGAGCGGACGGGCTGGGGGATGGGCGAGATCGACTACTCGGCGGGCGGGATGCCGCGGGCGGCGGAGCGGTATGCATCGACGCCAGTGGTGGTGCAGGTGCAGACGATCGACAGCCGATCGTTCCTGGACCACAGGGACGAGATCGCGTCGGCGGTGAAGCAGGCATTGCTCGAGAGCCATGGGCTGGGCGATGTGATGCGCGAAGTGTAAGGAGGCAGATGTGGCGGAATTCCCGGTACTCAAGACAGGCGCGCTGGCACAGGACGGCTTGCAGTGCGGATGGCGGACCGAGACGCGCGTGCTGCGCTATGTCGACGGAGGCGAACAGACGCTGAAGCTGCGGCGTGGACGAAGGCGGTGGACGGTGAGGCTGAGGCAGCTCGACGAGGGCGAACTGGCGAGGGTGAGCGAGTTGGTGGAAATGGTCAGAGGTGAGAGCGGAGAATTCGCGTTCACCGATCCGCGGACGGGCGTGAGACATGAGCGATGCAGGCTCGAAGGCGGGGATTTCGAGGCGTACATGGCAGGGCTGGGCGATGGACGGGCGGAACTGAAGATCGTTGAGGAGCTTGACTGAGATGAGACATTTCCCGCAACTCGAAAGCGGCAGCGCGGGGCAGTATCCGATGACGCGGACATTGTCGATGCGGACCGCGGTGAGCGAGACGCCAGGCGGCGAAAGACGGACGGCGTTCGACGCGGCCGGCAGCAAGGTGAGATGGACGATGCCGCTCACGGGTCTGACAGAGAACGAGAGCGCGGCGATCGAAGCGTTGTTCAAAGAGTGCGAAGGCAGGCGGCGGAGCTTCATGTTCGTGGACCCGCCGGCGAATCTGCTGGCGGCGACCGACGATGGGGGGAGCGCGCACTGGGTGCGGGGCGCGGGGGTGACGGTGGCGGGCGGGTTGATTGGATTGGATGGGCAGGCTTCGGCATTCAGAGTGGTGAACGCGAGCGCGGGATGGAGCGGCGTTGCGCAGACGCCGGCTGTTCCGGAGACGATGACGTACTGCCTGAGCGCGTGGGTGAGGGGGAGCGCGGGCGGGAGGGTGAAGTTGCGCATCGGCGGTTTGGAGAAACTGACGGAGCTGGATGGCGAATGGCGGCAGGCGTGGTTGAGCGGGACGGGCGGGACGGCCGCGGTGACGTTCGGGATCGAAGCGCAGGCCGGCGGCTCGATTGAAGTGTACGGCCCGCAGGCGGAGGCGCAGATTGCGCCGTCGGAATACAAGCGCAACCGGGGACGGGGCGGATGGTATCCGAGGGCGCGCTTCGATGCCGATGAATTGAACATCGAGGCGGAAGGTCCGGGATTGTCCGTGTGCGAAGTGGCGATTGTGAGCCCCTGGGAGGAATAAGCGATGCAAAACATCCACGACATGAAACGTTCCGAAGCGATGGAGACAGCGGTGTTGCTGTTCGACTGCCAACTGAAAGACGGCAGGACGGAGCGATGGGCGACGCACCGGGCGACGGTGGGCGGAGAGAGCTACGCGGCGCGCGTGCTGAAGCACAACACGTTCGAGATGCGGGCGGGATCGGAAGACGGCGTGGATGCGGCGGGACGATTCGTTGTGACGCTGGACAATGTCGACGGGTACGTGTCGCAGGTCGAACGGTCGGTGGGTTTGAAGGGCGCGAAGCTGACGGTGCGGATGGCATTCATCGAGCTTGAGACGGGGACAGCGGCGACGGCGCCGATCACGGTGTTTCTGGGAGCGGCGAATCCGCCGGAGGAGATTGCCGAGACGTTCGCGCGGGTGAGTTTCACGAGCAGACTTGGATTGCAGAGAGTGAATCTGCCGCAGTTGAGGATTCAACCGAGGTGCCCGTGGGCGTTTCCGACGACCGGGGCGCAGAGGGAAGAGGCGGCCAACGGGGGCGTGGAAGGGGCGTTTTCGCCGTTCCATGGATGCGGGTATTCGCCGGACATTGTGAATGGAATCGGGACGAGCGGCGGGGATGGCCCGTATACGGGGTGCGGGTATACGAAGACGGATTGTTGTGCTCGCGGGATGTATGCAAAAGATGCGCTGGCGAGGCCGACGGCGCGGTTTGGGGGATTTCAGTTTCTGCCGCCGAGCGCGATGGTGAGGTCGCATGGGGACAGGGAGGCAGCGCTGAGCGAGTCGCTGGATAACAGGGCTAAATCGAATGATGTGGTGCCGCTGGTGTATGGGACGAACTGGTATCAGCCGCCGGTGGTGTTTGCACGCAGCGACGGCAATTTGACGCATTGCGAGGTGTTGCTGGGGTCTGGAGAGATGTCGTTCGTGCACAAGATTGTCGCGAACGGCGTGGAGATTCCGGCAGGCGAGACGGGCAAGGACATGGGGGCGACGGGCTGGTATAACGTGGTCAGCCTGGGCGAGCGCAATGGCGGGTTCAACCTGAACTTCACCGATGGCGCCGGGCAGCCGATCGGTGATCCGCACGGGAGCATGGCCGTGGCGGCGGTGGCGATTCCGAACAGGGTGAGCAACGGGCAGAGCATTCCTAAGATTGAAGTGCTGGCCGACGGGATGAGGCTTGAGCGGTTCGGGACCGATGGCGGCGCGCTGGGCAAGGCGTTCACGCGGAATCCGAGTTGGGTGCTGCTGGACGTTCTGAGAAGGTCGGGATGGAAGTTGAGCGAGTTGAACGTGGAGAGCTTCGCCAAGGCGGCGATGAATTGCGATGAGTTGATCGAGGCGCAGGATTCATTCGGCAATACGCGGACGGCGCCGAAGTTCGAGGTGAATCTGGCGCTGCTGAAGCGGAAGAGCGCAGCCGAGATCGTCAGAGGCATCAGGACGAGCGCGGCACTGATGCTGACGTTTGGCGCGGATGGAAGACTGCAATTGACGCCGGAGGACACGATCGGCCGGCAGCAGGGGGTGAAGCCGGAATGTTCGAACAGCACGGAAACGCTGGCGGGCGGGTGGCCGGCGTATGAGTTTGGCGACGGGACGAATGGTACGACAGGGATATTGAGAAGAGCGAACGGAGAGCCGGCGCTGCGGCTTTGGGCGCGATCGACGGCGGAGAGTCCGAACCGGTGGAGCGTGGAGTTTCAGAACAGCTTCAATGAGTATCAGCAGGACAGCGTGTCTCTGCTGGACCTGGATGATGTGCTGGCGGCGGGGCAGGAGTTGAGCGCGACGGTGCCGGCGTTGGGATTGCCGCATTTCGACCAGGCGGCGAGGGTGACGCGGTTTCACCTGATGAAGTCGCTGCGCGGGAATTCGTATGTGGAGTTCGAGACGGGCACACACGCGCTGGGGTTGCGGCCGGGCGACCTGATCGGCCTGACCTACCTGAAGGAAGGGTTGGAGAGAGCGCTGTTCCGGATAGTGAAGATGTCGCCGAGCGAGAACTACGTCACGACGCGGATCGTGGCGCAGCGGCATGAAGAGGAGTGGTACGAGTTGCTGGCCGGAGGCTGGGCGGAGACGCAGGAGCGGCGCAGGCAGAACGGGCGATGGGGCATGGCGCCGCGGCCGATCACGGGCGTGAGCCTGGATGAGAATGAGCGGGCGATGTTCGAGGTGAAGGAAGAACTGGCCGACGAGGCGGGCAATTCGGTGCGGCTGAAGGTGCGATACGGGAAGCCGGATCGAGCGGAGGCGTCAACGGCGTCGGTGCCGATCGCCGGGTTGTCGCCGCTGGTGCAGACAACGGGCGGAACGCTGAAAGGCGGGCAGAGCTGGTATTACGCGGTGAGCGCGCTGGATGCGACTTTGAAGGAGACCGAACTGAGTTTTGTGGTGAGGGCGAGCGTGCCGGCGGGCGCGACGAACCGGGTGACACTGCGGGAGTTAAGCTTTGCGGCGGGCACGGCGGGGTTCAGAGTGTACCGGGGGACGAGTCCGTCGAGGCTGCTGCGGATTGCGCAGGTAGCGCAGGCGCAGGCGACGTTCACAGACACTGGTCTGACGGCGCAGAGCGCGCTGCCGGTGGACGCGAACTTCGATCACGCGAACTTCTACTGGCGGACTGAGTTGATGCCGGAGACGGCGGTGGCGGCGGCGAGCGGGACGACGTTGGCGGGAGTTGGGTTGTCGATGACGGCGAACGAGTTCAGATCGTCGGTGGTGCGGATCACGCAAGGCAAGGGCGCGGGGCAGGAACGGGTTGTACTGGGTCACGACGAGGATACGTTCGAGTTGCAGACGGCGTGGACGACGGTGCCGGACGGGACGAGCGAGTTTGTCGTGGCCGAGGCGGCGTGGCGGTTTGGCGCGGCGACGCGAACCGACGAGGCGCAGTTCGAGGCGCCGAACCGGCCGGGCGTGTATGTCCAGATCAGCGGCAGAGCAGCAGACGTGCAGGACAACGAGACCGACGCCGAGATCAGCCCGCTGCACAGGCACAGGGTGGGCGGCATGGCTGGCGGCGACAGAGACACGCCTCCGGAGCCGGTGTTCGCACTGTCGCCGGCGACGTCTGGCGAAGTGTGGCTGACGGGGATCGGGTTTGAGACGCTTGAGAACACGGCGACGGTGACGTCGGGGACGCTGGTGATCCGGTACGCGGATGAGGCAGCGGAGAGTGGCGTGGTGGAACTGGCGGGAGGCGTGAGCGCGGAGGAAGAGTGGATCGCGTTAGATCCGGCATCGGGCGCGGTGGCGGGCGATGTGTTGCAGGCGGACAGGGAGTTGATGCGGGTGGTTGAGGTCGCGCCGGGCGGGCAGGTGATGCGTGTGGAGCGCGGGGCGCTGAAGAGCGCTGCCGCGCCACACGCGATGGGCAGCGCGGTGGAGACGCTGAAGCGAGTGGTGGTGGTGGCGCCATTCCAGAGAGAGTTCTTCGGCAGCAGCGCGAGCGGGAGTTATGCGTTGCCGATCACGCTGAAGGGAGCGCGGATCGCGGCGGCGGAGTTCTATGTGACGAACCGGATCGGCGACAGCGCGACGGCGGTGGCTTGTTATACGGGGTTTGTGGATCGAGGGTTGAGAACCTTCGCCGGCGGGCAGTTCACGGTGCAGGTGGAAGGCGATCTGGCGATGGAGACGTCGGTTGCGCCGCCGCTTGTGGTGGAAGAGAACCGGTCGGTGGCGGAGGTGAGGGCAACAGTGGCCGAGGCGCCGGTGGGCGGAAACATCGTGTTGCGGGTGAGAGTGAATGGACTGGCGTATTGCGATATCGCGATCGCGAACGGCAACAGGATGAGCCAGGTGATGAGCGGAGCGGGGCTGGGCAGGCTGCTGGCAGGATCAGAGATCACGCTTGATGTACTGTCAGTGCCGACGGGCGCGGGCACACGGCCGGGGCGGAACCTGACGGTGACGATCCGGTTGTGAAGCGGTCATCAAACGGCATTGAGGAAAGTCAGGGGCTGGCCGGTAGAGGCAAGCACGGCGTTCCAGAGGGAACTGAATGGCTCGACCTTCTTTCGGCCTTGAGTGGCCATGCCGACGGGGACGTGGATGAACCGGTCGTGGAGAAGGCCGATGATGAGACCGGACTTGCCGGCCATGGCGGCGTGAACGGCGTGGCGCGCGAGGCGGTCGCAAAGGACGGCGTCTTCGGTGTTTGCCATCTGGCCGCGGATGATGTAGCTGGGGTCGATGTAGCGCACGTTCAGGGGCGTCTGACGTGCGGCGAAGTGCTGGCGGAAGCGGTCGCGGAGGAAGATCCCTATGTCTGCGTGGAGGATGTTGCCCGAGGCGTCGGTGGTGACGGAATCGCGCGGGATGAGATGCTGGCCGGCGCCTTCGGCGACGACGATGACGGCGTGCCGCTTCAGCAACAGGCGCTGCTCCAGGACAGCCAGCAAACCGCGCGGGCCTTCGAGATCGAAGGGGATTTCAGGGATAAGGACGTAGTTGACTTCGCCGCTGGCGAGCGCGGCACAGGCGGCGATGAAGCCAGAGTCGCGACCCATCAATTTCACGAGTCCGATTCCATTGATGGCTGCGCGGGCTTCGTTGTGAGCGCGATCGATTACGCCACGGGCATCATCGACGGCGGTGTTGAATCCAAATGTCCGGCTGACGTACTGGATGTCGTTGTCGATGGTCTTGGGGACGCCGACGACGGCGAGCGGGTAGCCTTGTCGCAGGGCCTCTTCGTGGATGGCGAGCGCGCCACGCTGCGTGCCGTCGCCGCCGATAGGGAACAGGATGGAGACGCCGAGTTGCCGGAGATAGTCCACCATGACACGCGGATCCTGGGGTCCGCGCGAAGTGCCGAGAACGGTTCCGCCGGCTTCGTGGATGTCGGAGACCACACCCAGTTCGAGCCTGACCGGAGGGTAGCCGGACGAGGGGTTGAGGCCGTGGTAACCGTACTTGAAGCCGAAAACTTCGGGCACGCGGTAGTGGTAGTGGAGTTCAAGGAAGATCGAGCGGATGACGTTGTTCAATCCGGGGCAGAGACCGCCGCACGTTACGATGCCGGCCTTGGCGGTAGCGGGATTGAAGAAAATATTCTCTCTGGGACCAGCGGCTTCGAAGAACGACTGGTCAGCGGGTGGCAGGCCATCGTAGTGGGTCAGGTGAAGAGGAACGCAATCGGAGTCGGACTTGAAACGCGCGAGATCGAGGGATTCGTGAGCGTCGCCGGCAAACGGAGAGCGGTAGCGCGGCGCGCCGAGGCGGGTGATTTCAACAGGCTTCGTCATCATGGGTCCTCACGCCGCCGCTTCTGCGCTGATCGCCGGAACAGCGAATCCTCAGTAGCCCTTCTGCTTGTCCACAACATGGAGAAGCGGCTCACCGCGATCGAAGCGGCGCAGGTTCTCCTTATATAACTCGAAGAAGCGCGCATGTTCGCCATCGCTGCGTCCGGCGTGGTGGGGTGTAATGACCACGTTGTCAAACTTCCATAGCGGATGGCCCTTGGGCAAGGGTTCGGGCTCGGTGACATCGACGCCGGCGCCGGCCAGACGCTTCGAATCCAGCGCCTGTACCAGGGCGGGCATGTCGTAGATTTTGCCGCGCGAAACGGCGATGAAATACGAATTGGGTTTCAGCAGGGAAAACTGTTTCGGACCCATCATCCTCTCGCTCCGTGACGTATGCGGAGCCGAGATGAAAACAACGTCGGCCAGCGGCAACACTTCGTCCAAACGGTCCGGCGTGACCATCTTTTCGATAAATGGCAGCAGCGGCGCGTCTTCCGGATCGACTCCGTACACCTTCATTCCAAACGCGTGGGCGCGCACGGCGATTTGCGTGCCGATGCCGCCGACGCCAATGACCACGGCGGTCTTGCCGCGCAACTCGACCAGTGGCATGCCGCGCCCGCCCCAGGTTTCCGTCGCCTGGGCCGCCAGCGAGCGATTGATCTGCCGCGTCAGCGTCAGAAGCAGCGCCATGGCATGGTCGGCAATCTCGGGCCCCTGCACGATCTTGCCGTTGGTCAGCACGACAGGTCCGGCCTTGAAAGCGGCGTCTCTCAAATACCCTTCGACGCCCGCCGACGGAAGTTGCAGCCACTTCATCTTCTTCGCCTGGCCGAGGAGTTGCGGGCCGAGCGGCCCGACCACGGCATCAGCGTCGGCAATCTCTTCCCGCAATCTGTCCGCGGCCGGCAGCACGAGCCGCAGTCCTGGCGCGGCTCGCCTCAGTTGTTCGATCTCCGACGCCGTGAACTCAGATCCGGGCGGTCCGGGCATCGTCAGCACTACCTTTCGTTGCTGCCCGGCAATCGTCATCCCTGCCAGCAGCAGGAGCGCGAGTAATTTGTTCATGACAGTCTCCCTTCGATCTTCAATACTGGAACGGACGTGCGTCCGAGATCAAGCGCCGCGGCTCCACCGAGCCAGACGGCAGCGCGGCCAGCGCCTCGCCGGCTTGACGCCGCCCGTCGACCACCCTGTACCCGTGCCGAAGCCGAGCACCGTGCAGGCGTTGGTCAGAATGGCCGGCGCCACGACGGCCGTCAGAACAGCGAGTGGATTGCCCGTCATCGCCAACTTCAAGACCTCAGAGCCGAACCGCCTTGCGCGACTCTTCCTTCTGTTGGCGCGCATCAGGCCTCGAACCCATGTACCTGATGTAGGCCTCGAAGTTCTTCGCGGCGCCGGCCGCGTCTTTGTTGCCGGCGGCTGCCCTCGCCCTGACATAGAAGAGGTTCGGGTAGATCAGGAAATCGGTCAACTGGCCTTCGAGTGCCGTCGGCATCGGCCAGCCGGCGCGCAACAGCCCGGCGGCCGCGGCGACGTTGCCTGTCCCGACATACGCCCATGCCAGCAGTTCGCGGGCCTGCGATTCATCGCCGGGATTGGCCGTCTCCATCGCTTTCTTCAGGAACGGAACTGCCTTGGCGTCGTCGCCGGCGAGCATCGCCGCCATGCCAGCGGCCAGCGGATTGCCCTGCCCTCCGGGACTCCCGCTGACGATCGCCGACACCAGCGGCTGAATCTGTTTCGCGACCGGATGCCCGATTGAGGCAAGCGCGGCTGCATACCTTGCGGCGGAGGCTCGATCGGAGGCCTCGGCCGACCACAATGCCAGCGATGCAAGAGCGAACGCCTGCACGGGCGGCGGACCCGAAGCACGGATCCGCTGAAGCAGTTGCTTCGCGTCGTCGGTCTTGCCTGTGATGTAGAACCAGCGGGCTCGCCGCCAGTCCACCAGCAGGTCGCCGCATTCGATCCGTGACTTCAGAAACGCTTCCAGACGCGCGCGCGCTCCAGCCTCATCGCCGCGCAGCCAGCAGGCCAGCGCCGCTTTCTCCATGGCCGAGCCCGCGTTGAAATCCGGACCCTTCTCGAACGATGCGACAAAGGCCCGCTCCGCCTCGTCAAAACGTCCGGCCATCAGGAGCACTTCGCCGAGCGAGTCGTCGGGATTGGGCGACGCCGGCTGCGCCGCGCCGTACGCTTTGTGCCACTTCACGGCTTCGTCGAAACGGCCCTGCCAGGCTTCGACGTAACCGAGCTGGTTCAACGCGTCGGACGTCCCCGGATCGACGGCCAGGATCCGCTTCCATGCCTGGGCCGCTTCGTCCCACTTCCTGTTCCGGCTCGCCGATGCCGCCAATTCGCTGAGGATCTCGACATTCGATGGAGTCAACGCGGCGAGTTTCGCCAGGGCTTCTCCGCGCATCGTCTGGTCGCCCGTCATCCCCGCCTGCATCAATTGAAGCCGCGCCCTGGACGATTCATCGACACCCGGCGCTTCGCGGCCCCGCTCGAGCGCATCCAACGCCCCATCCCGCTGCCCCGCGCGAATGGCCGTTTCGGCCATCGCCTCCCAACACCAACCGCAGCCGGGCTCGGACTGGACGGCTCCGGCCAAAAGCTTCAGCGGCTCATCCGAGCCCGCCCCGGTCAGCGCCATGCCCAGCGTCCTCAACGTCGCCTCGCCCTGGACGCCCGCGCCGGCAAGCCGCACTGATTTCAGGCCGAGCTTGTCCGCAACGCTTCGCGCAGCGGCTTGCGATCCCGCCAGCCACCTGCCTTCGCCGGCAGGCGCCGCCGCGGCCCGTTGAATCGCGCCCCCCGCAGCGGCTTCGATGTCGATCACCAGTCGCGCCGACACGCCCTCGCCAACCAGCCGGCCATGCGCGAGGTGGGTCGCGCCGGCGTTCAACGCGTCGGGAACCGAGCCCGCCACGCGCGCCACCATGTTTGGATTGCTGGAGAACTGCCTTGCCAGGGCCACCGGCAGAACCCGCGCCGGCCAGGCCTCGGACGCCTCGCTGCGCTGGTCATCCACCGGCAGGATCGCCAGCCGCACCACTGCACTCGTCTTTGCCCCAGCGTCCGACCCCGCACGACGCCCGCATCCCGTACCAAGCGCGGCCAGCGCCGCCAAAGCCACCACCTTCGCGCGATTAAAGGACACGCGGCTCCAGCTTCATCAGTTCGGTGAATTCGGGCAACTTCCTGATTGGAATGAAGTCGTCGTCGTCCATGAATTTAGCTTTGTCCTTGAATCCGAATTCAAGGGCTTTCCTGATGTAGAGCAGCGCCCGGTCGGCTTGGCCGGCTTTCGAATAAGTCTTGGCCAGGTAGAAGTTAAACTTCGCCCGCTCTTCCACCGTCCGCTCCTGCAACAGCACGCCCTGCGTGGAACGATGTTCAAACACATCGGGATCAAGCTCCACCGCGACCTGATACTCCTGTGCGGCGGCTTCATACTGCTTGCGCGCAAAGTATGCCGTACCGAGGTTCGAGTGCATCGAAGCGGACCTCGGTTGAATCTCCAGCGCCTTCCTGTAGAAGCTCACCGCCCGGCGGTAGCTCTTCTTCGCGTACCAGACAGCGCCCAGATTGTTGAGCGCCTCGGCGTATTGCTTGTTCTGCTTGATTGCGCGTTCGTAGTATCGCTTGGCTTGATCCAGGTCGCCCATCTGGTGGTACGCGATCCCGATCTTGTTCAAAAGGATCCAGGTCTGCGGCTTCACGCTCTTGTAGATCTCGGCGGCTTCCCGGTACATCTTCCGCGCCATGAAGATGTCGCCGCGCGCCTCGTCGGAGAGTGGGGTGGAAGCTGCCCGAGGTTGAGGTACCTCCTGAGGTGGAACCTCATGGCGAAGCTCCGCGCCAGTCTCCTGTGCGTTCAGTTCCAGGCCAACAGACAATCCAGCCGCCAACAGGACGGCGGACGCAACAGTGAAATGCCACCGCACTTGCCACCTCCCCTTACCCAAGAGTCTCTACCTAAATATAGCCCGAATCCGGTCCATCAGACTCCGCTTTTCGGCTGGCGGATTGGGCTGCCCTTGGGCTCCGCCCGCCGGCTGCAGCTGCTCGGGCTGGCTCCTCCGCGCTCCCCGCTGACTCGGCGATGCGGCCGGCTCCGCGGACTCCGCCGGCGAGGCCTCCTGGTCCCATGCCGCGATATGCGTGCGCTGCCCGCCGCCGCCGTGAAGCCGGCAGAATTCCATCGGCTGAGTTCCGGTCACGAAGACCTCCGGCCTCGGCTTCGGACATCCGGCCGTGGCCAACTGTCCGCTCAGCGGATCGATATCGACCGTCGTGATCCCGTCCGGCGCATCAAAAGCCTGCACGCCCCTGTACTCCCGATACTGGTGCGCCCGCTTCATGAACTCCGTCCAGATGGGCAGCGCCGCCTTGGAGCCTTCCAGCGGCAGTTCCTGGTTGTCGTCAAAACCGACCCAGACGACGCACAGCAGCTTGGTGGTGAATCCGGCGAACCATGCATCGTGCGAGGTGCCGGTCTTGCCCGCCGCCGGCAGTCCGAATCCGCGGCTGCGGACGCCCGCGCCGGTACCGCTTCGCAGGACCTCCTGCATCAGTTCCACCACCATGTAGCTGATGCGCGGGTCGAGCACCTGCCGCGTCTGCGGCTGGTATTCGAATATCCGGCCGCCCGACTCCGACCGGATCTCCCGGATGTAGTTCGCCTTCGTCCACGCGCCGCGATTGGAGAAAGCCGTATAGGCCGACGCCATGTCCAGAGGCGTCACCTCATAGGCGCCCAGCGCCATCGCCGGCGTCCCCCTCACCCCGCTCAATCCCGCCTGCCTTGCCAGTTCGGCCACGTTTTCGTAACCGGCCATCTCGGCGAATTTCACCGTCGGAATGTTCATCGACTTTGACAGCGCCTGCCGCAGCGTCACCGTGCCGTGCAACTCCATCTTGAAATTGTTCGGCTGGTAGGTCTTGTCGTCGAAGTAAAACGTCGTCGGTTCGTCTTCGACCGTCGTCACCGGCGTCACCGGGTTAGGCGAGCCGTCCAGAACACTCTTCAGAACCGACGCATACACGAACGGCTTGAAAATCGACCCCGGCTGCCGTCTCGCCAGCGCCCGGTTCAGTTGGCTTTCGCCATAGCTTCTCCCCCCGACGAGCGCCTTCACCTCGCCCGTGTGCGGATCCATCGCCACCAGGGCAACCTGCGCCCGCGGATAGTTCCGCTTCCTTCGCGCCAGTTGCTCGTCCACCTCTTTCATGCCCTGCTGCACGGCCGCGATTGCGTCACGCTGCAGTTTCATGTCCACGGTCGTGTAGACGCGGTAGGACTCGGCCTGGAAGTCGATCGCCTGAAACTGATCCTGCAACGTGTCGTGAATCAGATCGACGAAATAGGGCGCGTCGGTGGATTCCACGCCGCCCGCGGCCAACCCCAGCGGCGCGTTCACCGCCCTATGGCGCTCCACGTCGTTGATGAAGTCGTTGTCGCGCATCAGCCCCAGCACGATATTGCGCCGCGCCAGCGCGCGCGCGGGATGGCGGTACGGGTTCAGGTAGTTCGGCCTCTGAATCAGCCCGGCCAGAAGCGCCGCATCTTCCACCGTCAGTTGCTTGACGTCCTTGCCCAGATAGACCTGTGCCGCTTCGCCAAACCCGCGCACCGCGAAGCTGCGCCTCATGCCGAGATCCACCGCATTGACGTAGAACTCGAAGATCTCTTCCTTGGTCAGCTTCTGCTCGATCTGGAGCGTGATCAGCGCCTCGATGGCTTTGCGCTTCGGCGTTTTTTCCTGATCCAGCCATAGGGTGCGCGCCAGTTGCATGCTGATCGTCGAAGCCCCGAAACGCCGGTTCTGGGTGACGTCGACATAGGCCGTCCGGATCAGCCGGATCGGATCGAATCCGGCGTGAGAGAAGAATCGCTTGTCCTCGGCCGATAGGATGGCGTTCACCAGCACCTTCGGGATGTCGTTGAATCGCACCAGGCGGCGCTTCTGGCGTGAACGGTCGAACAGGTTGGTGAACAGTTCGGGTTCGAGCATCAACTGATAGCGGTCGGTGTGGTCGCGGCTGGAAACGATGCGCGTCACAATCCCGTCCTGAATGAAGACAACCGCCGCTTCGCTGCGTGCGTAGGCGTCGATTCCGGGGAAGAGTTCGACGGCGTCGGTGCGCAGGTGATACCACCCCATGCGATTGGCCCGGGATTCGGAATAGCCCCGCGCCTTCAGAGCGGCGATCAGTTCGTTTGGCGTCACACGGTCGCCTACGCTGACCGGTTCCGGCGCGGCGTAAAGCATTGCCGTCCGTGCAAACGGCCCCTCCTTCAGTTTTTGATCAATGAGGCGGCCGTAGTGGATCCAGGCGTAGGTGAACAATCCGCCGGCCACCAGCAGGAGGAACGCCAGAGTCCCGGCGAAAATCCTGCCTGCGGGGTGCAGCAACATCCGGCTGAAAAATGCCCGGCGTGGGATCTGTACGCGCAATTCGGCTCACGACTTCCTTTCCCCGCTATTGTCGCATGGCCATGATCAGCGCTCGCGCCGTTCGATCTCGGCCAGTTCCTTCCAGATATCGTCGTCGTGCCCTGTCCACACTGCGTCCCCGCTTGTCGACAGGTGCGCCTGCGGCTCGGCCAGAGTGCCGTGGCCGTAGGGGCAGATCCGCTCCATTTCGGGCGGGCTCAGGATCACGGGCCGGCTCCAGTTGCCGCGTTCCACGGGCATGAGCAGCACCCTGAGACAGACCTTGCACCTGCGCCGCTGGTCGATCACCGCCAGCCACAACAAACCGGCGCCCAGCAGGCTGTAAACCAGGATCGCCGACGTCCATTTCAGATCCTGCGCGAACCGCCCCACCCTGTGCCCCAGAAAGTAGTCCGGCTCCGGCAGCGCCGCGTTCAATCCCTGCCACAGCATCCACATGAAGCCGGCCAGGACGGCCAGCTTCGCCGAAAAAAAGCCCCAGAATCTCAGCGCCCGCGCGATCTTCGCCCGCATACCCCATTGGACGCCGCCGGGACAGGGAGAGTTGCTCTTTCTCCGCGCTATCGCCGGAACAGGTTACGCAGGATGAACAACACGTTGGCCGGCCGCTCGGCCAGACGGCGCATGAAATACGGGTACCAGGCCGAGCCGTAGGGCACGTACAGCCGGACCCGCCAGCCCTGGTCAACCAACATCTGCTGGAGATCCCTTCTGACCCCGTACAGCATCTGGAACTCGAAATGCTCCTGACCGTACTCCTTGACGCGCACTGAGTCCAGCACCGCATCGATCATCTTCGGGTCGTGCGTGGCGATGGCGGCGTCCACGCCCTCGTCCAACAGCAGGCTGGCGATTTTCAGGTAGTTCCTGTCAACATCGGCCTTGGCGTGAAAAGCCACGTCGCCCGCTTCGTCGTATGCCCCCTTGCACAAACGAACCGGGATGCCCGCCTTGTTCATCCTGCGCGCATCCTTTTCAGCCCTGAAGAGGTAGGCTTGCAGCACGGCCCTCACCGAGCCATGTTTTTCATGGAGTTTCTGGACGATATCGAGCGTCGCCGCCGTGTAGCCGCTGGCCTCCATGTCCACCTCGACCCGCGTTCCCGTGGAGCGCGCGCGCTCCACAAGCGACCCCACCAGGTCCAGGCAAAGCTCCGGCGAGAGGTCCAGCCCGAATTGAGTCAGTTTGACTGAAACGCTCGACCCCAGTCCTGCCGCCTTCAATCCGTCAAGCGCGGCCAGCATGGCGTCGCGCGACGCGGCGGCTTCGGCCTTTGTCGTGACGTTCTCGCCAAGATGATCGAGCGTGCTCAGATAGCCCGCCGCAGCCAGTTCACCGCAAACCCGTACGGCGTCGTCCAGCGTCTGCCCGGCGACAAACCGCCGGATCATCTTGCGCGGGATGGACGAGGTTTCCATCCACCGGCGCAAGGCCCGGCGGCGCGACAGGAACAGGAAAAGCTGTCTCAGCATGGAGTCATTTCCCACCGCCCACTCTGACACAACGCCGCACCCCCGCGTCAACGCCGGCCTATCTATCGCGTCAACCGCGACGAGCCGGGGCCGCCGCCGGCCGGCCACACCTGTATTCTGGAAGAGACCGTGCACTTCCGCAACCTCTTCCACGCCTTTTATCTGAGCCGATTTGCGCCGCGTTACAACCGTATGTCGGCTGAGGTCAAGTCGCGCCTTCTCGGCCAGGCCCGCGGCGACGTGCTCGAAATCGGAGCCGGCACGGGAGCCAATTTCTCCTTTTTCCCGTCTGGAATCCGCTGGACCGGCTGCGATCCCAACCCCGCCGCCCGAGGCTATTCCGAGCGCGCCGCCGCCCTCGCCGGCATACCCGCCTCCTGGCATACGGCAAGCGCCGAGCAACTCCCCTTCGACGCCGGCCGCTTTGACGCCATCGTCGCCACGCTGACCCTCTGTTCGGTTCAGTCGCCCGAACGGGCGCTCGCTGAAGTCCTCCGCGTGCTGCGGCCCGGTGGCGTCTTCCTGTTCCTGGAACACGTCGCCGCTGAACCGTCGTCGCCTCTTCTTCGCCGCCAGAAATGCTGGGCGCCCGTGTTCGACTTCCTGGCCGGATGCCGCCCGCATCAGGACACGGCGTCACTGGTGGCGCGCGCCGGATTCTCGCATCTCCAGATCGAATCCCTCACCCTGCCGCTGCCCATCGTCGGCCCCCACGTCGCCGGCCGGGCTGTCAAGTAGATTCACCGGGCCAGTGCTATCCTCCCTTGTAACGTGCCCACCATCGACTTCATGTTCTTCGACGCCGGCGGCGGCCATCGCGCAGCCGCCACCGCGCTCAAACTGGCCATCGAGAGCCAGAACCGCCCCTGGACGGTTCGTATGGTCCACCTCCAGGACATCCTCGACGAGATCGACGTATTCAAGAAGTTCCTGCGCATCGACCTTCAGGAGATCTACAACCAGATGCTCAAGCGCGGCTGGACCCTTGGCTCCACCACGGGCTTGCGCTTCATGCAGCAGGTCATCCGAATGCTGCACGCGAGCCAGGTCCGCCTGCTCGAACAACACTGGCGCCGTCAGCCCGCCGACATGGTCGTTTCGCTCATCCCCAACTTCAACCGCGCCATGCACGAGGGCTACGCCAAGGCCTGCCCCGGACGCCCTTACGTCACCGTCCTGACCGACCTGGCCGATTATCCGCCTCGTTTCTGGATGGAGCCGCAGCCCCAATGGGTGGTTTGCGGCAGCGGCAAGGCCGTCGAACAGGGCGTCGCGATGGGCTACCCGCCGGACCATGTGAAACGCGTCTCGGGCATGATCCTCCATCCGCGCTTCTATGACCTGCCGCCGATCGACCGCGCCGCCCGCCGCGCCGAACTCGGCCTCGATCCTGACAAGCCCACCGCCATCGTCCTGTTCGGCGGCTTCGGTTCAAAGTCCATGCTCGGCATCCTGAAGCGGCTGGACGCATCCGGCCTCGACCTTCAGGTGATCCTCATCGCCGGCCGCAACGACCGCCTCCGCCAGCGCCTCGAAGCCATGCAGACCCGAATGAAAAAGCATGTCGCCGGCTTCACCAACGAGATCCCGTCCTATATGCTCGTCTCCGACTTCTTCATCGGCAAACCCGGACCCGGTTCCATCTCCGAAGCCCTTCACCTTGGCCTGCCCGTCATCACCGTTTCAAACGCCTGGACGCTGCCCCAGGAACGCTTCAACGCCCGCTGGCTCACCCTGAACGGCCTCGGCCTCGTCCTGCCTTCCTTCGACGGGATCGCCGGCGGCGCCTCCCGGCTGCTCTCCGGCTCGACCCTCGACGAAATGCGCACCCGCGCCGCCAGACTCAAAAACCGCGCCGTCTGGGAGATCCCCGATGTCCTGGCCAGGATCCTCGACCCGGCCGCGTAGCCGTCCCCAAACGCCCCCCAGTGGGGCGGACTTCAGTCTGCGAAGGGCTTCAGCCCGCGAAAGGCTTCAGTCTGCGAAGGGCTTCAGCCCGTGAAAGGCTTCAGTCCGCGAAGGGCTTCAGCCCGCGCCAGATAAGCCGGATATGGCTTTTGATTGAGCGTCTTCCAGCCACTGTTCAAGATATTAACCTCTGAAACCCTTGTTACCGGCGATTCCCTCTGATACTCTATGTGTACACAGAAGGAGCCTTGCGGTATGAAGAGGCAGTCCAGTCGGCTGGATGCGGCGGCACTCGGTCAATTGATCGAACTCCTCCGAAGCCATGGTTATGAAGTTAACGGCCCGGTAAAGTCGGGACCTGCGTTGAGGCTGGCTCCCATTTCGACAGCCTCCGACCTCCCGGCGGGTGTCGATTCCGACTCCTCCCCGGGCCGTTACCGCCTCGCCAAAGCATCCGATGGCCGCATCTTCGGCGCCGGACCCCTGGCCGACCCCGCCAAGAGGTTCCTCCACGTCCCTGAAGCCCGCCTCGCCTCGGCCCAAAAAGAGAACGGCGCGTTTCGAATCCTGCACGACACCCCGCCCGCCCCGAAGATCGCTCTGTTCGGTATCCGCCCCTGCGATGTCGCCGGCATCGCCCGAATGGATCGCGTCCTGATGAAGGACCGCTTTGCCGACTCCCAGTATCAGGCCCGCCGCGAGCAGACCCTGATCATCGCCGCCAACTGTGTCCGTTCGGCATCCACCTGCTTCTGCGCTTCAATGGACACCGGTCCGCGCTCTTCTTCCGGCTTCGACATCGTCCTGACCGAACACCTCAACGGCCGTCTCGAATACCTGGCTGAATCGGGATCAGCCAAGGGCGCGGCCATCCTCGCCGAACTGAAGGCCCCCCCTGCCACGCCCGAGTTCGTTCGCGCCTGCCACGCCCAATGCGATGCCGCCGCCGCCCAGCAGACCCGCTCGGTGGAATACAAAAAGGCGCGCCAGGTCATCCTCCGCCACTTCGATCATCCGCGCTGGGAGGAGACCGGCAAACGCTGCCTCGCCTGCGGCAACTGCACCATGGCCTGCCCCACCTGCTTCTGTGTCAATACCAAGGACCGCTCCAGCCCCGACCTTTCCCACGCCGAGCGATGGCGATTGTGGGACTCCTGTTTCACCCAGGCGTTCTCCTACATCCACGGCGGCAGCGTCCGCACCTCGATCAAGAGCCGCTACCGCCAGTGGCTCTCCCATAAACTCGCCCACTGGCAGGACCAGTTCGGTGAAACAGGCTGCGTCGGCTGCGGCCGCTGCATCACCTGGTGTCCTGCCGGAATCGACATCACCGAGGAGTTCGCCGCACTCGAACCCTCTTCGACAACTTGAAAGGAGTAGGCGTCATGGTTCCTCCAGCACTCCGCGGCTCACTGGCCGCTCACCCGTTTCTGGAAGGCATCCCCGAACCGCTTCTCGACCGGCTTATGGCCATGGCCTTCGAGGTCACCTTCGAACCGGGCCAGATCCTGTTCCGCGAAGCCGATCCGTCCAGTTTCTTCTACCTGATCCTTTCCGGCACTGTGTCGGTCGAGATCGCCATGCCCGGCCGCGTTCTGCGCATCCAGACCGTCGGCGAGGGCGAGGAACTCGGCTGGACGTCGATCATGGCGAAGGTCAATAAACAGTTCCAGGCGCGTTCGCTCTCGCCAGTCCGCGCCATCGCCTTCGACGGCGTCCGGTTGAAAGCCGAATGCGATTCGGATCCGGAGTTCGGCTACTTCATCATGTGCCGCATTCTCGATGTCGTCGCAGAACGCCTCCGCGCCACCCGCCTCCAGATGCTGGACGTCTACTCGGCCAGGGGTGGTGGGTCTTGACCTCCACCGATCCCGCCGCCGCCATCGTCGCGCCGCCCGGTGTCATGGAACCCGTCCCGGCCCGCGTCCTCAGCGTCGACAAGGAGACGCACGACACCTTCACTTTGCGCCTCGAGCAGCCCCCTGCCATGACCGGTTTCCGCCCCGGCCAGTTCTCCATGCTCTACGTCTTCGGCGTCGGCGAACTGCCCATCTCCATCTCCGGCGACCCTGAACACCCAGGCGATCTGACCTACACCGTCCGCTCCGTCGGCCCCGTCACATACCAGCTCGTCACCCGCCACGAGGGCGAGAGCATCGGCGTCCGCGGTCCCTTCGGAACATCCTGGCCCATGGCCGAATGCCGCGGCAAGAATGTCCTCATCATCGCCGGCGGCATCGGCCTCGCTCCCCTGCGCCCGGCCATCTATCACATCCTCCGCCACCGCGGCGACTTCAACCGCCTCGTCATCCTCTATGGCGCGCGCAGCCCCCGCGATGTCCTTTACAAGAAGGAACTCGCCGCCTGGAATCTGCTGCCCGACACGCAGGTTCTGACCACCGTCGATTATGGCGGCGTCACCTGGCGCGGCTATGTCGGCGTCGTCACAACTCTCTTCAAATACCTCCGCCTGTTGCCGTCGGAAACAGCCACCATCCTCTGCGGACCCGAGATCATGATGCGCTACGCCATCCACGATCTCTCCGCCCGCGGTTTCCAGGACGACCAGATCTGGCTCTCCATGGAGCGCAACATGCGATGCGCCGTCGGCTTCTGCGGCCACTGCCAGTTGGGACCCCACTTCGCCTGCAAGGACGGTCCCGTTTTCAACTACCCAGACATCAAGCCCTACGTGGACCTCTATGAGCTCTAACGGTCATAAACCCAAAATCGCCATCTTCAAGTTCGCCTCCTGCGACGGCTGCCAGCTCTCGCTGCTCGACTGCGAAGACGAACTGCTCGCCATCGCCGGCGCGATCGAGATCTGCTACTTCCCCGAGGCAACGCGGAACATGGTGAAGGGTCCCTACGACATCGTCCTCGTCGAAGGCTCCATCACCACCCATCACGATGCCCAGCGCATCCAGCAGGTCCGGCGCTCCGCCAAGACGCTGATCACCATCGGCGCATGCGCCACCGCGGGAGGCGTCCAGGCGCTACGCAACTGGCAGGACACCCCCGAAATGGTCCGCACCGTCTACGCCAAACCGGACTTCATTTCGACACTCAAGATGTCCACCCCCATCGCCGAGCACGTCCCCGTCGATTTTGAACTCCGCGGCTGCCCGGTCCAGAAATACCACCTCGTCGAACTGATCACCGCGACTCTGATTGGGCGTAAACCGAACATCCCCACCTATTCGGTCTGCATCGAGTGCAAGCGCAACGGCAACCTTTGCCTCGCCGTCGCCCAGGGCACGCCCTGTCTCGGACCCGTCACCCAGGCCGGTTGCGGCGCGCTCTGCCCGGCCTTCAACCGCGGCTGCTACGGCTGCTTCGGTCCCATGGAAAGCGCCAACCCGACCGCGCTCACCGATCAGATGCTCAGCATCGGCGCGACGCCGGACGAGATCCAGCGCAACTTCCGCACCTATAACGCCTGGGCGTGGCAGTTCCGCCAGGCCAGCGAGGAGGTCGAAAAGAGATGAGCCGCACCGCTACCGTCTCGCCCGCCCAGGGCGTCACCACGATCAAGGTCGACTGTCTCGCCCGCGTCGAAGGCGAAGGCGCCTTGCACGTCAAGGTCAAGTCCGGCAAATTGCAGCACGTCCAGCTTCAAATCTACGAACCGCCGCGGCTTTTCGAAGCCTTCCTGCGCGGGCGCATGGCCCCCGAGGCCGTCGATATCACCGCCCGCATCTGCGGCATCTGTCCCATCGCCTACCAGATGTCCGCCGCCCACGCCATCGAGCGCGCCTGGGGCCTGACCATCCATCCCCAGGTCCGCGCCCTGCGCCGGCTCTTCTATTGCGGAGAGTGGATCGAGTCCCACGCCCTCCATGTCTTCTGCCTCCACGCCCCCGATTTCCTCGGCTACCAGGACGTCATCGAAATGGCCGCCGCCCACAAGACGGAAGTCGAAATGGCCTTGCGTCTCAAGAAACTCGGCAACGAACTTGTGCGCGTTCTCGGCGGCCGCGAAATCCATCCCATCTCGGCCTGCGTCGGCGGGTTTCATAAGGTCCCGACGAAGAAGGAGGCTCTGTCCCTCGTCGACGAACTGCAATGGGCGCTGCAGGCATCGGAAGCCGCGGCGAAACTGGTCGCAACGTTCCCCTTCCCCGAGTTCAACCCCGCCTACGAGTACGTCTCGCTGTGCCACCCGGACGAGTACCCGCTCAACGATGGCCGCATCGTCTCGAACAAGGGCATCGACATCGACGCCGCCGACTATGAAGACACCTTCCTCGAACAGCACGTCAAACACTCGAACGCCCTGCACTCGGTCATCCGCGAGCGCGGCTCCTATCATGTCGGCCCGCTGGCCCGCTACAACCTGAACTTCGAAAAACTCCCCGATTTCGTCCAGCTTCTGGCCAGGGAACTCAACGCCGAACCGCCCCTCTACAACCCCTTCAAGAGCATCCTCGTGCGCTGCTTCGAACTGATGTTCGCCTGTCACGAAGCCTTGCGCATCATCGCCGAATACGAGCCTCCTCCTGAGCCGCATGTCGAAGCCGCGCCCCGCGCCGGCCGCGGCATGGCCGTCACCGAGGCCCCTCGCGGCAGCCTCTACCACCGCTACGAGACTGACGCCGAAGGCAGGATCGTCTCCGCCAAAATCGTCCCGCCCACGTCGCAGAATCTGAAGCGCATCGAAGACGACCTCTGGCAGTACCTGCCCCAGATTCTCGACCAGCCCGTCGAAGAGATCACCTGGCGCGCCGAACAGGCCATTCGCAACTACGATCCATGTATCTCTTGCGCTACGCACTTTCTCCGGGTATATCTGGATTTGGAGTGAAAGCCGCCAAGGACTCGAAACCGGTCATCCTCTGCCTCGGCAACGCCGACCGCGGCGACGACGCGCAGGGTCCGTGTTGCGCCGACCTGCTCTCCCGCCGCGGCATTCCCGTCCGCATGATCGCCGGCAAGGCGTTCGAACTGATGGACTACTTCCGCGCCCACCCGCACGTCATCATCGTCGACGCCATCGTAACCGGCGCCCATCCCCCCGGCCACTTGTTTCGTTTCGACGGCCCGCCCGGCGAAGTCGCCGCCTTCGCCCCGTCATGCTCCACCCACGGCTTCGGCCTGGGCGAAGCGCTCCGCCTTGGAGCGGTCCTCAAGGCCCTTCCTCAGCGCCTGACCATTTTCGGCATCGAATCGGCATCGTTCGAATGGGGCGCGGCCCCGTCGCCTCCAGTCACCGCATCGATGGAGTCGCTGGCCGCCGCCGTAGCCGCTGAATGGGAATCCAACTAACCCACCAGTGGGGCGGGCTTCAGCCTGCAAAGGGCTTCAGCCCGCGAAGGCTTCATCCTGCAAAAGGCTTCAGTCCGCAAAGGCCTCAGCCCGCAAAGGCTTCATCCTGCAAAGGGCTTCAGTCCGCGAAGGCTTCATCGTCACCCGGGCCGGCAGGTCCGTCCCTCTGTCGAAAGCCCGCGGAAATCCGCATCGCCCCTGTTGTATCATTCACCTTCCCGTGGACCCTTCCGTCATCCGCCTTCGCATCTCGCTGGCCGGCGCGCTTCAGGGCGTCGGATTCCGCCCGTTCATTTACAACCTGGCTTGCTCGCTCCCGCTCGCCGGATCGGTCCGCAACACATCATCCGGAGCGCTGATCGAAGTCGAAGGTTCGCCGGTTTTTGTTGACGAATTCCTCCTTCGTCTGCACGCCGAACTCCCGCCCGCGGCCCTCATCCTCGCCGAAGAGACCTCCCGCCTCGCACCCGCCGGCCTGCGCGAGTTCCAGATTGCGGCCAGTGAACCAAACGAACCAAAGACCGCCGCCATCCTCCCCGACCTCGCCACCTGCCCCGACTGTCTCCGCGAAATCGCCACTCCCTCCGAACGCCGCCATCAATACCCGTTCACCAACTGCACCCGCTGCGGCCCCCGCTTCTCGATCATCACCGCCATCCCCTACGACCGTCCCAACACCACGATGGCCGGGTTCAAGCTTTGCCCCGCCTGCCAGTCCGAATACGCCGACCCAGCCGACCGGCGTTTCCACGCCCAACCCATCGCCTGCCCCGTCTGCGGCCCCCGCCTTAACTCGACCATCGAAGCCGCCGCTGCCGCCCTCGCGTCCGGCCACATCCTCGCGCTCAAGGGAATCGGAGGCTACCAACTCCTCTGCGACGCCCGCAACGAAGCGTCCGTCCAACGCCTCCGCGAACGCAAACTCCGCGAATGGAAGCCCTTCGCCGTCCTGATGCCCTCGCCCGGCGAACTCCGCCGCCACGCCGAACTGTCACCCGATGAATCGGCCCTGCTCCGCTCGCCCGCCGCGCCAATCGTCCTGCTGAGGGCATTGCCCGATACGACGCTGGCCCCTTCGGTCAGCCGCGGGTCGCCGTGGCTGGGCGCCATGCTGCCTTACACGCCTCTGCACCACCTGCTGATGGCCGCTTTTCCCCACCCGGTGGTCTGCACCTCCGGCAACCTCTCCGATGAACCGATCGCCGTGGACAATCGCGAAGCCCATACCCGCCTCGCCCAGGTCGCCGATGCTTTCCTCGACCACGACCGCCCTATAGCCAGACCCTGCGACGACTCGGTCGCACGCATTACCGCCGGCCGGACCACGCTCCTGCGCCGCGCCCGCGGTTACGCTCCCCTGCCCGTCTGGACCGGCCGCGCCATGCCGCGCGTCCTGGCTCTGGGCGGTCATCTGAAGAACACCATCGCCTTGGCCGTAGGGCGTCAGGTGGTCGTCTCCCAACACATCGGCGACCTCGATTCGCCCGAATCCCGCGATGCCTTCCTGGCGGCAATCGAGGACCTCTGCCGGCTATATGAGTTCACGCCGGACCTCATCGCCTGCGACCTCCACCCCGACTACTTTTCGTCGATCCATGCCGGTTCCTTCGACCTGCCGGTCCGCCGCATCCAGCACCACCACGCCCACGCCGCCGCCTGCATCGCCGAGAATTCACTCGACGGAGCCGTCCTCGCCGTCGTCTGGGACGGAACAGGTCTCGGCCCGGACCGGACCATCTGGGGCGGCGAGATCTTCCTTGTCGAAGGCGCCAGCTTCACCCGTGTCTCGCACCTGCTGCCGTTCCTGCTGCCCGGTGGCGACGCTGCCATGAAGGACTGTTCGCGGCCCGCTTCCGGCATCCTCCACGCCCTCGGCCGCCCGTCGCCGTTCCAGCAAATTCTCGACCGCCGCTTCAACTGCGTCGAGACCACTTCCGTGGGCCGCCTCTTCGACGCCTTTGCCTGTTTCGGCGGCATCACTGAAAGGAACCGTTTCGAAGGCGAAGCCGGACTCCTGCTCGAAGCCGCCGCGATGCGGGAAGACTCGGCCACCTCCATCCCGATGCCGGATGGCGACTGGCGCGAACTCGCCGCCGCGTTCATCGCAACTCCTTCGCCCCGCCTGCTCCACAATTCGCTGGTTGGCTGGATCGTCGATACGGCGGCCCGAACGGGAGTCAAACAGGTTGCGCTCTCAGGCGGCTGTTTTCAGAATGCCCTGCTGGCCTCGATGGCCATTGAAGCGCTTGCCGGGCGCGGCGTTCATGCCGCCACCCACCAGAGAGTCCCGGCCAACGACGGGGGTATCTCGCTGGGACAGGCCGTATTGGCTTCGATGGACAGCTACACAGTGGCTTGATTGCCGTCCCGATTACTGGCGGACAAGCGCGGTGATCTGGCTGATATCCAGGGTGCTGGCTCTCTGCCGGATGTCGCCTGCGTGGGACATTTGCAGGCTCCGGCCCTTGGCGAACAGCGACTCGAAGACCTGCTTGAGCTGGGCGGCGTCGATGGTGCGGCCGCCCGCATAGTATTTCATCGCCACCTGGCCCAGGGCGTATGTGGTGGCGAATGAAAACGCCGCGCCGACGCCGGCCTTGCCCACCCCGCCCAGCAGTCCGCCGCCGATCTTGCCGAGCAGTCCGCCAATCAGCTTCCGCCCCATCTGTTCCAGATACTGGCCGGTGAAACCCACGCCGAGCGTGGCGGCGAAATCCTTGATGTGGCCGCGGTCCAGTTCATATCCATGGGCCTTGCCGATGCGGTAGACCATCTTCATCTGGAGCGGCAGAATGGCCATCGAGGCGAGCGATTGCGGCAACAGTTCCAGCGCGCCGTTCAGGATCTAGTAGTTCAGCACCATCTTGTCCAACTCCTCGCCGCCGGCCTGGGGCGCCGCGACGCCGCTTGCCAGGGGCGTTTCAACGATGTCGTCGGCCTGCCCGGCGAAGGCGCCCGCCGGTCCGGCTTCGAGAGCGAGCGCGCCGCGCAGGCGATCGAGAAACGCCGTTTCGTCCGCGTTCCGCGCGCCGTCGGCGTCGCATACGCAGACCGCCATCTCGTAGGCCAACTGGCGCGTTTCGCCGCTGGCGAGTTCGGCCGCCGCATCCTCGACGGTCCGCCGCTTCAACAGCACGTCCTGGTAGATCCCCGGCATGTCGATGGCGTCGCCGGGCGCCAGGCTTTCGGCCATGCGCTTGATCTGCTCCCGCTCGCGCTCGTCTTTTTCGCCGTCGGCGAACGCCGCCGCCAGCCCGATGGTCAGTATCGCTCTTTGTTCCTGCCCGTTCATTGTCATGGCTCCCTTCCCGCACACTTCAGCCTTGTCCGCCCGCGCGGCCGGTTATGGGTTGACCCACTTGATCTGGAACTCGATCTCCTCCGCCTTGCCCTCCCGTTCGTGCTCCACGTTGAAGACGGCACGGGCCGGCACGCGGATTCGTTCGCCCGCGATCTGAATGACGAACGGTTCGGCCCGTTCCAGGCTGTCGGCCAGCCGCCGGAGTTTTGCGGCCATCTGCTGGACGGAATAGCCTTTTTCAATGTCTCTGGCGCGTTTTCTGGGCATGGCTGGGATAGCTCCTACAGCCAGTTTAGCAGGCGCGTGGCCGGAGCCCCTCGAGCGCGTCGCGAAGGGCGGCGTTGATCGGCTTCGTTGGCCGTCCTGGCGATCCGCCTATGCTCCGGAATAGCTGCCTGCCGAGGCCGGCTCGAGGATGGCCGTCATCGAGCCCTTGCACTTCGGCATCCGCCAATCGGGCCCATAGCCGTGGATCTGGTCCTTGGCGTATTCGGCGGCTTCGAGATCGCAGGTCATCACTGTCGTGCGGCCGGTCGAGTCGACTTCGATCGCGTGGTTGTAGGCTTCCTGAACTGTCTTGAAGAACAGCCGCGCAAGCATCTCGATCACATAGTCGTAGGTGTGGTCGTCGTCGTCGAGCAGGACGACGTTCCACAGCGGCGTGAGTTGTTCCTGTTCGGTGGATTCCACCGTTGGCGCCGTCGAGGGCGTCGACATTTCCATGGCGTTTCCGATCTTCCAGTCTCTCACGCGACAGACCGCTCTGCTCGAAAAGTCTCGCGCAACCGGGCCGGACTGGACAGCGTCCCCTATACTGGAAGTGTAGGAAGGAGGGGGCGTAACGGCTTCGACGGGATGGAGCTGAAGTGATGAGGCGTGCCGGGTTCCGAGCTCCCGTAAAACGATCGGAAAAACAACAACTGCCAACACGCAGTTTGCATACGCTGCCTAATTAAATAGGTAGCCGCTGCCGGTGACGAGCCTGCGCGTTATCGATCCAGCGTCATTTTGCAGGATAGGACTCAAGTCTCCGCCTGGGGCGAAGGGTTCGAGATCAATCAGGCTGGGTTGCTTAATCGCTTGCCGGTTCGAGATGAGCAGCCAAGATTCCGAATCGGATACGCACGTAGTCTTGTCACGGCAGGCCATTTCGGACGCGGGTTCAACTCCCGCCGCCTCCACCAGCCTTCGCCAAGGCTTCGGCTGGCAAGCCGAAGACATTGGGGAAGGCTGCCCGCCGTAGCCCAAAGGGCGAAGGAGGGCCACGCTCTCGACCTGGGCTTCAGCCGACACCCTGGGGCCAAGGCTCCGGCTGGCAAGCCGGGCATTGGAGAAGGCTGCCCGCCGTAGCCCAAAGGGCGAAGGAGGGCTTTACGACCACCGGCAAGGCTCCGGCTGACATGCTGGAGTCGCACAAAGGGGCCGCCGTTGCCTCATCCGCCAAGGCTTCGGCCTGCGCGAAGGAGGTTCCTTCCCTTGCACTACGTCTACCTTCTCCAGAGCCAATCCCGGCCAGACCAGCGCTACATCGGCCTAACCAGGGACCTCAAAGCTCGCCTGGCGAAGCATAACGAGGGCGGAGTCACCCACACTTCCAAGTTCCGGCCCTGGGCGCTCCAAACCTACGTCGCGTTCTCCAGCCGCGAACAGGCGGCCCATTTCGAGCAGTACTTGAAATCAGGGTCCGGACGAGCCTTTGCGAACCGGCGCCTCTGGCCTTAAAGGTGCAGATGGAGAGCCCCCGTCTACGCCGAGGCCACAACTCCTGAAACAGCCTGGTACACGGTTGCGGTCGCTTCCAACCACAAAGGGCCGGCCCCGCTGAGGGTGAGGAAGCTCACCGCCGCACCCTGGATCACCAATTAGGCGGTTTCGTACCGGGTTTTGTACGGTAGAATCGTGAGAGGAGCGGTTGGGTTGCTTGTAGTGAATTGAAGAATCAGCAAATTGACTGCCTTCAACACCACCGGTCGTTCAACTCCCGCCGCCACCGTTTACTCACATGGAATCTCGCTACACAGTCGCCTTAAAAAAGACCGAGGAAGGCTTCAGCATTTGGGTGCCTGGCCTCCCCGGCTGTGCCTCTCAGGGAGAGACTGAGGAAGAAGCTCTGGACAACATCCGGGACGCGATCACGGAGTATCTCAGCGTCGCGGATGAGCTTTCCGAAGACGCGGAAAAGCGCGTCGTCGTCCTGTAAGCATTGCTATCTCGTCCGACAGGCTAACTTGACGCGACTACGCCACGGCGGCGTGGTAGGCCAGGGCCGGGCGGGCCATTGGTTTGCGCGGCGGGGCTAATTCGGTCAGGATCTGGACGAAGGCGCTTGCCATGGGGAGGCAGGCCCGCTCCGGGTAGATCGACTGGAATAGCTGTCGCATTGACGACGGGCTCAGGCCCGACGCTAATCGGGCAACATGGCGGGCATTGCTCCGGACGCATTCATTACAGCTCAAACCCTCAATCCGGCATTGGGGCAGCTGGCGGGACGTGGCAGGACGACCAGCAGGCATCTTAAGTTATTACTCCGATAGCGACTCAGGTCTTCGTCTTACGCGAAGTACTCACCGAATCTAACGGAAATCACTGTGCACAGATACCCACCCGATGGGGGGAACAGATATCTCAAATGGGGGACCGCGGGGATAGGACTGGGAGTACCCTGATTCGAAGGCTCCGCTCAGCTTCGGCCGAATCGCGACCAAACGAATTGGTGGACCGTGTTAATATCTTGTTTTGAATCACTTGCGGGCGTGGAGGCACAATGAAGTATAAACTTTCATTTATCTTTGGAGCGATTCTGGCCATGTCGGGGATGGCTGCCGAGAAGTGGACGCCGGACGATATCCTGTTTCAGGAGTCGGTTTCGTCGCTGGAACTGTCGCGGGACGGCCGTCTGGCCATTTATATCAAGTCCAGGATGGATAAGGAGAAGGGCGAGACTGCCTCCAATCTCTATTTGAAGTACGTCAGCGGGGGCGACGAGATCACTCTGACGCGGGGCAAGGACAACCACTCCTCGCCGCGCTTCTCGCCCGATTCGAAGCGGATCGCTTTCCTGTCGTCCCGCAAACCGGCCGACGCGCCGGCGGCGGGCGCTGCCGGGGCGGGTCCGTCGGGGCTGCAGATCTGGCTGATGGACGCGCGGGGCGGCGAACCATGGCAGGTGACGAAGTTCGAGCGCGGGGTGCGTTCGTTTGGCTGGCTGGACAACGAAACGCTGCTCATCGCCGCGCCGGAGGATCCGTCGCTTTACGACCAGCAGGAGAAGGAGCGCAAGGACACCTCGCAAGTGGTTGACGACGAAGAACATGCGCCGCCGGTCCGGCTGTTCAAGTTCGAAATCAAAGGCTCGAAGGCGACGCGGCTGACCACCAATACGGACCGCATCACGTCGCTGTCGGTGTCGCCGGACGGCAAGTTTGCCATAACGGTTCACAACCGGTCGCTGGCCGAGATCTACAACCAGAAGATCAAGCCCATCACGTTCTTCCACGACCTGGCGGCCGGAACCGCCAAACAGTTGTTCGCGAACGAAAGGCTGTATCCGCGCGGGTTCGATTGGTCGCAGGATTCAAAGAGCCTGTACTTCGTGGCGCCCTATACGACGCACCCGTATCTCTACAACGCTTCGATCAGCCTGCTTTATACCTATGACGCCGCCTCGGGACGCCACCAGAAGATCGAACTCGACTGGGAGAACGGCCTGGGCGGCTATGGCGGGATTACGCCAACGCCGGACGGGTTCCTGGCCCTGCTCGCCAGTGGCGCCCGGAACAAGGCGGCAAGGTACACGAAGTCCGGCACGGTCTGGACGCGGCAGATGATCGAGGGCGAGCACGCCACGAACATGCAGGGATTCACGGTGGCCGGCGACGGTTCGTTTGCCATCTACACCCATTCGACGGCTTCGACGCCGGCGGTTCAGATGATGGCTAAGCTGGCCGGCAACAAGTTGACCGACGCCAAACCGTTCATCGAAACCAACGCCGGCTGGAAGAAGAAGCAGATCGCCAAGACGGAACTGGTGACGTGGAAGGGCGCGCTGAACGAACAGGTGGAGGGCATCCTGTATTACCCGCACAACTACCAGGCGGGCAGGCGGTATCCGCTGGTGGTGATGATCCACGGCGGGCCGCACGGCGTCGATTCGGATACATTCACCGAACGCTGGGGCTATCCGCACCAGCTTTATGCGCAGCGCGGGGCGTTCATTTTGAAGCCGAACTATCACGGTTCGTCGAACTACGGGCTGAAGTGGGGCGAATCGATTTCGGGCGGCAAGTATAACGACCTGGAGTATATCGACGTCGAGACGGGCGTCGATTCGCTGATCGCCAAGGGACTTGTGGATCCCAGGATGCTGGGCGTACTGGGCTGGTCGAACGGGTCGATCATCACGATCGAATTGACGACGCGGACCAACCGCTACAAGGCCGCCGGGGCGGGCGCGGGCAACGTGAACTGGATCTCGGACTGGGGCAACGCCGTCTTTGGCGACGCATTCGAGCAGTATTACCTGGGCAAGACGCCGATGGACGATCCGGAGTTGTACATCAGGAAGTCGCCGCTGTTCAGGATGGACAAGGTGACGACGCCGACGATCATCTTTTTCGGGACCGAGGACAAGCAGGTGCCGACCGAGCAGGGCTGGCAGCACTACCGGGCGTTGCAGCATTACGGCAAGACGGGCGTGAAGTTCCTGCTGTTCCCAGGGGAGGCGCACGGGCCGCGGAAGCTGGTCCATCAGCAGCGGAAGCTGGAAGAGGAACTGGCGTGGTTCGACAAGTACCTGTTCGAGACACGGAAGGACGAGAACAAAGCGCTGCGGAAGGAGTCGCCCCTGGCGGCGGCGATGCGGCTGTCGAAGGCGGCCGACGTGCCGGAGACGGTGGAGCGCGGGACGATCCAGATCGGCCGGTTCGAGGTGACGCGGGCACAGTACAAGGCGTTCGACGCAACGTACGCGGTGAAGGCGGGGACGGAAAACTTCCCCGCATCGGGCGTGACGTTCGAAAAGGCGAAGGCGTATTGCGAATGGTTGTCGAAGAAGACAGGCCAGAAGTACAGGCTGGGCACGGAAGAAGAGATGGGTCCGATGCTGAAGGCGTCGAAGAGCGAGAACACGCTGGACCTGTGGGCCGGCTATACGGTGAACGCGGACGACGAGAAGCGGCTGGCGTCGCTGGTGGACGGTCTGGGCGAAGGCGCGCTGCTGCGGGCGGCCGGGAGTTTTGCGGGGACGGGAGAGGAGCCCATCTTTGACCTGGGCGGAAACGTTGCGGAATGGGTGGCGGCGAAGGACGGGTCGGGCAAGGCGCTGGGCGGCAGCGCGGACCGGCCGGTGGACGCGAAGTCGACGTCGAAGGCGCGGTTGGCTTATACGGGGTTGAGGGTGGTGAGGGAGTAGCCCGCGGGCTGCCGGCGACGGCGCAGACAGGCCGGGAGGCCTGTCCTACTTCTTGCGGGCGGCGATCACGGCGGAGAGGCCGGACCAGGGGGTGATGGGGTCGAGGAGGCGCCACAGCCAGACCGTCTTGTCGAAGATCTTCAACGAGAAACGGGAGAGGGTGCGGCGGCGAAGCAGACGCGAGGTGAAGAACCAGGCGAGGCGGCCAAACTTGTTGATCGGCTTGAATGATTCGATTTCCAGGCCGGATTCGACAAGGAGTTGCTCGATGCCGGCGCGGGAGAAGCGGCGAAGTTGGCCCATGGACTTGTCAATCGAACCGTAAAGCCCAGGGCCGAGCGGGCAGAGCAGGATGAGGCGGCCACCGGGACGAAGGGCATCCGAGACTGCGCGAAGGGTGGCGGCGGGGTCGGCGAGTCCTTCAAGGACATTGAGGAGGACGACGGAATCGAACTCCGAGCGCCAGGGGAAGGTGGCAGGCAGGGCGGCGTCGACCGGCGCGACCTCGACGTTGGGTGTGCGCAGGAAGCGGTTTTCGAGGGCGTGGAGATAGAAGGGGTCGGATTCGGCGGCGACATAGCGGCGGCGTTTGCCCATGAGGCGGCCGGAGAAAGCGCCGGTGGACGCGCCCAGTTCGATGACGTCGTCGCCAAGCAGCGGGCGGATGACGGAGACCAGCCAGGAGATGTAGGCAGGGGTGCGGGAGAGGTTGACCAGGGTTCCCTTGCCGTAGGGTTCGACGTAGAGGTCGTCGATGATCCAGAAGTGGAGGATGACGAAAAGGGCCTTGACGCCATCCCACCAGCCGATCTTCTTGCCTTCCTCGTAGGTGCGGCCGTGATAGGAGATGGGGACTTCGTAGATGCGCAGCTTCCGCTTGGCGCATTTCATGGTGATTTCGGGTTCGAAGCCGAAGCGGTCCGAGCGGATTGGGATGGACTTGAGCAGATCGGAGCGGAAGACCTTGTAGCAGGTCTCCATGTCGGTGACATGGATGTTGGTGAAGATGTTGGAAGTCAGGGTGAGGAACTGGTTGATCATGGTGTGCCAGAACGGCAGCACCCGGCGGCTCTCGCCGGCGAGGTAGCGCGAGCCGAAGACGGCGTCGGCGCGGCCTTCGAGCAGGGGCTTCAGGAGGATGGGGTATTCGTTGGCGTCGTATTCGAGGTCGGCATCCTGGATGAGGCAGAAATCGCCCTGGGCGTGGCCGATGGCGGTGCGGACGGCGGCGCCTTTGCCCTTATTGACGGGGTGGTGGAAGAGGCGGATGCGGGGCTCGGAGGCGGCGAAGCGTTGGAGGATCTGTGTGGTGCCGTCGGTGGAGAAGTCATCGACGATGATGAGTTCGCGGTCGAGGCCCTCGGGGAGCGGGGCCGAGAGGACCGCGCGCAGGCTTTTTTCAACGATGGCACGTTCGTTGAAAACGGGAATGAGGATGCTCAGGAGCAAGCAAATCATTATACCTGAGTGGGTTGGAGGTGGGACGGGGATTCGGGCCGGCGATCGCGAAAAGGCCCGGAGCCACAGGCCCGCAAATGGAGATCCAATGGGTATCACCGCCTCGGACTCAGCTCCTGATCCTGGACCCTAAGGCGCTTTAGGTGCGGTTCTACTGGGTTTGGTGGGTTGTGATGGAACCAGAGTGGGGTGACTCTAGAACTAGTACGAATCGACGTGGAGGGCTATCATGAGCAAGGCCGGCAGGCGGAGGCTGATCGATTTGGAAGCGGCGCTGGGGCGGTTGAGGTGTGAACGCGGGCAGGACCTCATCGAGTATGCGCTCCTGGCGGGTTTCGTGGCGGTTGCGGGAGGATCGCTCATTCCCTGGGGAGCGACTGGACCGATCTCGTCGATTTTCTCAAAAGTGGGCGATCTTCTGGTCAAGTTGGGCGGCGCCTAGAGAGGTCCGGCCAGGTCCGTGACCGCGTGATTTTGCTCCTTCACGGGAAACCACTCACGGTCGTGGCTCTGTCAGCAGGCGGTCGTCCAGTAGAACCTGATCTTGCGGTCAAAGCACTAGTTGGCAGCCAGGCCGAGGATCAGGCAGACGAGATTGTAGGCCACCAGGACGGCATAGAACGCCGTGGCGACCTTGAGGAGCCGCACCCTGGCCGTCCACCAGCAGAAAAGACCGAGCATCAGAGCCAGGATCTTCACCGCGGCTAAACCGAAGACGGGTTTGGCGGCCATCTGCATGGCAAAAACGACAATCGGGTTGGCCTCGCGGACTCCGGCCAGCAGAAACGCCGAAGTCGTCAATAAATCAAGCACTTGAAGATAGGCGTAATGCAGCAGGACGGGAGTCGCCGCTGCGGACGCTGCCGGAAAAACGCGAGCAATTGAGGGGGCGAGCACTTCGTCGCCGGGCTCCCGGTCAGCCTCTCTGGAGTTCATCGAGAAAAACTGTTTCACCGAGGCCGCCCGATCACTGAATTGACGGAGTACATTCGCCATAACCCGATTACACCCGTTCGGGGGGTCCAAAGAAAGGGCGCTTACGCTCAAAAAGAGAGTGGCGCGTTCCAGTACCAGCGAGATGAAGATCCGTTTAGTCTAGCGTCACGGATTCACCGCGTCTGGGGATCAGCGTGTCGATTCCATAGATGGACTTGATGGCCTGGGCGAGGGCTTCGGATTGGCGCGGCTCGCCGTGGACGAGGAAGATCCGCTTGAGTTTGGGCGAGATGGGCTTGATCCAGGCGAGAAGTTCCGACTGATCGGCGTGTCCGCTGAGTTCATTGAGCTTGACGACTTCGGCGCGCAGGCGCATGGGTTCGCCGAAGATATTGACTTCGGGCTGTTTGTCGACGATTTTGCGGCCGAGGGTATGTTCGGCCTGGAAGCCGGTGATGAGGATGGTGTTGCGCGGATTTTCGACGTTGTTCTTGAGGTGGTGGAGGATGCGGCCAAACTCGCACATGCCGGAGGCGGAGATGATGATGCAGGGTGTACGGAAGTCGTTGAGCGCCTTGGATTCGGCGACGTCCTTAATGTAGCGAAGTTGCCGGAAAGTGAACGGCTCCTGTCCGTTCAAGGCAAATCCGGCAGTCTCCTCGTCGTGGAGTTCGGTGCGATTTCGGAAGACTTCGGTGACGTTGACGGCCAGCGGGCTATCGACGAAGACCGGGATGCCGGGGATGCGGCCCTGCTCGATGAGGGTGTGCAGGACGAGAACCAGTTGCTGGGTACGGCCGACTGCGAAGGCGGGGCAGATGACGCGGCCGCCGCGTTGGACGGTCCGGTTGATGACATCGGCGAGTTTGTTCTCGACGCCGCCGAGGTCCTGGTGGAGGCGGTCGCCATAGGTGGATTCCAGGATGAGGTAGTCGGCGGGCGGGAGTTCCTGGGGATCCTGGATGATGGGCAGGTTCTTGCGGCCGACGTCGCCGGAGAAGATGAGCGAGCGGCGCTTGCCATTGTGCTCGATGTCCATGTAGATGCAGGTGGATCCGAGCATGTGGCCGGCGTCGTAGGTGCGGCAGGCGAGGCCGGGGCCGGGCGCGAAGGGTTCGCCGAGGGTGATGCCCTTCATGAGCGGGATGGTGGCCTCGGCGTCGGCGGCCGAATAGAGCGGCGGAACGATTTCGGCGGTATCTTCATCGCCCAGAGAGCGGCGGCGATGTGTACGTTTCGCCATGAAGAGGGCATCCTTCTCCTGGACGTGGGCTGAATCTGGCAGCATGGCGGCGCAGAGGTCGACGGTGGCCGGGGTGGTGAAGATGGGTCCACCGAAGCCGTTTTTCACAAGAGTGGGCAGATTCCCGGAATGGTCGATGTGGGCGTGGGAGAGGATGACGCCATCGACGGCAGAGGCGGGGAAGGGGAAGTTGGCATTGCGGTCGCGGGCTTCGGAGCGGCGGCCCTGGTACAGCCCGCAGTCAAGCAGGTAGCGGCGGCCCTGGACCTTGAGTTCGTGCATGGAACCGGTGACGGTCTGGGCAGCGCCCCAAAAATTAAGTTTCATTGCCCTGAGCTTATCAGGACCCAGGCCAGAAGGAAAACCTCGACGGCGAGGAAGCCATACCAGGCTTTCCATTCCTTATTGCGTCTCCAGAGGTCGGCCTTGTAGGGAACAGGGGAGGGCGAGACGGGCGGCTTGGGGAGAAGAAGCGGGACGCGGGCGGCGTATTCGCCATATTCGGGGAACAGCTTGAGCAGGTGTTCCTCCTCCTGCTCCATGACTGGCAGATAGATCAGGAAAAACAGGGCGAAGACGGCGGCGACGACGGTCCACTGAGACGAAGCGATGGCGCAGCCGAGGGCGATGAGAAAAGTGCCGAGATAGAGGGGATTGCGGGTCCAGCCATAGGGTCCTGAGGAGACGAGGAATTCATCCTTGCGGAGGTGGCCGGCGGCCCATGAGCGGAGGGCGAGACCGGCTGCCGAGAAGGGCAGTCCGAGCAGGAGCGAGATCCAGTTGGGGTGGGCGAGGTAAAGGAAAATGGCGGCGAGGATGAACCCGGAGGGGACGCGGAGGCGCTGGACATGGATCGAGTAGGACTTGGGGAAGATGCGTCTCAACGGCTGGACTCCAACACGTCCATTAAAGCGCGAAAAGCGGATTCGGGGGTGAGGGCGCGCATCGAGGGGTGGATGGAATCCTGTCGCGCGTAGGTGGTCTGGACGTCCGGGACGCGGAGCAAACGGATCGATCCGCCATAGGGGCCGTTGCGGGCGGGGTCGGTGGGCCCGAAGAGGGCGACGCCGGGTTTGGCGAGCGCGGCGGCGAGATGGACGGGACCACTGTCGAGTCCGATGACGGCGGAGGCGCGGCGGGTGGCGTCGATGAGTCCGGCGACGGACGAGACGTGGAGCAGCGCGCCGGGAATGGACGAGATCAGCGATGCGGCGGCAGGGGGAGCGTTGACGACGAGACGGTAGTTCGTTTGGCCGTGGAGCAGGCGGGCGAACTGGGCCCAGTGTTCGAGTGGCCACTGCTTCGACTTCCAGCCGGCCAGGGGCGAAGCAAGCACGAAGGGTTCCGATAGGAGTTCGCCTTCGGGTTTCCCTTTGGGCAGCGGGAACTCAGACGGGCCGGCGGCGGCCCCTGCATGGGCGGCGAGTTCGAGGTTGCGGTCAACCACATGGCTGGCGGGACAGAGGAACCGGCGCGTGTAGAGAAACGCGGCGGCGGGTTCGCGGAGTTGGCTGCGCGCGAAGCCATGGCGAACGGTGGTGTTGGCGGTGCGGGCGAGCAGGGCGGACTTGATGAGTCCCTGGAAGTCGATCGCAAAGTCGAAAGGGTCCGCGCGCAGCCGGCGATAAGCGGCGGTGACGGAGCGGAGGTTCGTTCGGTCGACTTCGATCAATTCGTCGGCCACGCCTCCGCCGTCCAGCAGATCGCGCCATCTGGGCTGGACCGCCCACACCAAACGAATCCCGGGCCAGGTTCGCTTCAGAGCCGACGCGGCAGGCAGAGCGTGGAGGATGTCGCCCATCGCACCAAGCCGGACAACCAGAAAGCGGGAGTTGGGCATCGTGGTCAAAGGCGGATCAGCTCATCCGGTCGAGGACGTGAGCGATGAAGGTGGATGCCGTGGCGGCGTGGAAATCGTCCCAATTGAGATCGGGCTGAGGCAATCCGGGGGCGGCAAGCGTGACGAGATCGACGGCGGAGAGGGCGGCGGCCAGTTCGGCGCGGGCGCGGGGTTCGAGGATGGGATCGGCGGGTGTGGTGACGATGATGGCGAGACGGCCGCCTTCGGGACGGGCACCGGCGGCGAGGCCGGCATGGGCGGCAAGCAGCGGGTCAAACGAACCGGAGGCGACGGTGACGGCGATTCCATCAGCGCGCCACTGGTCCAGACGCTGGTTGAATTCTGAAGAGTCGACGATCTTGATACGTGTATCCACTTACTTCAGTTGTAACAGTTGCAGGGCGGCAGCGGCCACCATTTCTGATGAGACCGCGGCCATGCAGCGATGGTCGATGGGACAGTGGCGGAGCAGGCAGGGGCTGCATTCGACGTTGCGGCGGATGACGCGGGCCAGGGGACCGGTGGGTCCGGTGGTGATGTGGTTGGTGGCGCCGAAGATGGCCACGGTGGGGACGCCGAGCGCGGACGAGATGTGCATGGCGCCCGAGTCGTTGGTGAGATAGACGTGGCAGGCGGCGGCGCGTTCAATGTACTCTTCCAGGCTGGTCTGGCCAGCGAAGTTGCGCGTCTCGATGCCGGATTGGCGGATAAGGCCGGCGACCTGTTCGCAGAGATCGCGTTCCGACGGCGAACCAAACAGGGCGACGGCAGCGCCGGTCTCCGAGGCGACGCGTGAAGCAGACTCGGCAAAACGTTCCGGCCACCAGCGTTTGGCGGTCCCGTAAGCGGCGCCGGGGCTGACACCGATGACGTTATCGAGACCCTCGGCCTGGAAACGTTTCAGGCCGGACTGGCGGGCCCTGGCTGCACCTTCAAGACGGATGAGCGGCTCCGGGGGCAGCGCGTCGAGCCAACCGGCGCGGCGAACGAGTTCGAGATAGTAGAAGCTCTCGTGCGGCGGGATGGTCCCCTTTGCCGGGCGCGGGATGGGATCGGTCAGGAGGAAACCCCGGCCGTCGCGGGCGTAACCGATGCGGCGCGGGATGCGTGCCAACCAAACGATTAGGGCGGCGTCGAATGCGTTTTGAAGCAGCAGTGCACAATCGAACTTCCCCAGGTCGAGAGAGGCGGCGGCGGACCGGCGGTCCTGCCAGCCGTGCCAGAATCTCGCTGGCTGGTAAGGGATGATCTCGTCGGCGAAGGGTTCGTGGCGGTAGAGGCCGGCGACCCAGGGCCGGGCGAGGATGGCGATGTGGGCGTCGGGGAACTGCCTGCGTAGCGCGGCGAGAGCGGGCAGGCTCATGACCGCGTCGCCAACCCAGTTTGTCGCCCGTACAAGCAGCCGCATGACTCAAGAGTTAGGATAGCGTTCAGACGCGGCGGGCGGAGGCGGCAGGCGTTGAGCGGGTTCAGGCGACAGGACGATTCGCGTTGTGTTAAGGTCGATATATTCAAACACTACGACATGATTAGATTTCAGCAGGTGGAGGCTCCGGCGGCGGTCTTGGAGCCGAGCTTCGGGATTATCCTTCACTCCCTCGAAAGCCGCACCGGCGACCCGCTCTCTGCGTTCGCGGTTGCGGCTTGCGGAGACCCGCTCTCTGCGTTCGCGGTTGCGGGTTGCGGGGGCGAGCGCTTCATGGATATATGTGCCAGAGGCGCATGGGCGCTCCATGAAGCGCTCGAAGACCTGCGGCGGCTCGCGCCAAGCCTGAACATCGAAGTCGAACCGAAACGCGCGGAAAACCCGCCCAAGCCGATGAGGAGGTAAACGATGGAAAGCTACAAGAAACTTCTGCTCGCCAACAAGGCGTGGGTGGAGGACAGGATGAGCGGGGACGCCCGGTTCTTCGAGGACATGGCGGCGGGGCAGCAGCCGGAGTTCCTCTGGATCGGCTGTTCGGACTCGCGCGTCCCGGCAGAACAGGTGACCGGAACCAATCCGGGCGAGCTGTTCGTTCATCGCAACATCGCGAATCTGGTTGTGCACACGGACCTGAACATGCTGAGCGTGCTTCAGTACGCGGTTCAAGTATTGAAGGTGAAGCACATCATCGTGTGCGGCCACTATGGCTGCGGCGGCGTCAAGAACGCGCTCACCAACCAGGATCTCGGCATCATCAACCAGTGGCTGCGCCACATCAAGGATGTCTACCGGACGAACTCGAGCGAGATCGAAGCGATCGCCGACCCGAAGGCGCGTTTCGACAGGATGGTGGAATTGAACACCGTCGAGCAGGTGCAGAACCTGGCCCAGACGTCCATCGTTCAGAGGGCCTGGAAGACGATGAACCGGCCGACGATCCACGGGTGGATCTACGACCTGCACACGGGCCGGCTGAAAGAGTTGGCCATGATCACGCCGAACACCAGGCTGGACGGCACATCCATGTTCGATTACAGCGAGCCGGGTTCCGGGGAGCGGCAGGGCTAAACTGGTAGTCGGAGCGATTGGCTCCGAACTATCAGATGGGCAACTTCTATTCCCGGCAGGAACTGGTGGCCGCGCGCGCGGCCTGGAAACGCGCGGGCAGGCGTGTTGTCTTCACCAACGGCTGCTACGACATTCTGCATCCGGGCCATATCCGGCTGCTTGAACAGGCGCGGGCGCTTGGCGACGTGCTGATTCTGGCGCTGAACAGCGACGGCAGCGTGGCGCGGCTGAAGGGTCCGAAGCGGCCGTTGATCGGCGAAGTTGAGCGCGCGGCGCTGGCTTCGCATCTGGAAGCGGTGGATGCGGTGGTGTTGTTTGACGAGGACACGCCGCGCGAGTTGATCGCGGCGGTGCTGCCGGACGTGCTGGTGAAGGGCGCGGACTGGTCGCATTTCGTCGCCGGCCGCGAAGAGGTGGAGGCAGCGGGAGGAGAGGTCCGGCTGATTCCGCTCGAGAAGGGCTACTCGACCACGGCGACGGTGGAGGAGATAGTCGCGCGGCGCAGGCCCGCAGGCTAACAGCCCGTGATCAATCCAGCAGTCAGAGAGAAGTTCCAAACGGTCACGCGCCATCCGGCGTTTCAGGAACTGGTCCGGAGGCAGCGAAGCGAGACGGCGGAGCTGACGCGGCTGGGCGGGCTCACGCTCACGGCCAGGGCGCTGCACCTCACATTGCTTTGGGAGGCGCTTGAGACGCCGGTCCTGGTGGTGACGGCGTCGAACCGGGCGGCAGAGCAGTTGATGGAACTGCTGGACGCCTTCCACACATTGCTGCTTTCGGGCGCAGGCGCGCCGAGGCCTTTACTGTTGCCCGCCTTCGACACGCTGCCTGGGCAGGGATTGTCGCCACACACGGAGATCAAAGAGCAGCGGGCAGTGGGGCTGTATCGAATGGCCGCGGGCCGCTGTTCGATCGTCGTGGCTCCGGTGGCGTCGGCGGCTTTGAGATGCGAGACGGCGCAGTTCTACAGGCAACTGGCCGTCAAGGTGGCAAAGGACGAGGAGATCGGCCTGGAGAGCCTGGCGGCGCATCTGGAAAGCGTCGGGTACACGCGGCGCGATCCGGTGCAGATGGAGGGCGAGTATTCGATCCGCGGCGGAATTTTCGACGTGTTTCCAGCCGAGTCGCATCAGCCGGTTCGCATCGAATTTTTCGGCGACACGGTGGAGAGCTTGAGGCGGTTCGATCCGGAGACGCAGCGGTCGGTTTTGAAGATCGAAGAGGTGACGCTGCTGCCGTTGGAAGAGACGCCGCGGACGCGCGAAGTGCTGGCGGCGGCGGCCGAACTGGCGGCGGTGAGGGACACCGCGCCAGGAGAGACCTTTCCCGGCTGGGAGTTTTATGCGGCGATGGGGCGTGAGCGCACGGGGACGCTCGAAGACCTGCTGGACGCGCCGCTGGTGGTCTGGGACGAACCCGAAGAACTGGCGGCGGCGAGCGAGCGGCTGTGGAAACGGCTGGATGCGGGCGCGCTGGGCGGAGTGGAGCCGGAGAAACTCTGGTTCCGGTGGGGCGAACTGGCATCGCATTCGCAGTGCCGCCGCGAGATCGAATTGCGCGACCTGGCGCTCGTGGGCGAGCAACGCTCGGCTCTGCCGCCGCTGGAGATTTCATCGCGGCAGCCGGCGCGGTTCCACAACAACATGCAGGCGGCCGTGGCCGAGGCTCGGACGTTGGTCGAACAAGGCAACCGGGTGATGTTCTTCGCTCCGGCGCAGGGCGAGGTGGAGCGGCTGGCCGACATCTTCGCCGAGTATGCACTGCCTTTCCAGTTGGGCATCGAATTGAAGGGATCGACGCCGGGCTATCTGTCGGAACGGGCCTACATGGCGTCGGGCGTCGCCAGCGTCTATGTCGTCCAGGGACAGGTGAGGCGGGGCGTGATCCTGCCGGAGACGCACCTGGCGCTGATCGGGTACGAGGATCTGTTCGAAGTCGCGGACGACGCGGATGCGCCGGCGCGGCGCAGCCGGATCGCGCTGTTCACGCCGGAGAGCCTCGACCTGAAAGCGGGCGATTACATCGTCCACGCGCAACACGGGATCGGACAGTATCTCGGCATCAAGCAGATCCACGGCGATTCCGGGATGGAGGATTTTCTCGCCGTCGAATACTCGGGCGGGTCGAAGCTCTATGTCCCGCTCACGCGCATGGACCTGATCCAAAAGCACCGCGGCGCGGGCGAGGCCGCGCCTGCAATGGACAAGTTGGGCGGCGTCACCTGGGCCAAGACGAAGTCGCGAGTCAAAGCGCGGATGCGAGACATGGCCGAGGAGTTGTTGAAGTTGTACGCGGCGCGCCGGTCGGCGGAAGGCTTCAGTTTTTCTCCCGATTCGAACTGGCAGCAGGAGTTCGAGGACAGCTTCGAATACGCCCCGACGCGGGACCAGGTGCAGTCGGCGAGCGAAATCAAGCGCGACATGGAAAGCCCGCATCCGATGGACCGGCTGCTTTGCGGCGACGTGGGATTCGGCAAGACGGAAGTCGCCATGCGGGCGGCGTTCAAGGCGCTGGGCGACGGCAAGCAGGTGGCCGTGCTGGCTCCGACGACGGTGCTCGCCTTCCAGCACTATGAAAGTTTCCGGCGGCGGTTTCAGGCGTTTCCGGTTCGCATCGATCTGCTCAGCCGCTTCCGCAATCCGAAGGAGATCAAGCAGACGCTCGAGGATCTGGCGCTGGGCAGAGTCGATATCGTCGTCGGCACGCATCGCCTGTTGTCGAAAGACGTGGTCTATCCGGATCTGGGCCTGCTGGTGATCGACGAGGAGCAGCGGTTCGGCGTGCGCCACAAAGAGCGGCTGAAGCAGTTGCGGCACAACCTCGACGTGCTGACGATGAGCGCGACACCGATTCCGCGGACGCTGCACATGTCGTTGCTCGGACTGCGCGACATGTCGGTGATCGAAACGCCGCCCAAGGACCGCCTGGCCATTCAGACCGTCGTCGCGCGGTTCAATCCGGAGTTGATCAAGACGGCGATCGAGCAGGAGATGTCGCGCGGCGGGCAGGTTTACTACGTCCACAACCGGGTCGAGTCGATCTGGAGCCGGGCGGAGGCCATCCAGCGGATGATGCCGAACTGCCGGGTCGCGGTCGGTCACGGCCAGATGGGCGAGGAGGCGCTGGAGAAGGTATTGCTTGGATTCATGCGGCACGAGTCGGACGTGTTTGTGGCGACGACGATCGTGGAGAACGGTCTGGATATTCCGCGCGCCAACACGATTCTGATTGAGAATGCGCAGAACCATGGCCTCAGCGAGTTGTACCAGTTGCGCGGCCGGGTGGGGCGCTCGAACCGCCGCGCCTATGCGTATTTGCTGATCCCGCAGGAGGGCGACCTCAGCGAGGTGGCGCGGAAACGTCTGGCGGCGCTGAAGGAGTTTTCCGATCTGGGCGCGGGATTCAAGATCGCGGCGCTCGACCTGGAATTGCGGGGAGCCGGCAATCTGTTGGGCGGCGAACAGCATGGCCACATCGGCTCGGTCGGCTATGAGACGTATTTGAAACTGCTCGACGAGACGGCGCGCGAACTGCGGGGCGAGACCGTCGGCCCGGAGATCCATTCCAGTCTCAACCTGGGTCTCGACATCCGCATCCCGCCCGGCTATATCTCCGACGAACAGCAGCGCCTGCGGGCATACAAGCGGATCGCCGACGCCGGTGCGCCCGCGCGCGCGGCGGTCATTCTTGATGAACTGGCCGACCGTTATGGCGCGCCGCCCGAACCGGTCCGCCGTCTTGTGGAATTCTCGCGGCTCAAGACGCGCGCCGAGACCGCGGGCATCGAGAACATCGAGAAGCGGGGCCAGGGGGTCAACATCAAATTCCACTCGGGAGCGCAGGTGGATCCGCAGGCGCTCATGCGTCTGGTGAGCGAAACCGCCGGCGCTCAGTTCACCCCCGCCGGCATCCTCCGCCTGCCGCTCACCGTGGATGGGTCGGCCGATCCGGCGCGGGCTTTGCTCGATCAACTGAACGGGATCATGGACTCGCTTTCAAAGCCCGTCTGAAGAGAGCCTCAAGGTGGGCGATAATGAAAACATGACGATTTGTGTCCGCGCTCTGTCACTCGCACTGGCCCTCACTGGAACCGGCCTCGCGCAGGCTCCGGCGACACCGCAGGCTCCGGCGACACCGCAGGCGCCGGCGAAGGCGCCAGCCATGATCGAACAGATCATCGCGAAGGTGAACGGCAGCATCATCACGCGCAGCGAATTCGAGCGTGAGCTGAAGACCATCGAAGGCCGCATCCGCGCCGCCAACGTGCCCGCCGACCGCCTGCAAGCCATATTCGAAGAGCAGAAGGCCGGCGCCCTGCGCGACCTCATCGACCAGCAACTGCTGGTCCAGAAGGGCAAGGAACTCGACCTCAACGTCGACGGGGAAGTCACCAAGTACCTGGCCCGGATCCAGAGTGAAAACAAGATTGCCGATCCGGACAAATTTCAGGAGTGGATCCGCGACAACACCGGCATGTCATATGAAGACTTCCGCAGCGACATCCGCGACCGGATGCTCACGCAGCGCGTGATCGGCGCCGAGGTCAGCAGCAAGATCAACATCCCGCGTTCTGAAATCGAGAAATACTACAACGAAAACAAGAGCCAGTTCGTCCGCAAGGAGCGTATCTTCCTGCGCGAGATCCTGGTCAACAATGCGACCAAGGACGAAGCGGGAATGGCCGCCGCGGAGAAGAAGGCGAAAGACCTGGTCGCCCGCGCGAGGAAGGGCGAGAAGTTTCCCGAACTGGCCCGCGACAACTCGGATTCGGGCACGGCCGCCGAGGGCGGCGCCATTCCGCCGATGGAGAGAGGCGACCTGCGGGCCGACATCGAAAAGCTGGTTTGGGACCAGCCGAAGAACTTCATGACGGACCCGATCAAGATGGAGAACGGCTTCCTGATCGTGCGTGTCGACGAGCATCACAAGGAAGGGCAGGCGGCGCTGGAAGAGGTGGAGAGCGAGATTCGCGACCGGCTTTACAGCCCCATCTTCGAGCCGCGCATCCGCGTATACCTCACCGAACTGCGCAGGAACGCCTTCCTCGAAATCCGTGAAGGCTACACGGATTTAGGCGCGGCCAAGGGCAAGAGCACGGCCTGGAACGACCCCGCCCTGCTGCGGCCGGAGACCATCACAAAGGAAGAAGTGGCGGCCCAGGCGCGGCTGCGCCGGATGCTCTGGATGTTCCCCGTACCCGGCACGAAGGCCAATCGGGAAGGCATCAGCACCAGCAGGTAACGCGCCGGACGTTCATCGCCAAAACCCAAATCGAATGAAAAGCCCCAATATCGCCGATCTCGAACCGCGCCAGCAGATCACGGGAGTGTTCCTGGTACGGTCGAGAGAGGTCCGGCAAAAGAAGACGGGCGAACCCTACCTGTCGCTCCAACTGATGGATAGAACCGGCGACATCGACGCCAAGATGTGGGACGGCGTGGCCGAGATCATGGACTCCTTCGGCCGCGACGACATCGTGCGAATCAAGGGCGAGACGCAACTCTACCAGAACCGCCTGCAACTGACCGTTCACCGCATCTCGAAGGTCGACGATCGTGAAGTTGACATGGCCGACTTCCTGCCGGCGTCGCGGCGCGACGCGGGCGAGATGATGGTCGAGTTGATGGTGTTCGTCTCCGAGATGCGCAATCCCCATCTCAAGGCGCTGATCGAGGCGATCCTCGGCGATCCGCACGTCGCGGCCCTCTATAAGAAAGCGCCCGCCGCCAAGACGATTCACCACGCATGGCTCGGCGGCCTGCTCGAACACGTTTTGTCGCTGGCTCGCCTGGCAAAGCTCACGGCCTCTCATTACGAGAACATCGACCAGGATCTGCTGATGGCCGGAGTCATCCTCCACGACATCGGCAAGATCGATGAACTGAATTACGAGCGGAGCTTCTCTTACTCCACGGACGGCCAGTTGCTTGGACACATGCAGATCGCCCTGCGTCTGATCGCCGATAAAGTCGCGGCTTTGCCCGACTTCCCGCCGCGCCTGCGCAATCTGCTCGATCACCTCGTCCTCAGCCACCACGGACAACTTGAATTCGGTTCGCCCAAGCTGCCTTCGTTTCCCGAAGCGCTCCTGTTGCACCATTTGGATAATATGGATTCCAAGATGGAGGCGATGCGTTCAGCGATCGAGAAGGAACACGCCATGCCCGGCGAATGGACCGGCTTTGTCTACGCCCTGGACCGCCAGGTCCTCGACAAGGACAAGTACCTGAATCCGCCCGCACCGCCCGCACCGCCCGCGTTCAAGCCGGCTGCAAAACCCTCAACCGCCATGGGTGATAAGCTGAAGTCCCTCGGCAACCTTTTCGACGAGGATGCGACATGAAACGCGGCCGCACAGCTCGCGATATCCCGCCGCCACTCGAGCTTGAGTGCCTGCGCACGCTCTGGACCCTGGGCGAGGCCAACGTCCGCGATGTCCGCGAAGCGCTCATGCCGAAGCGCCCGCTTGCCTACACCACCGTCATGACCATGCTCGACCGGTTGGCGCGCAAACAGGCCGTGTCACGCCGGAAGGTCGGCCGGTCGTTCGTCTACACGCCGCTCATCTCGCGGGAGGACATCCGGCAACTGGCCGTTCGCGAGCTTCTTGACACGCTTTTCGACGGGTCAAGGGAGACGCTGGTCAACTACCTTAACGGCCGGCCCGCCGCTCCCATCGCCATCGAGACCGGAGAGGACGACCACCGCCTCGACGAAGCGCTGCTCTAACGGGCCTACCAGCGCACGCCGCGCCGGCTGAGTTCTTCCATCACGTGCGCCGCCCCGGTGAACTGCACCGCGTCGATCCCATGCCTCCGGGCGCCTTCGACATACTCGGGCACGTCGTCGGTGAAGAAGCACTCTTCGGGTTTGCACTGCGCGGCCTGGATCGCCGCGTCATAGATTGCCGGCAGGGGCTTCATTGCCCCGACTTCATGGCTCAGAACATAGGCGTCGAAGTGATCCAGAATCCGATACCGCTCGGCCAGCCCGCGAAAGTGCATCGCGTTGGTGTTGGACAACAGGACGGTGCGGTGATTCAGCCTGATCCGTTCGACCATGGTTTCCGGGATCAGCGTCCCAGGGAGGAACACCGAGAACCAGATCTCCTCGAACTGCTCGAGGGGCATCGAAGTGCCCAGCATCTCCTGTGTCCGCCGCTCGAACTCAACTTCACTAATCGCGCCGGACTCGAACTCGTTGGCGATTCCGCTCTCCCTGAAACGCCTGCGGACCTCCTCTACGTCGAGACCCGACAAAGCGCTCATCGTCGTATAGCCGCGCATGAAATCAAAGTCCACCAGCACGCGGCCCAAATCAAAAATCACGGTTTTGATCACAACTCAATTGTAGCCGGGCGCCCGTCCGGAGCGCCGCTCCGTTGAAAGTCGCGCACGATTGATTTGGCGGCGGCGGGCTGAAGCCCTTCGCAGGCTGAAGCCTGCCCCACCGGGGCGCGCGCGGCGGAGGCTCCCTCAAAGAAGAACCGGGGAGCGGCCCGCCGCCTTCATGCGAGGCGGACGGGCCCGTTCCCCGTTCCAGGTTTCTCTCTTGCGGTTAAAAAGTGAGCCGGGCCTGCACTTGCAGCCAGCGGTTCACCGCGGCGGTCTGGCTGGTGATGCGGCCGAAGTTCGTATTGAACGGGTCGGTGACCGGACCGGCCATCTGCGAACGGTTCTGGAGGTTGAGCGCGTCGAGGCGAAGTTGCAGGTTGACCGACTCGGTCAGGCTGAAGTTCTTCGACGCATTGGCGTTCCACTGGTTGGTGGAGTCGGCCCTGAGGCCGGGGATGCGCGTGGGGAAGACGCGGACATGGTAGCCGGCGGGGCCGCGGGCCGCTGTCCGTTCAAAGTTGGCGGTATTGAACCAGGTATCCCACGTACGGGTGACGTTCTTGATGTCGTTGACGTCGTTGCCGTAGTAGAAGATGTTGCCGAAGTTGGTGAGCGGACCGGGTTGCCATTCATAGGTGGCGGCAAACTGCCAGCCGCCGGCCAGGGCGTCGAGGGCGCGGTTCGCGTTGGCGAGGTACTTGCGGCCCTTGCCCAAGGGGAGGCTATAGACGCCCGTGCCGGTGAAGCGATGCGGGCGGCCGTCGTTGGAGGGCTGAAGGGTGCGCTGCGGGTCGAACTCGTTCAGGAAGACGTCGGCGTCGCGCAGGCGCATGGCGCTATAGGAGAGGTTGAGGTTCCAGCCCTGCGAGAAACGCTTTTCGAAGCTCGCCTGGAATTCCTGGGTCCTCGTGTAGGCCGAGGACTCGCTGTTGTCGGTGAGACCGTTCATGTTGGGGAAGGGGCGCAGCAGGCGGTTGCGGGCGATGATGCTCCCGGTAAAGAACGAGTTGGCGTTCATATCGGCCCAGACCAGCGGAGAGAACGCCGACTGCTGGAACCTGCCGACGAAGAAGGGGTTGCTGACGTTGGCGTTGAGCAGAGTCTGCGCCGACTCGTTACGCGTCAGCCCGGAAACCCAATAACTGGCGGGCACCGGCTGGAGGGGCCGGCCAGGGACGTTGCCGCCGGAAGAGAACTGCGAGATGCGGTTGGAATAGGTGCCGGCGTAGGTGGCAGTGACGACCATCGAACTGCCGATCTGTCGCTGGAGGCTGGCTTGCCAGCGCTGCTGGCGGGGGTGGGGGGTGTCCCAGGCCGTGAAGCCGAAGCCGCGGCCGTTGTACGCCATGGCGCCAAGGGCATTGCGCGTGGGGACGTCGAAGCGAGTGCCATCGGCGCGCACCGGGAAGGGATCGTTCAGGATGCTGCGTAAGTTGGCGGGACTGGCGGCGGAGGGGTAAGGAGCGGTGCCGGAACCCCAGGTCTGACCAAAATCGGTGGAAATGATGGCGCTGGTGCTCCGGGAGAACCCGAACTGGTTGGGTCCGTAGTTCATCACGTTGAGGGTGTCATAGAAGATGCCATAGCCGCCGCGGATGACGGTCTTGCTGTTGATCTGGTAAGCGGCGCCGAACCGGGGGAGCCACATCAGCTCCGGCTTGTAGAGCATGCGCGACGCGCCGTTGGCGCCAACGTAGGTGTTGCCGCCGGCAACCTTGAAGTTAGCGGCGCTGAGTTCGGGAATAGGGCTGGCTGCGTAGGCGGCCTGGGCGGGTGCGGCGATAGGCACCTGGAGGGTGGGGTCGAAGTTGCCAACCATGCGGTCCCAGCGTTCGGTGGCGCCGCGTTCGTACTCCAAGCGCAGGCCGAGGTTGACGGTCAGCTTCGAAGAGACGCGCCAGTTGTCCTGGAAGAACCAGCCGTAGTAGGGGGTGTGGGTGGCGAAGGTGTCGTTATTGGCGACGCTGGCGCCGCTGGGGACGCCGAGTGCGAAGGCGGCCCAGGAGAGGCCCAGGTCGGTGGCCGGCGTGAGGCCGTCGTCGTTGCGGCGCAGGTAGTTCTGGTTGAAGCTGAAGTTGCCGCTGGTGTTGCCGCCGCCGCCGCCGCTGCGGTACTGATTACGGTTATCAAAAGCCACGCTCATCGAGTGTTTGCCGCGGATAAAGGTCCCTTGCAGCTTGGCGGTCATCTGCCGGTACCGCGTCCAGTTGGTGAAACCGGCGGGGCTGGCGGTCGAGTACGAACTGGTGCCGTAGGTCATTTGCGGCAGCAGGCGCAGGTTGCCCGCCTGCTGGTCCATGTAAGCGGGCAGACCAACGTCGCTCGGCTTGTACTCGAGCGCCTTGGGCTGGATGTTACCTTCGCGGAACTGGTTTATCCCGATGTTGACGTTCCACAGGGTGGTGGGCGTCTGGGTATAGACGACGTCGATGTTGCCGCCCTTGTTGTTTCTGACCAGGCCGTTCAGGTTCAGGCCGCGCGCGGTTTCGTACACCCAATCGGCGCGGTCCTCGGGACCGAAGTTGTTAAACGACCAGCGGCCAAACACGCGCCACTTGTCGTTCACGTTGTAGTCCACGCGGTTCGAGTACGCCTTGTAGTCCCAGTTGTAGGGCGTCTGCGAGGCCAGGTAGTTGTTGACCGGATCATCTCCCGCAGCCTGTTGAACGTTGGGAAGCGGGTAGATCTTGTTGTAGGTATTGTAGGCGGCGTTGACCATCCGGCTCTTGGGAATGATATTGCCCGGGAAGGGGGTGCGGATGAAATTGTTGGGGCGCGCCGGGTCGCGGATGACGGTGGTGGGGTCGTGGATGGTGTAACGCGCGGGGTTGATGCGGACCTGGAGCAGGTCGCTAAAGTTTCCGTCGCGATTCAGCACGGTGGGGACGGTGCGGTTGAACTGGGCAGCGTCTTCGACCTTGACGTCCTTAAATGCGTTGTAGGTGAAGAACCAGAAGAGCTTGTTCTTGCCGTCGAAGACCTTGGGAATGATGACGGGGCCGCCGCCAGAGGCGCCCCAGTTGTTGGACCGGCCGGTGGGCTGCTTGTCGGTATTGCGGATTTCGTTGGCCAGGGCGGTGTTGCCGGCGGCGTCGGCGGCGGCGATGCGGCGGAAGTAGTTCTGTTTGACGAAGAACGGCGTGCCCTGCCAGCGTTGCTGCCAGTGTTGCCAGGTGGCCGTGCCGTGGAAACTGTTGGCGCCGGACTTTGAAATCATCGTGACCGCCGCGCCGGAGGACTGGCCGATACCGGCGTCGAAGTTATTGGTTTCGACCTTGAACTCGGCGATGGCGTCGGTGTAGGGGAGATAGGCGGCGCGGCGGCTGGGGCCCATGTTGGGCGAACCGTCCAGCGCCCAGGCGTTGCCGCCGACGTTGCCGCCGACGCTGTAATCGGAGCCGCCCACGTTGGAGTGGAGCGCAAGATAGTTGTTGACGCCGCCGGTTTGAACGCCGGGCGCGAGTTTGACGAGCAGCATGGCGCTGTTGCCCATCACGGGGAGTTCCATGAGGCTCTTGTTGTCGATGACGCGGCCGGAACTGACGGCATTGGTCTCCAGCAGCGGAGCCTCGGCGGTGACCGAGACCGTCTCGGTGATGCCGCCGATCTCGAGGTTAAGGTTGACCTCGATGCGCGAGGAAACCGGCAGCACGATCCCCTTGCGAACCAGTTTCTTGAAGCCGGCCATTTCGGCCGTCATCTCATACTGTCCCGGCATCAGCAGGTTGCCCTCGAAGTAGCCGGTCTCGTTCGTCCGCAATGTCATCGATACGCCGGTATCGGCGTTCTTCAACACGACGTGCGCCCCGACAACGGCGCTTCCATGCGGGTCCAACACCCGCCCGAACAGCATTGATCGCGTCTCTTGCCCGGTCGCGGCAACCCCGGCGAGCAGCATGGCCGCAACAATCCCGAACGATGTCCTTAGTTTCAAAGGGAGACCTCCTGAAGTCAACACCTGCACGGGATTATACATCCTTGCGAATATCTGAACATCTGGCATCCTCACGAAATGTCCAAAAGATAGCCTCCATGGGGGCTATCCGGCACACCGTGCCTCCGCGCCCTGTCCGCCCCGCCACCCTAAACCGGTCGCCTCGCGGATCACACAATGCCCTGCCCCGTGACATAATGGCCACCAATGCAGAGAGACCATCCTCCGAAATGGCTTTGGTTCGCCCTCCCGGCCTTGGCGATGATGCTCGGCTGGGGCCTTCGCGGATTCATTGGCGGCGGCCCCCTGGGCGCCATGATCCCGGGCGCCATGACCGCCATGGCCCTGGCCCTCCTGCTTCGACTTGACGCCGGACAATCGGCCCTGCTGGCGGCTTTCGGCGCGATCGGCATCGGGTTCGGCGGCCAGGAGACCTATGGACAGACCGTCGGTCTCGCCAGGGTCCCTGAAACCTTTTGGTGGGCGATTCTCGGTTTCTTCGTCAAAGGAGGTGTTTGGGGCCTGCTGGGCGGGGCGGCAATGGCCACGGCCGTTGAACACAAGCGGGTCAAGTGGCGGACGGAGTTCGTTTGGTCGGGCCTCGCGCTGTTGACGGTGGTTACCTGGGCGGGTTGGAGGTTCATCAACCATCCCAAACTGGTCTATTTCTCGAACCGGCTGGACAAGCCGAGAGAGGAGGTCTGGGCAGGCCTGTTGCTCGGCGTGCTCGCCTATCTCGTATGGATGGGGCGGGGCGAGGCGCGCAGATTGATGTGGTGCTACGCGCTTTGGGGCGGCATCGGCGGCGGCGCCGGCTTCGCTCTTGGCGCCTGGATTCAGGTGGCCGGCCACGGCCGGTGGCCCGAATCGGGAATCGATTGGTGGAAGATGATGGAGTTCACCTTTGGCCTGTTGCTCGGCCTCGGCTACGGCATCGCCGCATGGCTCAACCGCCGCGAACCGGCCGAAGCAGGCGACGAGGCCAGTCCAAAGGAGCCCTTCTGGCTTGTGATTGGCATAACGATCCTCCTGATCGGTGTCGGCGTAGGCGTCGAGTACTTCGCCGAAACGCGAATCAATTTCACGATCGCCGGGGTGATCCTGCTCGCCGCCGCCCTCCGCTCGCAGATGATCTGCTGGCAGATCGCCATCACCGTCACTTTCTTCGCGTTCAGCTTGGATCTGCTTGAAAACAGGCCAACTTATGGCTGGCAGGGGTGGCTCTGCGTCATCCTGGCAACCGCGGTCGTGGCCTGGCTGACTGCCCGCTGGCGCAACCCGAGACCGCTCTTCCTCCTGCTGACGCTCACCGCGGTGGCCGACTCGCTCCTGAAGTCCTACCTGCCGCCGGTGCAGGGTGCGCCGTCTCTCTCCACCCAGGCCATCTTCGTCGTCTCGGCCGCGGCCTGCGTCTGGATGGCAGGGATGTGCCGGCAACCGGAAGGATCCTTGAAAAAAACATCATGATTTAACTTCCGGCACAGGACTGAATGTGTTAATTTTGCCCTAAGACCACTCCACGAGGATTCTCCATGCCAAACTTCTCCCGCCGGGACTTTCTACGGACGACGGCCATCGCCGCCGGAGCCGCCGCCGCCGGCCCGCAGGCCTTCGCAGCCAAACGCTCGGCAACCGACTGGGTGGAACTGGGCAACTCGGGAGTGAAGGTCACCCGGCTCGCCTTCGGCACCGGGACATACGGCGGGAAGATCCAGCGCGGGCTGGGGCAGCCCGAATTCACCAGGCAGGTGAGGTACGCCTACGACCGCGGCATCCGGTTTTTCGAGTCCGCCGACAGTTATTCCGGGATGCACGCGATGCTGGCCGAGGCGCTGAAGGGCATCCCGCGCGATACATACCGGTTGATGACCAAGCTCCGCTCGCGGGGAACCGAAACGCCGCAAGCCACGATCGACCGTTTCCGCAAGGAACTCAACTCGGAGTATTTCGACGTCGCGCTCATCCATTGCGTCCGCACGCCGGACTGGCCCGAGCAGTTCAAGCCGCTGCGCGACTCGCTGTCCGAGATCAAGGACAAGAAGGTCATCCTGTCACACGGCGCATCGGTGCACGGACTGTTGCCGCTGCGCGCCTTCCCAGCGACCACCAACTGGCTGGATGTCGCCTTGCTCAGGGTCAACCACGACGGCACCAAGATGGATTCGCTCCGCATGACCGACTCCGACGACAGGGGGGACGTGAGCGAAGTGGTCTCCCATGCCGCCAAAGTCCGTCAGCAGGGCACGGGCGTAATCGGCATGAAGATCATCGGTGAAGGGGCTTTCAAGACCGCGGAACAGCGGGACGCCTCGATCAGGTTCGTGATGAAGCTCGGCACGGTCGATTCGGTCACGATCGGCTTCAAGTCGACCGGGGAGATCGACGAAGCGATCGAGCGCATCAACACTCACCTGAACTCCTGACAGTCCGTGGCGGAAGACCCGCGATCGCTTTGCCGGCCTGCGCCTTAGCCGAATCGCATCAAGGTCATGCTCCCGCTTCGCAGTGCGGACGGCGCGGCCGAGCGGGTAGTGCGCTAGATCTGTGTGGCTGACTTGGTGGCGGCCTCGCGAGGGCAGGCCGCCAGTGGTTCACGTTTTACAACTTCTGCCGGGTTCACAAGTCCCTGAAGGTCACGCCTGCGATGGAGTCTGGGATCACGGATCACGTCTGGGCAATTGGAGAGCTTCTGGCGTAGAATAGGGAGGAACGAAACGGGGTAGCTTCAATCGGCTGCCACTGCCCTAAGGTGCTGCAATCACCCTGGCGTAGTGTTAAACGCGGCCTGATTGGGGTGTATCATGGTCGTCAATATCCTGCAATTCGTATGGGCGCTGTTTGGCTGGAGAGTAACGGTGGACGAAGAGCACATCCCAGCGACAAGGCATCGGCTCAAGAGTGTCGATACCTATGAGATCACAGTAAGCGACTTCAATAGGATCAAGTTAGAGGCTGGTTCCGTTGGAACGCATCTTCAGTTCGCTACGGCGCTTGTTCCCCTTTCGGTTTCGCTCTGGATTACGCTCTTCACCGTTTCGCTTGAGACCGTAGCACGCTACACGATTTTAGTGTTTGCTGTTATTTCTCTTTGCGAGGGGGTGTTCCACTCCGCCCTGGCATACCGCGAGCGCGGACGATTCAGCCAGATGATGGAGGACTTAAAATCGCTCCAAGCAGTCCCTTTTGGATCAGAAGGGAACGAGTTGAAGCCAACAGATCTTGCTAGTCTGCCAGCGCAACAGGCGGGGCCGATCCAGATTCCAATTGAAGCACCGGCTGTCGTTGTGTCGCCAAGTGACCAATCATGATTCTGATTGTAAGTTACGACCTGAGCAACGCGCCCAACCGCACCCAGTTCTTTGATGCGTTGAAGCAGCAGGGCGTCTGGTGGCGCTACTTGACATCGACGTGGCTAATCTCCACACAAAAGACTCCTACTGAGGTGTATGATGCTCTTGCCCCAACGATGTTTCGAGAGGACCGCCTGTTAATCTTTGAACTTGCCCGAGCCCATCAGGGATGGCTCCCGAAAGATGCTTGGGACTGGATAGAACAACAACAGGCCATTGACGCGCTTAGGACGCTAGGCCAGTCGTCCGGCTTGCCGTCCCTGCTACCGCTCGGTGCTTTGTCTAGCCCAACTAAGCCCAGTCGCAGAAGCGGCATACCTTTCCTCGAGCCACCAAGGCCCAAGAAGGGATAGTGGGGGCACCTAAATCGGATTACGCCTCTTGAACGCACCCTTAGGCCACTGCCACCGACCGCCGCTTGCTCGACGCCTAACGACAACCAATCAAACTCAGCGCACTACCGCCGAGCGCTGCTTCTGCCACGCGCCTGCTAAACTGGCAATCGTGAGAATCGTCCGCTTGCTTCCCGTCCTCTTTTCGCTGTTTCTTCCTGTTCTGTTGCTTTGGCCGTCACTCGAGGCGGCACAGAAGAAGACTTCCCCGACAAACAAAAAACCGGCAGTCAAGAAGTCGACGGCACAGACCAAGGCCGGCTCCAAGTCTTCGAAGGCCAAGACGGCATCGCGTTCAGCGAAGCGCCGCACGAGTTCGTCGAAGGCCGCCGCTGCCAGGAACAAAGGGCCGCGGAGGCCCGAACCTGAGCGGGTCAGGGAGATCCAGTCGGCCCTGGCAAGCCGGGGCTACGATGTGGAGCCGTCCGGAGTCTGGGATAGCCGCTCCGTGGAAGCCTTGAAAAGATTCCAGGGCGACAACGAGATCAGGAACCTGACGGGAAAAGGCAAGTTGGACTCACTCACGCTGATCGCGCTCGGTCTCGGGCCTAACAATGGTCCGCAGGCGGAGAAGCCGAAAACCACTCCTGAAGGACAACAGCCATGATCATTGGTGTTCCGAGAGAAGTAAAAGACCACGAATCGAGAGTCGGCCTGGTGCCGCACGGCGTAACCGCGCTGGTGGAAGCAGGCCACGAAGTGGTGGTGCAGACGCGCGCGGGCGCGCTGTCGTCGCTGCCGGACGAGGATTACGTCCAGGCGGGCGCGCGCATCGTGCCGACCGCGGCAGATGTGTGGAATGCGGCCGATCTGGTCATCAAGGTGAAGGAGCCGCAGCCGTCCGAATACGGCTACTTCCGCGAGAACCTGACGCTGTTCACCTATCTGCACCTGGCGCCGCTGCCGGAGCTGACATCGAAGCTGATGGAGGCGGGCGTGACCTCGATCGCCTATGAGACGATCCAGGATGAGGACGGGTCGCTGCCGCTGCTGACGCCGATGAGCGAAGTGGCCGGGCGCATGTCGGTCCAGATCGGCGCGCAGTATCTGGAAGCGCCCAGCGGCGGACGCGGCATCCTGCTGGGGGGCATCCCGGGCGTTGCGCCGGCCGGCGTGGTGATCCTGGGCGGCGGTGTCGTCGGACATTCCGCCTGCAAAATCGCCGTCGGCATGGGCGCCAACGTAACGGTGATCGACAAGAACCTGAATCGGCTGCGCCAACTGGACGACATATACGGCGGCCTGATCACGACTCTGGCATCGAACCACTGGACGGTGACCGAATCGCTGAAAAGCGCCGACCTCGTCATTGGCGCGGTCCTCATTCCCGGCGCGGCCGCACCGAAACTGGTGAAGCGCGAGATGATCTCTCAGATGAAGCGCGGCGCGGTGATCGTCGATGTCGCCATCGACCAGGGCGGGTGCTTCGAGACCGCGCACGCCACCACGCATACCGACCCGGTCTACTTCGTCGATAACGTGCTGCACTACTGCGTGTCGAATATGCCGGCCGCGGTGCCGCACACCTCGACCTACGGGCTCAACAACGCCACTCTGCCGTTCCTGATGCAGTTGGCGACCAAGGGCGTGCACCGCGCGATCTCAGAAAGCGCGGCGCTGCGGCTGGGCGTCAATACATACAAGGGCAAGTGCACCTATCCGGCGGTGGCGGAGAGCCAGGGTATCGCCTGCACGGCCATCGAATCGCTGCTGTAGGCAGTTCATCAGGAGCGCGCCGGGTTGCGTTCATGGCACGAGTGTCATAACGTGGCTATCGTCATGCCTACCCGACGCGCTTTCGCTTCACTTGCCGCCGCGGCGCCACTCATCGGCGCGGCAGCCGCCCAGAAACGTCCACTCGAAAAGTGGGTTCCGGGGATGAAGATCTCCGTTCAGGTGCCGACCAATCCGAGCGACGAAGACCTGACGTTCGTCAAGCAACTCGGCGTCAGCTACGTCAACATCCCGACCGGCGGCGAGCGCGCCACGCTCGAGACCTTCGTCGACTTGAAGCGCCGCGTCGAGACGGCCGGGTTGAAGGTATGGAACATCGGCAACTCGAACGTCCACAACATGCCCGAGGTGACGCTCAATCTCGAAGGCAGGACGAAGAAGATCGAGGAATACAAGCAGTATCTGCGCAACCTCGCCAAGGCGGGAATCTACTACACGACCTATGCCCACATGGGCAACGGCATCTGGAGTTCCGACCGCGAGACGACCCGGGGCGGCGCATCGTCGCGCGCATACAATGCGGCCAAACAGCCCAAGGGCTACTGGGCCGGCGCCGTGTTCACAGAGCCGCTGTCGCATGGGCGGAAGTTCTCGGAGGCCGAGATCTGGGACAACTATACCTACTTCATCCGCGAGGTCGCGCCCTTGGCCGAGGAACTCGGCATCCGCATCGGCATCCACCCCGACGATCCGCCCGCGCCTGAACTGGCCGGCGTGCCGCGTTGCATTTTTTCCAGTTTCGACGGTTACAGAAAGGCGCTCGAAATCGCCAACTCGCCCAGCGTCGGCATCTGCCTGTGCTGCGGCTGCTGGCTGGAGGGCGGCAAACTGATGGGGCGCGATGTCGTCGAGACGATCCGCTACTTCGGCAAGCAGAACAAGATTTTCAAAGTTCACCTGCGCAATGTGAACGCGCCCATGCCCCACTTCGTCGAGACCTTTATCGACGACGGCTACTTCGACACCTACAAGATCGTGCGGGCGCTGCGCGAGGTCAACTTCAGCGGCTGCGTGATCGCCGACCATGTGCCCAACATGGTGGGCGGCCGGTACGCGGCATACGCCTATGCCATCGCCTACATCAAGGCGTTGAAGGAACGGGCCGAGGCGGAGTTCGGAAAGGCGTAGAAATTACCCGGAGCCGGGCCGAAGCCCGGCTGCAGCCCGGAAGGCCCGCCCCACTTGATTGCGCGGCGCTAACGGATTGGTGAGTAGGAGGCAGCGCGGTACAGCGAGATCTGGCTGACCGACGAGATCTGTCCCCCTCGCGCGATCGATTCGGCCCTGACTTTGATCCACTCAGGATCGGCCCCGAAAGCGGTCCAGGCCTTCTCGCGGGCGGCCAGGTTGTCGAACGGAATCAGGTAAGTCAAATTGGGCCGCATCGGTCCGAAAACCGTCGACGTATAGAAGAGCGGGTGGACGCCGGTGCGGTGGAAGATCCTGATCTCCGGGCCGGCGAACCGTTCGTGCAACAGTTTCCACTGGCGGGCCGTGGGCGAATGGTATGTTCGCAATTCGAAAACTCTGGGTGTCTCAGTCTGCTTTGCCGGGGCGGCAATCTCCGGCGAGTAGTCGGTCGCCTCCAGCAGCATGCTCTCCTGCGAGACGTAGGCAGGCTCCCCCGCCTCCCATTTGTCGAAGGAAGCGCTGAACTCCCTGTCCGAGAACAGCGCTTTCGACAGCGACCACAACTGTTCAACCGACTCCATTCCCATGATGACGACCACCTGCGGCATGTGCGGCGCGGCCAGCGCCTCCATCACGATGACCGGCGAGCGATGGATTTTCGCCACCGCAGGCAGGAAGGACTTGGAGAAGAACTCCGCAATGCGCGCGGGCTGCGACCCGTTTTCGAGGAAGAATCGCTCCAGGACATAGAACTTCGTCCGGCCTTGTCCCTGCGTCTGCGCTGCGGCGGCCGCGGGCAACACTGCCGGTACGGCGCCGAAAAACTGGCGGCGGTTGAGGATCACGCCGTCATTGTAATGGATTCGCGCTCCGGCGGCGTCAGGCGATGCGGAGGTTGCGGAACCAGGCTTCCGAGTGATGATGCTGGAGAACAATCGGCGACGCCTTCTTCTCCTCGGGCTTCATCTCGTAGGAAACAACCCGGACGCCGTTCAACCAGTGTTCGGCATGAAGTCCGCGCACTACAATGCGTCCTTCGTTCCACTGCATCGCAGGTCGCAGCGGCTTGTCGGGAGGCGGAGCGATTTTGCCATAGAGCGAGGCGGCGGACTTTGACAGGTCGTTCGACTCAAGCGAACCCGCATCGTCGAGAATCTGATACTCCTGCCCGCGCGACGAATGCGTCCGGTACCACCAGGATTCGGGCTTCGCGCCGGTGCCCACGGGCGGCTCCTTGCCGCGGCAGGAATAGAACACGCCGGCGTTGCCGCCAGGGGTGATCATCCAGTCGAAGCTGAAGTCGAAATCATTGTAGACATCAACGGTCGCCAGACAAGGGACCATGTAGGCGGGCAGCGCGTGGATGCAGTTGTCCCTGATCTCCCAGCCCTCGGCCGGAAAACCGCTGCCGCGATAGGTCACCCAACCCGCCGTGGACTTGCCGTCAAAGATCGGGCGCGGCGCGGCTGCGGCCAGGCGCGGCAACAAAGCGGCGGCGAAAAGACAACGGCGGGACAGCAGCATCCTGAGACTACTGTATCAGCGTATGATAAGTTGGCAAATCGGATGGTATTATGCGAATTCTCATCTCCCTTACCCTGATGATGGCTGCCGCCTGGGCGCAGCAACGGCCCGAATGGGACGACCCGGCTGTCTTTCAAGTGGGCGCTGAAAAGCCGCACGCGACCATGATGGTCTACCCGGCGGCATCGATCGCCAGGACCTTCGACCGCGCGCAATCGCCCTGGTTCCAGTCGCTCAACGGCACATGGAAGTTCAATTGGGCGAAGAACCCGCAGTCGCGCCCCATGGATTTCTACAAACCCGAATTCAAGGACGCCGTCTGGAAAACGCTGCCCGTCCCGTCGAACTGGCAACTGCACGGTTACGACTATCCGATCTACACCAACATCATCTATCCCTGGCCGCAGGGCGAAAGCGACCCGCCCGTGGCGCCGAAGGACTTCAACCCCATTGGGTCCTATCGCCGCACGTTCACGATCCCCGCCGGCTGGACCGGGCGCGAAGTGTTTCTCCATTTCGAGGGCGTCGATTCGGCCTTCTACGTCTGGGTGAACGGCCAGCGCGCGGGCTATAGCGAGGACAGCCGCACGCCCGCCGAATTCAACATCACCAAACTCCTCAAGCCGGGCGCGAACCTGCTCGCCGTAGAGGTCTACCGCTATAGCGATGGCGCGTTTCTCGAAGACCAGGACATGTGGCGCATGTCGGGCATCTTCCGCGAAGTCTTCCTGTGGACGACGGCCAAACAGCACATCCGCGACTACGAAGTGAAGACCGATCTCGACACCCAGTATCAGGACGCCGTGTTGAAAGTTCGCGCCAAAGTAACCGAACCCGGCGGCACGCTGACAGTCGAACTCGAAGACGCCGCGGGCAAGCCCGTCTTCGCGCCGCAAACGGCGAAGGCCGAAAGCGAAACGCTCGTCAGCGTCCCCGTGAAGGCGCCAAACAAGTGGACGGCCGAAACGCCGTACCTCTATACGATGCTGCTCACGCTGAAGGACGCCAAGGGCCAGGTTGTCGAGGTGATCCCGCGGAAGGTCGGCTTCCGCCGCGTCGAGATCAAGGGCGGCAAGTTCCTCATCAACGGCCAGGCCGTCCGCATCAAGGGCGTCAACCGCCACGAGACGGATCCGGATCGCGGCAAGGTTCCAACCCGCGACCTGATGATCAAGGATATCGTCCTGATGAAGCAGTTCAACGTGAACGCGGTCAGGACGTCGCATTATCCGAACGATCCGCAGTGGTACGCGCTCTGCGACGAATACGGCCTGTACGTGATGGACGAGGGCAACATCGAATCGCACCACTACGGCACCGGCCGCAACAACCGCCTGACCAACTCGCCTGAATGGACGGCGATGCACCTGAACCGCGTCGAGCGCATGGTCGAGCGCGACAAGAACTACCCGTCGGTCGTCATCTGGAGCTTCGGCAACGAGTCGGGCGAAGGCCTGAACGCCAAAGCCGTCTACGACTACTTCAAGGAACGCGATTCGTCGAGGCCCGTTCACTACGAAGGCTCGTCGGAGCTGTTCGGCAGCAACACGGACATTCATACGGTGATGTACCCGACACCGGAAACCGTCGAGGCGCGCAACAAGAAACTGCCCGGTCAGCCGATGATTCTGTGCGAGTACACCCATGCGATGGGCAACTCGAACGGCGGACTCAAAGAGTATTGGGACCTGTTCTACCGTGACGGCAACATGCAGGGCGCATTCGTTTGGGACTGGGTCGACCAGGGGATGAGGCAACCCGTGCCCGAGCGCTACCAGCAGACATCGGGGCGCAAGACGTTTTTCGCTTACGGCGGCTGGTGGGAAAATCCTCGCGGCGTGCGCAACGACAACAATTTCTGCATGAACGGCCTGATCAGTTCGGATCGTATCCCGCATCCGGGCCTGCATGCGCTGAAGTATGTCTACCGTTACATCCACGCCTCGGCCGTGGACGCCGCGGCGGGCAGGATCAGGATCAAAAACTGGCACGATTTCGTCAACGCCGCCGATGTTGCCGCGGGCGAATGGGAAGTGACCGCGGACGGGAAGACGATGGCCTCGGGCCAGTTGCCCGCGCTCGACCTGAAGCCGCGCGAGGAGAAGGAGTTCACGCTAACCCTGCCGAAGATTGACGCCGTGCCTGGAGCCGAATACTGGCTCAACGTCCGCTTCGTTCTGAAGGGCGATACGGCCTGGGCGAAGAAGGGTCACCTGACGAGTTGGGAGCAGTGGAAACTGCCCGTCGCCGCGCCCAAGCCGGCAATGAAAACCGGTGTCGCCGAGGTCAGGATGATCCAGGGCAACGGCGGCGAGATCAACCTCTCCGGACCGGACTTCGCGATGACGTTCGACACCGTGCAGGGCACCATCGGCTCCTATTACTACAAGGGGCAGAAACTGCTCGACCGCGGTCCGAAACCCGATTTCTGGCGTGCGATGACGGACAACGACATCGGCGCGTGGAAAGTCATCAAGGATCGCGCGGCGCAGGACGCCTCCGCCGATTGGACCGTCTGGAAGGCGGCGGGCGCTCAATGGCGCATCAAGTCGATCAAGCAGGAGCGCGTGAGTCCGTCCACTGCGAAGATCACCGTGGCGGCGGAACTCGCCGGCGTGGGCGCAACGGCCGAATTGTCGTATACGATTCACGGCTCTGGCGACGTGGTGGTGGAGACGGCCTACACGCCGGGCGGGAAGAAGGTCTCGTGGATGCCGAGGTTCGGCACTGAACTGGTGGTCGCGCCTGGATTCGACAAGCTGCGCTGGTACGGCCGCGGGCCGGTTGAAACCTACATCGACCGCGAATTCGAAATGGTGGGCGAGTACGCTACGACGGTTGCCGCCGATTGGGTGGACTATTCGCGTCCGCAGGAAAACGGCAACAAAGTCGAAGTCCGGTGGGTCGCATTGACCGATGGCAAGGGTACCGGCCTACTGGCAGTCGGCGAGACGCCGCTCAGCGTTTCCGCCCGGCACTATTCGAAAGACCAGTTGGAACGTGCGCTCTACACGCACGAGATGATCGCGCAGCCCCAGGTCTTTCTGAATCTCGACATGCGGCAAATGGGCGTCGGCGGCATCGACAGTTGGAGTCCGAATGCCCTGCCCCGGACTGCTTATCGCGTGCCGTCGGATCAGCCGTACAAGTTCCGCTACAGGTTGACTCCCGTCGAGGGCGCCTTCGCGGCCAAGACGCGGGAGAGCTTCTAAACATAACGTCGAAAGTACGTGCCTGCCGGTCGCGGCTCGGAATCAGTCGAGCCTGGCCGCCAGCGAGCCGCTTGCGTGAGCGAGCGGTACTCCTGAACAGACCGTTCCGCAAACACAAATGTCGTTGCGTTTAGTCAGCATATTCTCATCGAAGGATGAGCCTGAACGTGAGTGATGGCGGGCGGGGCTCCTTTCTTTGGGTTTGATTTCGAAGGAGACATCCATCATCGGCGAGGCGATGGCGAGGCGCGATTCGCCCCGCGCCTGACGGAACCGCTATCCGCGATCACCCGATCGGGTCCCCGAACGGCTGCATGCCCTTCTCCAGAACCGTCTTGGGAAACTGCCCGTTGCCGCACAGGATGAAGGAGCCAAAGTCCTTTTACCGATCGCCCGCGGGCGCGACGGGGCCGGTCCTTACCCACTCTTGGAGTGCCAACAGATCGCCGACCGATATGCGCCGCTCGTCGACTCGCTGAAGCATGTGGCCCCCGACGGCGCGAGGCAGGTTAGAGAACTGAATCTTCGGAAATCGAGTCTTTCCCGAAGATCGAGCGGATCAGGTCGCGGCCGGCTTCGTTCTTGCGGGCCGGATCGTCCTCGCCGAGGAAGCGGCTGAAGGAGGCCTTGAGCTGTTCTTTCGCCTCGGCCTCGGCGCGCACGCCACGCTCGGCCAGCGCCACCAGGGCCCGGCTCATCGTGACATGACGCTCCTGGGCAACACGCCGCACTTCCAAAGCCAGCGTCGCTGGGATTGTTACGCTCTGCCGGACTGATCGAGCCGGGGCCCCTTTTCGCCGAGTTGCCATGCTCCGAGAATATCAGAATGCACCAGTGTGGTGCAGATGGATCGCGCAGTGCGCCTCAGCGTTGACCGGTCCCCTGAAGTATCCAACTGGCCCCTGCCAGTCGTGAACCGCCGTTACCCCAACTTCGGCGGCAGTTCTTCGAGCGGACCCATCCACTGGAGTTGGCGGTCGAGGTCGCGTTGGAGCTGGTACTTCTTCACCACCGACTCGACCGTCACTCCCCTCAGTTCGATCTTGTCGCGGTCGAAGTTGCCGACGCCGACTTTGCCGCAGTACTGCACGTAGCCCATCCAATCCGGATTGATGCCCATGCACTCGACTCCAATGCGGTCGGCCGCGACGAAATCCGGCGAGGCGATGGCGAGTCTGGATTCAACCGGCGTGCCCGACGACGGCCCGTTGCCTTCCATGCCCTCGAAGCCGTCGATGACCGCCGCGCCCCAGTTTGCCTTCATCCGCTGCGCGGTCAGCATCATGTCGTAATGGGTCTGGCGGACCCCCCCGTGATAGATGCGCTTGTCGTTCCAGCGCGGGGTCTCGTCCTTCTTGCTCTTCAGCGGGGCGCCGAGGGTCATGTTCTTAATCGACAGCGTGGCGATGACCACGTTATGCGTCTTCATCGGTCCGGCCGAGATCACGAAGGCATCGGGGTCCAGCAGGCGGGCGGCCAAACGAACCGGCTGGATGTGGAGGTCGCCGTTGAGGATCTGGATCGTCTCGTAGAGTCCCTCCTCGTTCAGACAGACCAGCTTCACCTGGTTGCGCTTGTACTCCTTCGTCAGGTCGCCAAACTTGAAGGATTCATAGCCCGCGTTCGTCTCGCCGGCCGAGGATTCGGCGATGACGACGGGCCCCTTGAAGCGCGGTTCGAGCCAGTCGAGGATGCCGCGGATCGAGTCGGCATGGGATGCCGCCAACTGGCGCGTCACCGAGACGAAGTTCGGCTTGATGACGACCGTCTTGCGAAGCTTCAACTTGGGCAGAAGTTCGGCGTCGAGGGCGGCGAGAGCGGCTGTGATGTTCTTGCGGCGGTCGTCGCCGGAAACCAGCGAGACCGGCGACTTCGAGATCCCAGGCGCGACGGCGGCGAACGCCTTTCGGGACAGCAGCGCGGCCGGAGTGGCGAGCAGCGCGCGCCGGGACAATCCGATTGACATGGCAGTGACCTCTCCATAATAGTAATAACAGACCGTAAAGTATGTAAAGGTGAAAGCAGGAGGCCAACATGACGGATCGCAGTTCGAGACGCGGATTCCTGGGCGCGGGAATCGGCCTGGTGGCGGCGCCGCAAGCCGGCGCGGCCGATCTGAAATTGCCCGTGCGGACGCTGGGCAAGACCGGTTTGAAGCCGACGGTGCTCGGCTTCGGCTGCATGACGACATCGGATCCGTCCGTAATCGAACAGGCTGTTGACGCCGGCATCACCTACTTCGATTCTGCCCGCGGCTACCAGGGCGGCCAGAATGAGCGCATGGTGGGCGGCGCGCTCAAGGCCAGGCGCAAGAGCATCATGCTGTCGTCGAAGTCCGGCGCAAAGACCGCCGCGGAGGCGGTGGAGCACCTCGAAACCTCCCTGAAGGAACTCCAGACCGACTACCTCGACATCTGGTACCTCCATTCGCGTTCAACACCGGAAAGCGCCCCGGATGACCATTTCGACGTCCAGGACAAAGCCAAAAAGGAAGGCAAAATCCGTTTCCTCGGCGTCAGCCTACACAGCAACCTGACGACCATGATCCCGTGGCTGGTCAAAAAGGGCCGCACGGATGTCATCCTGACCTCCTACAACTTCACCATGGACGCCGAGATGGACAAGGTCCTCAAAGACGCCTCCGACGCCGGCGTCGGCATCGTGGCGATGAAAGTGATGGCCGGCGGTTTCCGCACCAACAAACCGGGCACGCCGAATCACGAAAAGCTCAGCCGCCAAGGCGCGCTGGCTGCCGCGCTGAAATGGGCCGTGCGCAACCCCTACGTCCACACTTCGATTCCCGGCATCACCGATCTGGACCAGTTGGACGAAAACTACAAAGCCGTCGCTTCGGGCTGGAAACCGGCTGACGAGAAACTGCTGGCCGCCCAGTTGAAGGCCATCACGCCGCTCTACTGCCGTGTCTGCGGCAAGTGCGGCTACGAGTGCGAGAAGGGCCTGCCGCACTCCGACATCATCCGCATCGTCAGCTACGCCGAAGGCTACGGCGAATTCCCGATGGCGCGTGAGCGCTGGCTCGAACTGACCGATGATCAGCGGTCGGTCCGCTGCTCGGATTGCTCGGCCTGCAGCGTGAAGTGCCCGCACGGCGTTCACGTGGCGGAGCGCGTCGCCCGCGCGCAGGAGCTTTTCGCATGAGAAATGCGATGTGGGCCGCCCTCGTAATGGGGGCGGCCTGCATGGCGCAATCGCCCGATTGCGCCATGGCGCCCGGCTTTAAGCAGGAAGGCGAGGTCAGAACCTTTTCGACCGGGACTCTGTTCGAGTACATGGACGGAAACTCCGAGGGTTACTTCCTTTACGGCTTCCGCTCGATGAAGGGCATCACCTGCGCGAAGGGCGATCTGAAGCTGGTCTTCGATGTCAGCGAGTTCAAGGATCACGAATCGGCCTACGGCATGTTCACCGGAAATCTCGACACGCGCGAGCCGGTGTTGAAGATCGGCGGCGGCGGACAGGTGATCCCCCGCAAGGCGGTCTTCACCAAGGGGGTCTATTACGTTGAAGTCGCGGCCGAACCGGAAGGCCAACACGCCGGGCTATTGATGGACGTCGTGACGCGTTTCGAAAAGACGCTCGAGGGCGCGACGGCGGCGCCCCCGCAACTGGCCTGGTTCCCCACCGAAGGAATCCGCCCGGGCTTTCCGCGGCTGGTCGCGCAAAGCGTGCTGGGCTTGCGCCTGTTGACGCGCGGCTACCTGGCGCAGTACGACAGCGGCAAGGCGTTTGTCGTTGAAGAGGAGACCGAACAGGCGGCGGCGGACTTGATGGCGAAGCTGAGAGCGCGATTCCCCGCGTCGGGCCAAATCGCCGTCGGGACGGACGGTTTCGCCGCCACGGACCGTTATCTGGGACGCATCTGCATATTCCGCGCAGGTAAGCGCGTCGCCGGCTGGACCAACCTCGCAGAGGGTGCCGACGAGGCGAAACTCGCGGCGTCGATCGCGGCGCGGCTGAAATAGGCTCGAACCTACATCGATCCCGAGTGGCGCTTCAGAATCTGAGGCAGGTTCGTCGAGAACGCCGATCGCGCCAGCACCATGTTCGCGCCCGCTTCCTGCGCGCGCTGCTTCAACTCCGCCTCGACATGGGCGACAAACCCGATCACCGACGTCATCTTGGCGCTGGGCATCGCCTTCACCTTTGCGATCAAATCAACGGCATCGACCGCCGCATTGTTCAGATCCACGATCAGTAGCGCCGGCGGTTCGGCCGCGACGCGATCAAGGATGGCCTCCGCCGTCTTGATGAACTCGGGCTGGAAACCGGCCCGTTTGGCCAGGTCGCTGATCTTCACGACGAAGAAAAGGTCTTCGACAGCGGCAACAATCTTCTTGTTCTTCGGCATAGAAAGGTTTTCGTTGAAATGGGTGTGCCGGAGAAAACCGGCGAACCAGGAAGGACACTTCCAGGATAGCTGGTCGCCATGCAAAGCGGCAAGGTGAGTTTGCTCCCACCGCCTCGCCTCGGCCAGGTGCTACCGTGAAGTTCATGTGGAACTGGGATCCGGCGCAACCGCCGCAACCGTCCGAAGCGCCCGCGCCACCCTCGGCCATTGTCATCTTCGGCGCCAATGGCGACCTCACCAAACGGATGCTGATCCCGGCTCTCTACCGGCTGGCTTACGAGAAGCGCCTGCCGCCCGGATTCAGCGTCGTCGGCGTATCCAGGACCCCGATGGCCGACTCGATCTTCCGTGACCGCATGCGCGAATCCGTCCAGCGCTACCTTCAGGACAGCCCCTTCGACCCGGCCCTCTGGGACGACTTCGCCCACGGCCTCTTCTACCTCGATGGCGACATCTTCGACGCCACGCTCTATGACCGGCTCAAGTCGAAACTGGCGGAGGTCGAACTGGCCCGCGCCACCGGGGGCAATGTTCTTTTCTACCTCTCAACCCAGCCCAGCCAGTACGGACCCGTGGCCAGCGCCCTCGGAGCCGCCGGACTCAACCGGGCGGCGCGTCCGGGCGCCTGGCGCCGCATCATCGTGGAAAAGCCGTTCGGCCACGACCTGGCCAGCGCCCATCAGTTGAATCACTCGCTCCAGGACGTTTTCGCCGAGAACGAGATCTACCGCATCGATCATTACCTCGGCAAGGAGACCGTTCAGAACATCCTCGCCTTCCGTTTCGGCAACGGCATCTTCGAGCCGCTCTGGAACCGCCGCTACGTCGCCCATGTCCAGATCACCGCCGCCGAATCCATCGGCGTCGAGGGCCGCGGCGCGTACTACCAGGAAGCCGGCGCATTGCGGGACATGATTCAGAACCACCTGCTGCAAGTCATGGCGACCATCGCCATGGAGCCGCCCTCGGCCTATGAATCGCGCGCTGTCCGCGATGAGCGGTCGAAGCTGTTGCGGGCCATCCGGGTGATGAAGCCGGATGATGTCGACTCCAACGCGGTGAAGGGCCAGTACGGCCCGGCGGAAATCGGCGGTGAGCCGGCGCCCGGATTCCGGCAGGAGCCGGCTGTCGATCCCCACGCGCAGACAGACACCTACGCGGCTCTGCGGCTCGAGGTCGACAACTGGCGTTGGGCCGGCGTCCCCTTTTATATCCGCACCGGCAAGCGCATGCCCAGGCGCTTCACCGATGTCGCGATCCAGTTCAACTGCGCCCCGCTTTCCATGTTTGGAGAAGGAACCCGGCGTTGGCCCAATCTTCTGGTGCTTGGGATCCAGCCGGAAGAGGGCATCTCGCTCAGGTTCTCAGCCAAAGTGCCCGGACAGGGGATGAGTCTGCGGCCGGTCACGATGGACTTCAACTATGGGACGGGTTTCGGCACCCGCTCGCCCGCCGCCTACGAAACGCTCCTGCTCGACGCACTTCAGGGCGATGCCACGCTTTACACGCGGCAGGACATGGTCGAAGCCAGTTGGAAGGTCGTCGAACCGGTGCTTGAAGTCTGGAGCGAAACGAAATTCGATCTGCCGAACTACGCCGCCGGAACCTGGGGCCCGCAAGCCTCCGATGACATGCTCGGCCGGAACGGCCACCAGTGGCGCAAACCCTGAGTCCCCCCCCGCTTGACTCCGCCGGGCGCACGGCGGAAAATTCCGGCAGGGACCGGCACGGCGGCAATGGAGGATGATGTGACGCCCGAAGTGAATTCTCGGAAGTATGTGTCGGCAACCGCGGCCGGGGCCTGTGCCTCCTGTGCCGTTCACCTTGGGGGCCTGCTCAGGCGGGCGCTGGACATCGAACCGCTTGCATCGCTGGCCATCTCCGGCGGCAGCACGCCGGCTGCGATGTTCGACCTGTTGGCCGTTCAGGACGTCGACTGGAATCGCGTCCATCTGTTCTGGGTGGACGAACGCTCGGTCCCGCCCGCCGACCCGCGCAGCAACTTCGGCATGGCGCTCGCTCATCTGATCGGACCCGCCGCCGTGCCCGCCGGTAACGTCCATCGCATCACCGGAGAGATCTCCCCGCACGAAGCCGCCCGCCGTTATGAACACGATATCCGCGCGTTCTTCCGCGGCGGAATGGACACGCTGCCGCGCTTCGACGTGATCCAACTCGGAATCGGCGGCGACGGCCACACCGCCAGCCTGTTTCCCGGCGACCCGTTGATCGACAACCGCGAGAGCATCGCCGCCGCGGTCTATTCCGAACCCGCCGCTGAATGGCGGGTCACGCTGTTGCCGGGCGTCCTGCTCGCCGCCCGCGACCTTGTCGTGTTGGCCACCGGCGGCGACAAGGCCGGCGCAATCCACCAGGCATGGGAGGGCGAATACAACCCCGTGCTGTGCCCGGCCGGGATTCTCGCCAGGGAAGGACGCGGCGCCGCATGGTTCCTGGACGCGGCCGCCGCGGCGAAGCTTCAATAGCGTGCTGAGCCGAAGGTCCCTTCTCGCCGCGGCCGCGTTCGTCCAGCCGTCCCGCGTCCGCGTTGTCTGCGGAGGCGATGTGCTGCTGGCCCGCTGGGTGGGCGACAAAGCGGCGAAAGAAAACGACTGGGTGCGGCCCTTGCGCGGCGTCGCGCCGGCGTTCCTCGGCGCCGGCATCGCTTTCGTCAATCTGGAATCGCCCTTCTCCGAAACCGGACCTTACGACGGAACCAATATGGTTTTTCGCGCCCGGCCGGAGATGGTCGAGGCGCTGACCGGAGCGGGCGTCAACGTCGTCAGCCTGGCCAACAACCATGTCCGCGACGCCGGCCCGGCCGGACTCGATTACACCATCCGCCTCCTCGAACAACACCGCATCGCCGTCGCCGGAGCCGGCCGCGATGCCCTGCTCGAACGCGGCGGATCCAGGTTCCGCTTCCTCGCCTACACCTACGATCAGCGCAACGGCAACTGGCAGACCGACGACGCCCGCGTCCCCACCCTCGATCCCGCAAAGGCCGCCGACGATGTCGCCGAGGCGCGCCGGCGCGGCGAAACTGTCATCGTTTCCATGCACGCCGGCTGGGAGTATCACCCCAAGCCCAACCCCTATCAGCGGGCCTTCGCCAGGGCCGTCGTCCAGGCCGGCGCGGCCTGCGTCGCCGGCCACCACCCGCATGTCGTCCAGCCGAGCGAAGTGATCGCCGGAGTCCCCGTATTCTATTCCCTGGGCAACCTCGTCTTCGATCAGAAAGACCCCGGCACCGATTGCGGCCAGCTCGCCGAACTCATTTTCGAGGACGGCCGCGCCGTCCGCTGGCGCCTGCTTGAAACGCGCATCCGCAACGGCGCCGCTCATTTGTTACACAAGTACGAAGAATTTCGTTGACACTACGAAGAGCTTCGTAATACAGTCGGATTGTGAAAAAGAATCTGGCTGGCGCGCCGCCTAAACCGACAGCCTCGGAACTTGAAATCCTGGGCGTTCTCTGGCACACCGGTCCCGCCACGGTCCGCCAAATCTGGTCGGAGCTCGATTCAAACAAACCTACCGGCTATACAACCGTTCTCAAGTTGATGCAGATCATGGCTGAAAAGGGCCTTCTCGAAAGGGACGAGGAGAACCGGGCGCACGTCTACCGGCCCGTCCTCGAACGGGAAGAGACGCAGGGCCGGATCGTCGACGATCTACTGGAACGGGTCTTTGGCGGATCGGCGTCGGCGCTGGTCATGCGGGCGCTTTCGCGCAAGCGCGCGTCGAAGAAGGAGATTGCGGAAATTCGCAGAATGCTTGATGAGGCGGAAGGAGGTACGCGATGGACGCGCTCGGCTGGGCGTTGATTCACTTCCTCTGGCAGGGCGCCCTGGTCGCCCTGGCTCTGGAGGCCGCGCTGGGTTGCCTGCGAAACACCACCCCGCGGGCCCGCTACGCCGCCTCCTGCATCGCGCTGCTGGCGATGGCGCTTTGCGTTCCCGCCACTCTGCTGTGGCCGCATGGCGCGGAAGCCTCTGCCCTGCCGCCCGGCATCAGGGGGATCGTGCTCGACGCCGGCCTGCCGGGAGAAACTGGCGGCGGCTGGCAGCGCTGGGTTGTGCTGGCCTGGGCCGCGGGTGCGGCGGCCTTGCTCATCCGGACCGCGATGGGCTGGTGGGTCGCGCGTCGCGGTAGCCGCAATGGGATTCATTGGGACTACCCGCTCAGCCGGCTCATGGAACGGATGGGCGTCAATGGCTCCATCGATCTGATGGTCTCGCGCTTCGCCGCTACGCCCCAGGTCTTTGGCTGGTTGAAACCGGTCATCCTCATCCCGGCCGCGGCCGTCGCGCGGCTCAGCCCGGCGGAGTTGGAAGCGGTGCTGGCTCACGAACTCGCCCACATCATCCGGCGCGACTATCTCGTGAACCTGATCCAGACCGTCGTCGAGTCGCTGCTGTTCTACCACCCCGCGGTGTGGTGGGTTTCGCACAGGATCCGCCAGGAACGTGAGAACTGTTGCGACGACATCGCCGTCGAAGTTTGCGGCGATCGAGCCCAGTATTCAAGAGCGTTGTTGAAGTTGGAAGAGACGCGGCCGGCCTTTGCCATGGCCGCCACGGCAGGAGGTTTGAAAATGAGAATCATGAGACTGATGGGCCGCCGGAGCGACGGCCCGGCCTGGGGTCCCGGCATCGCGATAGCTGGAGCTTTGCTTCTGACGACCGGCCTGCTGTGGGCGGCGCAATCGCCACAGCCTCCTCCTACGCCGCCTGAACCGGCGCCCGCCGCAGCTCCTGTGGCGCCAACCGCACCCGCGCCGAAGCCTGCCCGCATTGCGGGTGTTGTGAACGGCGTCCAGGGTGGGGTCGTCGGCGGCGTAGCGGGTGGCGTCCCGTCGCCTGTGCTGGCTGATGCCGTTGCACCGGTTGCGCCGGTTGCACCGGTTGCGCCGGTGATTGCTCCCGTGCCCGCCTCCGCGGCGGCGCCTCCTCCTCCTCCCGCGCCCGCGCCTCCACCGCCGCCCGCCGCCCGTGGCGAGGCCTTGACCGCGGAGCAGCGCGCCGCACTCAAGGAGGCGCAAGCCCGCGTGAAGGCGGAACAGGACATGATTCGAGAGGAACAGGCGCACATCCGCGAGAACGTGAAGCGCGAACTTGAACTTGCCCTCAAGGACCTCGCACTGAACAAGCAACACCTACAGGCCGACATCACCAAAGCCATCGAACAGGCCAAGCGCCAACTGTCCGACGCCGGCGCCCAGAAAGAGGCCCGCGCTTCAATGGAAAAGGCGCTCTCGGAATTGAAGGCCCGCGAGCCGGAGATCCGCAAGAGCATCGAGGCGGCGATGAGCCGGCTCGACGCCGATTTGAAGGACATTGACGGCACGATCAGCGGCCAGCGCACCGAACGCGAGCGCCGGATCAAGTATGCGGACGAGCGGTTCTCCAGCAACTCGGCCAAAGGCTCAGAGACCGAACGCGGCCGGCATTACATCCGCTATGGACCGCCCGACGAGATCGAGTCGCGTATCGGCGTCAGTGAGTCCTGGCTCTACAGAAACTGGCGCGGCACGGGCGGAAAGATGATCTTCGAGTTCGACAGCGAGGGGCGGCTGAAGCGCTAGGTCTTTGACCGCTTAGAAGTATTCCTTTGGTAGCCGAACTTCGCGCGAGCGGCTTTGCGGCTGAACTTCCATCGGATGCGGGTCCGGTCGCGGTTGGCCCTGGCATTCCAGGAATTGACGCTGGCCGTCAATAG
>CAMTUE010000027.1:0-34708 GCA_947084845.1 uncultured Bryobacteraceae bacterium | reverse complement strand
GGCTGAAGCCCTTCGCCGGCTGAAGCCCGCCGGACAGAGCCGGGCTGAAGCCCTTCGCCGGCTGAAGCCCGCCGAACAGAGCCGGGCTGAAGCCCTTCGCCGGCTGAAGCCCGCCCCACCGGGGCATTAGCGGATCCGTTCCTTTTCTTCGCGGAGGAAGAGATGGGCGAGTTCGATGTCGGACGGGCGGGTGATCTTGATGTTGCGATCGGAACCCGCCACGACAGCGACTTCGACTTCGATGCGCTCGACGAGTGAAGATTCGTCGGTACCGATGAATCCGTCGAGGCGGGCCTGTTGGTAGGCCTTGCGGAGGATGGCGGTTTGAAAGGCCTGGGGGGTCTGGGCGAGGACGAGGCGGTCGCGGTTGAGGGTCCCGGTGACTTTGTGAAGGTGAATCTGTTTGACCGTGTCGACCGGCATGATGCCGACGATGGCGGCGCCGCTTTCGGCGGCCGTGAGGATGACTTCCTCGATGGTCTCCGGATCGATGAAGGGACGCACGGCATCGTGGACGGCGACGACGTCGGTATCAGGATCGACGGCGGCGAGGCCGTTTTCGACCGATTGCTGGCGGGAGTCGCCGCCATCGACCGTGATGACAGGTTTGGGGAAATGCTCGGACGCGATCAGTTCGTCGACGCGGGGCCGGTCCTCGGGCCGCAGGGCGAGCACGACCTGGTTGACGAGCGGACAGGAGACGAACTTGCGGATGGTGTGGAGAACGACCGGGGATCCGTCGAGCAGGAGAAACTGCTTGCGCGGGGCGGCCGGAGAGCCGGGTTCGGCGGGTTTCATTCGAGTGCCGAGTCCGGCGGCGGGGAGGATGACAGCAACCTTCATGGTAGATGGGCCTTAGAGATCTGAGCCTGCCACGGGAGCGGGGTCCTCCTTGCGGGGGTGCTCGCGGTCGTGGGAGGCAACGGAATGCTGGGGCTTATCGTAGACGTGGTGTTGGCGGTCGTCGTGGCGGCCGAAGATCATTTTACCGGCAGTGGTTTGCAGGACGCTGGTGACGGAGATGTCGATGGTCTTGGATATGAGACGCCTGGCGCCGTCGACGACGACCATGGTTCCGTCGTCGAGATAAGCAACGCCCTGGTTCTGCTCCTTGCCTTCCTTGAGGATGAAGACGCGCATGATCTCGCCGGGCAGGACGATGGGCTTGAGGGAGTTGGCCAGTTCGTTGATGTTGAGGACCTGGACGCCATGGAGTTGGGCAACCTTATTGAGGTTGAAGTCGTTGGTGACGATTTTGCAGTCGTAAACCTTGGCAAGTTCAATGAGCTTGAGGTCGACTTCGCGGACATTGGGGAAGTCCTCTTCGAGGATCTGGACATTCAGATTGGACATCTTCTGGATGCGTTGGAGGACGTCGAGGCCACGGCGGCCGCGGTTGCGTTTCATGGAATCTGAGGAGTCGGCGACGAGTTGGAGTTCCCGGAGGACGAATTGAGGGATGACGAGGATGCCGTCGAGGAACCCGGTTTCGGCGATGTCGGCGATGCGGCCGTCGATAACGACGGAGGTGTCAAGTATCTTGAAGGACTGGCGGGAGGCCTTTTCGCCACCGAAGAGTCCGCCGAGAGCGGCCAGGTTGAGCATATCGCCCTTGACTGAGCCGACAGCGAGGCCGACGTAGGTCATGACGAGGAGGACGAGGAGTTGCAGGAATGGGACGGTAGTGCGGCTGCCGGGAAGAGCCCAGTTGAGGATGAGGGCGATCATGAAGGCGCCGAGTATGCCGAGGACGCTGGCGATGGCGGCGCCGATGAGGCGCTTTAGAGAAACCTGTTTGAGCCGGTTCTCGAAGAAGACGACGAGGAGGCCAAAGGCGAGACCGGCCAGTGCGGACCAGGGTTGAGGGAGCCCAAAGGGGCCAAGGAAGTAGGCCGCCAGGGAGAGTACAACTACGAAGATGCCACGAAGGAGGAAGAGATCATTCACGCCGGGTTACCTCGAAGGGATGAATAGGCGCGGTAAAAAAGAGAGTGCGCCGGGTTCGAGTATAGCACCGGAAGGCGGGTGGACAGACGTAAAAGACACGCCGCCCTGGAGGCGGGCCAAGCCCGGCGCTCCCGGCGGCGATACAGGTCTAGAGGGCTTTGGCGAGTTCCTCGGCAAAAGCCGAGGTTGGGCCGCCGCCGCCGGGTTTGCGATGCTTCCGTCCGCCACGCGTCCGGCGCAGCGGGCCATCGCCCGGGGGCGGGGTCACGGGACCGAAGCCAGTGGCGGCAGGAGCCGGGCCGGCGTTCATGCCGGGACCGGGTCCAGCGCCAGCGCCAGCAGGCCGGAGAACAACTCCCTTTGGACGAGGGGGCTGAGCCTGATTGGCCCGGAGGATACGATCCTCGAGGGGCGCGCGGTCGAAGCGACGAATGACGGACATCATCTCTTCTTCGTTGGGGGCTTCAATGAAAGCGAAGCCCTTCGACTCCTGGGTCTCCGGATTACGGATGACCTTGACGGAGTCGGCCACCAGGTTTTCCGCTGTTAGCCACGACTTGATATCATCAGCCGTGACCCAGGCCGGAAGGTTGCCGAGAAAAACGGTCGAACTCATCTAACTGGGATCTCTGCTCCGTGTGGGTTTGGGACTAGAGAAACTCTCCAGTCCATGGGGCATCTCTATACTATCACGGGCGAAGCCGCGCGGCAACGAAAGGGTGGAATTTAGCAGGAGCGGCAATGGAGAAACATCCATTGCGCCGCTGGCGATGTTGCTGGGAATGTATCTGGTCCTCGCCAAGGGGCGAGAGTTCCGGGGTGGCGAGTGGACAGGGCGGGGGCAGCGACTGACGTTGGAGAGGTGGCCTTGCCAGGCGGGCTGGCGACCGGGGGCGCGGTGCTCTGGTAAACTGAAGGTTCCCAATCTCAAAGATACTGATCGAGGCATTTGCATGATTCAAGCGACCCAGTTGCGCCCGGGCATGGTGATTCTGTTCAACGGCGAACTCCACACCCTGTTCTCGATGACGCACCGGACACCGGGCAACCTGCGCGGATTCGTCCAGGCGAAGATGCGGAACCTCCGCTCGGGTTCGATGTTCGAGCACCGCTTCGCGTCGGAAGACCGTGTCGAACGCGCCCAACTCGAACAGCACGAAATGGAATTCCTTTACAAGGACGGCGACGATTACCATTTCATGAATACCGAGAGCTACGAGCAGATGCACCTGACCAAGGATTTCATCGGCGACGGGACGGACTACCTGGTTCCGGAGATGAAGGTCCAGGTCGAGTTCCACGAAGGCAGGCCGATCAGCGTTGAGCTGCCAGCGACAGTGGATCTGAAGGTGATCGAGACGGAGCCGGGTTTACGGACGGGTTCGGTGTCGAATGTGGGGAAACCGGCGAAGCTGGAAAGCGGCCTGACGGTGAGCGTCCCGCAGTTTGTGAACGAAGGCGACGTGATCCGGGTGAACACGTCGGAAGGCACGTATCAGGAGCGGGTGGCGACGACATAGTCATCTGTCGCTGAAATCCGTCGGGAGGCGCCCTCGAGAGTCATGTCCGGCTGAGTGGTGGGAGGGCGGGCTGAAGCGCTTCGCGGGCTGAAGCCCTTCGCAGGCTGAAGCCCGCCCCACCGGGCCGGGCGGTTCGCCTATGGATCGGGGATTCACTCCTCGTCATCGTCCCTCGCCGGCGCGCCTGACAATGCCCCGCTTTGACGCTCTAATAAACCGGACAATCTCTCTCGCCGCCTCCGATGGGAGCGTTCCCTCGATCTCCTCCAACGCGTTTTCCAGGCTCAACTCCGTCCGGTACAGGAGACGGAAAGCCTCCTTCACCTCCGCGATAGATCCGCGGCTGAATCCGGCGCGCTTCATTCCCACGCGGTTTACCCCACGCGCTTCGACCTTGTAACCCATGTAGGTGAAGAACGGCGGGAGGTCCTTATTGATGCGGGACATACCGCCCACCATCGCCAACCGGCCGATCTTTGAAAACTGATGTACCCCGATCCCGCCCGAGATGAACGCCTGGTCGCCAATCTCCACATACCCGGCGATTAAGGAGCAGGACGCAATCACGCAATTCGAACCGACCACGCAATTGTGGGCGATGTGGCCCGACGTCATGATGAAATTGCCGTCGCCCAACACGGTTTCGCTCTCCTCGGCGGTGCCGCGAGAGATCGTGTAGTGTTCACGGATCTTGTTCCCGTTGCCGATTCGCAGGTAGCTTCGCCGGCCCTTGAAGTTCTTGTCCAGCGGATCGGTGCCGAGCGCCGTGCCAGCCGAGATTTCATTCGCCTCGCCCATCGTTGTCCAGCGTTTGACATAGACATAGGGCTCCAGCAGGCAGTTCGGCCCGATCACGACGTCGCGCTCGACGACGCAATACTCCCCGATCCGCGTCCCCGGCCCCACGACCGCGTCCGGGTCGACTTTCGCAGTTGGAGCTACATATGCGCCCGCATCAACCGGCATAGACTTAAATCATATACACTCCCGCAAAGGACGAATCGCCCATGACCGTACGCTCCGCCGCCGAATCGCTGGGCCTCACCTTCGAGGGTGATGGAGAGCGCTCCATCCTCGGCGTTGCCACACTGCCCAGCGCCGGCGCCTTCCACGCTTCGTTCGTCAACACCCGCAAGGCCGCGAAGGAAGCCGCCGATTCGGCCGCCGGGTGCCTTATCGTCCCGCTCGATTTCGACAATTCGTCCGGCCGCACGGTCCTGCGTGCCAAGGATCCCCGCCGCGAGATGGCGCGTCTCATTCGCCTCGTCCATCCTCAACCCGCGTCCGCCAGAGGAATTCACCCTTCCGCCGTCGTCGATGCCACGGCCGAGATCGGGCCGTCGGTTTCGATCGGTCCGCACGCCGTTATCGGCGCGCACGCCGTCATCGGAGAACGTTCCGCCATCGCCGCCGGCGCCAGCATCGGCGATCATGTTCGCATCGGGCCCGATTCTGTTATCCACCCCAACGTCACCATCTATGCCAACGCCGCAATCGGCGCCCGCGCCGTGATCCATTCCGGCGCCGTGCTTGGAGCAGACGGCTTCGGCTTCGTCTTCGACCGCGGGCGCTACGAGAAGTTCCCCCAAGTGGGCAAAGTCGTCATCGGTGACGATGTCGAAATCGGCGCAAACTCGACCATCGACCGCGCCGCACTCGGCGTCACTTCAATCGGCAATGGCGTCAAGCTCGACAACATGGTGCACATCGGGCATAACTGCACCGTTGGCAACCATGTCGTGATCGCTGCCCAGACCGGTATCGCGGGCGGCTGCACGATCGAAGACTACGCGGTCATAGGCGGCCAGGTGGGCATGGGGGACTCGGTCACGATCAAGTCCGGAGCGATTGTCGGCTCCGGTGCGGGCATCCTGAGTTCAAAGGTCGTCAAGGGCGGCGGCGAAGTCCATTGGGGCACGCCGGCGCGTCCATTAAAGGAGTACCTCGAAACCCTCGCCAACCTTGCCCGATTGCCCGAACTGAAGCGGCGCGTCGCCGAACTCGAAAGACTCGTCCGGCAGATCGATCCCAAGGTATAGATGCGCATAATCGTTGGTGGTGAGTCGCGCAAGTCCGGCAAGACCACCGTGGTCTGCCGCATCCTGATCGCATTCCCCGATGCCGGTTGGACCGCGGTGAAGATCTCACCCCATCTTCACGCGCCCTCGGAATCCGGCTGGTCATTCGAGGAGGACTCCGCTGCGGGCGACACCCTGCGCTACAGCAATGCCGGCGCCGTCCAGTCCTATCTCTATTGCGGACCCGCCGGCCCAGGGCTCAACAAACTTCTGGAAACCCTTTCGACGAAAGAAAACTGGATTGTCGAAACCACAGCCGCCGCCCATCTCATTCCCCACGACCTGGCGATTCTCATCGCTGCCCCAGACGGCGTTGAGCCGAAGCCGGATCTCGCCGGGTTCCCAGCTCACGTCAAACTTGACGCTTCGGACCCCACGCTCGCATCACTCGTCCGGAGCCGCTGGAAATCGTAGCTCGACCTCGATCACGCCCGCCCCGGCCTTGACCACCATCCATCCGCCGAGCCGCTCCATTGTCCCCGCCAACCCGCCCGGCCGCAGCACAGTCAGCATCTTGCCGAACTCCCCGCACCCCTCTCCGTCCACCGTTGCCCTGAACCGCAACGCACGCCATCCTTCGCCCTTCGCCGTAGCTGCCTCGACCGGTTCTTCCGCCTGCGCCACGTCATGCAGGAAGCACAACACGTGCCCAGCCAGTCGCTTCAATCCGCAAACGGAAACCCCAACGCGCAAAACCCCTTCGGCCAGATTCAAATCGAGTGCCCGCTCCTCGTGCAACGCCAGCCGCTCGGCCAGGCTGTAGACTTCCTGATTCAGGCAGGCGGTTTCCAATCCCGCCCCAATTCCAGCGCTCCCTATCGCCGCATCGTCCAACAGCCAGTTCGCCTGCCGCACCATGGTGCGCAACAGCCCGCACTGCCGCCTGACCTCTTCACTCTCCGACTCCATTGCGATCTCGAGATAGTAGGCGATCGACTCGATGCCGCATAACGGTTGCCGCACCTCGTGCAACAGCCGCGACAGTCCGCTGCGCCCCTCATCGGGGGCGGCTTCCTGCTCCATCCCAAACTGTGATTGCGCCGGCAACGATGCTCAGTATACAGCCTGCCGTTACCCGGCTGGCGTCTCCAAGTGGGATTCGCCGTGAACCCCGTCATGATCATCGGCTGGCTCCAGATGCGTAATCACCTCAAGCCGCCCCTCGAACGACTCTTCCAGACGTTTCTCGATTCGGGTCGCCGCATGATGAGCCTGTCTCACAGCCACCGCGGACGGAAACAGGAGATGTACCTCAGCCAGCAACCGCCCTCCGGTTTCCCTGAACTTCAGCCTGTGCCATGCCACGCTTTCGCTGACCGCCGCTGCGTCCAATTCCGCCCTCAACTTCGCCTCGGTCCCCGGATCGGCATAGTCGAGCAGTCCGCGCGCCGACCTCCAGATCAGGTCTCCCCCGGACCACAGAATGTTCACCGCCATCACGATCGCGCAGATCGGGTCGAAGGGCATCCACCCGGTCCATTGCACCAGCAGCAATCCCACCACGACTCCGGCGCTGGTCCAACAATCGGTCAAGACGTGTTTGCCATTCGCCACCAGGATAAGCGAACCCGTTGTCTTCCCCGTGTGAATCAGATACCAGCCCAGCGCCCCGTTCAATGCGCCCGCCCCTGCCACCAACCATGTTCCGAAACCCAACTGCTCCAGCGACAGCCCTGCCATCCATTTCTGAACCGCAACCGCGATGATCGCGATCGCCGCCACGATGATCATCGCCCCTTCAAAGCCGGCTGAAAAGAAGGTGATCCTCTCATAGCCGTAGTGGAACCGTTTGTTCGCCGGCCTCATGCTCAACCACAGGCTGAACGCAGCGAAGCCCACGGCCACCACGTGCACGACGGACTCGAGCGCATCCGACAGGATTGCCGCCGACCCTGTAATCCACCACGCGAATCCCTTCCCCGCCAGCATCAGGAAGCCCACGGCCAACGACAACTTCATCGCCGCGGCCGCCTGGCGCTGCTGTCCTCGTACTGCTTGATCCACAACAGGATTGTACCCGCTCAGGGCGGTGTGTCATAGAATGGCCCCGGAGGTCATCACAAGCTCGCCATGCCCATCTCACGCCGACATGCCATTGCCGGAGGTCTCATCCTTCCGGCAACCACCGCTCTAGGTTCCCAAGCCAACTCGAAGGTCCAAGTCGCCGCGCTTGGAACCGGGAACCGTGGGACCTACGACACGAAGTTCCTTGCGGCCGACCCTCGCGTTCAGGTCACGGACCTTTGTGACATCTCGCCTGCCAGCATTGACCGCGTCAAGACCGCCGCGCCCGAGGTCTCCCAGGCCCGCGTCCACAAAGACGCGCGCGATCTCTTCGCCGCCGGCGGCTTCGACGCCGTGCTCATCGCCACGCCCGTCTACCTCCACCCGGAGCACTTCGAAATGGCCGCCCGCGCCGGCAAACATATCTATTGTGAAAAGCCCGCCGGCGCCTCAGTCTCCGGCGTCCAGCGCCTGCGCGCCGCGGCCGCCGCGATGAAGCCATCCCAGGTCGTCTTCTTCGGGTTCCAGCAACGCTTCAGCCCCGAATACTTGGCCGCCGAACAACTCCTCCGCACGGGCAAACTCGGCGAACTCCTGCTCATGCGCGCCGAATGGATGGTCGGCGGCATTCGCATCAATGCGCCGAAACCCACGGACGAACAACTGGCTCGGATGTGGTACCCGTGGCGCGAGAAGTCGGGCGATTTCATCGTCGAGCAGGACTGCCACGGCATCGACGTGTTGAACTGGTTTGCCCAGGCCCGACCGCTTTCCGCCATCGGCGGCGGATCGAAGGGACGGCGTTCGTTCGGCGACAACCTCGACCACGTCAACGTCACCTACACCTATCCAAACGGCCTGCCCGGTTATCTCCATGGGACGCAGCTCGTCCAAGCCGCGGGTATCGTCCGCGAACAGTTCTTCGGTTCCCTCGGATCGGTCGAGACGCACCGCCGATACTACGAGGCTTCGTTTCCCAGCCAGAAACCCCAGCGCGTCGAGTCAAAGCGCGAAATCACGATCGACGCGCTCGAAGCTTTCATCACGCAGATCGTGGAAGGCAAGCGCTTCAGCATGGCCAATGACGCCTGCGACTCGACGCTCACCGCGTTGCTGGGCCGCCTCGCCGTGGACCTTCGCCGCGAAGTCACGTGGGAGGAACTTCTCAAAACCGCCTGAAGCCCAAACCCCCGCGGTCACCCCTGGGGCGCGGCGCGGATCAACTGCAACGGCTCCGCCCGCGTCTGTCCTTCATCCACCAGAAAGGCCCTCGCCTCCCGGAACCGTCCGAGTTCGACGGACAGGACGATGTTGACGAATCGCGGCCAGCAATTCCTGATGTCGCTTTCGGAAAAGTACGCTCCCCGGTCCGGATGCGAATGATAGAACCCAATCACATCCAGGCCCGACGTCCGCGCTTGCCGCTTCACTCCGAGCAATTCCCGCGGGTCGATCAGAAAACGGCTGCTCCTGGACTCCTCGCTGCTGTTCGCGCACGCCACCGCCCCTTTGACGACACGCCGCTCCCCGTCCATCCCGCTCAGCAGCACCCCGCAGCACTCTCCCGGGTACTCCGCTTCGGCGTGACGCACCATCTCCGCCCACGCCGCCGCTTCAACAACGACTGTCATACCTTGTTGCGCCAAACGAATCGCCCGACGATCAGAATATCAGCTAAGCCCCGTTTGCCAGCGATCGCAACGATCCGGCCAATACGGCGTGTCCGGACATGCGCACCAGCCACCGCGCCTCAGTTTCGTGCCAGGGCTGAGAATAGTGAAAAACCTCAATCCTCCAGCGGGATCTCGGCTATGATTGTTAATCCGTGCCTGACATCGCATTCGCGTGCCCGCTATGTCGTTGTGCGCAAGCCCAGATCGCCGGGCGCGTGGACCGTCATGGTCGTCCTCTGACAACCCTGATCTGCTCCGGCTGCGGGCTTTACCGCACCGATCCGCTTCCGACCCCCGCCCAACTTCGGGACTACTACCAGCATCGTTACCGGCTGGAATACAAAGGTATCCTCACCCCAAAACCGCACCACGTCATTCGGGCCGCGCGTGCGGCGCGTGACCGCCTCGCATGGCTGCAACCTTCGCTCCAGGGTCACGGCCGATGGCTTGATATCGGATCCGGCAGCGGCGAGTTCGCCTACCTTCTCCGTCGCCGCGGCTTGGATGTCACCGCTCTTGAGCCCAACCAGAGCTATGCCGGGTACATCCGGCATGTTCTCCATATTCCCGTTATCGCCGGGTTCCTTGAGGACCTTGACTCCACTTCCGGTCTGTTCGACGGCATATCTCTGTTCCACGTTCTGGAACACCTCCCCGACCCGATCACCGCCCTTTCGAGGCTGCGGTCCTTTCTCACTCCGAACGGACTCCTCGCCATCGAAGTGCCAAACTCTGAATTCCGCCACGTCCATCCTGCCCACCGCTTCCACGCGGCTCACCTCCTTCACTTCAACGCCGATAACCTCGCCATGGCCGCCGGGGCGGCCGGTTTCACCCCTCTGGCCTGCCGGCCTTCAAGCGATGGCGGAATCCTCTGGGCGCTTTTTGCGCCGTCGGACCCTCAACCCGCCCACATGCTTGCTGAAGCCGTTCCACGTCTTCGCCAGATTGAAGTTCGCCGCTCAGCCCTCCGCTACTACGCTTCCCCAACGGTCTGGATGCGCACGCTCCGCCGTTTGGGTGTCTTGGCGGGGGAGCGTTTTCGCGCTCTGGCTTTCTCATCCCCTGAACGTTTTCTGTCCCGTGTCCCGCTCGACTAACGGGCAGGCGGTCCGGGGCAGTGTAGAATCCGGATGAGTGCCCATAGACGACCTCACCGCGCGCGTCCAAGCTGTCGAAGAGCGCATCCAGCGCGCCTGCGATGCCGCCGGACGTTCCCGATCGGACGTCCTTTTATTGGCCGTCACCAAGGTTTTCCCCGCGCAGGCGATCCTTGAAGCTTACTCGCTCGGCCTGCGCGACTTCGGCGAAAACTACGTCCAGGAGTTCGAGGTCAAGTCGCCCGAGGTCTCGTCCCTGCCCGGCGCACGGTTCCATCTGATCGGCCACCTCCAATCCAACAAGTCCGCGCGCGCCGGCGAACTCTTCCACGTCATGCAGACCGTCGATACGGTGAAACTCGCCCGCCGCCTCGACGCGACCGGCCGGCCTCTGGACGTTTACATCGAAGTGAAGCTCTCGCCGGAAGACTCGAAATACGGCGCTTCGCCGGCAGATCTCCCCGGCCTGGTCTCCACCATCCGCGCCTTGCCCAACCTGAACCTGCGCGGCCTGATGACCATGCCCCCGTGGTCTGACGACCCTGAACTCAGCCGCCCCTACTTCCGCCGTCTCCGGTCGCTCGCCGCTGAACATGGACTCGCCGGACTCTCAATGGGCATGTCCCACGACCTCGAAGCCGCCATCCAGGAAGGCGCCACTATCGTCCGCATCGGTACCGCTTTGTTCGGTTCCCGGCGCGCAGTGTAGGTTGCCCTTCGTTGCGGCGTTTCCAGGGCCTCCGCTACTATAAGAGAAATCAATGCTTCCCGAGCAACTCTCCGAAGGCCTGACATTCGACGACGTCCTGCTCAAGCCCGCGCGCAGCGGCGTCGTTCCTGCCGAAACCGACACCCGAACGCAACTCACCCGTAACATCGCCCTCAACATCCCCATCGTCAGTTCGGCCATGGATACCGTCACCGAGGCTCATCTCGCCATCGGCCTGGCTCAGCAGGGTGGTCTCGGCGTCATCCACAAGAACATGACCATCGACCGCCAGGCTGAAGAGGTCGATCGCGTCAAACGTTCTGAAAGCGGCATGATCGTCGATCCGATCACGATCCACCCCGATCAGAAGATTTACGAGGCGCTCGATATTATGAAGCGCTTCCGTATCTCCGGCGTCCCCGTGGTCCGCGACGGCAAACTCGTCGGCATTCTGACCAACCGCGACCTGCGCTTTGAAAACCGCCACGACCTCCCAATCCACGAGGTCATGACCAAGGACCCGCTGTTCACCGTCCCCGTCGGCACCACCCTCGAAGAGGCGCAGAAAGAACTCCACAAGCACCGCGTCGAGAAACTCCTGGTCGTCGACAAGGACTTTGCCCTTAAGGGACTCATCACCGTCAAGGACATCCAGAAGAAGATCAATTACCCCACCGCGGCGAAGGACGACCTGGGCCGCCTCCGGGTCGCTGCCGCCATTGGCGCGACGGGCGACTTCCTTGAACGCGCCCAGGAACTGGTGAAGCGCAAGGTGGACGTCCTGGTGATCGACACCGCCCACGGCCATAGCGAACGCGTCATGGAAGCCATCGTCGCCATCAAGCGCAACCTGCCGGGAGTCGATCTGATCGCCGGAAACGTCGCCACATTCGAAGGCGCGCGCGACCTGGTCGCACTGGGCGTCGATGGCGTCAAGGTCGGTATCGGGCCGGGGTCGATTTGCACGACACGTATCGTCAGCGGCGCGGGCGTGCCTCAGATCACCGCCATCGCCGAATGCAGCCGCGCCCTGCGTGGGACCGGCGTTCCGCTGATCGCCGACGGCGGCGTGAAGTTCTCGGGCGACGTGACCAAGGCCATCGCCGCCGGCGCCGATTCGGTCATGATCGGCAGCCTCTTCGCGGGCACGGACGAGAGTCCGGGCGAGACGATTCTGTACCAGGGCCGTACGTTCAAGGCCTACCGCGGCATGGGATCGCTGGGAGCCATGGCCGAAGGAAGCTCAGACCGTTACGCCCAGGACGGAAGCGGCAAACTCGTTCCGGAAGGAATTGAAGGACGTGTCGCCTCCAAAGGGCCCTTGTCGGAACTCGTCTACCAACTTGTCGGCGGACTCCGTTCGGGGATGGGCTACACCGGCTGCCGCAACATCGCCGAACTCCAGCAGAAAGCCGGATTCCTCCGGGTGTCGATCGCCGGATTGAAAGAAAGCCACGTCCACGACGTGGTGATCACCAAGGAAGCTCCGAACTACCGGTTGGAGCAGTAAGCAAGCATCAGCATCCGCCGATCGTAGGGCGCGCCCTCGTCAGCGCCGGATCCCTGATCCGGCTCCGCTGGAACGGCGTCACAACGGATGTTCGCCCCTTCCGTTCAAGCGGTGCGGGAGATCGGCGAGTATCCCCGGTGTCTTCACTGCACAGGTGATGCGCCCGAGTTCTGGAGCCGGCCGCCGAGGCCGAGGAAGACCGCCATGCCCTCGTCGATGGCGGCAATCTCCTCCGGCGGGAGTGCGCCGTAGACGCGCCTGACCCTGCGCTTATCGATCGATCTGAGATGGTCGATCAGCGCGAAAGACTGTTTGGCGAGGCCACTCGGGCCGGCTGCGAGCGGCGGATAAAGGAGGCCCTCGCCCGGAGTCCCCGTGACGGGCACCACGCACACGAGGGGAAACCGCTGCCCGCTGATGACATCCGGATCGCTGACAACAATACACGGCCTGACGCCACGCTGTTCATGACCAGTCGTGGGGTCGAGTTCTACGGAGACAACCGCGCCGCGTCCGAGTCTCACTCGACTTCCTCCACCCAACCCTCGCCTGGGACCCAACGGACGGGCTTGCCGGCGGCACCGTCGAGGAGCGCTCCGGCATCTTCCTCGGGTAGGCCGCGCGCCCATTCATCGAGTCCCTGCTCGGCAAGGTGAGTGCTTTCGAGGTGGGGAGAATCGAGCGATCGAAGGAGTTCCGCACGGCGGCGACGATCCAGTTCGTGACGTACTGCTTCGGCGACGAACTTGCTCCTGTTCTTCTCTCGCCGGTCGATGTCTTTGACCAAATCTTCGGGCAGGCTGACGGTTACACGCTCGATGCCAGGCATTTCATACCCTCAGTATGATCATAACTCCAACTGGAGTCCAAGAACATCCGTGAAACCGGAACGAGGACCAATGGCCTCTACATAACCGGACGTGAAGCCTCGCGGGAGGCGCACGGTTTCCACAGCTAAGGGTTCCTACTCGAGGCGGATGCTGTGCGCGGTGAGTGCCGTCCCGATCGCTTTCTGCGCCTGCGCGACCGCCCGGTTGAGCAGCAGCGTTGCCGTCACGGCTCGTCGCTTCGAGTCGATCAACTCGTTCTGCCGCGTCAACACCAGGAAGTTCGTCGACTCCCCCGTCTGGAACAGCCGGATTTCGCTCTCCAACTTCTCTTGCGCCGCTCGCTCGCTCGCCCTTGCCGCCTGTATCCTTTGCCTGGCTGTGGCCAGACCCTGCATCGAGTTCCGCACTTCCGCTTCGATCGCCTGCTCGATCTGTTTCCTCGCCAGATTGAGCCGCCGCTCGACCAGACCCGCCTGCGCCAACGCCGCCTCGGCTGTCCGGTTCCTCGGATTCCATTCAATGAGAAGCCCAGCCTGTAGCGTCGGATAGTCTCCCGAAAACAGGTTGGACATCGACGACCCGTACCCGCCCACCAGCGACGGCGGCAGCCCCCCGCCAGACACGGTAGGCAACACAGGCAGACCCTGAAGCTGCGACAACGTATTCACGCGATCCGTGATCGATCCGAAAATCGCCCCGATCGGACTGGCTTTGGTCGACTGAGCACCTGCCAGACCGGCGACGGAATACGTCCCCGTCAAACTCACCGTCGGTTTGGTCCCATCGGCGGCCAGCGACTTCTGCACCTCCGCCTGTGCCTTCTGCAGTTCAAGCGACCGCAGTTCCGGCCTCTTCGCCAGCGCGCTCGTCATCCCGGCGACAACGTCGGTATCGGGCACGTCCATCGGGCGCGTCTCAGCCGGCACCACCCGTTTGTTCCAGATCTCATCCCCGCGGCCAGGGGCGACGACGCTTTTCAACGCATTCTCGGCCACCGTCACCATGCCCACGGAAGTGACATACGTATCGACCCGCCGTTGAAATTCAGCCTCCGACGCCGCCAGTTCAACCGGCGCCAGCGTCCCTGCCTCGATCGCCCGCTTTGTCCGGTCCAGTTGTTCCTGGGCCAGTTTGACGCCCATTTCGGCCACCGTCGCATCCTCGCGTGAAGCGGCCAGATCCCAGTATGCCCACTGCGCCACAGTGATCACTTCGACGACGCGCGTCTCGAAATCCGCCTTTGACTGATCGACCGCCTTCGACCGGATTCGGATCTCGGCCCGCTCTCGGTCAATCCGCCGCCCGCGCCACAGCGGAGCCGACACGTTGGCCGACAACCGGGTCGAGTAGTACGGGTTCAGCGCCGTGAATGCGTTGGTCGTCGTCTGCCTGGAATTGTCGAACGCCACGTTGAGAGACACGCCGTTCCAGGGCGTCTTCTGCCTGACGCCCATGTTCCAGTTCACGGCTTTGTCCTTCAACTTGCCGTCCGGCGCAAACAGCGTGTTCGTCGTCGGCGTCGTCAGGTCGCTCACGGAGGGCTGCCACAACGTCACCGTGTCGAACGCGCCTTTCGCACCCTTCAGCGCCTGAACGGCCACGTCCATCGTAGTCCGCTCGACTTCGATAGCCAGGTTGTTCTTCAGCGCCATCTCGAGCGCCGTATCGAGTGTCAGCCGGACCTCCTGATCGCCCACGCCCACGCGCTGCGCCTGGTCTATGCCGGACTGTTGCGCCAGCGCGCACACGCCCATCAGGAATCCTGCGAGTATCCTGCTTGTCATAATCATCCTCAACTACCGCACCAGGCCGGTGATCGCGCCCAAAGCTCTGCGCAGCGGACTGAATACCCATCTCAGCCCTCTGCCCACCTTCCCCCAGCGCGGCGAATGCGCCAGATCGTCAAACATCGAATAGGCCACCGGCGTCACCAGCAGCGTTAACAGCAAGGCCATCGTCTGGCCGCCGATGACGACAATCGCCACCGTCCGCCGCGTGCCCGCGCCCGCGCCCTGCCCAACCGCCAGCGGAATCATGCCCGCCACCAGCGCCGCCGTCGTCATCAGAATCGGGCGCAACCTGTCGTCGCAACCCATATAGATCGCCTCCAGCCGCTCCATGCCAGTCCGCCTCAATCCCTTGATGTGGTCGATCTGCAGAATCGAGTTCTTCTTCACAATCCCAAACAGCACCAGGATGCCCAGCGACGTGTAGATGATCGAGAAGTTCTCCCCGGCCAGGAACAGGCTCAGCAGCGCGAACGGGATCGATAGCGGCAGCGCCAGCAGAATCGTTATCGGATCGATGAAACTCTCATAGTTCGCCGCCAGAATCATGTACATGAAGATGATCGACAACCCGAACGCAATCAGGTAGTTCGTCACCGCCCGGCCCAACTCTTTCGATCTGCCCAGCGGACCGTGCTTGTATTCCGGCGGCAGGTTCATCGCCTGCATCTCCTTCTCCGCAACCTCAAGCACCGTGCCCAGCGCCTGACCCTTCGATATGTTGCCTTGGACCAGAATCCGCCGCTGCCGGTTCCACCTGTCGATCGACACAGGGCCTTCCCCAATCTCCAACCGCGCCACACTCGATATCGGCGCGTTGCCGATCGTCGCCGACGGCAGATACAGCCGTTCCAGCGCCAGCGGCGAATTGCGGAACTCCTGCTTCACCCGCAGCATCACGTCATACCGGTCGTCGCCCTCCTTGTATGTCGTCACCTGGTCGTCGCCGCCCACCAGCACCCGCATCGCGTTGGCCACCTGCGCCACGTTGACGCCCAGATCCGCCGCCTTGTCGCGATTGATCCTCACCCGCACTTCCGGCTTGCCCGCCTCATACGAGGACTCCATATCGAATACGCCCGGCGTCGTCTTCAACTTCGCCTTCAACCTCTGCGCATACACATCAAGCCGCGCCAGGTCCGGACCCTGGATCGAATACTGCATGTCGATATTGGCGCCTCCGCCCTGAATCATCGAGGGCATCTGCACCGACACCGTCAGGTCCGTGTACTTCGCCAAAATCTCTCTCGCCCGGTCCATCAATTCTCGCTGCGATTGCTTGCGCAACTTCACGTCCACCAGCGTCACCAGGATCGAACCGCGGTCCACCTGTTTCCGCTGATCCGCGCCGATCAGCGTCAATGTATCCCTCACCCCCGGCAGTGTCGCCAGGTCTTTCTCCACCTTCCCCATCACATCCTCGGTTCCCTCGAGCGACGACCCCACGGGCGCCCTCACAGCCACCTCAAACTCGCCCTGATCCTCCACCGGCAGAAAGTCCACCCCCATGTTCGTCATCATCGGATACGCCGATGCCACCACCAGCACACTGATCCCCACGATCGCCCACCGGTGCCCCATCGACCACTCCAGCATCCTTCTGTAGGCGCTGGAGATGTGACGGAACCCGCCCTCCCTCGTGTCGCCGCCGGCATGCGTGATCTTCAGAAACCTCGAACACAGCATCGGCGTCAGCGTGAAGCTCACCAGCAGGCTCACCATGATGGCGAACGCCGCCGTGTAGCCGAAACTCGACATGAACCTTCCCACGATGCCCGGCATCATGGCGATCGGCAGGAAGATGATCACCAGAGACAGCGTCGTCGAAAGCACCGCCAGCGCGATCTCGTTCACGCCTTCCCGCGCCGCCGTCATCGCGTCCATGCCCTTCTCTTCCATGTGCCGGAAGATGTTTTCGAGCACCACGATCGCGTCGTCTATCACAATGCCCACCATCAGCGTTAACGCCAGCATCGTGATCTGGTTCAGCGTGAACCCCATCACGTTCAGCAGCGCGAACGTCGAAATGATCGACGTCGGAATCGAGATCGCCGCGATCATCGTCGACCGCCAGTTGCGGATGAATAGCAGCACCACGATCCCGGCGAAAATTCCGCCCAAAATCAGGTGCTCCTGCACTGCGTGGAACGCCGCTTCGATGAACCCGCTCTGATCCCGCGCATAGGAAACCCGGAAATCGGGCGGCAGCGCCTTCTTTAACTCCTCCACATGGCGTTTCACCGTCGCGATCACATCCAGCGTGTTCGTTCCCGCCTGTTTCCTCACCTGCAACACAACCGCCGGGTTTCCGTTCAGCCGCGCCACGCTGCGCGGTTCCTCGAAGCTGTCCCTCACCTCGGCGATGTCGGCGATCCGCACCGGCGCCCCGTTCAAAGTCGCCACCGTGATCCGGCTGAAATCCACCGGCCGCTCCACGCGCCCCATCGTCCTCAGGGACAATTCGCGGTGGCCCTGCTCGATCCGCCCGCCAGGAATCTCGATGTTCTGCGCCGCCAGTCCGGCGCGCACCTGCTCGATGTTCAGGTTGTAGCTGTATAGCTTCTCCGGATCCAGCACCACTTGAATCTGCCGCTTCCGGTCGCCCACGAACCGCACCTGCCCCACGCCGCTCAACGACTCGATGTTCTTCTTTAACTGGTCGTCCACCAGCTTCGTCGTCTCCCTCAGATCGCGGTTGCTCGATACCACCACGTTCAATACCGGCGCCGCGTCGGTCGCCAGCTTCTCCACCAGCGGCGCGTCCGCGTCCCTGGGCAGTTGCGACAGCACCGTCGAGATCTTGTCCCGCACCTCCTGCGCCGCCACCTCCGAGTCCTTCTCCAGCACGAACCCGATCGTCACGATCGATATGCCCTCGGCCGACGTCGAGTTCAATTCGTCGATCCCGCTGATCGTGTTCAACGCCTCTTCCAGCGGCTTGGTGACCTGTGACTCCACCTCTTCCGGACTCGCGCCCCGCAGCACCGTCGTCACATTCACATACGGAAATTCAACCTTGGGGAAGTAATCCACCCCAAGCTTGCGGTAGCCGTCCAACCCCATCACCATCAGCGCCAGGATCAGCATGGTGGCGAACACCGGGCGCTTGATACACAGTTCAGCGAGTTTCCGCATCTCCGTCTAGCTCCTGCCGCCCGTCACTTTGACCGGCGCCCCGTTGGTCAACATGGCTACGTTGCTGATAGCCACGGGCGCTCCCGCCGCAACCAGGCCCTCAGGGATTTCGACGAAGCCGTTCTGTCCCAGAATCTCCGGGATCTTGTGCTCAACGGCCTTGCCGTCCTCGATCGTGAAAAACTTGTTCAAACCCGCGACCGTGTACACCGCCGCCTTCGGAATCGCGATCACCGGATACGACGCCGACGTCACCAGCCTCACCTGCACGAACGCGCCCGGCTTCAGCCGCGCATCGCCCGAAAGCAGACGAGCCTCTCCCGACAAAGTCCTCGACCGCGTATCCAGTGCCGGATTCACCTCCGTCACCCGCGCCCGAAACTCCATCCCCGGCACGGCTTCGGTGGTGAACACCAACTCCGTCCCCATCCGCACCAGCCCTACAGCCGACTCCGGCACCTCCACCCGCAACCGCAGCGGCGACGTCTTCACCAGCGTCACGATCGGCACGTTCTCTTTGATGTACTGCCCCGGCGACACGTGCTTCACCGACACCTGCCCGTCGAACGGCGCCACCACCGTCGCATCCTGCACCCGCTTCTCCGCCAGCCGCAAATCCGCCCTCAATCCCTTGATCGCCGCCAACTGCGTCAGCTTGTCGTCCCGCATCATGTCGTATGCAGCCTGCCGCGCCGCCAGCGCCTTTTCCGCTTCCACCAGCCGCTCCTGCGCGATGTCGCCCGACGCGCTCAGCTTCACCGCCCGGTCGTACTTGGATTTCACGTCATCCAGTTGAGCCTTCGCCTGTCTCATCGCGGGCGTCGTCTCCGGAGCGACGTTCTCTGGCGCATCCGCCTCCAGTCCCACGCGGGCCAGGGCCTGAGCCAGCGTCGCCTTCGTCCGTTCCATCTGAAGCTTCAACTCCGTCGTGTCCAACTCCGCCACCACCTGGCCCCGCCTCACCGACTGGCCGAAGTCGTAGTTCACATTTCTTATCCGCCCGGCGACTTCCGACGTCACCGTCACCATCTCGTCCGGCTGCAACGAGCCCGTCACCATGATCGAGCGCTCCACGCTGCGCGCTTCCGCCGCCGCCGTGCGGATCTCCACCGCGTCCGGCGCCTTCGCCTTCACGGCCACTTCCTTCTTCCCGCAACCAGCCGCAACCACTGCCGCAACACCAAGTGCCAAGCCTATGAATCGCATCGCTTCCCTGATTCCTTCCGCGCTACCGGCGCTCCGCGCCCGTCAAGAATATGTCCACGAACCTCGCCACCGCTTCTTCCCTGCTCATGTCGAATTGCGGCAGCTTGAAGACGATCGTGACCAGACCGTAGTGCGCCACCATTGACATAAACGCTCTTGTCACCACCGTCGGTTCCATCTTCTTCAGTCGTCCCGCCTCCACCAATCGGTCCACCTTCTCGTTCACCGGCGCGAAGAAGATAGCCATTGCCCGCTCATGCCAGATCTCCGCCAGTTCATGGCCTTCCAGCGCGCTGAACAGCAGCAGGCGCGGCAGTCGCGCATCCTCCAGGTACCACGCCAGCACGAGTTCGCCGAATGCCTGCAAAAACGGCCGCACTTCCTCTTCACGCAGCACAGCCTCCAGCCGTTCCGCGAATCGGTGCGTCTCCTGCTCGATCAGGTGCTCTACAATCGCCGTGTAGAGATCCCTCTTGTTCGAGAAGTGCTGGTACAGGACCGGTTCGCTCACCCCGACCGCATGCGCCAGTTCCCGTGTTGTCGTCCCGCGAAAGCCGCCCTGGGCAAACAAGTCGAACGCAGTGCCGACAATCTGCGCCCGCCGCTCCCCTCCGCTCATGCGGTGCTTGACCTCTTGAACAGCTCTAGTATTCGCTAACATAGCGAACACTAATTTATCAGGAAGCGATTCGTGCGGTCAATCCCGGACGACGAACTTGAACGACTTCATGTGGATCTCGAAGACGGATTCGTGTACCGCTTCCAGTGCTTCCATCAGTTCCTCGAACGCCGCTTCATCGATCTGCCGTAACGGTCCAGGGTTGCTGAACAGCAGCGCCCAACCGCGCGCCGGTTCCGACGCCATCCCCAGCAGGCAGTCCTTCAGGCTCTCGAAGTCGTGCCTGTAGCGCTCAGGAACATTCACCAGGGCCTCAAACCGTGCCAGCAGGCTCTCGCGGTCTTCCACTGCGCCGAATTCGTCAATGTGGAACACCTGATAGCCCCGCGCCCTCAACCCGGCGGGCAGGCTCCGCCAGACCTCGTCCGGGATCGCCGGGTCCAGCCACACGACCGGCGTCTCTGGATCGTCAACCCGTCCCAGAATCTGCTCGAGTGTGGGAATCATCGGCCGTTGTCCTAGAATACGCGATACACTAGCCGGGCAGGAGGGTCCTTTGTCCATGACCCGGCGCCAAATCGCCTTTCTTCCATTGTCTTCCATGCTCGCGGCCCAGCCGGCGAAGATGTCCATCCAACTCTCCTGTGGTTCTATCGGCGTAAAGGCCGATCAACGACAGGCAATCTCTTACGCATCCCAATACGGATTTCAGACAGTCGAGGCCGACTCCGGCTTCCTGGCCTCGCTCGATCGCCCGGTTCTCTCCGCCCTGCTCGCCGAAATGAAGGAGAAGAACGTCCAGTGGGGCTCCTCCGGCCTCTCCGTCGACTTCCGCCGCGACGACGAGACCTTCCGCTCCGGCCTCGTCGACCTGCCTCGCCGCGCCTCCGCCCTCCGCGCCGCCGGCGTCACCCGCGTCGGCACCTGGATCGCCCCAACCAGCGACACCCTGACCTTCACCGAAAACCTTAAAATCCATGCCACCCGCCTCCGCCTGGTGGCCTCCGTTCTCGAAGATCAGAACTGCCGTCTCGGCCTCGAATACGTCGGTCCCAAAACCTCCTGGTCCAGCCGCCGCTATCCTTTCGTTCACACCATGAAGGAGACGAAGGAATTGATCGCCGCCATCGGCAAGCCGAACGTCGGCATCCTGCTCGACTCCTGGCATTGGTTCACCGCCCAGGAGTCCGTCGACGACCTGAAGACCCTCAGGAACTCCGACATCGTCAGCATCGACCTCAACGACGCCCCCGCCGGCATCCCCGTCCTGGAACAAATCGACTCCGCCCGGGCGCTCCCCTGCGAGACCGGCGTCATCGACATGGCGGCTTTCCTCAATACCCTGAACGCCCTCGGCTGCGACGCCCCGGCCCGCTGCGAACCCTTTTCTGCCCGCCTCCGCGCGCTCCCCCCCGGCCAGGCTCTCCAGGAAACGGCCGCCGCCATGAAGAAGGCCTTCAGCCTGATCAGCTGATCCGATCTCCGCCGCCATCTGGCACGGCGCCGCTTCGGGTCCGTGCTCTCGTCCGGGCAGGGATCGGCCAGCGGTCCTGTGGGGCAGACTTCAGTCTGCGAAGGGCTTCAGCCCGCCCGCCCCAATCGGCCAAACATGATTTTCGACGGCGCCTACTTCCGAACGGCCAGGACGCCGTTGCCGGGCGCGAGTTCCACGCGTGCCGGCGCGGCCTGCAATGGGATCTTGAACGTCGCTCCGTCCGACGACGTGCGGATCCACCGGACCAGCGGTGTCTTCGCCGCCGGGAGCCAGATCTCCACCGGCAGGTCGATGCTGAAATCGCCGCCCACTCCGGACTGATTGACGGTCACGGTCAACTGCACTTTAGGCGCTTTGCCGGAGACGGCGGTCTTCAATTCCAGGGTAGGGATGCCGGTCGCATACACCCAGGTGTCGAAAAAGTTCTCGAGTTGCGGATCAGGGAGACCCTTGGGTGAGAATTCAACCGCCAGTTCTCGGAACTGCTCGGTCGTGACGACTTTGTATTCGTAGCGCGTGCGCAGCGTGCCTAGCATCGACAGAAATGCCGCGTCACCCATGCGGCGCCGCAGCATGTGGGTGATCCACGAGCCCTTGTCATAGGTGATGACCCGCCACGGGTCGGGACCGGTTTCGGCCCGCAACCGCAGGCCCCAAGTGATGGGCCCCATGGCTTCGATGGGCTTGCCCGCATGCTGAGTCCTGAGCGAGCGCAGCGCGTCATCCAGCACTTGCTCGGCGGCCCTGGAACCCTTGCGGCGTTCGAGGACCAGCAGGGCGCTGTAGTGGGCGAGGGCTTCGCTCAGCCACTCGTCGCGGTAGGTCGCAGCCCCGACAAGGTTGCCCCACCACTGGTGGGCGGCCTCATGCGCCGCGAGAATCTCGGAATAGAAGACCCGCAGCGCATCGTTTCGCACCGCCTCCGGGCGGTCCCTTTCCGTCAGGAATGCCAGCGTGGAAATGTACAGCAACCCAGGGAACCCCTGTCCGAAGTTCCCGGGGATGGGCGAGACGGTAAGAGTGTTGAGCGGCGGCGGGCCGAAATGCATCGCGTACCACTCCAGCGCCGCGGAGATCTCGGAGGCCAGGTCCTCGGAACGTGCTCTGGGGTTGGGGGCCGGCGGGGGCGTGATTGTGATCAACTCGCCTGGACGCCGGCCGCCACGGGCTGGCCAGGCCGGGGGCAGCATGATGACCTGAGGCGGCCGGCGCAGAAGGGCCGGCTCAGTCGAGCGGTTCGAGTAAACCGTCACAGTCAGGCCCGAGCGCTTCACCGTGACCTTGTCGTAGTCGCCGATATTGAAGCCCGCCATGCGGACCGGGGCAGGCGTGCGCCAGCGAGCGCGCCGCGTTTCGCCTTCTTCCCTGTCCTCGACCAGGTCGCCGGCGGCGACCACGGACAGTCGCTTTGGCAGGGTGAATATCAGATCGTAGGTCGAGTGGCCCGGCTCCCGCGCCGGGTACCAATTCACGCGGGAAGCCACGAAGAACACGTCGTTGCCCGCGGGCAGAATCACCCGGCCGCGATGCTGGAATTCAAAATTGTAGGTACGGCCGGCGGCCATCGGCTGATTGAGGACGATGAGAAATGGCTCGTTCTGGCGCTGGCTCATCAGATTTGAACGGATGGCCTCGCGCCGGAACACCTCAACCGGGACGCCATCGACCTTGACCGACTGGATCTCCATCGCCGGGGCGATCTCGAATGAGATGGCGCCACGGACTTCAGCCGGCGGCGTCAGATCGGCCGTCGTGACGCACTGCATCGAGAAGTCGGGAGCGATGACGGATTCAATGCGGTAGTTGCTCAGGCTGCCTGCGGTTGGCCTGGGTCCGGTGCGGCGGCGGGCGGCACGGGTTTCAAAGCTGGTCCAGATGTTGAAACCGCCCCCCGCGGGCGAAGAGGTCACCTGGCCCAGGACGAGCTGCTCGAGGGCCGTGGGGTCGAAGAGTGCATCGAAATTGCCCAGCGTGGCGCCCGAAAACGCCGCATAGAACAGACCCGCGTCGCGGTCGCCGGAGAGCAGGTCCTGAACCACCCGCACCTGGAAGCTGTTGCCGATGTTGCGCAAAACGCTGTTGAGCCTCGATCCGAGCAGCAGCCCCATATCGGGCGCCGGCTTCGACAGGGGACTCTGGAGGACCGTTCTCATCAGTTCCTCCTCGGTGCCGTCGGTCATAATGAAGACCGCCTCCTTCACCTGTTCGTTCAAAATCGGCGAACCGGTGTAGTTGGCCAGCGACGATCGCTCGCCGCGGTCTGGCGGGCGGATGAGCACTTCGGCGCGGTCGCCTTGCTCCGAAGCATGGTAGACGGCAAAAACCCGGCGTCCCGCGACGGGTTTGGATAAGGCGAGGTACCCGTCCGTGAAGTAGATGCTGAGATCGTCCTTGCGGAGTTGGAGGTCGCGGATGCGAAAGCAGGTCTGCGGATCAATCTCAGCTTCGCGTAACTGGTTGCCGAGACTCGCCGCGGTCTGCGCATCAGCCGGCAGGCCGGACAGAATGCCCAACATGAGCGCCGCGGGGAGGGCGGCTTTCCGTGCGAGCTTTTTCACGATTCCAGTGTAGACCGTGGAGGCCGGCAATCAGGCCGCGGAAGCCGAGTGGGCTGGTGTCGATGGCATCGGCAGTTGCGTTTCATCGCGCCACGTTCCGGATACGATGCGCAGGCTGAGACCGCCCCGGATGCCGGTTGCCGGCAAAGTGAGCCGCCAATGCCTTCGGATCGCCGAAGCGATCGACGCGGCGGCAGCCGGGGAGGATTCGACTTCGCACTCAAACACCCAGCCACCCGAGTCCCGCGCGAGCGGACGAAAGCCCTCCACCGTTTCGCGGTACGCTCTGCTGGTGGCCAGCAGATGACATATCACTCCACGGGCTGCCAGCCTGCCTGAGAGCATCTTCAGGTCTTTAACGTCCAGCGCATCCATCCGAACCAGGTCGACGACGATGACCAGATGCGCTCGCGCGCTCTTTCCGCCAAGCGGCTGAACCGCTGCCGCCGCTGCGGCACAGATGTACTGCGGTTGGACCTGCGCGTCGAGTGCGGCCGTGTCAGCGAGAATCAAACCGGAGTCGCTGTTTGGTTTTGGCGGTTTGAGCCCCTCGGGAAGGGAGTCCGGGGGACAACCCGATAGCCGTGGTACATCTTCTGAATCCATCGCGAAGTGCGAGGGCCGGCTTTCGCGATAGCAGCCGACAGACCAGGAGTCCGGCAGCGCCTTGGACTCGATGGCGGCGGTCAACATCTCCATGTTCAGCGGGCCACGCGCGGCTCTGTCGGTGGCGCTCGATGGCAGCAGCCAGCTCACATGGACAGGCCCGGATGGCTCAACGCTCTGCACCTCGTAGTCCCAGATCGGCTCGCCGTCGTGATAGGGGTGGAACTCGACAGGCCTGAGCCTGCCCGAGGCAGAGCCGCGCTGCGTTTGGGCGGAGAGGACAAAACAGGCCGAGTCCCGGCCGGAACTGGCATCGAGTATCGTGATCCTGGAGTTGCGGGCCTCACGGGTCTGGCGGCTCTGGCGGATTCTCGCCATTGCGGGCAGCACGTTTCTTAGCAGGGCGGCCGAGGCCCGGCCTCGCGAACGGATGCTCTTCAGGACCAACTCGAATCGCTCGTCACCGGTCCGGCCCATGGCCCAAACCGCTGCCGCCTGAAACAAAGGTTCGGGGCTGGAAGCCATATCCAGCAGCCTGCTGAGCGCGCCCACATCGCCGTTCAGGTAAAGGCCCACCAGTGCGTTGGCCGCCACCCGGTGATTCGGGTCCTGCGCGGCCTTCAGGAACAGCTCGCGGGGAATCTCTCCCGGCGCATTCCAGATCGACTCGACCGCGTTGGCCCTCACGCGGGGGTTCGCGTCGGCCAGAAACTCCAGCAGCCGGACGTGCATCGAGATGCCCCGGCCCATGACCTTGGCGAGGCGCGATTTGGACTTATCGTCTATCTTGCGGCCAGACGCGAGCCACGTGAAAAGGTCAAGGCCGCCTCGCAATGCCTCGCCAAGCGGGCAGAGGAGCGACTGTCGGGCCTCGCTTTCACCGGGTTCCTCACCCGCGCCGCACACGTCCTGCCCAAGGGCGCCTCCAAGACTGGCATCCACTTTCTGGGCGATGTGAGCAAGCATTCCGGCCGAGCCGGGATCCTGGGCCGCGATTCTGCGAACCAGTGGCGCCAGACGGCCGCGGGCAGCCAGCAAGGCGAGCGTGTACCGCACCGCGGGTGTGTCGGCGGCCTCGGCCAGGAGTGTGAGCGCAACATGGTCGAACACCGCCGGATTGTGATCGAGCAGGTAGCGCAACCGCCTTCCCACCGACTGGGAATCGGCGGCAAATGCGTCAAGACACGCACGCAGCAGGTGGCTAGGGTCGCTAGGACTCACACCTGCCCTTATCGACGCGCCAGGCTGCAACTTGAAGCGGTCAGATGAACATTTCTTCGTCGTGAGTGGCGCGGTCCACCGACGGACGGCGGTTGCGCAGCAGCGTTTGGAAAGCGGTTCGGATGCCCGAAAGGATTCCCGAAACCTCGCGAACAGGCGTCATCACGCCGCTGTGAAGCACGCCGACAACGTCATGGACACGCGCCAGCGTGTCGTCGAGAACCAGTTCGAGCCGCTCGGCCTGGACGCGGAGACGCCCGGTGAATTCGTCGCGCGCCACGGCGAATGAATCGAGCTGCTCTTTCGAACTGTCCAGGACGCCGTGGGCCTTAACGCTGAGTTCATCGATCTGGACCAGCGCCTGGGCGAGCGTCTTCTGGGCCTGTTCGAGCGTCTTGCTGGCTTGCGGGATGAGCGGTTTGATCCCGGCTTCCATCCTCCTCACGGCGCGGTAGAGCCCAAGCGAAGCCAGGGCATTCATCAGCAGGGCCACGCTGGACACGGCCACCGCGATGGCCATCAATAAGAATGCGCTCTCCGAGTTCATGCCGTTACTTCAGATTCCCTACACGCCTTCGACGTATGCCGACGGATCGGCTTCCGTCGCATCGTGGCCGGCCGTTTCGCGGTAGGCCTGCTTGCCGGCTTCCACGGCGGCGGCCACCTGCTCCTTCTGACGCACGACGGCTTGCTTGCCTCGATCGAGCATCTCGGAGGCCGAATCCTTCCACTCGCCGCTGCGGCGCGCGAGGTAGTCCTTGCCCTCCTCAGCCTTCGACTTCAAAAGATCACGCGTTTCGTTGCCGGATTTGGGCGCGAACAGCACACCGACAGCCACCCCCACGCCAAGACCCAACAGAAAATAGGAAATACGACGGTCCTCTTCCATGAGAACTCCTCTCCGCAGGACTTACAGCGCCTTGCAGTTCTCAGTGTAACTCACCAGAATCAAAGGTGAGCCGCGAAACCTCCATGCCAGGCAGGATCACCCCCAAACTTGACGCAGCGCATCTGAAAGACTACGCCGCGCGGTTGCTTGCCGGCCGCGCGCTGACGTCAGCCGAGCTGCGCCGCAAACTGCGCGGCAAAGCGGCTCGACTCGAGGACGCGGATGAAGTCATCGAGGCCCTGCGCGGCTACGGCATGGTGGATGACCGCCGCCTGGCGTCCAGTTTCGCGACGAACAGAGCGGAGAGCGGTCTGATGGGCCGCAGCAAAGCGTTCGCCCAACTCAGGGTCAAAGGTGTCGCTTCGACGATTGCCCAGACCGCCGTCGCCCAGGCCTACGACGGCCGGGACGAAGTCAAAATGGTCGACGAGTATCTGGCCAGGAAGTACCGCTCGAAGAACCTCGGTGAACTGCTTCAGGACAAGGCGAAACTGGCGTCCATCTACCGGCGGCTGAGAACGGCTGGGTTCGGGTCGGCGGCGGCCATCACCGCGCTGAAGCGGCATGCGCGGGAGGCGGAGTTGCTTGAGGACATGCCGGAAGAGCCGGGCGAGTAGGTCTCTCAGCCGAACTGTGCCGTCGAAAAAGCGGTTGGAAACCGCTCTCGTTCGCGGCCAGTCGGCATGAGGCTGCGAACGAAGAGAGCAGGTTCCTCCACTCCCTCTAAAATCGTGCTCGACGGCCCGCTCTTTGCGTTCGCGGTTGATGCTGGTTACTCCATGGCGGCTACCTCGTAGTCGACGACCTTCGGGATTGTGAATTCGACCAGCCGGCCTTTCTGCGCGAACCTGACTTCGCTCCCGGCACGCAGCAGCCGGACCCGTTTGACTTGCGGGGCACCGGCCGGCAACTCGAATGAAACCCTCTGCGGGCCGATCGGCGAATGGCGCTGGATGGCGGCCCGGTGCAGCGCCGGGTTGTTCAGGTTCAACACATGAAGCGCATGGCCGGCCGAGGTCTGCCAGGCGAAGAGTTCGACCAATCCGTCGCCTTCAACCTTCACGGGCCGTTTGCCTCGCAACATCCATTCGAGCGCATTGGTGATGAGGCGTAGCGGGTCCTGGTGACCTGAGCGCCAGAAGGTGCGGCCGATGTCGCCGGGGAAGTAGACAAGGCGGCTGGCCCCGCGCTCGCGCAGCACGATGGCCGGCTCGTCCGTGTGCATCTTCTCCGTATAGACGACCTCGGTGGGGTAGGCCGGATAGGGCCCTACGGTGGTCATCACCGGGTCGCCTTCCGCCTTCACCTGGACGCGCCATTCGCAACCGGCGGTCCAGTTCGTATCGGTGAAGCCGCGCAGGACCTCGTGCGGCTTCTCGATTCGGGCATAGAACGAGTTTTCGAAACCGCGAGAGCCGACGCGCCCTCCGGCCTTGGACATGCCGAAGAGGCGGGCGAGACCGAAGTCCGGGCGCGGGCGGCCTTTCTCGTCGAAGAGGCTGGTTTCGAAGTCGGCCAGCACGCTTCCGCCGGCCTGCGAATAGGCCTCGATCTGGCGGCACTGGGCGTCGCTCATAAAAGCGACATTGGGCAGAATCAGGGCGTCGAAGCGGCGAAGCGTTTCGGGCGACAGGTCGTCTTCATGGACGAACTCGAAGGTGTGGCGGGCGTCGAGCAGGGCGGCGTAATAGCCCTCGACGTAGTCGCCGGCATTGCCTTCGCCGGGCGGTTGGTAAAAGGTCTGGGTGCGCTGTCCCATGACGACGCCGACATTGGCGATCGAACGCCTGTTGACGAAATGGGCGTCGTGGCGGGCGTGCCACTGGAGGAACTTTCTTCCCGTCTCCTGCCAGCGGCGGTCCTCGCCCAGGCCGGTTTGCGCGCCCAGCCAGTGGTACCAGATCACCATGCCGCTGGCGGCGGTCTGGGCCATCCACATCTCGGCTTCAGCCGGACTCTTGGCCGCGTTGCGCCACATCGGATTGCCGGTGGACCATGCCCCTGTGACGTTGGTAATCGTCTTGCCCTTCATCACCGACTGGGCGACGCGGCCCTGCTGCGATGCGCCCCAGGCGGGCGATGCGCCGGTGCGGCCCTGGTTGTCGGCGTTGAACCAGTCGCACTTCTCGGCCAGGCGTTTCAGGTCGAGGCCGGTGCGGTAGCCGCCGCCGAGGTTGCCGAAGAAGAGGTTGTCGGGGCTCTTCTCCTTGGCGATCCTGTCGTAGAGGGTCCAGATCTCGATGGCGCGCTCCATGAAGCGTTCCTGGTATTCCATCGTCCCGGACTTGGGCAGTTTGCGGCAGACGTCGCAGAAGCAGACGGGCATGTTCCAGTTCGGCCAGCCGTTGGCGTAGAGGCCATCGACGTCATAGCGGGCGTTGACCTCGCGCATGATGGCCGGGGTCTGCTCGAAGTAGTAGCTGGAGAACATGCAGGTCTGATAGAGACCCGGGGTGCGGCTGAATGGCGGGACGGGTTTGCCGTCGCGGTCGCGGAGGAACCATGTGGGATGGGCGTCGAGGGCGTCCTCCCATTGCAGGTCGGGGCTGAAGCGGCCGACGACGCGGATGCCGCGCTTCTTGGCGGCGCGGCAACATTCGCCGAAGAAGTCGCGGCCATTGAGGAAGCGGCTGCGTTTGTGGAACGGGACGCCGGTCGGATAGAAGGCGATCATGCCGGTGACGTTGACCAGCACGGCATCCACTTTGACGCTGGCCCAGTAATCGGCCCAGGCTTCGACGTTGGCGTCGACGACGTCATGCTCGTTGAAGTTGACCTGGCCGACGCGGCGGATGCGCTGGTGCCAGGGCCCCTGTTGCGCAAGGGCGGCGGGAGCGAGGGCCGCCGCGCCGCCGAGGGCGACGAAGTGGCGGCGGGTGAAATCAAGGGTCGTGGTCTTCATGGCTGGTGTCCTGTGTCAGAAATCCGGAGTCCGCTGCGTTGGACGTCGTGTCCGCCTGTCCAGGGCCGGGCGGGCTGAAGCCCTTTGCAGACTGAAGTCCGCCCCACCGGGCCGGGCGGGCTGAAGCCCTTTGCAGACTGAAGTCCGCCCCACCGGGTTAGTTGATGTCGATGACCTTGGCTCCTTCGGCCTTGGTGAACTTGACGATGGTTGGTTTGCCGTCGACGGTGACGCGGTAGGTTCCATAGAAGGCGGTGACGACGGCCTGGCCCTTTGCGTCGGCGGCGCCGGACCAGCGGGTCCACCACTGTTTGAGGACGAGGTCCTTGTAGGCATCGGCGGCGGGCGTGGGCGACCAGTCGCGGCGGTAGAGCGAGGATTGCGGGATCCAGTTTGCGCCTTCCCAGAAGCCCCACATCATGATGCCGGTGACCGACGGGTGGGCGAAGCAGATGCGGAAATACTGCTTGAGCGCCGCCGCCTTGGCCTGTTCCTCGGCGGGCGTCATCTGGGCCTTGCGGTCGCCGGTGTAGAACTTCGAGCGCTGGCCGGGGAAGTTGAATTCGGTGACGCGGATGGGGAGCTTGAACTGCGACAGGACGTCGAGGGCGTTCTGGAGGGCGGCGGGGTCGAAGGAGTCGCCGTGGAGGTGGCCCTGAACGCCGATGCCGTCCATGGGCGCGCCCATGTCGAGGAGGCGGCGCATGTCCTTGACGTAGTCGTCGAGGCGCCTGCCGGTGAGGATGTCGTAGTCGTTGAAGTAGAGCACGGCCTTGGGGTCGGCGGATTTCACCCAGAGGGCCATCTGCTTGGGGAATTCGGGTCCGAAGCGGTCCTGGTAGTAGTCGGCGTGGATCATCTCGTTGTTGAGATCGTACTCGGCGAACAGGCCGGCGTAGCGGGCGGCGACGGACTTGCCGCGCTGCTCGATGGCCTGGCGAAGTTCGACGTCGCCGAGCGATTTCTGCCAGTCCATGACGCGGTTGGGGATGCCCCAGTAGATGCAGTGGCCGCGCAGGGGGATGTCGCGCTGGCCGGCCCAGGCGAGCATCCTGTCGACGAGCGAGTAGTTGACGACGCCACGCTCCTTTTCCATGTCATGCCACTTGAAGGCGACTTCGACGACGCCGGCGTTGAAGTGGGTTGTGAAGATCTCATTGAACCTGGCGACGTCTTCCGCGGAGGCCTTGCCGGAGAAGATGCCGTTGGGCAGGGTGGCTCCGAACCAGAAGTCGTGCTTGAGTTGCTCGACGCTGATCTTTGCGCCGGGCTTGGCGCGAATGACGAGGGGACCGGTGCGGTGTTTGGCGATGGCGGCATCGAGATCGGCATCCGAAGCGGCGAACAGCGATCCCGTGAGAAGGGCGGCGAGGAGGAGTTTCATGCCGGATTTAACCTATCACGGATGGCGGCACACAGTTCTACCTGCCCCCAGGCGGGCGGGGGCGGGTTGGAGGATCGAATCAAGTTGGGATTACCTCAGTTTGGGGCCGTGGGCTTCGAGGCCTCGTGCTCCGGTTTCCTGGCCGGCTAGGAGTTCGAAGTTTTCGATGAAGCGGGCGGCGAGGCTGCGGATTCTCTGGTGGTACTCCTCGCGGCTGGGCCAGGTGTTGGCGGGGTCGAGGATGGACGACGGGACGCCTTCGCAGGATTTGGGGAATTCGACGCCGAAGACGGGGTCGATTGAGTATTCGACGTTGTCGAGTTTGCCGGTGAGGGCGGCTTCGAGCAGGGCGCGGGTGTGCTGGATCGAGATGCGCTTGCCGATGCCGAATGCGCCTCCGGTCCAGCCGGTATTCACCATCCAGACCTTGGAGCCGTGCTTGAGGAGGCGGGCCTTGAGCATCTGGGCGTACTTATAAGGATGGTGGACCATGAAGGGCCCGCCGAAGCAGGCGCTGAAGGTGATGACGGGTTCGACGCCGAGTCCGATTTCGGTGCCGGCGATCTTGCTGGTGTAGCCGCTCATGAAGTGGTAGACGGCCTGGTCGGGCGTCAGGCGCGAGATGGGCGGCAGGACGCCGGAAGCGTCGCAGGTGAGGAAGACGACGTTTGTGGGATGGCCGCCGCGCTTGGATTCGAGGGCGTTGTCGATGAAGCTGAGCGGATAAGCGCCGCGGGTGTTTTCGGTGAGTTTGGAGTCGTTGAGAGCGAGTTTGCGGGTACGGGGGTCGAAGACGACGTTCTCGAGGATGGTGCCGAAGCGGCGGGTGCAGGCGTGAATCTGGGGTTCGGCGGTGGGCGAGAGGCGGATCATCTTGGCGTAACAGCCGTCCTCGAAGTTGAAGACGCCGGAGTCGCTCCAGCCGTGTTCGTCGTCGCCGATGAGGTGGCGGCGGGGATCGGCGGAGAGGGTGGTTTTGCCGGTGCCGGAGAGGCCGAAGAAGATGGCGGCGTCGCCGTCGTCGCCGACGTTGGCCGAGCAGTGCATGGGCAGGACGCCCTGGAAGGGGAGCAGTGCGTTGAGGACGGTGAAGATTGTCTTCTTGATCTCGCCGCCGTAGCAGGTGCCGCCGATGATGGCGATGCGGGAGGCGGGGTGGAGGATGATGAATGTTTCGGAGCGGGTGCAATCGACAAGGGGGCTGGCGTTGAAGCCGGGGGCGGCGATGACGGTGAAGTCGGGGACGTGGTGCTTCGCCATGTCGATGGTTTCGGGCTTGATGAACATGGTGCGGGCGAAGAGGCTGTGCCAGGCATGTTCGGTGATGATGCGGACGGGCATGCGGTAATCGGGGTCGGAGCCGGCGAAGCAGTCCTGAACGAAGATGTCGCGGCCCTGGAGGTAACCGAGGACGCGGGCCAGCAGCATGTTGAAGGCTTCAGGGGCGAAGGGGCGATTGTGGTTGCCCCACCAGATCCATTCCTCGGAAGAGGCTTCACGGACGACAAACTTGTCGGCGGCGGCGCGGGCGGTGTGTTTGCCGGTGTGGACGATGAAGGGGCCTTCCTCGGCGAGCCAGCCTTCGCCGCGGAAGATGGCCTCCTCGTAGAGCTCGGCGGTGGAAAGGTTCCAATACACGCGCTTGAGGTTGCGGAGGCCGTGGTTTTCAAGCCCATAGACGGAGGCGGAAAGGTTGGCTTCCTTCTGGCCTGGGGTGGGGATGTCGGAGTAGATGTTCATGGGTGTCTCTGGTTACATCCAGTCGCGGACGAGGCGGCGGTCGCCGAGATAGAGTTCGTTGGGGGAGGTGGGGTCGAGGGCCCAGCGGATGCGCTCGATGCCTTCGGTGACCTCCTTGGCTGCGCCGCAGAAGCTGACGCGGAGATGGCCGTCCATGCCGAACTCCTTGCCGGGGACGGTGACGACGCGGACCTTGTCGAGGAGGAACTGGGAGAGTTTCTGTGAGTCCTTGTAATAGGCGCTGAAGTCGGGGAATGCGTAGAATGCGCCCTGGGGTTTAACTACCTTGATGCCGGGGAAGGCGCGGAAGTGGTCCATCAGGATATTGCGGTTGTTTTCGAGGGTGAGGCGGAGGGCGTCGATGGAAGACTGGACACCGTTGAGAGCGCCGACGGCGGCCCACTGGGAGGGGGTGGCGGGGCCGGAGGTCTGCTGGCCCTGGATGGTTGCCATGGCCTGGACGACATCCTTTGCGCCGACGGCCCAGCCGATGCGGAAGCCGGTCATGGCGTACATCTTGGAGACGCAGTTGATGACGACGAGTTTGGAGGAGTCGATGTCAGCGTTGGTGTAGTCGTAGCAGTTGACCGGGGGGCGGCCGTCGAAGACGAGGCGGTTATAGGTGTCGTCCATGATGAGCCAGATGTCGCGTTTTTCGCAGAGGGCGACCATGCCGGCGATGAATTCGGGCGGGTAAATTGCGCCGGAAGGGTTGTTGGGGCTGTTGAGGATGACGGCCTTGGTGTAGCTGCCCATGGCGGCTTCGAACTCTTCGACGGTGGGGCAGAAGGAGCCGTCTTCGGCGCGAACGACGACGGGGACGCCGGTGGCGAGTTTGACCATTTCGGGATAGCTGACCCAGTAGGGGGCGGGGAAGAGGACTTCGTCCTTGGGGTCGAGGATGGAGTGGAGCAGGACCATGATGGCCTGCTTGGCTCCGGACGAGGCGATGACGTTGGCGGGGTGGACGGTGCGGCCGTAGTGCTCCCCGGTGTAGTGGATGATGGCCTTTTTGAGGGCGGGGATGCCGTCGGAGGGAGTGTATTTGATGTCGCCGGAATTGAGGACGCCGGTGCAGGCGACGATGGCGTCGATGGGGGTTTTGGATTTGGGCTCGCCGCCGCCGAGGTGGATGACGGGTTCGCCTTTGTCGCGGAGTTGGGCCGCGGTTTGATTCAGCTTCAGGGTGGCTGATTCGTGGATGGTTTGGGCGAGTTGACTCAAGATCATGGTAGGCACCTTTCACCCTGGGAGTAGATGCACTACCCCCTTCCGGTTGGGTATTGGGACTATTTTGTCTTAAGCGGAGTCAGTGAGCAAGGGATTCTTTACGGAGTTGGGCGGGTGAATGGGTGGTTGACGGGGAGAAGAGGTTGCGAAGGAAGCCGCTCTTTGCGGTCGCGGACTGCGGTTGTTGCGGTGGTTTTGGTTTTGGGGCGGCGTTGGAGGAGTTTGAGGTGGTTGAAGAGGGGTTTGCGGCGGACTCCGGGGGGGATTTGGGCGGGGAGGGCGGCTTTTTGATCGGTCTCTCTCATTAGTCGTTCCTGTTGTATCTGCTTGAGTTGATTGAGGCTTCTGAAGAAGAGGCGTTCGTGGGAGGCTCGGTAGCGGGATAGTTTTTCGCTGCTGCCAAACGAACCTGGGAGGCCGATGTCGATGGTGGTGAATAACTCCATTTCGCGGATCTTGTAGAGTTGCCAGGCGGCGAAGAGGAGCATGTCGAAGAGGGTGTTTTCGATGGCTCCGGTGGGGTGGTAGTCATTTAGGTACTCGCGGCGGAGTTTTTCGTATTGGT
>CAMTUE010000026.1:0-46273 GCA_947084845.1 uncultured Bryobacteraceae bacterium | reverse complement strand
CCGTTAATTGTGACACCAACCGGGCCGTTCAGAACACACCCCGCCGATAACCCGCGGTTGAAGCGCGCCTTGCTTGCGTTGGCGGCCTCCGCGCCTGGGACTCCCATCCCTGCCACTGAAGCGGGCGCGAGCCGCACTCGCGCATCCACTCAGCGGTTCCGCCACCGCAATACGATCGAACGCGTGAACTCCGGCACCGGCACCGTCGATCCCCTGGCATTCACCTTCCGCCACTTGCCGGTCCAGGGATCGTACGCGTCAATCTGCCGCGACCTTAGATCCTGTTTCAGATCCACCCGCAAACCCTTCACCGGGTCCGGTCTCCGGCCCTGTTCGAGTTCCGTCCGCCAATCGCTGGCGGCATCGCGGATCCATGCCAGCGACGTATTACGCCCGGCGAGCAGATAAACCCGCACGCCCGGCTGTTCGATCAGTTTAGCCTCGAACTTTTCGGCCGGCGGGTCCAGCCCCTTCACCACCTCCGCGAACCGTCCAAAGTGCCACCACAGGTTGTTCGACGCCACGTAGGAATCCCAATGCCAGATCTGGCCCGTGCCGGCCGAACCTGAAAAGAATGGGGCGAAGAGGATATCGTGCAGCAGGATTCCATCCTTGTCGGCCTTGTATAGCTTGAATGGACCGGAATGGCGCGGCTCGACGGCGCCGGATTCCGCCAGCAGCACCGGCCGGTTTGGCTTGTACGAGAACAACTCCCGCACGGCGTCGGCGGCCAGCACGTCCACCGGTCCCTTGCAGACTTCAAGCTCCGCTCCAAGGTCCAGATAGCGGTGCACCTGCGCCAGATCGTTACCCGGCATCACGGAGTGGTTCCGGTAGACTTCGGGCCTGCGCCTGGTGTCGAAACTCCCCAGGCTCTGCATGCGGAGATTCTTCGGAAATGCGTTGTGGAGCACGGGCAGCATGGCTTCGGTCCAGGCCATGTAATCGCCGCCGCGGACGGCGTTGATCTCGTTCCAGAACTCCCAGCCATAGACCTCGGGACGGTCGCCGAAGCGCGACTTCAGCCAGGCGATCTTCTCACGGAACCGCGCCCGTGAGGCCTCGCCGTCAAAGAAGTCGGCGATGGACGCGGCCGTGCCGCCATTGTCGACATGATGCAGCGGCTTGTCGGCCCAGGGCTGATTCCCGCCGCCGATGGAGCGGAAATGCTCGATGGTCAACTTCACCTTGATGCCGCGCTTCGACGACATTTCGAGCGCCCGTTCGATCAGCCGCGCCTTCGATTCGTCATACACGCCGGACTTGCTCGGTTCGGTGTCCCAGAACGGACTCGACATCCAGAAGCGCACGAAATTGCCGCCGTTGGCCGAGAGCGCGTCCAGCCACTGCTCATAGACCTTCATCGACTCTTCCGCGGTCGCCGCCCGTGGCGGCACGATCAGATTCAGTCCGATCGGAATGTAGGGCTTACCCGAGGTCAGTTCCAGATACCGCGCGTCACGCGGGCTGACGCGGACATAATCCTGGGCCGGCAAACACGCGGCCAGCGCCAGGGCAAGAATGACGAGTCGCATTTGGTAAACCTCGCCCAGATTCTATCCGACCCACGAGCCGCACGGCGCGAACGGCTGGATTGTGGGAAAGTGATTGTCTGACTGGAGGTGTTTGGTGAACTGCAGAGTGCTTTTCATGGTCCTCGTCGCCGCCTTGGTCGCGGGCGGGCTGGCCTTCTTCCTCATGCGGACGCAATAGCTAGCCGCGGCCGCATGACCAAACGAGCAGCCGAGGCCTAATCAGCCAAGTGGACTCGGACACCGTCTCTTCATCGAGCATGCCGACTGCGATCACACTACTCGACACCAAATTCATCCTCCGCATCGATCTCAGCAGGTGCAAGCCAATCGCTATCAGGGCGACATACCAGACGAGCGCTCTTGTATGCCCAATCAAGGGGCAGGATTGTGCTGCCTATGTATCCCGTTTCTGTGCGTTGAACCGCAAGGGCCACATCGACCGTTGAATCATCAAGGAGACACAGCGGAAGAAGAAAGTCGAGGCGCTTTAGCGTCGGGAAGTAGTGCGGTATCGCGGTCTTGAAGTTCCAGCGGGTCCGTTTTCTCGCGAGCTCTATGGCGCGATCAATGTGCATTTTCAGAACATTCTCTGCCTTGACCGGTGGAAGATGTTCGACGAGTCGCACCAAGTCGCGCGGCAAACGGTCCCGGTTCTCTGACAAGATATGGGTGTAGTCTGGATGCAGCGCTGCATCCGGGTCATAGAGCAATTCAGAAGCGTGCGAGAAGTAGCGGGCGGGACCGGGAAGTGGGTTGAAGTACCGCGACAGAAGTTTGCCCGCATCCTCGCCGGCTGTGCAGAAGGCAAGGAACTTCCACTGCGGCTGTCTGCCGGGATCATTCCGGTCGAATAGAGCAAAGACGGATTCGTACCGCTTGTCAACAAGACCCGTGTTGAATGTGGCAAGAGTTTCGAGATGATTCAGATCCGTGTGGATTCTGATCTTGTGATCCTTCGCTGGGGCGGTTCGATCTTCATCGACAAGCTTGGCGAAAGTAAATTGCAGGTAGTTGTACAAGATCTCATGAGGCTTCTTGCTCTTGGAACTGCGGTATTCCCAGTCTTCATCGAGAGTGACGTCCCTCAGACGGCACACCACCGCTTCTTCGTCTCCTAAGTAAGCGAAGCGCTGGAGCGGATATCGCCAGTCGATCTCAATATCCACGGCGCGAGCACTCCCCGCGATTCGGGGAACGAGGCGGTAACGGGCGGCATGCCAGGGCCTGGGATTGGTAGTTCGAGTTCCTACGCCACGAGGGCGCGCCAAATCCTGCCACGAAAAGTGCAAGGGCTCGCCTTCGTCGTATGGAGCGATCAGACCTTCCGCTCTCCGAGTGGCCGGATCGACTTCCCAGTGGAGAATGTCCCCCGTAAAATAGTTGCCTTCGACTCTGCGCACGTTTCGCGCTTCCTCTCCGTCGCGGCCAGCCGCGATTTGAAAGGCAACGATCTCACCTTCATACAGCCTGGAGCACTCACAGCTCTTCGAGTGAAAGAAGAGATCCGGTCCATCCTCCCTTGAGATGAAACCGAACCCTTTTTCCTCAATGTACCTTCGTACTTCGCCTCGTCGCTCCAGATCGACACTGGAGCTGTTCGGCACGGTCGACCCTAGCGGTATCCTGTCATCATTCATCGGCGATCCGTCCTCGTTTGTGAGCATTACAGCACATTTTAGTCGCCGAAATGTGGCGGCTGCCACGGCAGCGAGTCAACTCAACGAAGCCGAACGATTGAAACTAGGGCTCGAACGGCCACATCGCTCCGGCCGTGAAGCCGCCGTCCACCGCGATCACCTGGCCGGTGATGAAATCCGATCCCGGCGCTGAAAGGAATACGGCCAGCGGCGCAACGTCTTCCGGTTCGCCCATGCGCGGGTTGGCCTGGACGGCTGCGCGCCATTTGGCCATCTCCTCGGGCTGCCACATGGCCCGGTTCAGGTCGGTCAGGATGAAGCCCGGCGCGATGCAGTTCACCTGAATATTGTGGCGCGCCCATTCCAGCGCCATCGTCCGCGTCAACCCGGCCAGCGCCGCCTTCGTGATCGCGTACACCGAGACATAGGGCAGCGAGATCAACGACGTCAGGCTGCCGATGTGGACCACCTTGCCGCCCGCGGCCTCGCCGGACCTGACCCGTTCAATCATCCGCCGCCCGATCAGTTGCGACAGTCCAAACACGCCATCCAGGTTGGTCGACAGGATGGCCCGATACTCATCCGGCGTGAAATCCTCCATCCGTTTGCGGTTGTTGATCCCGGCGACATTGACCAGGATGTCGGGGCAGGGAACCGCCGCGGCGAGTTCGGCGCGCGACTCCTCGCTGGCGATATCGAGCCGGTAGGCCTCGGCCAGCAGGCCCTCGCCGCGCAGGCGCGCAGCCGCCTCCTCCAGCGCCGCGAACGAGCGCGACGCCAGCAGAGTCCGCGCTCCGGCGCGGGCCATGGCCTCGGCGATGGCCAGTCCGATGCCCCGGCTGGCGCCTGCGATCAGGGCGGTCTTGCCGGCGAGCGAGAAAGGGCTGGTTACAGTCATCGAGATCAGGCTAGCATGGAGCCATGAAGCGGTATTCGATCGCCCTGGTGCCCGGTGACGGGATCGGTCTTGAGGTCGTCCCGGCCGCCTGCAAAGTATTGGAGAGCGCCTCGGCCGGCCGCGGCGTGTCGCTCGATTTCACCAACTACGAGTGGGGTTCGGAGTATTATTTCCGGCACGGCGTCATGATGCCGGTCGACGCCCTGGAGCGGCTGCGGCAACACGACGCAATCCTGCTCGGCGCCGTCGGCCACCCCGACATCCCCGACCACATCACGCTCAACGGATTGCTGCTGCCCATCCGCCGCGGCTTCGACCTCTATGCCAACGTCCGTCCCGCCTATCTCTATGAGGGCGTGAAGTGCCCGCTGGCCGGCTACGCGGCCGGGTCGATCGACATGGTGGTGGTGCGCGAGAACACCGAAGGCGAATACGCCCAGGCCGGCGGCTTTCTGTATCACCACCTGCCGGGCGAAGTGGCCGTGCAGACGTCGATTTTCACGCGTGCCGGCGTCGAGCGCATCGTCCGCCACGCCTTCGAGCTCGCTCGGCGGCGGCGAAACCACGTCACGTCCGTGACCAAGTCCAATGCGCAGGGCTTCGGCCTGGTGCTTTGGGATCGCGTCTTCCGGGAGGTTGCGGCGGATTACCCCGACGTCACCACGGCCAGTCTCCTGGTGGACGCCGCGGCGATGGATTTCGTCCGCCGTCCGGACAGCTTCGACGTGGTGGTTGCCTCGAACCTGTTCGGCGACATCCTGAGCGACCTGTCCGCCATGGTCACCGGATCGATCGGACTGGCCCCATCGGCCAACCTGGACCCGACCCGGAAATCTCCATCGCTGTTCGAGCCCGTCCACGGCTCCGCCCCCGACATCGCAGGCAAGTTCCGGGCGAATCCGATGGCGACCGTCCTGGCCGCGGCCATGATGATGGAGCACCTGGGTGAAGCCGACATCGCCGCCGCCATGGAGACCGCCGTCAGGGACTCATTGGCTGCCGGCGAGGCGCTGACCCGCGACCTCGGCGGACTGGCATCGACACTGGAAGCCGCTGAAGTCCTCGCCCGCCGCTCAGCCTGATGAGATCGGGATCATAGCTTGGGTTTTCCCTCAATCTCCGCACATTCCAACCGATGAGAAATCTAGCACGCCGTTGAAGTAGTCGCGCGGCCTAAGTGACTGCCCGCCCGGCCTGCCAGCTCATTACTGGAGGTATCCCGTCCCATGGCGATCGATGTCCTGATTGTCGATGACTCCGCAGCGATCCGCAAGATCCTGCACCGGGTTCTGGTCCAGGCCGACGTGCCTCTGGGCCGGGTTATCGAGGCTGGCGACGGCCTCGAAGCGCTGGAAGCGCTGAAAACCCAGAATGTGGGGCTGATTCTCTCCGATATCAACATGCCCAACATGGACGGACTGCAGTTCCTGAGCGCGGTCAAGTCCAACGACCGGATCAAGGACGTTCCGGTCATCATGGTGACCACCGAAGGCGGCAGTTCGAAGGTGATGGAAGCGGTCAATCTCGGAGCCATCGGATACGTGCGCAAGCCATTCACGGCCGATCAGATCAAGGAGAAGCTCGCCGGCATCATCTGATGCCATGGCCCATGCGAGTTCTGAGAGGGAGGAGGAGGGCATGATGAACGGGGAGCATGAGAATCGTATGCACCAGGAAAAGCTTGTTGGGATGATCCGCACGGCTACTCACGATGTGTTTGGCACGATGCTGGGAATTGAGTTGGTTGATGGCAAGGCCACGGTCGGCCAGTCGGCGCCCGAACCGATCGACGGCGTTGTCGCGATCATCGGACTTGCCGGGCGATGGGTTGGCACGGGGACGTTTTCGGCCTCGGCTGAAGGGGCGCGAAGGATCGCCAGCCAGATGCTGATGCAGGAATACGCAGCCGTGGACGATGAAGTCCTCGACGCCCTTGGCGAGATTACCAACATGATCGTCGGCAACGTCAAGACTTTGCTCGAGGAAGAGTACGGGGCAATGGGACTCAGCATTCCCACGGTCATTTATGGCCGCAATTTCACCACCCGGAGCGTGGGCAGGAACGAATGGGTGTTTGTGCCGTTCCATTGCATGGATACGACGGTGGAGGTGCATCTGTGTCTGATACCGGGCAGCGAAAACCAGCAAACGGCCAGGCAGACTGCGATCCTGTCGATGCAGTGACCCGGCAGCGGGCAGGGCAGTACCTGGTGGTCCGGCTGAACGGCCGGGAATACGCCCTCCCTGCCGAGGCGGTGCGAGGCATGGTGGAATTGCGCGGCGCCGCGCCGGAGCTTCTCGGCGCCGGCGCCGACGGCCAGCGCGCCGCCATCATTCAGGGCCGAAGCCTGCCCGTCATCCCGGTTCATGAACTCCTGGGGCTGAGGGAGAGGCCGATCTCGGCGCGCAGTTGCCTCGTGTTGATTGCGCATCCGGCGGAGGCATTGCAGCCCCGGTTTGCATTCGTGGCGGATTCCATCTCCAGGCTTGAGCGAATCCAGATGCGGAACTGGCGAGGCGAACCCGGCGGACAGTGGACGGTGGCCCAGGTCAGGCTGGGCGAGAAGTGGCGCGGCGTACTCGACCTTGACCGGATGGCCGCGACGCGAGGCCTGATCGCAGCGTAAGCACCGCCCGGCGCGGCTGGCGGCTACAACTCCGCCCGCAGCGCAATGACTGCGTTATCCAGCGACGGGCCCTTTTGCACGTTGCGCCGCTGCAGCGTCACCAGTTCGTCGGTCAACTCAACCGCCCGCCGCAGCCAATCGAAACTCACGCGACCGGCGACCGGCGACAGGCGGTCCATCAGATCCCTGTTCCGGATCGAATCCGAGCCGGAGTGCAGCACCAGCAGGTCCTCGATCAATCCATAGAGCGGTCGGAAATAGAGTTCAAGCTTCTCCGATTTCGACGCCAGCAGTCCTTCCGACGCTTTCACCCAATGGGCGAATTGAGCCGAGCCGGAGGCCGATTCCAGCATAGCCAGCATAGCCGCGCGCCGCTTTTCATGGACCTCGATGTCGAGCGAGAGCGCCAGTCCAGGGCTGCCCGCGGCATAGGCCACCCGCTTGCCGATATCGGACGCCTGGCGTGAGGTGAGAAACGCCCGCACGGCGGAGTCCGGCAATGGCGAGAGCGAAATCTGAACGGCCCGCGACCGGATCGTCGGCGGCAGATCGTATGGATTGCCGGCGGTGGCGAACAGGATCAGATGGGGAGGCGGCTCCTCCAGTGTCTTCAGCAGCGAATCGGACGACTGCTGGCTGGTGCGGTCGATCTGGTCGATCAGAAAGACCCTCCACTTGCCCTTGAGCGGCAGCCGCTGCCCGCGCTCCCGCAGCAGGCGCATCTGCTGAATCGAGATCTGACGGAGTGGACCTTCAGGGCAAAACGTCGTGAAGTCGGGGTGGGTCGAGAAATACAGCGGCTCTTCGGACCGTTTCTCGCTGGGCCATTTCTCGCGCTCGGCGATGATGGCGCGATTGGATTCAAGCGACTGGTCGTCGGCCTCGATCCGTTCCGGGTGGTCGAGCAACCGCTGAGCGAAGCGCCGCGCCAGAGTGGCCTTGCCGACGCCCTCCGGACCGGAGATCAGCAGAGTCTGGGGAATCCGGCCCGACCGCAACATACGATCTAGCGTCTCCTGAGCCGCCTGGTTGCCATGGAATCCGTCAAACATGGGATTCGGCGAAGCTCCTCCACACCGGCCACACCCTGGCCGCAACCTCCTCCGGGCTGCCTTCGCCGTCGATCCGTTTCACGCGTTCCGGATCGAGCCGCTGCAATTCGACATAGCCTTCCCGGACGCGCGCGTAGAAATCGCGCTCCTGCTCGTCCATGCGGCTCTCGGCCGCGGCGCCTGTTTCGATGTTGCGGGCGCGGGCGCGGTCGAGTCCGGACTGCATGTCGATATCCACCCAGATGGTCAGGTCCGGCCGGTGGCCGCGGCAGGCCACCCGGTCGAGTTCAACCACCACGCCGGTGCCGAGCCTTCGGCCATGGCCCTGATAAGTGTAGGTGGAATCGGTCCAGCGGTCGGACAGGACGATCTCTCCCCGTTCAAGCGCGGGCAGCAACAACTCATCGACGTTCTGGGCGCGGGCGGCGAAGTAGAGCATCATCTCCGAGGTCGGGCTCAGGTCATGATTTTCCGGGTTGAGCAGGATCGCGCGGATGGCGTTTCCGATGCGGGTGCCGCCCGGCTCGGCCGTTTCGACGACGGTGCGGCCCTCCGCCCTCAGCCGCTCGGCGAACAGGCGCATTTGAGTCGACTTGCCGGAGCCGTCCACGCCCTCGAACGTGATGAAATAGCCGCGCGTGCTTCTAGTCATAGACATGGTGCAGGACCAGTTTGAGGTCTTCCCAGGCTTCCCGTTTCGCGTTCTGATTGTACGGCCGCAGCAGGTAGGAGGGATGGTAGGTGGGCATGACGGGGATGTCACGCCACTTGTGCCAGTTGCCCCGGAGCTTCGTGATGCCGAGTTTGACGTCCAGCAAAGCCTTCGCGGCCGTGCCGCCCAGGGCCACGATCGCCTTGGGACGGATCACCATGAGCTGGCGGAAAAGGAACTGTCCGCAGATCTCCATCTCGTCGGCTTCCGGCGCGCGGTTTTCAGGGGGGCGGCACTTCACGACGTTGCAGATGTAGACGCTCTCCCGGCGGATGGAAATGCCCTCCTTGGCCGCCGTATTGTCGATCATCTGGGTGAGCAGTTGCCCGGCCCGGCCGACGAAGGGAACTCCCTGCTCGTCTTCGTCGGCCCCGGGTCCTTCACCGACAAACACCAGCCGCGCTTCCGGGTTTCCGGAGCCGAACACGATCCGGCTCCTACCCCGGCTCAAGCGGCAGCGAGTGCAGTCACCCATATCTTCGATGATTTTCGTCAGACTGTCATTGTCGGGAACAATGGGGGGAAGCACCCGAATGACCTCATTTTGGGACAGTACTCCGACTGAGGCGGCTACGGGGATCACCTGAGGTTCAGGCTGGACCGCGGCTGACATGGCTGCGGCCATTGGCTCTCCGGCGGAAGAGCGGGCTGTCCAAAGGGACTTGATGCCGAGATCCCGGTAGAATGCCAGCCGCCGGGCCAACTCATCCCTGTCGATCGCCGAAGCCATGGGGACTACCCGCCGTGCGCGTGACGCGCCAGCCGGAGGGCCAGAATCTGGTCGAGAATCTGATCGGCAAGAACCCGCTTCGGGGCGCGGCCCAGCATGATGACGCTGCCGGTCGCAGGCACGAGCACAACCTCGTTATCGTCGGATTCGAAGCCTGTGCCGTCCTGGCCGACGAGGTTGGCGACCACCATGTCGCAGTTCTTATTCTTCAGTTTCCGGCGCGCCTCTTCCACCAGATTCTGGGTCTCGGCGGCGAACCCGATCAGGATCTGGTCCGTCTTGATGAGGCCGATTTCGGCCAGGATGTCGGGCGTCGGGTCAAGTTCAAGCGACAACCGCATGGCCGTCTTCTTGACCTTCTGAGCGGGGACGTTGGCGACATGGTAGTCGGCCACGGCCGCCGCCTTCACGATGATGGATGCGCTGGCGGCATGGGACATGACCACGTCGTGCATTTCGCGGGCGGTCTCGGTTTCAAGCAACTCGACGCCATCGGGTGGGGGAATGTGGACCGGTCCTGAGACCAGAATGACCCGTGCGCCCCGCAGGACGGCGGCTTCGGCGATGGCGTAACCCATCTTGCCGCTGGACCTGTTCGAGATGAACCGGACCGGATCGAGGGGTTCGCGGGTGGGGCCGGCGGTGACGAGGATGATCTCGCCGTCGAGGTCATGACGCTGAAAAAGGATTCGGTGGATCGTTGCGGCGATCCTGGCGGGCTCGGGCAGGCGGCCGGGACCGGTGGTGCCGCAGGCCAGGTCGCCCTCATCGGGCGGGATGATGTGGTGGCGGGGGCGGGCGGCGAGGGTTTTCAGGTTCGCGACCGTGGCCGGATGCGCCCACATGGCGGAGTTCATCGCCGGACAAAGGACCACTTCGCCTTCGAAAGCCAGGTAGAGCGTCGAAAGGAAGTCGCCGGCCAGCCCGTGGGCGAACTTCGCCAGCAGATCGGCGGTGGCGGGAGCGACAACCAGGAGGCGATTGGATCGGGCGACTTCGATGTGTTCGACGGCCGAGGCCAGCGTCTCCTGGGCGCCGCCTCTGGAGAACATGCCGGTGATGACCTTATTCGCCGTCAAAGCGGCGAAAGTGAGCGGCGTGATGAACTCCTGCGCCGCCTCCGTCATCACGGTCTGGACGCAGCAATTGTCGCGAACCAGGGCGCGAGCCAGTTCAGCGGCTTTGTAGGCTGCGATGCCGCCGCCAACTCCGAGGACGACCGGGATGGATTCCTCGCCCGCCATAACTGGAGACTAGAGGTTTTCTTCGCCCGTCGCGCCGGGCGCCGGAACCGCGGCGTCGTACCAGGAGATCAGACCGCGGCGGACCTCTTCCATGGCGGCGACGGTGGGTTTCTTCACAGTCGAGGGCAGGAACGACCGGGCGCCAGCCTGCAACTGGCGGGCGCGCTTGGCGGCGATGATGATGAAGCGGTAGGTGCTCTGATCGGGATCGTCGGGCACGGCGTAGATCGGGGTGCGAATTGCTTTTTCCATGATGCGTCCTGCTCTCTGCTTAGGGCCTGTCACTGAGCCGATCCTTAAATGTCTCAAGGATCGCCGCCACTTCCTGTCGAACCGCCGCCAGCACCGACTTCCTGCGCTCGGCCTGAATAATCGACCGAAGCTGGTTGCCGGCTGTCACGACATCATCGTTGACGATCACGTAATGGTAACCGTCAAACCCTTCAATTTCCTGCGCTGCGCGAGCGACCCGGAGCCGGATGACGGCATCAGAATCGCGCTGCCTGCGGCGCAGCCTCACTTCCAATTCATCTCGCGACGGGGCCAGGATGAAGATCCGGACTGCATCCGGAATCGTCTCCTTCAATTGTCGCGCACCCTGAACGTCGATGTCGAGGAGAAGATCCTTTCCCTCTTTGTTTGCCTGATCGAGGACCGAGCGGTGGGTGCCGTAGAAGTGCCCATGAACCTCGGCATGTTCAAGGAACTCGTTGTTGCCCACCTTACGGAGGAAGTCGTCCTTGTCCGTAAAGTTGTAATGGAACCCTTCCTGATCCTGCGGCGTGCGGTCGCGGGTGGTGTAGGAGGTGGAGAACTTGAGTTTCGGGTCCTCCTTGAGCATCTGTTCGACGAGGGTGGATTTGCCGGAACCCGACGGCGCGGAGATGACGAAGACGAGGCTCATTCGATGTTCAACCCCTGTTCGCGGACGCGTTCAATGTTCGTTTTGGCCTCCAGTCCGAGATCGGTGATGCGGAGGCCGATGTCGCCGGCACCGGAGGTCTTGGAGAGGATCGTGTTGGTTTCGCGGTTCATTTCCTGGAGAAGGAAGTCCAGTTTCTTGCCGATCTCGACGCCGGAGGAGAGCATCTGGTCGAGTTCGTCGGCGTGAACCTGAAGGCGGCCGATCTCCTCGGAGATGTCGCTGCGGTCGGCGAGGAGGGCGGCTTCCTGGGCCAGACGATCGAGGCTGGGCAGGTTTTTGGCGAGCATTTCGGTCAGGCGGTCTTCGAGGCGCTGGCGCATGAAGGGGAGGACCTGGTCCCGAAGTTCGGCGATCCCGGCCGCGACCAAACGAACCTTGGCGTTCGCATCTCTCATTAAATCAACAAGTTGCGAGCCTTCCCTGGCTCTGAACGCCGCGTGGGCCTGGAAGGCGTCTTCGAGTGCGCCGAGGGCAACGGCCTCGATGTCCTCAGGCAGATCGATGTCGCGGGAGGCCGACAACATGCCTGGGACGCGGAGGGCGTGGTTGAGGTCGGGGGTGGAATGGACGTTGTATTCCAGCGAGGCGATATCGAAAGTGGCCAGCCAGGTTTCGAAGAGCGCCCGGTTGAAGGCGATTGCGCCCTCGGAGTGCGCGGGGGTGAAGGAAAGGCGAATATCGACATGTCCGCGGCGGACGTTGCGGCGGGCGGCGTCGCGGACCTTGGGTTCGAGGGCTTCGAGTTCGGCGGCCAGATGGAGGTGGAGGTCGAGGGCGCGGTGGTTGACGCTCTTGACCGTGGCGACAGCTTCGCCGGCGGCCGAAGTGCGGCGGGCGCGGGCAAAGCCGGTCATACTGCGAATGCTCATGGGATCAGTGCTCCAGGTCGAGGTATTGAAGTTCGTGCAGGCGCTGGTAGATGCCGCCTTGGGCGAGCAGTTCTTCGTGGGTGCCGGTTTGTGAGATGCGGCCGGCGTCGATGACGACGATCTTGTCGGCGCGGCGGATTGTGGACAGGCGGTGGGCGATCACGATTGTCGTCCTATTCTGCATCAGGTTGGCGAGCGCTTTTTGGACGAGGGCCTCGCTTTCGGTGTCGAGGGCGCTGGTGGCCTCGTCGAGGATGAGGATGGGAGCGTCGCTGAGCAGGGCGCGGGCGATGGCGATGCGCTGGCGCTGTCCGCCGCTGAGTTTCGCGCCGCGTTCGCCGATCACGGTTTCGTAACCGGCGGGCATACCGGCGATGAACTCATCGGCCAGGGCGTTGGAAGCGGCCGCGAGGATCTCCGCCTGCGAGGCGTCGGGACGGCCGTAGCGGATGTTATTCAGGACGGTGTCGTTAAATAGGAATGTTTCCTGACTGACGATGGCGATCTGGCGGCGCAGCGACGGCAGGCGGACATTCCGGATGTCTTTCCCATCGATCAGAACGGCCCCGGAATCCACATCATAAAATCTTGGCAACAGACTGACAATAGTAGACTTGCCGGATCCGCTGGGGCCGACAAGCGCCACCACGTCGCCGCGCCGGACCTCCAGGGTGAGGTCTTGCAGCACGAAGCCGTTGGTGGCGCCAGGATAACGGAAACTTATGTTATCAAACAGGATCTCACGGCCAAACGAACTCAAATCGGGCAGGGCCGGGTTGTCGATGATGCGCTGGGGGCGGTCAATGTATTCAAAGACACGCTGGGAGGCGCCGACGGCCTGCTGGAAGATATTATGAATACCCGTTAATCTTTTGACGGGTTCATAGAGCAAAAGTAAGGCGAAGACGAAGCCGGTGAACTCGCCCGAGGTCATCTGGCCGGCTTTGATTTGAGTGCGGGCGTAGGTGAGCAGGCCGACGATTGTGAGCGCGCCGAGGAACTCGATGATCGGCGAGGGCAGGGCCTGCAAGGCGATGTAACGGAGATTGGAGCGCTTAAACTGCCTGGCGGCGAGGCGGAACTTGACGGCCTCCATTTTCTCCGACAAGAACGCCTTGACGACGGCGTAGCCGGAGAACGTCTCCTGAAGGATCTGGCTCATTTCGGCGGCGTTGTCCTGGGCGGTTCTCGTCGTCCGGCGGATTCGCCTACCGAGCCGGAGGGTGGGCAGCAGGACGAAGGGGAGCAGGGTGAGCGAGACGGAGGCGAGTCGCCAATCGCTGTGGAACAGGACGTAGAGGAAGAAGACGGCGGAGAAGATCTGGCGAAACCAGTCGGCCAGCATCTGGGAGACGGCGAGCTGAATTTTCTCGATGTCGCTCATGATGTTTGACATGAGCTTTCCAGTGGAATGTTGTTGAAAAAATTCGTGTTCCTCGCCGATCAATTTTTCGAAAGTCTGCTGTCGGAGGTCGGTGACGGCGGAGAGTCCGACGTGGTTGATGAGGTAGTTGCCGGCATAGTCGGCGATGCCGCGGACGAGGAAGACGAGCAGGATGGTGACGGCGACCAGGGTCCAGACGTTGGAGATGGGGAAGGGGATGAGTTGGTCGAGAAAGAGTTTGAAGCCGAACCAATCGGGGATGGGGATGGTGATGCGGGCCTCGGGCGATTGGGGGTTGAGGACGCGGTCGAAGATGGGTCCGATGAGGACCGGCAACATGCCGTGCATGGCCCCGGCGATGGCCATCAGAAAGACGGAGAGCGAGAGGGTGGGGAGGTAGCGGCGGGCGTAGGCGAGCAGCCGCCAGAGGGGATTCATGCGTGGACCTCGATGCGCTGGACGGCGAGGCGGACCTGATCGAGCGAGACGCCGGCGAGGCCATCGGGGGCGACGATGGTCTCCGACCTGGTCTTCCAGGGGGCCCAGATGGCTGGGTCGGATGAGGCATAGAGGACGACGACGGGGAGGCCGAACGCGGCGGCCATGTGGGCTGGACCGCTGTCGTTGCCGACGAAGAGAGTGGCGGACTGGAGGTTGCGTTTGAGGACGCTTAGATTGGCTCCGCGGAGGACGTCGAACGTTTTGAATGGGGTAAAGTCGTCCGATTGTGCGCCGATGATGGTTACCGGGAGTTTAAGTTCATCGCGCAGCCACTGGGCGAGGGCGACGAAACTGCCGGCGGGCCAGGCTTTGCCGGGGGCCGAGGCGAAGGGGTGGATGACGGCGCGCGGCGATTTCGCGGGCGGCGGACCGGATGTGTAAAGAGAGGCGCGGGGGATCTCCTGGCGCGGGACGCCGAGCCAGAACAGGGCGCTGGCGACATGCTCGGCTGTGTGGACGGTGCGCTCTTCGCCGAGGATCTGCTGGGCGCGGGGGATGTGAAGGTTGTAGGCGAAGCGGGGTCGGAAGTGGCTGAATCCGGCGCGGCGGCGGGCCAGGGAAGCCAGCGTCATCTGGGCGCTGTGCGGGCCGCCGTGGAGGTTGACGGTGAGATGGGGTTTGAAGTTGTAAGCGAGCCAGCGGGATGGGGGCAGGATTTCGTTGACCGCCGGATTATTGTCATAGACACCGGCGAAGCGGGTTTCGACCATGACGGCGACGCGGAGGTCCGGGCGGTGGGCATGGAGAAGGGCGAGCGCGGGCGTCGTGAGGACGCAATCGCCCAACGAGCGGAGCCGGATGAAAAGGACCCGCGCGCCGGGCGGCAACTCGTCGAGGACAGCGGCCATTTTCAGGCTCGCTCAGTCTTCGATGGTGGCTTCGTCGACCAGCATCACCGGGATGTCGTCGCGGATGGGATAGACGCGGTGGCAGGCCGGGCATTTCAAGCCGCGGCCGTCCTCGGTGAGGGCCACGGATTCCTTGCAGACCGGGCAGACGAGAATTTCGAGCAGATCCTGACTGATCGCCATATGAGTACCTGAAGCCGATTGTAACAAAGGGGGGGCTTGGGGCCCCTACAAATTGAAGCGTCCATGGGCCGGCGGCTCGGAATAATCCGCGAAAGCGGCGGATGGAAACCGGCTGTGTCAAAGAAAAGCAGCCCTCAACCCGCTCACGCGAAGGTCGCGCCTGGCTGCCCGGCAGAGGACGGGCTGAAGCCCTTCGCAGGCTAAAGCCCGCCCCACCGGTCTGTTCGTTCGCGGTTGAAGATTGGGGTTAGGCCGATTTCATTTCTTCGCGGGCTTTGGCGACGACTTCGAGGAACTGGCGGGCGCGTTCTGTGAAGACTTCGTATGTACCGGCCTTGATGGTTTTGGCGTCGACCAGTTCGCCGCCGACGGCGACGGCGCATGCGCCGGCCTTGAGGAAGTCGGCCGCGGTGGTGAGCGAGACGCCGCCGGTGGGGATCATCTCGATCTGCGGGAAGGGTCCTTTGAGAGCCTTGATGTACTTGGCTCCGCCGACGTTATCGCAGGGGAAGACCTTGACGATATCAGCGCCAGCCTGCCAGGCGGTGAGGACTTCGGTGGGCGTGAGAGCGCCGGGGCAGATGGGCTTCGAGTAGCGCTGGGCCATCTCGATCGTTTTGAGGTTTAGGGCCGGGGTGACGAAGAACTGGGCGCCGGCCAACATGCAGATGCGGCAGGTTTCGGGGTCGAGGACGGTGCCCGCGCCGAGGACCATTTTGTCGCCGAACTTGTCGGCGAGCTGTTCGAGGACCTTGATTGCGCCGGGGACGGTCATGGTGACTTCAGCGGCGCGGATGCCGCCGGCGTAGATGGCTTCGATGGCCTTGAAGGCGGATTCGGCCGAGGGTGTGCGGACCACGGGGACGATGCCGATTTCTTTCATTGCGGACAAGATACTCTGCTTTGATGCCATGGGGGCATCATATCAGGAAGGAGGTGAAACCGGGTCAGGCTCGATCCCATTCGTCACGGGAAACGCCGGCTTGTTCGAGGATGCGGGCGAGGAGTTGGATGCCGATGTCAGACCCATGCGGATTCGGTATGACGACATCCAGGTCGGCGCGGTTCATATAGAGGTGTTTGCCGCCTGGAAAGGGGCCGCTAAACCCCAGCCGGCGCAGTTTGCGAACGAGGTCCCGGCGAGTGACGGGCTTGAGGGGAGGCATCACGCGACTTCGCTGACTTGCTCGGTCGAAACCTGGATCAGGATGCCATCGATTTCCGGCAGACTACGCCCGAACCGCACTCGAAGCAGAATCCAGCCTTCAAGGACGTCCTGAAGTTGCTGGCGGCAGGCCTCAAGCGTCTCAGCCTGGCTCCATACCCCGTTCAGTTCAGGGATCCGGCCGTAGTAGCCCTCGCCATCCGCCAACAGTTCGTAGTGGGCGTGGGCCATCGCCGCCTGGATGTAGCGGGTGAGCATGGCTCCATTGTACAGGCAGTACGATGCGGTGAGCAGTTTAGCGGGAGCCGGCGGGGTTCATGCCGCGCGGACGGTGAGCCGCACTCCGAGGCGTTTCTGCACGGCCTGAAGGATGGCGAAGAAGTTGGACGTATTCGGATTGCCCTTCGGGCCGAGCATGCGGTGCAGACTCTTGCTCGATTTCTGAAGATCCTCGGCGAGTTGCTCAAAACCGGTAGTGGCATTGATGACATCCCGCAGTACCGAGCGGCCCGTCGCCTCGTCGCCCTCAAGATAGGAGTTGACTGCCTCGGTCAGCAGGGCTTTGCGGAACCCCGCATCGCGCCGCGCCCGCTCCTGGACTGTTTCGCGAAACTCCTTGGTCAATGCCATGGAATCACTCCTTGCTCCGCTTGCGCCGCTTGAACTCGATCCAAGCCGCCTGAGCGGATTCGATCGCCGCGCTCTGGCGCTTCTTGGTGCTGCCACCCAGCAGGATCACGATCCGCTCGCCGTCCTTGCCGAAATAGATCCGGTAGCCCGGTCCGAAGTCGACTTTCAATTCGAAGACTCCCGCGCCTACGCCCTCGACATTGGAGAAGTTGCCGTGACTCAAGCGAGTCAACGCAATCGTGACACGCGCCGCCGCAACGGCATCCAAGTGATCGAACCAACGGGCGAAGGCAGAGCGGCCGAACGCATCCAAGTGCTCGGCGATTTGGATCTCCGTCACGTCTCGATGGTAACATATATGCTACTTAACTGTAAAGCGGAGGTTGTGTGAGGTGATTGCCGGGGTGCGTGTGATATGCTTCGAACCGTCGAGGAACCCCTGGGACACAAGGACGCCGAGGCCATGATGGTCTGCGCGAATCAACGGGTCAACGGGGACAGGAACACAATGCCCCTTTTCCCAACGTGTGAAAACCACAAGATGTAGAGGCTATCATTTTTGGATGCAGGAGCCGACCGCTCACTGTGTCTATATGTTGTGGTTTGGTCGCGGCGACAAACGGTGCCTTGTGTTCCTGTCCCGGTTTACGATCAGGCCAAGCCCGGATTCGGACCAACCGCCGGCCCTCAGCGAAGGCCCCATCGAGGCTAAGATCGTTGCTCATTGGACTCGCGGGATCCTGGGTATTTCCGCGGCATCGATGCTGCGGCCCCATTGAAGCTGCACGAAAATCCCCCCCCGGAGTCAAGCTGAAACCCCTCTTCAACCACCTCAAATCCCTCCAACGCCGCCCCAAAACCAAAACCACCGCAACAACCGGAATCCGCGATCGCAGAGACCGTGTTTCTTCGCCCGATCTTCGCCAAACGCCCACCCGATCCTGACCCAAATCGCCCCGCGGCGCCGCACCTGCCTGCTAAACTGATAAGTCCATGTCTGAGTTGTTGAAAGACAAAACCACGATTGTGCTCGGACTCGCCAATCGCTGGTCGATTGCCTACGCCATTGCCAAGGCCTTCCGCCGCGAGGGCGCAAAGCTCATCCTCACCTATCAGGGCGAACGCCAGCAGGACGCCGTCGAGGAACTCGCCGGCGAACTCGGCGCTTCCAGACTCCTCTCCTGCGACGTCACCCAGGAATCCGACCTCGCCCACCTCTCCGAAATCCTCCGCGGCGAGGGCGAACAGATCGATGCCGTCGTCCACTCCATCGCCTTCGCCAACAAGGACGACCTCTCCCGCCCCTTCCTCGAAACCTCCCGCGAAGGCTTCCTCCTCGCCCACGAGATTAGTACTTATTCATTAATCGGAGTCTCCCGCGCCATCGCCCCGGTCATGACGGCCGGCGGCGCAATCATGACGCTTTCCTACCTCGGCGCTGTCCGAGTGTTGACCAACTACAACGTCATGGGCGTCGCCAAGGCCGGACTCGAAGCCAGCGTCCGCTACCTCGCCTCCGACCTCGGCCCCAAGAACATCCGAGTCAACGCCATCTCGGCCGGTCCCATCAAAACCGCCTCCGCCCGAGGCATTAAGGATTTTTCAAAAATCCTCGATCGCGTCACCGAATCCGCCCCCCTCCGCCGTCCCACCGACCCCGACGAAGTCGCCGACACCGCCGTCTTTCTGGCCTCCGACCTGGGCCGGGGCATCACCGGAAACGTCATCTACGTCGACTCCGGCTTCCAGATCATGGGCATCTAAGTCATTAATAACAAACACGTTAGTGTCGAAATGAATTCGTTTGGTCAAACCCCGTGGGGCCGGCTTTCCAGCCGGCAGCCGGGCTTCTGCCCGGCTCCGCCGCCCCCCCCGCGTTGACACGCCCCCAACCCGCTTTCTATCCTAATGATGCACTGGGACCTCTCCGGCCCTCGTGCGTCAGATGTTCATGTGGGTTGCCATTGCGCCCCACCCCTCCGCATTAGACAAGGATGACAAGATGATCAAGGTCGAAGGTTTGACCAAACGCTACGGCCCCTTTGAAGCCGTGCGCGGCATCGACTTCGAAGTGGAAAAAGGACAGATCGTCGGCTTTCTGGGCCCCAACGGAGCCGGCAAGACCACGACGATGCGCATCCTCACCTGCTTCATGCCGCCCACTGAAGGCAAGGCCTCGGTCGCCGGCTTCGATGTAATGCGCCAGTCCATGGACGTCAGGAAGCGCATCGGCTACCTGCCCGAATCGCCGCCCCTGTATCCGGAGATGGAGGTCGAAGAGTACCTGACCTTCGTCGGCCGCCTCAAAGGCATGCCGTCCTCCGACATCCCCAGCCGGGTGAAACAGGTCAGCGAACGCTGCGCCATCGCCGACGTCTCGAAGAAGCTCATCTCGAAACTCTCCAAGGGCTACCGCCAGCGCGTCGGCCTCGCCCAGGCGCTGCTGCACAACCCCGACGTCCTGATCCTCGACGAACCCACCGCCGGCCTCGACCCCAAACAGATCCACGAGACCCGCGACCTCATCCGGTCGCTGGCCGGAGAGCACACCATCATCCTCTCCACCCACATCCTGCCCGAAGTCGAACAGACCTGCGACCACGTCGTCATCATCAGCAAGGGCAAACTCGTCGCCAAGGACTCCGTCCAGAATCTGACCAGCCGCCTGCGCGGCCACGAGACCGTTTCAGTCGAAATCGCCGGCGAGGTGGACGCCGCCGCCGCCCGCCAGAAACTCGAACAGATCCCCGGCGTCAGCGGTGTCACGGCCAAGGATGAACGCGGCCGCGGCCTGATCTTCGAGGTCGAAAGCCTCTCTGGCCAAAACACCCGTGCCGGTATCGCCCGCGCCGTCGTCGGAGCCGGCTGGAACCTGCACGAACTCAAAACCGCATCGGTCAGCCTGGAATCGATCTTCCTCGAACTGACCTCTCCCGAAGCCGGCGAACAGCCGCCATCGAAGAAACTGTAGAGGACAAGACCAGCCATGAGAAACGTCTGGACCATCTGCCGCAAGGAGCTGAAAAGCTACTTCGCCAGCCCTATCGCCTACCTGATGATGGCCATGTTCGCCATCATCTTCGGCTTCTTCTTCTGGAACATGGTCGGCTACTTCGTCGCCGCCGGACTCCAGGCCCAGATGATGGGCCGCCCCATGCCCATGGACATCAACGAGATGATCCTCCGGCCCATGCTGATGAACTTCAGCGTCGTCGGACTCTTCCTCATCCCCATGATCACCATGCGCCTCTTCGCCGAAGAGAAACGCCAGGGCACCATCGAACTCCTGCTCACCTCGCCCGTGCGCGACTGGGACATCATTCTCGGCAAATGGCTGGCCGCGCTGATGCTCTACGGCGTCACGCTGGCGATCTGCTGCCTCAACTTCCTCTTCCTGTTCGCCCACGGCAATCCCGACTGGAAACCGCTTCTGGTCGGCCTGCTCGGTCTCATGCTTCAGGCCGGCGCGCTGCTCGCCATAGGCACGTTCATCTCGACGCTGACGAAAAACCAGATCATCGCCGGCGGCGTGACGTTCGCCGTCTGCCTGCTGCTCTGGGTCTTTGAATGGGTGGGCGGATACGAGACCGCCGCCTGGGCCAGGACGATGGCCTACCTTTCAGTGGTCGCCCACTTCGAACCCTTCTCAAAAGGGGTCATCGATACAAAGGATGCGATCTACTTCGTCAGTCTCACTTACTTCGGCCTCTTCCTGGCCGCGCGGAGTCTTGAAACTCTCCGCTGGAGGGCATAACCGATGAATGCGAACTGGCTCAAAACCCGTCAGACCAAATACGCCGTCTACGCGGTGGCCTACATCGCCATCGTCCTGGCTGTCCTGGCGACAGCCAACTGGCTCGCCAACCGCCACAACAAGAGCTTCGACTCGACCTCCAGCAAGCGCTATTCGCTCTCGGACCAGACCGTCAAGCTCGCCTCCAACCTGAAGGAAGATGTCACGATCGTCTACTTCGACGACGCCCGGCGCTTCGTCACCGCGCGCGACCTGCTCGACCGCTACGACAATCTGTCGGCCAAACTCAAGGTCGAATACGTCGATCTGCTCAAGAACCCGCAGCGCGCCCGCGACCTAGGCGCCCGCGAAGGATCCATTTTCCTCAGCCGCGGAGACAAGCTCCAGGAAGCCCGTTCGCTCACCGAGGAAGAGGTCACCAGCGCGCTGATCCGCATTCTCAAGACGGCGGAAAAGACAGTCTGTTTCATCCAGGGCGGCGGCGAGCATCCCATCGAAGAGGCCACGCCCGACAGCTACTCCGGCGCGAAGGAGCAACTGGAAAAGAACAACTATAAGGTCCAGGCGATCGATCTGCCAACCAAGCCCGAGATCCCGCAGGGCTGCGCCGCCGTCGTCGTCGGCGGACCCCGTTACGACTATCCACAGGTCGCCGTCGATGCCCTCAAAGCCTATGTCGAAAACGGCGGGCGCGTCCTCGTCATGCTCGATCCGCCGCTGAAGACCAGAAAGAACCCCATCGCCGAAAACGCCGCGCTGCTGAAACTGCTGGCCGATTGGGGCGTCACCGTCAACAAGAACCAGGTCCTGTCGATGGGCCTCGACGCACTGGCCGGCTTGGGCAGCGAAGTCGCGCTGTCGTCCAGTTACACCACCCACCCCATTGTTCGTGATATGCGCAGCGCCCGCGTGGCCTTCCCCTTGACCCGCTCTCTCGAAGCCAAGTCGACGGATAAGACCACTGTTGAGAACATCGCCCTGACGTCGAAAACGAGCATCGCCGTCACCAAACTCGGCGGCGAAATGACCGAGGCCGACCTCGAAGCCGGCAAGACCGATGCCCACGTCCTGGCCGCCGCCGGCAGCTATCGCCGCAACACGCCCGCCGACGAGGGCCGCTTCGTCGTCGCCGGCACGTCCGAATTCACAGCCAATTACGCGCTGCGCTACATCGGCAACCGCGACCTGTTCCTCAACATGATCAACTGGCTCGCCAGCGACGAAGACCTGATCTCGATCCGCCCGAAGGATCCCGAGGACCGCCGCATCGAGATGACCCGCAGCCAGGCGCTGCTGCTCAAGACCACCAGCCAGTTTGTGATCCCCATCGGAATCATCCTGGTTGGCGTGCTTGTATGGTGGCGGAGAAGGTAGCCGCAAAATGCGTATCCGCGGTCTCCTTATCGCTGTCACGGCGCTCGCCGTCCTGGGCGGGCTTGTCTGGTGGTCCAACAAGACGAAGACGGATTCCGGCGACAAGCCCGCGGCGGAAGAATCACCGAAGATCCTGTCCATCAAACAGGACGAGATCAAGCGCGTCGAGATCCGCCGCACGCCGGGCGAGATCACAGTGGTCGAACGCGACGGCAAGGGGCCCTGGATGATCATTCAGCCCAAGCCGTTCGCCGCCGACCCCGATGCGATGACGACGTTTCTCGCCTCGCTCGCCGCGTTGAACGCCGACAAACTGGTCGATCCGCAAACGGCCGACTTCGCGCCCTTTGGTCTCAAGGAGCCGGCCATCATCATCACCGCCACGATGAAGGACGGCAAGACTCACACCGTCCTGATCGGTGACGAAACGCCCGGCAGCGGCGGCTTCTATGTCCGCAACGGCGGGGCGAAGAGCCTGTTTACCGTCGCCAGCTTCACCAGGGCCGGCATCGACAAATCCGCCGCCGACCTGCGCGACAAACGCCTTCTCACCTTCGGCCGCGACAACCTGACCCGCATCGAACTCATCGCCAAGGGCCAGACCACGGAGTTCGACAGGAACGCTCAGGGCGACTGGCGGATTGTGAAACCATCGCCCATGCGCGCCGACGGCTGGCAGGTGGACGAACTGTTGCGCAAGCTCTCCGAAGCCAAGCTCGATGCCACGGTCGGCGACGAAACGGCGAAGAAGAACGAAGCGGAATTTGCCTCCGCTCCGGCCCTCGCCATTGCCCGTGTCATTGATAAATACGGCGCCCAGTCGCTTGAAGTACGCAAGTCCAAGGACGGCCTGCTCGTGAAGAGTTCCGCCGCGCCGGGTGTCCATGCCGTCGCCGCCGACGCCCTTCTGGGGATCGATAAGACGGCCGCCGATTTCCGCAGCAAGAAGCTCTTCGACTTTGGATTCGATGAACCGTCGAAGGTCGAATTCACCGACTCGGGCAAGCCCCGCGTCTTCGCCAAGTCCGGCGACAAGTGGGACGAGAACGGCAAGACGATGGACTCGATCGGCGTCCAGTCGCTCATCGACCGTCTGCGCGATCTCTCCGCGGCCGGCTTCCCCGCCACCGGTTTTACACAGCCCGAAGTCACCATCTCGGTTCACTCGGGCAAGCGCGTCGAAACGGTGGCTATTTCGAAGTCCGGCGACAAATGTTTCGCCCGCCGCGAAGGCGAGCCGGCCCTGTATGAACTGGCCGCGCCCGATGTGGACGCGCTGCGGCGCGCGGCTTCGGACGTGAAAGTGTCTCAGCCGAAAACGCCGGCAAAGAAGTGAGCCGATGAACGGTCTCCTGACGGACCTCTATCAATTGACCATGGCCGCCGGCTTCCATCTGGCCGGCAAGACGGGCGATCGCGCCGTCTTCGAACTCTTCATCCGCCGCCTTCCGCCCAACCGCAATTTCATGGTCGCGGCCGGACTCCAACAGGCCGTCGACTACCTGCTCAACCTCAGCTTCAGCGAAGAGGAAGTCCGGTATCTGAAGAGCCTTTCGCAGTTTGCGCGGATGCCCGAGGAGTTCTTCGACGCCCTGCGCCGCTTCCGTTTCACGGGCGACCTGTTCGCCGTGCCCGAGGGCACGCCACTGTTCCCCGGCGAGCCGTTCCTCACTCTGCGCGCGCCTTTAATGGAAGCTCAGATCCCTGAGACCTATCTGCTTGCCACGATCGGTTTCCAGTCGCTCATCGCGACCAAGTCGGCGCGGATCGTGGAAGCGGCGGGTGGCCGCTCGGTCGTCGAATTCGGCACGCGCCGGGCCCACTCGCCCGAGGCGGGTGTCCTCGCCGCCCGCGCCGCATACATCGGCGGCTGCATCGGAACGTCGAACACGCTGGCCGGATTCCGCTATCAGATCCCCGTATTCGGCACCGCGGCGCATTCGTGGGTGCAGGCGTTTCCGACCGAATCGGAAGCCTTCCGCCGGTTGCAGGATCTGCTCGGCCCAGCCACGGTCTACCTGATCGACACCTATGACTCGCTTGAAGGCGCGCGCCATGCCGCCAGCCTCGGCTCGCCCTTCTGGGGCGTCAGACTCGATTCCGGCAACCTCGCCGAACTCGCCCGCGCCGTGCGGCGCATCTTTGACGACGCGGGTTTCCCCGACGCCAAAATCATGGCTACGGGTGATCTGAACGAACACAAGATCCTTGAGTTTGTCGCCAACAATGCGCCAATCGATGTCTTCGGGGTCGGCACCGAACTTGTCATTTCAACCGACGCGCCCAACCATGGAGCCATCTACAAGATGGTGGAGATGGAATCCGGCGGCGAGCGGCGTTTCACGGCCAAGTACAGCGCCGACAAGTCGACGCTGCCTGGGGCCAAGCAGGTCTTCCGGTATGCGAAGCGCGACATGCTCGCTGTCGCCGACGAATGTCCGAGAGACGACTGCGAGGCGCTGCTGCGGCCCGTCATCTACGGCGGCAAGCTTGTCGAACCGCTGCCCACGGCGGGCCAGGCGCGTGCCAATGCGCTCGAACGCGTTCAACGGCTGCCGAAGAAGTTGCGCAGCCTGTTCGAGTGCGATCCGCCATGGCCGGTGGAATTGAGTCCGAAACTACGCGGGCTGGCCGAGTCCGTGAAGTCGCGGATGGAGGGCAATGGAAGTTGAAAACCGTCTTCTTCGATATCGACACGCAACTTGATTTCATGATGCCCGCGGGCGCGCTCAGCGTGGCCGGGGCAGGGAAGTTGCTCCCGGCCGTGGCGGCTCTGAACCAGTGGGCTTGGGAGCACGGCGTGGCGGTGGTTTCAACCGTGGACGCCCATGCGGAGAATGATGCCGAGTTCCGCCAGTGGCCCGCTCATTGCGTCAAGGGGACGCACGGCCAGTCGAAGCCCGAACAGACGCTTCACAGAGATCGAATGGTCGTGCCAAACGAACCGGGCGCCGCGCTTGCCGATGCGCCGCAGTACTTGCTGGAAAAGCAGGCGCTGGACTGTTTCACGAACGTGAACCTGCCGGCGCTGCTCGACCGCCTGAATGCGCGGCGCTATGTCGTCTATGGGGTCGTGACCGAATACTGTGTCCGATGCGCGGCGATGGGCTTGCTTCTGACGGGCAGGCGCGTGGAATTGGTAGCCGACGCCATCCAGTCACTGAATGGCGCGGACGGGCGGAAAACAGTCGCTGACTTCCTCGCCGCGGGCGGGCATCTGACGACGCTCGCCGCGGTCCGCGGCTGACCTGAACTGGGCAGTTATCCCGCCGGAGTCGATTGCGGCGCCTCGATGGTCCTGGCGTGACGCCACAACCTTTCGAGGCCGTAATACTCGCGCTTGTCCGGATCGAAGACATGCACCAGCAAGTCGCCGTAATCGCCGAGGATCCACTCGGCGTTTTCGAAGCCTTCCACGCAATGCGGTATCTCCTGCGCCTGCTTCTTCATCTGAAGGGCGATCTCATCCCAGATGGCCTGGACCTGGGGTTTGTTCTGGCCGGTACAGATCAGGAAGAAATCGGCGAAGGAGGTGATTTCCCGTAAGTCCAGGATTCGAATGTCCTTGGCGTGCTTGGACTCGGCTGCGCGGAGGGCGATCTGCCACGTGGGGTTGTCCGCGGCGAAAAAAACACTGACCCCGGTTTCGACTGTGTTACCCAAAGGCGCTATGGAACGTCTCCTTATCCGGTATCGTACTACAATTAGAACAGTGCGCAATCTTTTTGTTTTTTACATTTTGATGATTCCCTGCGCCGCCGGGCTTGCCGCACAGACGCCCGATGTCGATCGTCTGCGCACGCTTGTCGAAGCTGGAGCCGCGCCCCGCGCCGCCCTCGAAAAGGCTCAGGCCGAACTCGCCGACGCCATGGACGAGGCCATCCTCCGCCGGACGCTTTACGGCGTTTCGCGTGTCGAGGATTCGACTGAGGAGCAGGCCGCCGAAATGGTGGCCGCCGCCCGCCGCCGCGTCGAACGCAAACAGGCGCGTCTCGACGAATTGAAACCGCTGGTCGAGCAGGGCATCTACGCCCGCAACGCCGCCGCGCCACTGGTCGAGGATCTCGACGAGTTGAACAGGACGCTTGAACTTGCACTGTCGCGCGAGAAGTTTCTGCGCGAGATGGCCGACATGGCGCGCGCCGAACAGTCGTTCGAGCGCAGTGACGCGATGATGGAACCGCGTCCGATGAGCGAACGTTTTGACGGGCAGGGCGTCTTCTCGCCGGCGCAGTGGAGGAAGATCCTGCTGGCGTTTGAGTCGTCTTTTGGCAGGCCGATCCCCGTCAGCGCCCATGGTGAAACCGCCGTCCACAAAGCGCTTGGCTTCGACCATCGCGGCCGCATCGATGTTGCCGTCAACCCCGACGCGCCCGAGGGCGTCTGGCTGCGCGATTTCCTCACCCGCGAGAAGGTGCCGTTCTTCGTCTTTCGTGCCGCCATCGCCGGCAAGTCCACCGCCCCGCACATCCATATCGGTCCGCCCAGCGTGCGCGTCAAAGTGGCAGACTAGTTAGCTGGAGACCTATGCCAGCCCACATCGAAAGCTTCATCTCCGAGGAGAAGATCCAAAAGCGGATCGACGAACTGGCGGCCAGCATCAGCGCCGATTATGAAGGCAAAACGCTCGTTCTGGTTGGAGTCCTCAAGGGTTCGTTCATGTTCATGGCCGACCTCGCCCGGCAAATCACCATCCCCGTCCGCATCGACTTCATCGGCGTCAAGAGCTATGAAGGGACGACCACGAGCGGCCAGGTCCAGTTGACCAAGGACCTCGACCGTCCCGTTGAAGGCGAGCACGTGCTCATCATCGAGGACATCATCGACACAGGGCTGACGCTCAGTTATCTTAAGAGCCTCTTCGAGCAGCGTTCGCCGGCGTCGCTCAAAGTTGCCGCGTTCCTCGACAAGCCATCCCGCCGCCGCATCCAGGTGGAAGGCGACTATATCGGGTTCACCATCGAGGATAAGTTCGTGATCGGCTACGGTCTCGATTTCGAGCAAAAGTACCGAAACCTCAGAGACGTCTGCATCATGGTCGGCTAGGCGCGACCAGAGGCCGCGGACGCAGAGGGCGGGTTGCCGCTCTTCCCAGTATCGATCAAACAATATCGGTAAACTGCAACCATCTGTTATCATTCCAGCGAAAGTGATAACATGCAGTCATGATCAGGACGCAGATCCAACTGACCCGCCAGCAACAGGAAATGCTCCGCGATCTGTCCGCCCAGACCGGCAAGTCGATGGCCGAACTGATCCGCGAAAGCATTGATCGCGGCGCTGCCAGCAAGCCACGAATCAGCCGCCAGGAGCGAATCGAGAAGGCTGTCAGGCTTGCCGGCCAGTTCTCATCCGGATCGGGCGACGGCAGCACGCGGCATGACCGTCACCTCGTGGCGGCGTTCAAATGACGACGGTATTCGTCGACACGTCCGCCCTCTACGCGGTTCTCGACCGCGACGACTCGAACCACGTTAAGGCCAAAGCGATCTGGCCGAAACTGCTGCGGGAGTCGGTTCTTGTTACCCATAACTACGTCCTGGTCGAAATCGCGGCGCTTGTCCAGCACCGGCTTGGGATGGCGGCGGCGAGGGCGCTTGCCCGCGACATCGTGCCGCTGCTTGGCGTCGAGTGGATCGACGAACGGCGTCATCTTGCGGCTCAGGAGGCCGTTTTGACGGCAGGGCGAAAGAAGCTGAGTCTGGTGGACTGCGCCAGCTTTGTTGTCATGCGTGAGGGCGGCGTGCCGGAAGCCTTCTGTTTCGACGCCCACTTCAAGGAACAGGGCTTCGAAGTCATTCCGTAGCCGCTTGGAATAGAATGGTCGCCAGACCATGAAACGCCGCGAACTTCTCCAGTCTTTTCCCTTCGCCGGATATTCCCTCTACGTCCTCGCTGGCCCCGCCGGCGCTGCGCAGTCGCCCGAGCGCGACTTCGGCACGGTGGCGCCGCCCGTCGCCCGCCGCCGTCCTTCGCCAAACGAACCACACATGACGCTGGTCGATCTCAAATGCGACCTGATGGTTGCCGGAGGCGGTTTGGCTGGCGTCTGTGCTGCCATCGCCGCGGCCCGGCATGGCGCCAAGGTCGTGCTGGTGCAGGACCGTTCGCGGCTGGGCGGCAACTCGTCAAGCGAAGTCAAAATGCACGTCGTCGGCGCCAATTCCCATAAGGGCCGCCCCGGCTGGCGTGAAGGCGGCATCATCGAGGAGCTTCGTTTGGCCGATGCAGCCAACAACCCGCAGCGCTGTTGGGAACTCTGGGACCTGCTGCTCTACGACAAGGTGATGAGCGAGCCCAACATCACCCTGCTGCTTGAAACCTCGCTCTACTCCGCGTCGATGAAGGCCGGCAGGATCGACCAGGTCCTGGCCCGCTGCGACAAGAGTGAACACATCTACCGCATCACCGCCCCGTTGTTCCTCGATGCATCGGGCGATTCGCGCCTCGGCCTCGAAGCCGGCGCCGAAATGCGCACGGGCCGCGAGACGCGGTCCGAGTTCAACGAATCGCTCTCGCCGGAAAAGGCTGATCAGGAGACGCTTGGATCGAGCATTTTGTTTACCTCGCGCCTCCACGACCGGGCGATGCTTTTCACACCGCCGAAGTGGGCGCGGAAGGTGACGCCCGAACAACTCCGTTTCCGCAGAGTGAATAGCTGGGAGTACGGCTACTGGTGGATCGAGTGGGGCGGCGACCTCAATACCGTCTGGGACAACGAGCGCATCCGCTTTGAACTCCTCTCGATCCTCATGGGCGTCTGGGACTACATCAAGAACAGCGGCCAGCATCCCTCCAGCGTCAATTGGGCGCTCGACTGGGTCGGCATGATGCCCGGCCGCCGGGGCAGCCGCCGGATGGTGGGCGACGTGCTCGTCAATCAAAACGACCTCATGCGCGGAACATGGCCCGATGCCGTCGGGATCGGGGGCTGGCCGATGGACGACCATCCGCCCGCCGGGTTCGACCGTCCCGACGTGCCGCCCAACACCGTCATCCATACGCCCGAGGTGTACAACCTCCCGCTGCGCGCGCTCTATAGCCGCAATGTGGCGAACCTGTTCATGGCCGGCCGCAACATCAGCGCCACCCACGCGGCGTTCACATCGACGCGCGTCATGGCCACTTGCGCCGTCGCGGGACAGGCTGCGGGTACCGCCGCCGCCCTCTGCGTCAAGGAGGGTCTGATGCCGCGCCAGTTCGCGCAAGTCGCCGCGCGGGTCGCCCGCCTGCAACAGGTCCTGCTGCGCGACGACCAGTCCCTGCGCGGTGTCAGCAACACAGATGCCGCCGACCTCGCCCGCCAGGCCAAAGTCACGGCATCGTCGGAAGAGCCGCACGCCGCCGCCGCCAACGTCATCGACGGCTGGGTGCGCGACATCCCGAATAAGGAAATCCACCAGTGGCAGGGCCGCATGGGCCCTTCCGGTGCATGGATCGAACTCCAGTGGCCCAAGCCGGTCCAAATCGCCGAAGTCCAACTCACCTTCGACTCCGGCTTCCAGCGCGAACTGAACCTCAGCTCCAGCGACTCCGTGACCAAAGGAACCGTCCGCGCCCCGCAGCCCGAAACGGTGAAGGACTACCGCATCCTGGCCGGCGACCACCTGCTGGCTGAGGCAAAGAACAACCACCAGAGGCTCAACCGCCACAAGTTCGTCCCCGTCACAACTGACCGCATCCGCATCCAGATCGACGCAACCAACGGAAGTGACCTGGCGCGCATCTTCGAGATCCGCTGCTACGCATAGCGGGAGGGTCGGCTTCGGTCTTCCGATCCGGCCTCCGTATAGGAATGCGGCAGTTCTTACTGCGGGCACTTGACAACAGGCAAGGCAGAGCTACAATAGAACGAGAACATTACTATCGCTAATCCAATTGCGGGCCACGCACTAAGCGTGGCCCTTTTACTTGCGGGAAACGTGCGACCGTACTCAACGGGCTTGGGGATCACCCGGAAACGCCCGGTTTCGGGTCCTGACCCGACAGCCCCTTCTGATTCTCAGTTACCTTGAATTCGACCTCCATGCCGGTCTGCCAGGGGTCAGGCGTGCCGAAATAGACGAAGATCTGCCTGCCTTCGCCAGCTTGGTTGGGGCAGAGAACGAACCCGAATCCCTTAGGGCTCACTGATCTTTGCAGCTTGCCAGCCAGTACGCTGCCAAGGATAACCACGTTCGTGGCACGCCGGTTCTTCGAATTCGCGAGAGCATCCGCCACCTGGAAGTACGTGACTCCGCCGACCTTGACTTCGGTCCGCTGAAATAGGTACTCGGTGTTGAAGTAGAAATCTTCCTCGCTTGCCGTCCTGATGAACCCGTAAGTGCCATTGAAAGTCGTAACAGTGCCGCGTACCCAGTCGGTCTCCAGTCGCATTGCCTCTCGTGGGGTCTCTGGAGTCGGGCGGTATGCAGGCGGGTTCGGCTGCTTGGTCGAGAGGTCTGAGACGAAGTCTTTGCTCACGCTGTACCCGATGTTGCTCCACAATATTTCATGGTACCGGATTGGTTGGGCAAAGCCTTTAGCCGCGACGGTCTGCTCAGATCCGAGATAATCAGAGCTCTCACGCGGTGGGTCAGTGCTGCACCCGTAGCGTGAAACGACCTTTGTCATCGCTGCGGCGGAGACGGTGACCGTGTCCACAAATATCGCCTTGGAATTCGCAGCACTGCAAAGCCTGAAAGCCCGATCAACAACGGTTCCAATGTAGTCAGTCCATCCCTCAGGGGTCTGGAACTCCACCATCTTCCCGGATCCTATGCCGATAGAGCACTCGCAGTCCACCATGCCCTTCTGAGCATCAAGAATACCCTCCTGGACCTTGATCGTCCAGTTGATCGCGTCGGCAGCTTCGTCCTCTCCAAAGACAATCATCGCTCCGTCGCCCAGGTACTTAACTACTTGGCCTTTTCCGGCCTCTCTAATGGTGCGGCTCAGAAGATCGAAGAACCACGAGTACGTGGTCAACCAGTCGGCCTCCGGGCGCTGGGCTTTCATGCGGGTGGAGTTCGTCAGGTCGATCGCCACGATAGTCTTCGCGACGCGAGATTGCGGCAGTTTGAAGACTTCGCCAAGCAGTGCCATAAGATTGGCCTCCTAGGACGGGTTTCTTAGGTTCCGCTGGAGTATATCATGTTGCGTGAGATGAATCCCGCAGCGATTCGCAATTCGCTGAAATGCATTCAATTCCAGCCGCCGTTCCAGTTTCTGCTGTGTTAGAGTGATTTTGCGCTACCGCGCGTTACTATGAGCGAACTGTTGAAGACTCCGCTGAACGCTGCACACCGCGCGTTGGGCGCACGCATGGTGGACTTCGGCGGGTGGGACATGCCCGTGCAGTACACTGGCATCATTGACGAGCACAACGCCGTCCGCACTGCCGCCGGACTCTTCGATGTCTCGCATATGGGCGAGCTCGAAGTTCTTGGGCCGCAGGCGCTGGACCTGGTCAATTACGTCACGACCAACGACGCGTCGAAGCTCGAAACCGGTCAGGTCCACTACTCCGGGCTCATGTACGAGACCGGGTGTTTCGTGGACGACATCCTGGTCCACAAGGTCGCCGATGACCGCTACTTCCTCTGTGTCAACGCATCGAACCAGGACAAGGACTTTGCCCACTTCGTCGAACACAATCGATTCGACTGCACCGTCACGAACCTCGGCCCGAAGCTGGCCCAGATCGCCGTGCAGGGTCCGAAGGCGATCGGGATCCTGCAGAAGCTGACGAAGACCGATTTGTCGTCGATCAAATACTACTGGTTCGCCGACGGAGAAGTCTCGGGCGAGCCTGCGCGCATCGCCCACACCGGCTACACGGGCGAGGATGGATTTGAAATCTATATCGCGCCCGATCAGGCTGAAGCGCGCTGGAACGAACTGCTTGAGGCGGGCGAAGAGTTCGGCTTGAAACCCTGCGGCCTCGGCGCGCGAAACACGCTGCGCCTCGAGGCGGGCATGGCGTTGTATGGACACGAGATCGACGCCTCGATTACACCGCTTGAAGCCAATCTCGGCTGGATCGTGAAGCTGGCCAAGGGCGAGTTCCTGGGCAGCGCGGTCCTTCAGAAGCAGAAAGCGGAAGGCGTGCGGCGCAAGCTGATTGGTTTTGAAATGCGCGGCCGCGGCATCGGCCGCGACGGTTACGAGATCCGCGTGGATGGCGAGGCGGCCGGTTGGGTCACCTCCGGCGGCCCCTCCCCCACGCTCAACAGGAACATCGGATTCGGCTACCTTCCCGCGGAAAAGGCTCAGGTTGGGGCGGCGATTGAAGTCGTCGTGCGCAACCAGGGCGTCGAGGCGGCCGTCATCCCAACCCCCTTCTATAAGCGAGCAAAATGAGCGACTATCCCGAAAACTACCGTTACACCAAGGAACACGAATGGGTCGCGGTGGATGGTGACACTGCGACTGTTGGCATCACCTTCCACGCCCAGAAGGAGCTTGGCGACATTGTCTATGTTGACCTGCCGCGCGCCGGAACGCGCGTCGAGGCCGGCAAGAGTTTGGGCTCGGTGGAGAGCGTGAAGGCGGTCTCCGAGATCTACTCTCCGGTCACCGGCGAAGTGGTTGAAATCAACGCCGACCTCGCGGACGGTCCCGAGAAGCTCAACGAAGATCCCCACGGCACAGCCTGGCTGGTCAAGATCAGACTCGCCGACATGGGCGAGGTTGAAACCCTGCTCACGCTCGAAGACTACCAGGCCTACATCGAAGGTTGATCGCTCAGCGTTCTCATTCATTCAGTCCGGTTCTGATTCGCCCGGTCCCGCAAAGGCCGGGCGTTTCGATTGCGGCAGTTTGGTCCGGCGGATGTAGTCAGCTATCACTAACTGGGCGGTAATCTCAGTCAAGTTGCAGCCGGAGTTGTCTTCCGATGGCTGCTGCCGCTCGCTGGAGGGTGTGCAAAGTGACGCTGGTGTTTGACGGGTCGAGCAACCGGTCGAGCGCCCGGCGGCTGGTTTTCATCCTCGAAGCCATGGCCGCCTTGGTCAGGCGGTCCTTTTGCATCGCCGTCTTGATCTGATCAGCGAGGATCTGTTTCACAGCCATCTCCTCGCATTCCTGGAGAATCCCTTGCCCGGCAAGAAACTCATCGAAGGACGAACCGATCTTCCCCTTCTTCTTTTGCGCCACTTCAGGTCACCTCTTTCATGCGGTCGAGGGCTATCCGCAACTCCCGGATGGGAGTCCGCTGCGTCTTCTTGATGAAAGCATGGAGCAAAACCATGCGGCCTCCCGCTACACAAAACAGCACCCGGCCGGTTCGTCCATCAGCCAGGTCACTTCGGGTCTCCCAAAGGCCGTCGCCGAGACTCCGGCAATAGGGCATTCCCAGTGGCCAGCCGAACTCCACTTTCTGGATGTCAAGGCCGATCCGCTTCCGGTCTTCAGCAGGAAGCACCAGAAGCCAGTCGCGAACGGGTTGTCGGCCTCGGGCGTTTTCATAGAAGTACGCTGGAAGCTTCTTGGACCGGTCGATCAAGAACCAGTGTGCCAAAAGTGGCACAGCCGGTCAAGGGCTTGGTTGCGATGGAATCCGAGATGTGAATTGGGCTCTTCGATACACTGGTAACTTCGGGAGTCCAAACCGCTTTGCGCTATCTTCCTAATTCCAACCAAGACCGGAATGCGATGCTCGCCGCCTGCGGCCTCGAATCCCTCGATCAGCTTTACAGCCATCTTCCCGCCGAGGCGCTGATCAGCCGTCCGCTGGTCCTGAAGCCGGGCATCTCGGAGTACGAGATTATCGACTACTTCAACCTGCGCGGCGCCGAATGCGCCTCGGACTACGCATCGTTTCTCGGCGCGGGCGTCTACCGGCACTATCGACCGGTGATGTGCGACGTGGTGGTCTCGCGCGGCGAGTTCCTCACGTCCTACACGCCCTATCAGGCCGAGATCGCCCAGGGGACGCTGACGACGATCTTCGAGTTTCAGACGATGGTCAGCCAGTTGACCGGCATGGAGGTCGCCAACGCTTCGATGTACGACGGTTCGACCGCCGTGCCCGAAGCCGCGCTGATGGCCATGCGTATCACCGGGCGCGAACGTTGCCTGGTGGCATCGACGGTCCATCCCGAATATCGCCAAGTGCTCGACACGCAGGCGCGCAACGCCCGTGTCCATGTCGAAACGTTTGGCTATGACCCCGAAACCGGCCAGATCGATCTCGCCCAACTCGAAGCGATGATCGACGGCAAGACGGCCTGTGTCATCGTCCAGTCGCCCAACTTCTTCGGCGCAATCGAAAATCTCCAGGCCGCCGCCGATCTGGCCCACAAGCATGGCGCGCTGCTCATCGATGTCTTCACCGAAGCGGTCTCGCTTGGGTTGCTGGCCCCGCCCGCCTGTGCAGACATCGTGGTGGGCGAACTCCAGTCGTTCGCCATCTCGCCCTCCTACGGCGGACCCTTCGCCGGCATCATCGCGACGAAGGAGAAGTTCATTCGCCAGATCCCTGGACGGCTGGTGGGCGAAACGGTGGATTCCGACGGCAACCGCGCTTTCTGCCTGACGCTGTCCACCCGCGAACAGCACATCCGCCGCGAGAAAGCGACCTCGAACATCTGCACCAACCAGGCGCTCATCGCCCTGATGGCGACGGTCTTCATGTCGATCTACGGCAAGGAAGGTTTGCGCGAACTGGCGGTGCAGAACCACTCGAAGGCGCAGTATCTCGCCGGCGGCCTCGACCGGCGTTTCTCCGCGCCGTTCTTCAATGAGTTCGTCGTCCGCGCCGGTTCGCCCGATGCTGTCAATAAGGCCCTGCTCGACAAGAAAATCATCGGCGGCCTCGCGCTGGGCCGTTTCTATCCCGAACTCGCTGACTGCATGTTGCTCTGCGCCACAGAAATGTCGAAGAAGGCCGACATGGACGCCGTGAAGGAGGCACTCCGCTAATGCCCGCGACCACCGGCAAGACCCGTCCCCATCTCTCTCAGAACGAGAAACTCCTTTTCGAACTGTCGACGCCTGGCAAGCGCGGCTACCAGTTGCCGCCGCTCGACGTGCCCGAGGTCGATCCCACGCAGACTCTCGGCGCGGCCAATCTCCGCGCCGAGATCAAGGATTTCCCCGAGGTCAGCGAAGTCGAAGTGATCCGCCACTTCACCCGCCTGTCGACATGGAACTACGGCATCGATCTCGGCCTGTTCCCGCTCGGCTCGTGCACGATGAAGTACAACCCGCGCGTCAACGAAACTGTCGCCCGCACCGCGGGCCTGGCCTGGGCGCACCCTTATCAGCCCGAATCGCTTTCGCAAGGTGCGATGGAGATCATTGCCACGCTGGAATGCATGCTGGGCGAGATCTTCGGCATGGATGCCGTCACGCTCCAGCCCGCCGCCGGCGCGCATGGCGAGTTCACCGGCATCATGCTCATTCGCGAGTATCTGGCCTCGAAGGGCAACCCGCGCAAGAAAGTTCTCGTCCCCGATTCGGCTCATGGGACCAACCCGGCGACGGCCATTATCGCCGGTTATGAAGTAGCCAACATCAAGTCCAATGAGCAAGGCATGATCGACGTCGATTCGCTTCGCCAGGCCATCGACGACGATGTCGCCGCCCTCATGGTGACCAATCCCAATACGGTCGGCGTCTTCGAACAGGACATCGCCAAAATCTGCGGCATCATGCACGAGAAGGGCGCGCAGGTCTACATGGACGGCGCCAATATGAACGCCCTGGTCGGCATCTCGCGGCCCGGCGATTTCGGCATCGACGTGATGCACTCGAACCTGCATAAAACATTTTCGACGCCTCATGGCGGAGGCGGTCCCGGCGCCGGCGCTGTCGGCGTGCGCGCGCATCTCGAACCGTTTCTGCCCGTACCGCGCGTCAAGCGGTCCGGCGATGCCTGGACCTGGGACTACGACCTGCCGCAATCGATCGGCCGTGTCCGGGCGTTCTATGGCAACTTCGGCGTCCTGGTCCGCGCACTGGCTTACATCCTGGCCCACGGGGGCGAGGGCCTGCGCAACGCCACCATCGACGCTTTGTTGAACGCCAACTACATTCGCGCCCGCCTCAAGGACCACTACAAGATCGCCTACTCGTCGCCCTCGATGCACGAATGCGTCTTCTCGGATGACCTCCAGGCGGCTCGCGGCGTCCACACCGGCGACATTGCAAAACGGCTCATCGACTACGGCTTCCACCCCTACACCGTCAGCTTCCCGCTCATCGTCCGCGGCTCGCTCATGATCGAGCCCACCGAGACCGAACCGAAGCAGGAACTCGACACGTTTTGCGATGCCATGCTGGCCATCGCCCAGGAGATCGAGTCCGATCCGCAGATGGTGTTGAAGGCGCCTTACAACACGCGTACGCCTCGCGTCGACGAAGTCCGTGCCGCGCGCAAACCAAAGGTCCGCTGGCAGCCGGAATAGAAAAGCTGTACAACTACAGGATGAGGTTACTACTGGCGGGACTCATCTCCGTCGTCTGCCTGTTCGCCCAGCCGCCCCGCACGCGGGAGATGAGCGACCTGAACTGGAGCGAATTCCGCGATCTCGTCCCCTCGAAGATTCAGACCGTCCTGCTGCCCACCGGGACCATCGAAGCCCACGGCGTCATACACAACGGCGCCGACAACACCGCGCCTCTCGCCCTGGCCCGAGCCATGGCGCCCAACGTGAATGCGCTGGTTGCGCCGCTGATCCCTTATGGCGTCACCGGCTCGCTTGACGGCTATCCCGGCACCTTCCAGATCACGCCTGACGCTTACCGCGCCTATGTGACTGACGTTTTGAAAGGTCTCGCCCGACAGGGCTTCGTCAACATCGTCGTGATCAACGGCCATGGCGGCCCGCAGTCGGCCATCCTCTCCGAGATCGCCGAAAACGTCGGCCGCGAGATGCGCGTGCGGACCATGGTGACCAACTGGTGGGCCATCTGCTCCGATGTCACGTTGAAGGTCTTTGGCGAGGACGGCGGCCACGCCGGCTGGAATGAGACCGCATTCAATCAGGCCATCGACCCGTCGGTCGTTCGAAAGGAGATGGACCCCAAGGCGCTCGAATTGCCGCGCCAGGCGGCAGGCACGTGGACCGCTTTCCCCTATCCGGCTCCAATCATCCTCTATCAACCCGGCCAGGGCAGCGTCCGCTATGATGACGCAAAGGCTAAGCAGTACTTCGCCGCGGTTGTCGCGAAGATGTCAGACCACGTGAAGGAGGTCATCGGCCGATGGGATCGTATGAAGGTGTTTCAGTAATCAGCCGACGCCGGGCGTTTCTCGCGGCCATTGGAGGAGCGACTTTCTTCAATGAATTCGCGCTCGCGCAGAACAGCTATCTGCCCGACGCCGTCGATGGCGCTGTGATGATCAACGCCAACGAGTTTCCACTCGGACCCTGCGCCGAGGCGCTCGACGCCGTGCGCGAAACCGCCGCCAATGGCGGGCGCTATATGTTCGGCGAGTCCTTCCGTCTCGCCCAGGCCGGCGCCGCCTCCGAGGGTGTGCCGGCGGATCATTGCGCCGCCTTCGCCGGTTCGAGCGACCCGCTGCACCGAATCGTGCTCGCCTATTGCGGCAAGGGCCTTCCGCTGGTCACCGCCAGCCCCGGCTATGAGTCGCCGGAAGGCGCGGCGTCCTTCCTTGGCGCGCCCGTCCACGCTGTCCCGCTCCGCAAAGCCGATCTCGCCCACGACATCGAAGCCATGCTGCGTGCCTCTTTGGGCAAGCCCGCGTTGTTCTACGTCACCAGTCCGAACAACCCCACCGGCACGCTCACTCCGCGCGCTGAGATCGAACGGCTGGTCAAAGAGATGCCGCAGGGCAGCGCTGCGATGATCGACGAAGCGTACATCCATTTCTCCGGCGCTCCCTCCGCGATCGGATTGATTGATTCAGCGAAGGACGTGATTATCCTGCGGACGTTTTCCAAGATCTATGGCATGGCCGGTCTCCGCGCCGGACTCGTCTTCGCCCGCCCGGCCGTGCTGGACCGCATCCGTCCCTATGGCGTCGGATTCGTCCCGTCGACCGGCATGGTGGGCGCGCGCGTCAGCCTCGGCGTCAAGGGTCTCGTCGAGCAGCGCCGGGAATACGTCCGCAAGACGCGCGAAAGCCTGTTCTCCTGGCTCACTGAAAAGCGCGTGCCATTCATTCCTTCCGTCTCCAACAAGTTCCTCTTCGATGCCGGCCGCCCCGGCCGTCAGGTCGCCGCCGCCCTGGCCGCCGAGCGTGTCCATGTCGGCCGCTCCTGGCCGGCTCTTCCGAATCACGTTCGCGTAACCATCGGCACGCCCGAGGAGATGGCGAGTTTCAAGAATGCCCTGGCGAAAGTGCTCTCGCTGGCATGAAATACCGGTCAAGGAATGTTCTTCGCGGCCGATACGGTCTGTTAGGGAACACCTTGGCCGGACTTCGAAGGATGCACGCCGAACTGCTCAGCCTGCGTGAGCAATTGCGGCGTTCCGCTTGGCGTGGCCGTGATCTTGCCGGTGCCCGGGCCCTTGGTCAATTCAATCTCCACGGCGCTGATCCTGGCGGCGGACCGGGAATCCTCCACGCCCTGGCCGACAACGCTTTTCAATTCACCGGGCTGCTCGAAGCCGATGGAACGTTGGTCGCCGTGAATCAGGCGGCGATGAACCTCATCCAGGGCGGCAAGGAGGCCGATATCATCGGCCGGCCCTTCTGGGAGACCCCGTGGTGGAACCACAGTCCGTTCGAGCAGCACCGCCTTCGCCAGGCTGTCAGCGCCGCCGCCGCCGGATCCATCGTCCGTTACGAGGCCACCCACCTGGACTCGGGCGGGGCCATCCACACAGTCGACTTCTCGCTCAAGCCGGTCAAGGACCGTGACGGGAAAGTCATCTGGCTCATCCCCGAAGGTCTCGATGTCACCGAGCTTCGACGCGCCAAGAGCGATCTGGAAGATGTCATCCACTCGATGCCCGGCGTCGCCTTTCAATTCAGGATCGACACGTCGGGCGCCGAGCGCCTGACCTTTGTCAGCGACAGCGTCGAGCGCATGTTTGGTGTCCGCGTTTCCGATCTAATGGCCGACATGCAAACCTTCTGGGCCCGCATCTCCGCCGAGGACCAGGGACTGATTCGCGACGGGTTTCGCCGTTCAGCCGCCTCCGGTGAACCTGCCTGCATCGAAATCCAAGCCATCTCCGCCGGCGGCTCTATTTGCTGGATCCGCGTCCAATCAAGCCCGCGCCGCGACCCTGACGGTTCGCACATCTGGAATGGCGTCCTCACTGACATCACTGAAAGCCGCAGCCTCCAGCAAGAACTCAACGAAACCGAGGCGCGCTTCCAGGAAGTGATCCGGGCGGCGCCTTCCGGCGTGCACCTCTATCGCCTCGACAGCGACGACCGCCTTCTGTTCTCAGGCGCCAACCCGGCAGCCGACCGCATCCTCGGCATCGACCATACGACTCTCCTTGGCAAGACCATGGAAGAAGCGTTTCCCGCGCTCACCGTCTCCGGAATCCCTGACATCTACCGCCGTATTTGCGCCGAAGGCGGCGACTGGTCGGCCGAACAGTTTGCCGTCCGGGGCGGCGGCATCAAGGGCGTCTTCGAGGTCCACGCCTTCAACATCGGCCCGGGCCACTGCGCCGTCATTTTTTCTGATGTCACCGAACGACAGAAAACGCAGCGCGCGCTGCTCGATAGCGAACGGCGCTTCCGCGACTTCGTCGACAACACGGCCGACGGCATCCTCCTCATCGAGTTCCATCCGCCTGTCCCCGCCGGCGCCCGTTCGGGCGAGAGGTTGCGTCTCGCGCAGGAGCGCGGCATCGTCGTCGAATGCAACCACGCCGCCGCGCGCCTCTGCGGCCTCGATGACCGCCAGGCGCTGATCGGGCTACGAATGCCCGATTTCAGGCGCCGGTTCCAGTCGGAATTGCTCGAACCGGCCCAGCCCGCCATCGCGGGTGAAGGCCGTCCGAACTTTGAATATCGAATTACGGACGCCCGCGGACAGGCCCGCCTCATTGACGAGAGCGGATTCAACGAGGTCCAGCATGGTCTGATCCTCAGGCGCTGGTCGCTCCTGCGCGACGTCACCGAACTGCGCCGCTCCCAGGACGCCATGAGCCGCGCCCGCCAACTCGCTGAAGACGCCAGCCGCGCCAAGAGCGAGTTCCTGGCGAACATGAGCCACGAGATCCGCACCCCGCTCAACGCGATCCTCGGCACCGGCAATCTGCTGATGGAATCGGGTCTCACCGGCGAGCAGCGGGGCATCCTCATGATGTTGCAGAACGCCACCGCGGCCCTGACCTCGGTCGTCAACGATGTCCTCGACTTCTCCCGCATCGAAACCGGGAAACTGCCCATCGTCCACGAGCGGTTTGACCTGAAAGCGACCCTGTCCGAAGCCGTCAACATGGTCTCGCTCCCCGCCAGGGAAAAGGGGCTCGACCTCGATTTCGATTACCCTGACATTGCCCCGACCCAGTTCATCGGCGACTCGGCGCGCCTCCGGCAGATCGTCCTCAACCTGCTCACCAACGCCGTCAAGTTCACCGCCTCCGGTTCGGTCCGCCTCGCCGCCGAATGCCCGGGCGTCATCAGCGGCGAGGTTCATACCCTCATCTCGGTCGCCGACACCGGGCAGGGTATCGAAGCCTGCCAACTCCCCCACATCTTCGACCGCTTCGTCCAGGTGGATACCTCCATCACGCGCGAGCATACCGGCCTCGGCCTCGGCCTCTCCATCAGCCGCCGGCTTGCCGAGTTGATGGGCGGCTCAATCGAGGTTCGAAGCGAGACGGGCAAGGGTTCAGTCTTCACCCTTGACCTGCTGCTCGAGATTGCCGGCCCCCCCGGCCCGCAGGCCAAGCCGGCGCAATGCCGCACCAGTCTCAGGGGGGCGCGCATCCTCCTGGTCGAGGACAACCACATCAGCCACCGCGTCGGCCGCCTCCTTCTCGAACGTCTCGGGTGCCGTGTCGACTCCGCCACCGATGGCGCACAGGCCGTCGAAATGGCGCTTGCCAACGATTACGATGCCGTGTTGATGGACTGCCAGATGCCCGTCCTCGACGGACTCTCGGCCACCCGCGAAATCCGAGCCAGAACCGCAACCAGCCGCCGCGTCCCCATCATCGCCCTCACCGCCCATGCCCTCGAATCGAACCGCCGCGAGTGCCTCGCCGCCGGCATGGACGACTACCTCAGCAAGCCGATCGACTGGACCGAATTCCAGCGCGTCCTGGCCCGCTGGTACGCACCGCCTTCCCATTTAGACTCCCTCGCCTGATGCGGCTCGCGCTCTTCGCTCCCGCAGATTCGCCCGGTCTCCGCAGACTCTCCAGGTGAGCCTGTTTATTTACAATTATTCCAGAAACACTGGACATGGTTATCCGTTTATCCAATTGAGCGCGCACAACAGAAACAGTGGTGAAAAGCGGTCACAAAGATTAACTCAGGGGTTGTTCACATGACAAGGTGGTTCCGTTTCACGTGTGCCCTCACTGTTCTCACACTCGTTCTCATCCTCGCCGCTCCAGCCGGCGCGGCCTCCACCGCCCTGGTTCGGGCCGACATCCCGTTCGACTTTGTTGCCGGCGGCAAGCTCATGCCCGCCGGCTGCTACACCATCGAACCCGCCAGCGCTCCAGCAACCGTTCTCATTCGCGGAGACCGTGGTGATGCGGCCCTGGCTGCAATCCACACTTCCTCCGATTCGAAGGACGGGACTCCGAAGCTCGTCTTCGACAACTCAGCCGGTACGCCAAAGCTGGCCGGAATACGCTACACCACGCCAAACTCCGCCAATTTCATCGGCCTTCGATAAGACCCCTCGTTATCCACTCGGACGCAAAAGTAAACTCTTGTGCAAAATCCGAACTCTTTTGCTCCCAGGCGCGTAATTCATTTCAGGAAAGCGCAATCGCAGACACATCGCGGAGGCGCAACAGACGCAAGTACTGAACTGGATGTTGAAGAGATCAGAAAAGGCCATTGAACCATGTTCAACCGAACACGACGATTCGTTCTCGCGGCGCTGCCCCTCGCGGCGTTCGTTTTGATGACTGCATCCGGCGCGGCCGCCTCCGACACGGCAATCACCCGCGTCACCATCCCCTTCGCCTTCGAACTCAACGGCCAGCACTTCGATGCCGGACGCTACACTTTTGAATGCCGGTTCGGCACGGACCTGATCACCCTCACACCCCAGGAAGGAGCCCGGCGCGCCTTCTTCGGCCGCCCGCTCGGCGATCGCAGTTCCGCACGGGAACCCAAACTCGTTTTCTACAAGGTCGACGACAACTACTACCTCGCCGAACTCTGGCTCGCCGGCAGCGGAATGGGCAAGGGCCTCCCGGTGAAGAAGGGAATCGAGTTCACCGCCAAGCAGGGCGCCGTCACGCGGATCGAAGTCGCTCTTAACCGCTGACCATCTCCGAGGGGCGGCCCCTCAAGCCGCCCTTTCACCGTTTCTCCCAGGCCCCCTTTCCGTTCCCCCACCTCCTCCCTCCAGACCCCGTTGCCTGAAATTTTGCATAGAATAGAAGATTCCGGGCGTCAATAAAGCGCCGCGCCAAGCGCCGGCTGCCAGATCCGCCTCGGAGTTCCCCCCGGTTCTCCAAACGCAGGGGCAACGGAGCGACTATATGAGCACATTGGTGGCAGGCGGTCCCAACAGAACCGCGATTCTTTATCAGTCCGTCATCGGCAAGAAGTTCATCATGGCCGTGACGGGCTTTATTCTTTGCGGCTTCGTCATGGGCCATATGATCGGCAACCTCCAACTCTTCGCCGGTCCGGAGAAGCTGAACCACTACGCCGAACTCCTCCAGGGCCTCGGCGGCGCTCTATGGCTGGTCCGCGGCGTACTCCTTCTCAGCGCCGGCCTCCACATCGCCATGGCCATCCAACTCACCATGCTGAAGTGGGACGCCCGCCCCAATGCTTACGTGAAGAAGGCAGCCATCGCCTCCTCCTACGCCGCCCGCACCATGATCTGGAGCGGCCCGATCGTCGGCGCGTTCATCGTCTACCACATACTCCATTTCACCACCGGCCAGGCCCACCCCGAATTCATCAAGGGCGACGTCTACCGCAACGTCGTCAGCGGCTTCCAGAACCCCGCCGTCGCTTTGTTCTACATGATCGCCAACATCCTGCTGGCCATCCACCTCTACCACGGCGTCTGGAGCATGTTTCAAAGTCTTGGCGTCGCGCACCCGCGCTACACGCCCATCCTCAAAACCGTCGCGAAGGTCTACGGCTATGTGATCGGCATTGGCAATGTCTCGATGCCCCTGGCCGTCCTCGCCGGGCTTGTGAAGTAAGGGAGGGAATGAACCATGGCACTGAATCTAGACTCCAGAACCCCCTCCGGGCCGATCGAAAAGCAGTGGGACAAGGCCAAGTTCGAGATGAAGTTGGTCAACCCGTCCAACAAGCGCAAGTACTCGGTCATCGTTGTCGGCACCGGCCTCGCCGGCGGCGCCGCCGCTGCCTCCCTAGGCGAACTCGGCTACCGCGTCAAAGCCTTCTGCTTCCAGGACTCCCCCCGCCGCGCCCACTCCATCGCCGCCCAGGGCGGCATCAACGCGGCCAAAAACTACCAGAATGACGGCGACTCCGTCTTCCGCCTCTTCTATGACACCGTCAAAGGCGGCGACTTCCGCGCCCGCGAGTCCAATGTTTACCGCCTCGCCCAGGTTTCGGTCGATATCATCGACCAGTGCGTCGCCCAGGGCGTCCCCTTCGCCCGTGAATACGGCGGCGTCCTGGCCAACCGCAGCTTCGGCGGCGCCCAGGTTTCGCGTACGTTTTACGCCCGCGGCCAGACGGGCCAGCAGCTTCTGCTCGGCTGTTACCAGGCTCTCGAACGTCAAATCGACGCCGGCACGGTGGCCATGTTCTACCGCCACGAGATGCTCGACGTCATCGTCATCGACGGCGCGGCGCGCGGCATCGTCACCCGCGACATGGTGACCGGCAGGATCGATGTCCACATCGCCGACGCCGTCATCCTCGCCACCGGCGGCTACGGCAACGTTTTCTTCCTCTCGACCAACGCCAAGGGCTCGAACGCCACCGCCATCTGGCGCGCCTATAAGAAGGGCGCCGGCTTCGGCAATCCCTGCTACACCCAGATCCATCCCACCTGCATCCCGGTCAGCGGCGACTACCAATCGAAGCTCACCCTCATGTCCGAGTCGCTCCGCAACGACGGTCGCATCTGGGTCCCCAAACAGGTTGGCGACAACCGCAAGCCCGGCGACATCCCCGAATCCGAACGCGATTATTACCTCGAACGGATGTACCCGGCCTTCGGCAACCTCTGCCCCCGCGACATCGCCTCCCGCGCCGCCAAGCGCGTCTGCGATGAAGGCCGCGGCGTCGGACCCGGCGGCAAGGGCGTCTATCTCGACTTCGCCGAGTCCATCGGCCGCCTCGGCAAGAGCACCATCGCTGAACGCTACGGGAATCTCTTCGAAATCTACGAGCGCATCACCGGCGAGGATCCCTACTCCGTCCCCATGCGCATCTACCCGGCGGTCCACTACACGATGGGCGGCCTGTGGGTCGATTACAACCTGCAGAGCACCGTCCCCGGCCTCTTCGTTCTCGGCGAAGCGAATTTCTCCGACCACGGAGCCAACCGCCTCGGCGCTTCCGCCCTCATGCAGGGCCTCGCCGACGGCTACTTCGTCATCCCCTATACCCTCGGCCATTACCTCGCCCAGGTGAAACCCGGCGGCGTCGACGAAACGCACGCCGAGTGCGTCGCCGCCAAGTCCGAAGCCGAACAGCGCATCCAGACCCTGCTCAACATCAAGGGCAAGAAGACTGTCGACGACATCCATAAGGAACTCGGGCTTGTGATGTGGGAGTATTGCGGCATGGGCCGCAACGCCCAGGGCCTCGAAAAGGCGCTCAGCCTCATCCCCGGCATCCGCGAGGAGTTCTGGAAGAACGTCAATGTCCCCGGATCGGGCGAAGAGCTCAACCAGAGCCTCGAACGCGCCGCCCGCCTGGCCGACTTCCTCGAACTCGGCGAACTCATGTGCCGCGACGCCCTCATCCGCGAAGAGAGCTGCGGCGGCCACTTCCGCGAGGAACATCAGACCGAGGAAGGCGAAGCCAAACGCGATGACGAAAGGTTCTGTCACGCCGCCGTCTGGGAGTATCAGGGCGACGACAAACCGCCGGTCCGGAACGTCGAACCATTGACGTTCGAAAATGTCCACCTCGCTCAGCGGAGCTACAAGTAGAAGGGGCTAGATCATCATGCGAATCGTTCTCCACATCTGGCGTCAGAAAAACCGCACCGCTGCCGGCAAAATGGTCCGCTATGAGATGCCGAACGTCAGCGAGCACATGTCGTTCCTCGAGATGATCGACGTTCTCAACGAAGAACTCACCCGCAAGGGCGAAGATCCCGTCACCTTCGAGCACGACTGCCGCGAAGGCATCTGCGGCTGCTGCGGCTTCATGATTAATGGCGTGCCCCACGGTCCCCAGCGCGGGACCACCGTCTGCCAGCTTCACATGCGGCACTTCCGCGACGGCGACGAACTCTGGCTCGAACCCTTCCGTGCCGCCGCCTTCCCCATCGTCAAGGACCTCATGGTCGACCGCAGCTCCCTCGACCGCATCATCGCCGCCGGCGGCTATATCTCGGTGAACACCGGCTCCGCTCCCGACGGCAACGCCCTGCCGATCATCAAGCAATGTTCGGACATGTCCATGGACGCGGCTTCCTGTATCGGCTGCGGAGCTTGCGTGGCATCGTGCCCGAACGCCTCGGCATCGCTGTTCACCGCGGCCAAGATCTCGCATCTCGCTCTGCTCCCGCAAGGCCAGGCCGAGCGCGACCGCCGCGCGGTCCGCATGGTCGCCCAGATGCTCGAAGAGGGCTTCGGCTACTGCACCAACGCCGGCGAATGCGAAGCCGTCTGCCCCAAGGGCATCACCCTGGAAAACATCGCCCGCATGAACCGCGACTTCCTCAAAGCCGCAGTAACCTATCGCCAGGAAACCGCCGGCAGCGCCGCCGGCTGATCTGGCACAACTCGACCTCCCAGCCTGTCGCAGCACCCTGGTCGAGGACTTCCGGCCCAACCTGAGGCAGGAACCTGGGACAGCCTTATAGCTGGTATGGGCGTGTTTTGAGCGAAGCGAGTTTTCCACAGCCGCCGCCGGCGTTCATCTGTGGAAATCATCCTTCGCCGCCCTTGCAATCGCCGCCCATCGGCGTTAGCACTGTAGATG
>CAMTUE010000025.1:0-6227 GCA_947084845.1 uncultured Bryobacteraceae bacterium | reverse complement strand
TGTCCTTGAGCCGGGTGACGAAATCGACCTTCGAGCGGGTTAATTCCAGCCACCAGTCGTAGTCGGCATAGCCGCGGTCAAACACGACCATCGTGCTGGGCGCGAACTGGATCCTGCGCGCCTCTTTGACATCGGCCCGCCTGCCCTCGGTGATGACGGCGTAGCAGGGCAGGCAGCCGTTGTGGTCCAGCACCAGGTGCAGTTTCAGGGCGCCCTTCAGCTTGCGGTAGCGCGCCCAATCGAAGGTCTCGGCGCACAACTCCACCATGCTGGAGTCGAGGCTCATGAGCTTGTGCATGAACTTGAATTTGCGTTTGGTCCGCAGGGCGGCCTCAGCCTGGCAACGGGCCAGCGTTTGGTCGAAGATCGATTGATAGAGTTGCCAAGGCCGGTGGGCGTTGGCGTAGGAAAGCGTGGTGGCCTTGGGGCAATCGGAGATGCCGAGATGGCGCAACTTGCCCTCCAACGCCGCCATGCCGCCACAGATCTCTCGCAGACTCTGAGCGGAGGCGAGTTGGCAAAACAACATCGCGACGAACTGCTGCCAGCAGGTGAAACCGCGGGCATGGCGTTCGGCCTTGTGCTCGCGCACGAGCGACTCGAACTCGAGACGCGGGAAGACCTGCAAAAGCTGGCTGAAAATGCTGGATACTCGATTCATGGCGGGGATCTCCTTGACGGTGGGGCTCAGTCTCTGGATGGAAACCTGAGCCAACCTACCAGACAGGACGCCCCGCCGTGCCGTTACACTTCACGCGGGTGGCAGAAAGCTAATTTGTACAAGAGTGGGTCCGACGCTACTACATCTTGTGGTTCTCTGCCGCGGGTGAAGGGTACATTGTGTTTCTGTCCCCGATTAACATGAATATCCCGGTTTACACTACACATCACTCGATCTTTAGAACAAAATCTTGCGGCTCCATCCCCGGGCCCACGCCTACCGATCTCAGTTCCACTGCCGCGCGGTTCTGAAAAGAGCAACGAAGCCGCCCCATGCGGAATTCAATCGCATACCACGGACCCCCTACCGTGGTATACACTAGCGGGACTTTCCTACGCTTGAGGCGATAGCGGCTGGAAGTGCTTGCAACATAGGCAGATGGAGCGATGCTCCGTATATACCACCGGGTCAATTGAGAGCAGGCATCGCGTTCAGCGCCTCGGCGAGGACTTTGGTTTCGGGGGTGGCTTCTTCGCTCTGCCAGCGTACGCGCGGTCTGCCTTTGCGGCCGGTCACATCAATCAGCCGGCAGTATCGCAGCCCGGCCAGTTCCGCGAGGAGCCGGCGGGAACTGCCCTGAAATGAGGTTCTGAGGGTTGCGCGTCTGTGCAATAGAGTCACCAGGAGGTAGGCCGTGACGCAGATGAAGGCGTGGACATGGAGTTTCTGATCAGTCCAGTGAAATTGCGGGCGGGCCGAAAGCATGTGGGGGTCTTTCATGTCTCGAAATGCCGCCTCGGCTCGCGATTGCCCTCGATAGGCTTCGATGATCTCAGCAGTGCTCCACTCGGCGCGATCGGTGATTAGAATCCGCAGCCCGAAGTAGCGCGTTGTCAGACGTTGATACTCCTCATAGTCGCTCCAGATGCGGACGCGCAGCCCTGACTCGTTGCCCGTTTCGACCTGATAGCAGAGCAAGGATCGAAGATACTGCCGGCCACGGATCTGATCGAGCCGCCGTTTCGCGGCTTCGGCGGTGAGCCGCGGATTTAACCCCATTCCTGCTAACTCCCGATGACTTCGCGCCAAAGCCTGATGCAGCCCACGGATCTGCCCTTCATGCAATCTTGGACTGAAGACGACGACCACCTCGCGCTGTTGTCCGGCCATCATCCGGCGGCTGCGATAGGCTCGCACGGTGGCCCCATTGGACAACTGCACGTCGGTCAGTTGGCCAGCGGCCTCGGCCAGAAACTCCGCCTGTTGGGAGGGGCGGATCGCCGTCACGTAGTGCTGGAGGCCATCCAGATTCTGCCGGGACGAGGCGCCGGCGTCAAAGACGATCGTCAACTGCTCGGGCGTGCCGGATAAGGCGCGCAGGCGTTTGCCGAGAGGCTTGAGAAACTCGGCAAATGTCCGCATGTCCGAGCGCGCCCCTTCATACAGCGAGTGAGCCAGGGGCAATTGCGTATTCTGATCCACCACCAGAGCCAAACCCATTTGCCGGAGATCGTGGCGCCCTTGTTTGTTGTGGCCGCGCGCCGGTAGTTTCGCGCGCAGGTTGGTGCTGGCAATGTGGGTGTGGAAGTTGGTCGTGTCGTAGGCCAGTGCCTGAATCCGCAAATGCTCGGTGTCGATCACTTGACCCACTACTTCCTGCTCAATGGCGGCCAACTGTTTCACCGGAACCGCGTTCATCTGATCCCAGAAATGCTGGCTGGTCAGATCGGTGGCACGAAAGTCCATCAGTTCGGGGAGGCAGGTCGTCCGAGCCCAGTCGGCAAAGGCGCGCTTGCTGCGAGGCGCGCAGCAACGCGCAATCATGGCAGCGACGAGCGACTCGCCCACAGTCAGGCCGTCGCGTTTCTGCACCGTGCCGGTGGGAGCCGTGGCGCGATTGATTCGGCCGGCCAGGTCGAACTCCACAGCCAGGCGATGGAGCGCGGTGACAGCTCCCGAGGATACGGAGGAGACTCTCACCGGCGCGTCCACCTGTTGCTGATGACGGCGCAGGATGTCGTCGACTCGACCGAGATGAGCCAACACGCGAATAGCGGGTTTGCCGTCCTTACGGAAAGACTCGACGATGCGGAAGTAGGAGATGCCGTGTGACTGATAGGTCTGGAGAGAGGCCATCAATTACGTATATACATCATGACGACAACTCTGTCAACAGGCATTTCGATATGGCAGAGTGTTGTTGTAGCTGTCACCAATTACGTATATACACCGCCAACGCCGCAAAGTCGTTATGGCACAGAGAGTTCCGGCCGCACGAGAGCGAGAGCGTAGGAAAGTCCCGCTAGGCGTCTACTGGGCCTTCCAAATCCCGTTCGCCTGGTTCCTCTCCCATCACCTCGGCCTCGGCTCCACCGGAGCCTTCTGGGCCATCCCTTCCGCCGAAGCCCTCCTCACCCTAATCGGCCTCTACTTCTTCCGCAAAGGCCGCTGGAAACTCCGCAAAATCTAACCGGCCGCAAACGAAGACAGCGGGTCCCCGCACCAGCCCCCCCTTCAACCGCGAACGCAGTGAGCGGGTCCCCTCGCCCCCACCCCCCTTCAACCGCGAACGCAGAGAGCGGGTCCCCGCACCGCGCATCATGAAAACCACGAGGCGCCTGCCCGTAGCTCTCTTGAAACCACTGAACTTCCACAGATACCCCGTCTTCCAGCGAGCCTCGTGCGTAAGCGCGAGGTACGACACACCCTACCGCCCCCGAACGCGAACGGCCCGCCGAAAGCCCCCGTCACGTGCTTTGCTGAGCACACAGCAGTTACGCAAAAGCCTCAAGGAGAGAGCGCGGGTCCCGGCCGCCACTTTCAATCGTACGCATTCCCCCGCCGCCCGCGATTCCAAATCGCCCCTCCCGCGCTACCCTGGAATCAGCCGTGCCATCAAACCGCCCCATCCACCCCGCCCCGAGGTAACCCCGCCCCCTTGTCCCGCACCCTCACAGTCAAGAGCTTCTTCGCCCGCTCCGGCCCCCTCTCCAAGGCCCACCCCAACTACGAGTTCCGTAAGGGCCAAGTCGACATGGCCCTCGCCATCGAGGAAGCCTTCATCCAGCACCGCCATCAACTCGTCGAAGCCGGCACCGGCACCGGCAAGACCATCGCCTACCTCGTCCCCGCCATCCTCTCCGGCAAGCGCGTCATCGTCTCCACCGGCACCAAAAACCTCCAGGAACAGCTCTTCTTCAAGGACATCCCCTTCCTCCAGCAGTTCTTCCCCAACCTCAAAGCCTGCTACATGAAGGGCCGCTCCAACTACGCCTGCCGCCAGAAAATCTACGACGCCCAGAAAGAACCCATCCTCTCCGGTCTCGAAGAGGTCTCCGACTTCCAGATCATCAAAAACTGGGAAGAATCCACCGAATCCGGCGACCGCGCCTCCATCCCCGGCCTCCCCGAATCCTCCACCGTCTGGGCCAAACTCGACGCCCGCGGCGACCTCTGCACCGGCCAGAAATGCGCCCAGTTCGAACGCTGCTTCATCACCCAAATGCGCATGAACGCCTTCGAATGCGACATCGTTATCGTCAACCACCACCTCTTCTTCGCCGACCTCGCCGTCAAGGAAAACGACATCTCCGCCGGCGTCCTCCCCGACTACGCCGCCGTCGTCTTCGACGAAGCCCACGATCTCGAAGACGTCGCCGGCCAGTACTTCGGCATCACCATCTCCTCCCTCCAGGTCGACGACCTCCGCCGCGACATCCTCGCCACCGCCCGCCGCAAGGACTTCCTCACCACTCCCCTCGACCATCTCCTCCTCACCCTCCTCGACCACTCCGACCGCTTCTTCGCCCTCTTCCCCGCCCAGGATGGCCGCACCAGTTTCCAGAACCACCAGTCCTTCCTCCGCCAACACGCCGAGCATTACAACCACTTTTCCGGCGCCCTCGAACTCCTCGCCACCCAACTCAAACTCGTCCGCGACGCCCCCGACGAAATCCTCCCCCTCCACCGCCGCACCGAGGAAATGATCGCCCGGCTCCGCTTCTGGATGGAGTCCGGCGACGAAACCTACGTCTATTGGATCGAACGACGCGGCCGCGGCTGTTACCTTCAAGCCACTCCCATCGACGTATCGAATCTCCTCCGCGACCGTCTCTTCAACGAAGGCCCGGCCGCCATCCTCACCTCCGCCACCCTCGCCGTCGCCGGCGGCTTCTCGTTCATCAAGGAGCGCCTCGGCATCTCGATGCCCCGCGAGCTCATCGTCCCTTCCCATTTCGACTACCCCAACCAGGCCCTCCTCTACGTCCCCCCCCACCTGCCCGATGTCCGCGACCCCGGCTTCCTCTCAGCCGCTGTCAAGGAGATCACCGAACTCCTCAGCCACTCCCGCGGCCGCGCCTTCGTCCTGTTCACCTCCTACGCCCAGATGCGCGCCGCCCACGAACGCATCGAACCCGAACTCAGCTACCCCGTCCTCCTCCAGGGAACCCGCCCCCAGCGCGCCCTCATCCACGAATTCCGCAACACCCCTCACTGCGTCCTTTTCGCAACGTCATCGTTCTGGCAGGGCGTCGACGTCCAGGGCGACCAATTGAGCTGCGTTATCATTGATAAGTTGCCCTTCGCCGTGCCCAGCGACCCCGTTGTCGACGCCCGCATCCGCAGTGTCCGCGCCTCGGGAGGCAACCCGTTTTTCGACTACCAGGTCCCGCAAGCCGCCATCTCCCTCAAACAGGGTTTCGGCCGACTGATCCGCAGCAAGCAGGACCGCGGAGTCGTAGCCCTCTTGGACAACCGGGTCACCAGACAGCGTTACGGCCGAGTCTTCATCGAAAGTCTCCCTGACTACCGCTTCACCGACGACATAAGGGAAGTAGAGACCTTCTTCGACAATGCCTAGACCCCCAGTCGACCAAAACCCGCCCTCCATCAACCGCGAGCAAAGCGAGCGGGTCCCACCCTTCAACCGCGAGCAAAGCGAGCGGGTCCCACCCTTCAACCGCGAACGCAGAGAGCGGGTCCCACCCTTCAACCGCGAACGCAGAGAGCGGGTCCCAAACTTCAACCGCGAACGCAGAGAGCGGGTCCCAAACTTCAACCGCGAACGCAGAGAGCGGGTCACCCCCCGTAGCGCAGGCAATCCTGCCTGCCGTGCCGGCAATCGTGCCGGCAAGTCCAAAGCCAACCAGCCCCCCCCACACCACCCAAAGTGAGCGCCTCCAACCATGTTTGAACTCCGTGTAGAACACACCTTCCCCGCCGGCCACCACCTCCGCGACTACGCAGGCAAGTGCGCCACCCCCCACGGCCACAACTACCGCGTCCAACTCGCCGTCACCGGCCCCAACCTAAACCCCATCGGCCTCCTCCTCGACTTCTCCGACCTCAAAACAGCCCTCCGAGCCGTCTCCGAAACCCTCGACCACAAATACCTGAACGACCTCCCCGCCTTCGAATCCAGAAACACCTCCGCCGAAAACATAGCCCTCTACTTCCACGAAGAACTAACCAAACTCCTCGCCCCAGCCCTCGAATCAACAGGAGCCCGAATCAAAGAAATAGTAGTCCAGGAAACCGACACCGCCTGGGCCATCTACCGCCCGGA
>CAMTUE010000024.1:0-68612 GCA_947084845.1 uncultured Bryobacteraceae bacterium | reverse complement strand
CCCATCCTCCGCGAGGTCTTCATGATGCGCGATGTCCAGGAGATTCCCACGCAGGTAGTGGCGGAAAAACTCGGCATCTCGATCGCAGCGGCCAAGTCACGCCTGCTTCGCGCCAGGATCGAACTCCGCACCCGGATGGAGAAGCACCTGGGTCGCCTCGGAGTCGCTACCCTGACTGCCTGAACCCTTTCTTTTCCATGCTATAGTGGGGCCGTGTTAAAATTAGAGGTGATGTGCGCGCTCAAACAGGAGGGCGACCCATCCGGCCCCATTTCCATTTCCGCCCCTTCATGAGATCCACCCCTTCCCCCCGGCGCGGCCTCCATTCCGGCCGCATTTTCCTGCCCGTTCGCACTTCAATTCAAGGCTTGGTCCTGCGATGAAAATTGTCCTCCAATCCAACCGCGGCCTGGAGTCGTTCTTCGGTACCAAGGACGAGAACATCCGCCTGCTCGAATCCGGCCTCGGCGTCCAGACTCGCCTCACCCACGACGGCCTTGAAATCGAGGGCGCCGACGCGGCGGTTCAACGCGCCGAACAGATCGTGAGCGACTATCTCGCCCTCGCCGAGGGCGGCCAGACCATTCCGCCTGCCGACGTCAACAGCTACCTCCGCGTCCTCACGGCCGACCCGTCCACCAGTTTCCGCAGCCTTTACTCCAGTGGCCGCGCCCGCAATTTCGGCAAAAAGACCGTCGTCCCCAAGACCGTCAACCAGCGCTCCTACCTCGACCTGATCGAACACAACGACCTTGTCTTCGGCATTGGCCCCGCCGGCACCGGCAAGACCTATCTCGCCGTCGCCATGGCCGTCTCGGCTCTGCTCAACAAGCAGGTCTCGCGCATCATCCTCACCCGCCCGGCCGTCGAAGCCGGTGAGCGTCTCGGCTTCCTGCCCGGCACTCTTCAGGAAAAAATCGACCCCTACCTCCGCCCGCTCTACGACGCCCTGTTCGACCTGCTTGAAACCGAAAAGGTCGAGCGCGCCCTCGAACGCAACACCATCGAGGTCGCCCCGCTCGCCTTCATGCGCGGCCGCACCCTCAACGACAGCTTCATCATCCTCGACGAAGCCCAGAACTCCACCCCTGAACAGATGAAGATGATGCTCACCCGCATCGGCTTCAATTCGCGACTGGTCGTCACCGGCGATCTCACTCAAATCGACCTGCCCGCCGGACGCCGCTGCGGCCTGCTCGACGCCGTCGAGATCCTGCGCGGCGTGGACGGCATCGGCGTCACCTATTTTGACGAACGCGACGTGGTCCGCAACGCCCTGGTTCAACGCATCGTCAAGGCCTACGAGCGTCACGGCGAGCTCACCGGAGCCGGACGCCAACTCTCCCTCACGCTCCAGGAACCCCCGGCCGCCGGGCCGCCCAAACCCGTATAGCAAGATGGACATAGACCCACTCCTCCTGTTCCGCCGCGCACCTAAAGGTCTGGATCGCGCCCGCCTGCGGACCTTCGCCGATACACTCCGCGACCGCGTCGCCCTCGGCCGCCCCTTCTGCGCCATGCTCACCGGCGACAGCGAACTTCAGGACCTCAACCGCCACTTCCTCGGCAAGGACGAGCCCACCGACGTTCTCAGCTTCCCTGCCCGCGATCCTTCGCAATCGCTCGGCGACATCGCCATCTCATGGCAGCGTGCCCGCGCCCAGGCGGCTTCGTTTGGTCACGGCATCGAGGTCGAGATCGAAATCCTCCTCCTTCATGGCCTCCTGCATCTGCTCGGCCACGACCATGAATCCGACCGCGGCCAGATGCGCCGCCTCGAATCGCGCTGGCGCAAGGCCCTCGCCTTGCCCACCGGCCTGATCGAGAGAGTCCGGACGGCCCCGCCGGGGCCGCCCATGAGTGATGAGAAACAGCCCTCTCCCGATCAACCGCGAACGCAGAGAGCGGGTTCCGGGCCGTCTCGCGGCAGAGCGCGGCTCAATGGCTCATCACAATGATCCTTGCCGTTTCCGCCGCCATCCTCGCCGTCTTCCTCGCGCTGGTCAGCTTCGTGCAACTTCTCTACCTCGAATCGCTCCGCCTCCGCACCCGCGAATCCGGCGCCCTCGAGTTCTTCAAGGACTCGCTCGAAGACATGATCGGCTTTGACACCGAGGACGGCGCGCTCACCTTCTCTCTGCTCAAACACACGCTGATCGCCGCCGCCGGCTCAATCATCGTCGCCGCCACCCTGCTCCACACGCCCAACTGGCTCGGCTTCCTCGAAGGACTCGCCATCGCCTGGCTGCTCATGCTCTTTTCGGCGTATCTGGTCCCGCAACTCCTCTACCGCCGCACCGCCGCCGCCTGGCTCATTCCCCTCATCCCCCTGCTCCGCCTTCTCGCCGCCCTGATCCGGCCCCTCACCGCCCTGCTCAAGTTCCTCAACTCCCTCCACGCGCTGGCCGAACCCGCCAACGAACAGGAAGAGGAGTCCAGCGCCTCCGAGGACATCGAAGCCCTCATCACCGCCGGCGAAGAGGAGGGCATCATCGAGAAGGAGGACAGCCGCCTCATCCAAAGCGTCGTCGCCTTCGGGGATAAACGCATTCGCGAGGTCATGACCCCGCGCCGCCAGATGATCACCATCGACGCCTCGAGCTCTCTCGACGACCTCCGCACCCTGGCCAAGAACGAGCAGTTCTCCCGTATCCCCGTCTGCGATGGCTCCCTCGACAACATCATTGGCTTCGTCCACGTCCGCGACCTGTTTGAACTCGATCCCGGCGACAGGACCCGCAAGTCCATCCGCGACCTCATGCGCCCCATCGTCGCCGTCCCCGAATCCAAGTTCGCCTCCGACCTCGTCAAGGAGATTCAGGCCTCGGGAACCCACATCGTCTATGTCGTCGATGAATACGGCAACGTCGCCGGACTGGTCACCCTCGAGGACCTCATGGAAGAGGTCTTCGGCGAGATCCGCGATGAACACGAACCCGCCCACGACCTCGTCCGCAACATGGACGGCTCGGTCACCGTCTCCGGCAGCTTCGATGTGGACCACTTGAGCGATCTGTTCGGCTACCGCCCCGAGGACGACATAGAATCCACCACCATCGGCGGCCTGGTCACCGAATGGCTCGGCGAAGTGCCCGCCGCCGGCGCCGCCGTCGAACGCGATGGCCTACGCTTGGAAGTGCTGGCGGCAGACCCGCTGCGCGTCATCAGGGTCCGCATCCTGCGAACGCCTGCACCGGCTGAAGAAGAGGCCGAAACGGCCTAAGGAGTCTCCCCCGCTTTGTCTGAACATCTATCCGGATTCGTTTCAATCATCGGCCGGCCCAACGCCGGCAAGTCCACGCTGGTGAACCGTCTGGTCGGCGTCAAGGTGGCCATCGTCGCCGATAAGCCGCAGACCACCCGCACCATCATCCAGGGCGTCCTCACCCGGCCCGAAGCCCAGATCGTCTTTCTCGACACACCAGGCATCCATCCCGCCGAGTCCCCCATCAACCGCCGCATGATGCAGTCCATCCAGGAGGCCCTCGATTCGCGTGACCTGCTGGTCTACGTCCACGACGCGACACACCCCCTCAACGAAGGCGACAATGCCGCGCTCGCCCTGCTGAAAAAGGCGTCCACGCCCGCCATCCTCGTCCTGAACAAGATCGACCGGCTGAAGTCGAAGTCCGCCCTCGCGCCTCTTCTCGAAGGGTTCCAGCAACGGCACGAGTTTGTGGAGTACTTCACCATCTCGGCCACCACCGGCGACGGCTGCGACGAACTCCTCGCCGCCATCACCTCCCGCATGAGCGCCGGCCCCGCGTTCTTCCCCGAGGATTACCTCACCGACAGCCCCGAGCGATTCATCTGTGCCGAGACGGTCCGCGAGAAGATCCTTCAACTCACCCGCGACGAGGTCCCGCACTCGGTTGCCGTCCTCGTCGACCAGTGGGAGGAGAAACCCCGCATCACCCGCGTCGCCGCCACCATCTACGTCGAACGGCGCGGCCAGAAGATCATCATCGTCGGCTCCAAGGGCGCCATGTTGAAGCGAATCGGCACCGAGGCGCGGCTCGATCTGGAAGCTCTCCTCGGCCGGCGCTTCTACCTTGAACTCTTCGTCAAGGTCCAACCCGGCTGGCGCGAGAATCCGTCGTTCCTCAGGGAACTCGACTGGCGCGCCGTCTATGGCGGACAATCGAGCGATCTCGGCCCGATTCTCGAATTGCCCGAGCCCGATCCGGGGGATAATGGGGTCAGGTGATCTCATGAAACGATCTTCTTTCCTCCTCACCCTCACCCCGCTCTTCGCCGCGCTGCCGGCCCTGGCGCTTCAGTCCTCCCAGGACGACCGCATCAACGACGAAGTCCGCCTGAAACTTGTCCGCGATCCCGAAGTCAAAGGCGGCGCGTTCACAGTCGACGTGAAGGATGGGGTCGTCACCATCAAGGGCGTCGTCGAGAAGGAACGGGCAAGGCTAAAGGCGGAGAAACTGGCCAAGAAGGTAAAGGGCGTCAAGTCGATCGTCAATCAGATCGAGGTCAAGCCCTTCCGATGACGCTTGAACCCGTCGGCCTGGTCCGCTCGGCCATCACTGAGCGCAGGGCAATGCCCCCATGGGGCGTGCCGGCGATCCTCGAAATATACCCGCGGTTCGCGCCCGCTCTGCTCGATATCGAGAAACACTCCCATCTTTGGGTGCTTGCCTGGCTCGACCAGGGACGCGACGAGCGCCACGTTCTTCAGGTGACGCCGCGCGGCGTCCGCGATGCGGGACCAGGCGGCCTTCACGGCGTATTCGCCGTCCGCTCGCCCGCCCGCCCGAATCCCATCGGACTCACCGCCACCCGCATCGAACGCATCGATGGACTCTCCGTCCACGTCGACCGCCTCGATTTCCTTGACCAGACCCCCATCGTCGACATCAAGCCCTATTTCGTCACCCGCGACCTGATCTTCTCAGCCAACGGCCGGCAGGTCGGCCGCCCACAGTCACGCGAGGCCTTGCGTGACTCGCTCCTTGTCCAGGCTTCGGCTTACCACGGCAAACTTGTGCCCGGTGTCGCCCTGGCCGTCCGCATCATCGAACATTACCGGTTCACCCATCACGGTCTGAACGATCCCGCCTCCTGGCGAATCCGGGCGCCGTTTGCCCGCCCGGAAATGGTGGATGCCCTGATCGGCATGACCCGCGTCACCCTCGGCCGCCGCACCCTGATTCTGTCGGACGAGCCAGCCATCGTGGTTTCAGGCGAAGCCGAATACACGCCAATCGATGCCGCCCTCCCGGCGGAATCGGTCCTCCAATCCCCCGACGACCAGATCTTCCGCTATCGGAATCTGAAAGAGTAGGACAGGCCTCCCGGCCTGTCTGCCGCGTAAACCAGTAGGACAGGCCTCCCGGCCTGTCTGCGCTGCAACGGAGCCAAACTCCAGTGACAGGCCAGGAGGCCTATCCTACTTCACCGCCCGTTTCACCAGCCCCTCAGCCGCCTTCGCCGCGTCCTCGGCTTCGTTCGGCTCCAGCGCCCCGGCCATCCCCCTCACCACCTTGCGCGCCTCCAGAAGTTTGCCGCCCGCCCCAAACGCCATCCGCTTCCAGATCACGTCCTGCGATTTCGAGTTCCCGCCCCGGCTCGTGAAGAGCTGATTCTCCCGAATCAGGAACAGCCGCCCGCCGGTGAAATACGAGCGCAGCTCTGAATCCGACTTGTCGCCCAGTTTGACCTGTTCCACCGCAACCACCGGCTGGCCGTCCTTGCTGAACATCATGTACGACGACTCCCTGTCGCCCTCGGCGTATTGCCCCTTTACTTCCTTGTACCGTTTCAGATCCGATTCCAGGGCGAATGCCAGCATCTCCGCCGTCGCCAGATTCTCCGGCGCCAGTTTCTCCAGCTTCTCCGCCATCGACTTGTCGCTTTCCAGCCGCACCGAAAGCGGGTCCAACCCGGACTCCTCGCCGCCCGCGAACACATACAACAGCCGCCCGCCCGCGCCCGTCTGTCCCCCCATGAAGAATCCAAGCGCCGGACCCTGCCCGTGGTCGCCACAGATCGTCGCCGCCGGGTCGGCGTCGCGCTTCGCTTTCGCGGCTGCCCGGTAATCGGGCCCGGGCACGATCGCGAACACCCCCATGCCCTCAGGCGCCTTCACCTGCTCGGGCTTGGCCGTGACGATGCAACCGCCGAATTCCTGCTCGGAAAGCCGGCTGATGAAATGTTCCTTAATCGCCGTGATCGGTGGCTGGGCGAAATGCTTGCCATAGACTTCAATCCGCGCCCCGCCCTCGCCGATCTCGATCACGTTCGCCTTGCGCGCGACCACCGGCCGTTTTCCGCCGCACTCTTCGACCAGGAAATTCACGCCCAGCGCCGCTTCGCCGCTCGCCACCCATTGGCATCCCGCCCGGGCTTTCCGCGACGGTTCCACCTTCGCGCTCGTCTTACAGCCGGTCGCGGCCACACTCAGGGCCATCGTGATCAACATCAAATGCAGTTTCATGTCCAGATTCCTGTGTACCACACGCCGCCGGGGTCCAACGGCCTGCGCATGATAAAATTGAGGTTCGCGTCGAGTTCTCCCTCTACAGGTAAACCATTTGAAAGTCGGATTCGTAAGTCTGGGGTGTCCCAAAAACCTTGTGGACACTGAAGTCATGATGGGCCGGTTGAACGCCCGCGGCCACACGCTCACATCTTCGCCCGAAGACGCCGACGCCATTGTCGTCAACACGTGCAGCTTCATCGACCCGGCCAAGCAGGAGTCCGTCGACACCATCATCGAGATGGCCGGGTTCAAGAAGACGGGCAAGGCGCGCCGCCTAATTGTCGCCGGCTGTCTTGTCGAACGCTTCCGCGACCAGATCCGGCAGCAGATCCCGGAAGTGGACGCCGTCCTCGGCACGAACGAGCTCGACGACATCGTTGCGCTCTGTGAAGGCGGCGCGGCGGAAACCAATCCGTTTGAACCGTACCTGTATCACGAGGCCACCCCGCGCATCCTCGCCACGCCCCGCCATTACGCCTACATGAAGATCAACGAGGGCTGCGACCACCCCTGCACCTTCTGCGTCATCCCGCAGTTCCGAGGAAAGTTCCGTTCCCGGCGCTTCGAGTCGGTCGTCGCCGAGGCCCAACAGTTGTTTTCGATGGGCGTCCGCGAGATCAACCTGATCGGCCAGGACACGACGGCCTTTGGCGAAGACCTCGGCATCAAGGACGGTCTGGCCACGCTGCTCGAACGCCTGGCCGCGATCGAGACGGACGAGGCCCGGTGGATCCGTTTCCTCTACTGCTACCCGAACCGCATCACGCGCCGGTTGCTCGACACCATCGCCCGCCACGACTCGCTGGTCAAATACATCGACATGCCGCTCCAGCACGCCTCGGCCTCCGTCCTGAAGCGCATGAAACGCGGCTCGAACGGCGACATCTTCCTGAAACTGCTCGACAAAGTCCGCCGCGCGATTCCCGGCGTGTCGATCCGGACATCGATGATCGCCGGCTTCCCCGGCGAGACGGACCGGGATTTCGAAGAACTCAGCCAGTTTGTCGAAGCGGCCAAATTCGACCGCCTCGGCGTCTTTTCCTACTCCGACGAGGAGACCAGCGAGAGCTACCATCTCGACGGCAAAGTGTCCGCGCGCGACATCTACAACCGCAAGCGCCGCCTGATGTCGATTCAGCGCAAGATCTCCCGCAAGCTTAACCGCGCCTGGATCGGCCGCGAGATCCCCGTCCTGATCGAAGGGCCGAGCGCGGACAGCGAACTCGTCTGGCAGGCGCGCACCGCCGCCCAGGCGCCCGACATCGACGGTGTGTGCTATCTCGAGGACGTAGGCGACCGCGCTCCCGTCAGCGGCGAGATTCGCATGATGAGGGTCACCCGTGCGCACGACTATGACCTGATCGGCGACCTGATCGATGGCGGCGTCCCGTTCGACGCCCCCAGGCCGCGCCTCGTCCAAACGAACCCCTTCGTCGTCCTCGGCGCCGGCCACCAGAGGCAACACCAATGACAATCAAATGTCCTACGTGCAAGAAGCCGGCCAAACTCGGATCGCCCGAGTTCCCCTTCTGTTCGGAACGCTGCCGGCAGATCGACCTCGGCAACTGGGCTGAGGAGAAATACCGCATCCCGGACGCGTCCCCGCCGTCCGAGGCCGGCTCGGCGGAACTTCTGCCAAACGAACCTCCGGACTCGGACCAAGAGCAACAAGTCTAATGAAATCAGTAGCTTGGATCATTGCCACATGGTTCGGCTGCGGCAAATGGCCGTGGGGGCCGGGCACGGCAGGTTCGATTGGCGCGCTGATCGCGGCTGGAGGGTTCGTTTGGTTGGGACTCAGCCAGCCCTGGCATTTCGCCGTTCTGGCCGCCGTTTTCACCCCCGTGGGCATCTGGGCGTCGACGGCCACGGCCCGCTCGGCCGGCAAAAAAGACCCCGGGCTGGTGGTCGTCGACGAGGTATTGGGCCAGTGGCTGACGCTGGCGGCCGTGCCGGAGTTCGATTGGAAGTGGGTCCTTGGAGCGTTCCTGTTGTTTCGCCTGTTCGACATTGCGAAACCCTGGCCGGTCCGGAATTTCGAATCCCTACCGGAAGGCACCGGTATCGTTGCCGACGATCTGGCGGCCGGAATCTACGGCGCACTTGTGCTGCTGGGCATCCGATGGTTGAATCAGTAATGGGTGGCGGATCAATCCGCCGGCCTGCATTGGACCCCGTTGCGGGTCCCTGGAGTTGAATCAGAGTGACTAAATCCGGCGCCGCGCGCCCCATTGTCATCGACTCGGTCTCGCCTTCGCTCGCCATTCCCGGCGGCGATGTCTGGATCCGTGGACGGAATTTCCTCGACGGCCCGCGCCCGACAGCGCGCATCGGCGAGATGATCGCCCCGCTGACCACCGGCGCTCAGAACCTCGCCATCGCCCGGGTGCCGGAGACGATCAAGCGCGGCACGCTCACGGTTGGGCTCTACCCGGAGACGTGGGCATCGGTTCCATTTGAAGTCGGGGCGCTGATCGCCGAGAATCTGCATCCCGTCGCCAACCCGGCGGTCGACGCGGATGGCAACATCTTTGTCACCTTCAGCGGTTCCCGCGGCCAGAAGACGGCGGTCGCGGTCTACCGGATCAGCCCGGACGGCGAGGTTGAGCCGTACCTGAACGACCTGATGAACGCCACCGGTCTGGCCATCGATTCGCTGGGCATACTGCATATCTCGTCGCGTTTCGACGGGTTCATCTACCAGGCGCCGTCGAGCGGCGTGATGAACGTCTTCGTTGAAGGCATGGGCGTGGCCACCGGCATCGCGTTCGACCTGGAAGACAATCTGTATGTCGGCGACCGTTCGGGCACCATTTTCAAAATCAGCCCGTCGCGCCAGGTTTACGTCTTCGCCACGGTCGAGGCCTCGATCGCCGCGTTCCATCTCGCCTTTGGTCCCGGCGGGTATCTGTACGTCAGCGGCGCCACGACGTCGAGCAACGACGCCGTCCACCGGATCTCTCCGGCAGGAGAGGTTGAGGTCTTCTATCGTGGATTGGGCCGTCCGCAGGGCATCGCTTTCGACGTTGACGGCAACCTGTATGCCGCCGCTTCGATCGGCGGCCGGCGGGGGATCGTCAGGATCACGGAAGACCGCGAAGCGTCCCTGTTCCTTTCCGGACCGGGCATCGTCGGCCTGGCCTTCGCGCCCAAGGGTGACATGATCGTGGCCACGACGGGCGCGCTCTACCGCCTCCATGCCGGCGTTGCGGGCAGGCCGCTCGTCTGAGGACGAACCATCGAGATGCAAGCTGAAATCATCGCCGTGGGCAGCGAACTGCTCACACCGGAACGGATCGACACCAACTCGCTGTGGCTCACACAGCACTTGAACGACCTGGGCGTGCAGGTGAGGCAGAAGTGCATCATCGGCGACCAGCGCGACCGCCTGGCCGAGACCGTCCGCGCGGCCATTGACCGTACTCCGGTGGTGATTCTCACCGGCGGACTTGGCCCCACCGAGGACGACATCACGCGCGAGGCAGTCGCGCAGGCGCTGATGCGGAGGCTGCTCTATTCCAGTGAACTGATGGACACGCTGACGGCCCGCTTCGAACGGTTGGGCCGCAAGATGACCGAGAACAACCGGCGGCAGGCGTTTCAGATCGAAGGCGCGCGCATTCTGCCCAACCCCAACGGCACGGCGGCGGGCCAGTGGATCGACCTGCCGGGCCGGATCGTCATGCTGCTGCCAGGGCCGCCGCGTGAGATGAAGCCGATGTTCACCGGCCATTGCCTGCCGCTGCTGGCCGAAATCCTGCCGCGGCGGGCGCTGTGTACCCGCGTCTTCCGCGTGGCCGGGATGCCGGAATCGGAACTCGACCAGTTGATCGCGCCCATCTACACGCCCTACACCAACCCGGAAACGACGATTCTGGCCAAGGAAGGCGACATCCAGATCCATTTGCGGGCGACGGCCGAAACCGCCGCCGAGGCCGAGGCCCTGGCCGATGAAGTCGGCGGCAAGATCCGGGCCGCGCTCGGCAGCCGGATCTACTCCGATAACGGCGACGCAATCGAAGCGGCGCTGGGACGGATGCTGAAGGAGCGCGGCGCAACGCTGGCCGTGGCCGAATCCTGCACTGGCGGGCTGCTGGGCGGGCGAATCACGGAGGTTGCGGGCGCGTCCGATTGGTTCCTGGGCGGATTCCAGGTTTACGCAAATTCGATGAAGACCCGGCTGCTGGGCTTGGATGCGGAGTTGATCGAGCAGAACGGAGCGGTGAGCGAGGCCGTGGCTTGCGCCATGGCGGAATCGGCGCGCGGCCGGACAGGGGCGGTCTACGCGCTGTCGATCACGGGCGAGGCGGGACCCGGGTCGTCGTCGCCTGGAATCGATCCCGGCACGGTGTGGATCGGGATGGCGTCGCAAGAGGGCGTTTCGGCGCGCATGTTCCGTTTTGGAGGGGACCGCGCGCGTGTCCGGTCTTTTGCCGTGCAAGCGGCTCTGAACCTGCTTAGACTCTCGTTATGAACACCAGGAAGCTGCTGGGGCTGATTCTTGCGGGCGCCGGGATTATCGACGTGGTGATCGCGGCGGCGATCCTGGACTCGATTCCGCGTACGGTCGTGTTCGCCAGCGGAATCGCGACGATTGGATTGGGCGTGTTCCTGTTCATCGTTGGACTGCGGTCGGAATCGAATCCGCGGTAGCAACCTCCCCGAGGGTCGCGACGGGACCCGCGCAGGCCAGGATCGGCCCGTAGACCCGCTCTCTACGTTCGCGGTTGAAGATGGCACGCACCCGCTCTCTCGATAATCAAGCACGAAACCCGCTCTCTCCGTTCGCGGCCTCTGGAGACGGCTGTTGCGGAGTTGTTTGGGCGTTCCTGTACCAAACAGACCCGGTACCGGACCGCGGCCACCCTCTTTTCTCTGGCTTCCTCTTACGGACTTAAGAAAGAGAACTACTTAAAGGACGGAAGCGGCGCTTAGACGGGCATATTGTTTTCGTCGGCTGAGGGGCCGTAGATGGCAGGAACGGGGATGTCGTTAAGGCGGAGGTAGAGGCCGAGCTGGGCGCGGTGGTGGATGAGGTGGTTCATGACGAAAGTGCGCAGGAGGGCGACGCGGGGCATCGTCATGATCTCTTTGCCGTCGTTGAGGAGCGACCAGGGTCCAATGAGGCATTCGTCGGAAGCCGATTCAAGGGCCTCGCGGGCGGTTGCGACGTTGGCGTCGAAGGTGTAAAGCAGATCCGCCTTGGATGTCAGTTTTGGCGTACGCGGGCTGGTGGCGATATCGAGGGAGCGGGTGCCGATGGCGATGACGACCCAGGTGGGCAGGTTGGCGATGTGGCAGGCGAGCCAGCCGAGTATGGGCGATTTTTCGTGGGGTTTGTAGGCCCAGATCTCATCGGTGATGCGGTCGAGGGTCCTACGGGTGGAGGCGATCTCCTGATCGAACTCGGGCAGAAGGGCTTGGCTGATGGGCATGGTTGAATATTTTAGCCTGGATCGACTGTGGGGTGTTTGTTGTGTAGAATCGCACCATGCCCGGCTCTGCGCGAAAGGCAGCGGAGCCGGGCGGAAGTGAACCATGTACGTTCTTACGCTTGATTGTCCGGAATCGGACGCCGAGATTATTTCAGCCGATCTTTGGGAGAGCGGGGCGTCGGGGATTCTGGAAGAATCGCCGTTGCCGGACCGTTGCCGTCTGAGGGCATGGTTCGCCGATCCGGATGGATTGCTGGATCGCTTCCAGAAGTTCAACCCGAGTCTGGCGGTGGAGGTTCCGCGCGACTGGGAAGCGGAGTCGCGGCAGGCGTGGCAGCCGTTCTGCGTGGGCGAGAGCCTGTACCTGGCTCCGGAGTGGGACGAGGCGCGGCCGCCAGTGGGACGGCGGCGGTTGACGGTGCATCCGGGGTTGGCGCTGGGCACGGGCGCGCATCCGGCGACGCAACTGGCGCTGCTGGCGGTGGAAGCCCATGTGCGCGCGGGCGAGAGCGTGATTGATGTAGGGACGGGGTCCGGGATACTGGCGGCGGCCGCTCATCTGCTGGGCGCGGGGCTGGCGGTGGGGTGCGATATCGACGGCGAGGCGGTGGTGATTGCGCGGCGCAACCTGATCGCGGACGGTGTGCCGCCGAGGCTGTTCACGGGATCATTGCGGTCGGTTGGAGACGGTTCGTTTGATGTGCTGGTGGCCAACATCAATGCGGAGACTCATGCGTTGCTCGCCGGCGAGTATGCGCGTGTGGTGAGGCGGGCGGTGATTGTTTCGGGGTATCAGGCGCGCGATGAAGAGCGGGTTGTCCGGGTGCTGACGGCGCGGGGGTTGAAGCCGGATGGCAGGCACGTGATTGGAGATTGGATTTGCCTTGTTCTGCGCAAAGATGAGAAGGACTGACAGCGGGGGCCGGCAAAAGTGGAAGAACGGGAGGCCGTGAGATTGTAGCAGGCCGCGGGGCGGCGCGCGGAGGGTAGGATAGGGGTTCTTCGATCATGCCTGTACAGAACCCACTTCCCACAGAGATCCTCGTCCACATGGCGGGTACGTTGAGCGTCCCGATGCGAGGACTGGTTGCCGCCATCGAATTGCTGGATGAGGGCGGGACGGTGCCGTTCATCGCGCGTTACCGCAAGGAGGTGACGGGGAACCTCGACGAGGTTCAGATCAGGGACATTGAAGAGAAGCTGGGGTACTTCCGCGAACTGGAACAGCGGCGGGCGGCAGTGCTGGCGTCGATCGATGAGCAGGGTAAATTGACGCCGGAGTTGAAGGCGCGCATCGGGGCGACGCTGGAAAAGAGCGAACTCGAAGACCTGTATCTGCCGTTCAAGCCGAAGAGGCGCACGAAGGCGACCATGGCGCGCGAGAAGGGACTGGAGCCGCTGGCGGTGTACCTGTGGGCGCAGGAGCCGGGTGCGCTGGGTTTGAACGAACTGGCGGCGAATTTTGTGAGCGAGGAGAAGGGCGTCGCAAGCGTCGACGCGGCGCTTGAGGGTGCGCGGCATATTGTCGCCGAGATGATCAGCGAGACGGCCGACTACCGCAAGGGTTTGCGGCAGATGATGCACGACGAGGGGGTCGTGGTGAGCCGCAAGGCGATGGACGCGGTGGATGAACAAGAGAAGTTCAAAATGTATTACGACTACCGCGAGCCGGCGTCGCGGATTCCGTCGCACAGGATGCTGGCCATCCGGCGGGGTGAGAGCGAGAGCGTGCTGTACTTCACGATCGAGTTGGAGGCGGCGCGGCCGGTGACGTGGTTGAGGTCGCATGTTCTGAGGCAGCCGGGGGACTGGACGCCGCAACTCGAAACGGCGATCGAGGATTGCTGGCAGCGGATGCTCAATTCGTCGATCCAGACTGAGGTGCGGCTGGAGTTGAAGAAGCGGTCGGATGCCGAGGCGATCGGGGTGTTCAAGGAAAACCTGGCGAACCTGCTGCTGGCGGCGCCGGCGGGGCAACTGGGGGTGCTGGGCATCGACCCTGGCATACGGACGGGATGCAAGGTGGCGGTGGTGGATGAGACGGGCAAATTCCTGGCCCATGACGTGATCTATCCGCACGTGCCGAGGCAGGACACGGTTGGCGCGGCGAGGATTCTGAAGGGGCTGATCGAGCGGCATCAGGTCAAGGCGATCGCGATTGGGAACGGGACGGCGTCGCGGGAGACGGACGCGTTTGTGCGCGAGCTCCTGAAGACTGCGGGCCTGTCGACGGTGTTCAGCGTGATGGTGAACGAATCGGGGGCGTCGATCTATTCGGCTTCCGATATCGCGAGGCAGGAGTTTCCGGATCTGGATCTGACGGTGCGCGGGGCGATTTCGATTGCGCGGCGGTTGCAGGATCCACTGGCCGAGCTGGTGAAGATCGACCCGAAGTCGATTGGCGTGGGGCAGTATCAGCACGATGTGGATCAGAAGCAACTGATGCAGTCGCTTGAGACGGTGATTGAGAGTTGCGTGAACCGGGTGGGCGTGGATCTGAATACGGCGTCGTTTGCGCTGCTGCGGTATGTGGCGGGGGTGACGGAGCGGACGGCGCAGAAGATTGTCGAGTACCGGAACGAGAAGGGGGGATTCCGTTCGCGGGTGCAATTGAACGCGGTGCCGGGTGTGGGGCCGAAGACGTTTAAGCAGGCGGCGGGATTCCTGCGGATTCGCGGCGGCGACAATCCGCTGGACATGACGGCGGTGCACCCGGAATCGTACGCGGTGGTGGAGCGCATCGCGGCGACGCTGGGCGTGGGCGTGGAGGCGTTGATCAGCAAGCCGGAACTGCTGGGGCAGTTCAAGAAAGAGGGCTTGGAGGTGGGGGTCTACACGCTGAACGACATTCTGGAGGAGCTGAAGAAACCGGGAAGGGATCCGCGCGATTCGTTCGTCGCGCCGGCGTTCAAGGAGGGCGTGAACGAGATGTCGGATCTGGCGCCGGGGATGACGCTGGAGGGGATTGTGACGAACGTGACGAAGTTCGGGGCGTTCGTCGATATTGGAGTGCACCAGGATGGGCTGGTGCACATCAGCGAGTTGTCGAACCGTTATGTAAAGGAGCCGGGCGAGGTGGTGAAGGCGGGGCAGATCGTTAAAGTGCAGGTGATGAACGTCGATCTGAAGGCGAAGCGGATTGCGTTATCGATGAAAGCGCTGATGGGACCCGCGCAGCAACCGCCGAGGCGGCCGGAGCAGCGTCCGGCGCCAACGGTCGAGGACAAGCTGTCGGCGCTGTCGTCGCGCTGGAAGGTGCGATAGGCAGGTGAGATGGGCAGGCGGGGCTGTTCGGCAGGCCTCCTGCTAGAATGGCGTGGTGGCCGCACTGCCGTTTCACGAAGCCCGGCGAATGGTCGTCGATCGCGTCACTGAAGGGCGCGGGATGCCGGCGAAGGAACTGGTTTCCATCGACCTATCACTGGGGCGCGTCCTGGCCGGGCACGTGGCCGCCGACCGCGATTATCCGCCGGTGAATCGCAGCGTCCGGGACGGTTTTGCAGTGCGGGCGCGGGAGTGCCCTGGGCCGCTGAAGGTGACCGGCGAGGTCCGGGCCGGGGAGGCTTTCGAGGGCGAAGTGGGGGCGGGCGAAGCAATCGAGATCATGACGGGCGCGCCGGTGCCGGCGGGCGCGGACTGCGTCGTGATGATCGAGCACGTGGAGCGCGAGGCTGACATGATCCGGGTGGACCGGCCGTACGCGGCGGGCGATCATATCTCGCCGAGGGGCGTGGAGTGCCGGGCGGGAGACACGCTGCTGGCGGCGGGCGCGCGCATCGGATTTGCTGAGATCGCGGTGATGGCGTCGGTGGGCGTGGAGAGCGTTGCAGTGTATCGCAAACCGCGCGTTGCGATCATCGCCACGGGCGACGAGATCGTGGGCGATGGCGTCAATCCGCTGCCGCACCAGATTCGTAATTCGAACTCCCGTTCGCTTGCGGCACAGGTTCGTTTGGCCGGGGGCGAGCCGGAAGTGTTGCCGGTTGCGCCGGATTCGATCGAAGAGACCGCCGCGTTGATTGGGCGCGGACTTTCGTTTGACCTGTTGTTGCTCTCAGGGGGCGTGTCGGCGGGCAAGTACGATGTCGTAGAGCAGGCGCTGGCGCGGTTTGACGCTGAGTTCTATTTCGACCGCGTGTTGATTCAGCCGGGACAGCCGCTGGTTTTCGGGCAGGCCGGGGGCAAGTTCTTTTTCGGATTGCCGGGCAATCCGGTTTCGACGATGGTGTGTTTTGAAGTGTTCGCGCGGGCGGCGGTGGAACTGCTCTCGGGGCTCGCCGAAGCGCCATTGGCGCTCACCACGGCGACGTTGACCGAGGATTTCGGGCACCGCGCCGGGCTGACGCGATTCCTGCCGGCGAGGCTCGGAGGGGACGGGCGCGGGATCACGCCGGTGCGATGGTCGGGGTCGGGCGACATGGCGGCGACAGCGCGGGCGAATTGCTTTCTGGTCGCCGAAGCGGATCGTCCGGAATATAAGCGGGGCGACTCGATTGGTCTCCTTCTGCGCAGTTGACAAGAAAATGAAACCGACGAAACTCTCTCACTACGACGATGCCGGCCAGGCCAGGATGGTGGATGTGTCGGCCAAGGCAGACACGAAACGGACGGCGACGGCGAGGGCCTTCGTGCGGCTGTCGCGACAGGTGCTGCGGGCGCTGCCGGACAATCCGAAGGGCGATCCGCTAGAGGTGGCCCGCGTGGCCGGGATCATGGCGGCCAAACGAACCTGGGAGTTGATCCCGATGTGCCACCCGCTGACGCTGTCGCATGTCGATGTGTCGATGAAACAGGGAAAAGGCGGGATTGAGATCACAGCCACGGCAACGGCGACCGGGCCGACGGGGGTGGAGATGGAAGCGCTGACCGCCGTGTCGGTGGCCGCGCTGACCATCTATGACATGACCAAGGCGCTGGACAAGTCGATTGCCATTGAGAACATCTGTCTGATCGAAAAGACCGGCGGCAAGAGCGGCGAATGGCGGCGGGATCCGGATGGGAAGAAACACAAATGATACGGGCGGCTGTTTTCACCATCTCGGATACATCGTACCGGGGAGAGCGGGAAGATCTTTCGGGACCGGCCGTGCGGCGGCGTGTCGAGCAGATGGGATGGGAGGTTGTCGAGGCGCGGGTGATCCCGGATGAACGCGCGTTGATCGCAGCGGCGTTGGAGGAAACGGCGGCGTCGGGCAGTGTGGACCTGATTCTGACGACCGGCGGCACGGGCGTTTCACCGCGCGACGTGACGCCGGAGGCGACACAGGCGGTGATTGACCGCGAGATTCCGGGCATTGGCGAAACGATGCGCAGGGTGGGGCAGATGAAGACCGCGCGGGCGATTTTGTCGCGCGCGACGGCGGGTCTGGTTGGAGCGGTGGTGATCGTGAATCTGCCGGGGTCGCCGAAGGGGGCGATTGAATCGTTGGATGCTATTGTGGAGTTGCTTCCGCATATTGTCGATCTCGCCGCGGGGCGCACGGCCCACGTCGAGCCGGCGCAACCTGCTTGAGCTGCCAGACGTCTTCTAAACTGGTACGGAGACCAGCCCTTTCATGCGAAACATCGTTCACGCCGCCCTGCTTGCCGCCTTTGCCGCGTTGCCCTTTGCCGCCGCCCAGGCGCCGGTGAAGCCGCCTGCCGCGGCTCCGGCGATGACAGAAGACCAGACGCCAACATTCCGGGAGGGCGTGCAGGTGGTGCTGGTTCCGACAACGGTGGTGGACAAGCACGGCGAGACAGTGAATGGTCTGATGCCGCAGGACTTCGTGCTGTACGACAACGACAAGGAGCAGAAGGTCGACCGCGACGTGACGATTCTTCCCCTTTCCTTCGTCATCGGGATACAGCGGTCATCGAACGTGGAGAAGATCCTGCCGATGATCAAGAAGACGGGATCGGTGATCAGCGACCTGCTGGTGGGGCAGGACGGGGAAGCGGCGGTGCTGAGTTTCGATCACCGCATTGAAGTGTTGCAGGACTTCACGCGCGATCTGAATAAGATCGACGCCGCTCTGGAAAAACTCAAACCCGGGGGGATGAACAACCGGCTGGTGGATGCCGTGAACCAGGCGACGTTCATGTTGCGGAACAAGAAGGACCGGCGCAAGGTGATCCTGTTGATCTCGGAGACACTGGACAGGTCGAGCGAATCGCGGCCGCGCGAGGTGGCGACGGCGCTGCAACTGCACAACATTGAGGTCTATACGCTGAACATCAGCCGGTTGGTCACGCGGCTGACCGAACGGCCGGAAGTGCCGCGTCCAGACCATATTCCGACGGCAGCAAGGCCGCGTATCGGAGTTGCGGCGCCTGATCCGACCTCGCAGAATCAGATTACCGGGGCGCAGGGTTATGGCGGAGACATGATTCCGGCGTTCGTCGAGATGTTCCGCGGGGTGAAAGGATTGTTCATCCGCAACCCGGCGGAACTTTTCACGGACTTCACGGGCGGGCGGGAGTTCAGCTTCCTCACGCAGCGCGACCTTGAACGCGCCATCTCGCGGATTGGAACCGAGATTCGCAGCCAGTACGTTTTGAGCTATGTGCCCAACAACAAAGTGGAGGGCGGATTCCACAAGATTCGAGTCGAGGTCCGCAAGCCGGGGCTGAAGGTGAGCACGCGGCCGGGCTATTGGATGGCCGGCATCCCCGATTAATCCGGGTAGGTCACGGCTTCCAGGAAGAGGCCCGAAGCGGGCGCCGTCCAGGCGGCGACATCGTGGGCGGGGCCGCGATTGGCGAGCAGCTGCTGGAACTGATCGACCGTGAGTTCGCCGAGTCCCACCTTGACGATACAGCCCGTCAACCGCCGGACCATGCGCCAGAGGAAGTGCGAGCCCTCGATGCGATAGAGGATGAGGGCATCCTGGCGGACGATGACGGAGGAATGCACTTCGACGATGGTGGATTCGTTTGGTCTGGCGTCGTCCTTGGCGCGGAAGCGGACGAAGTTGTGGCGGCCGGCGGCGAGCGCGGCGGCGCGGGACATCGCATCGACATCGAGGTCTTCCTTGACCCACCAGACGAAGCGCTTCGAGAAGGCGTCCTTGCGGGTGGAGACCTGGTAAATGTAGCGGCGGGCGATGGCGTCGTGGCGGGCGTGGAAGTCGGGCGGCGCCTCTTCGAGCGACAGCACGGCGATGTCGAAGGGCAGTTCGTCGTTGATGATGCGCATGAACTGTTCGGGCGCGATGCGGCGTTTCACGTCCGCCTTGATGTGGGCCACCTGGGCGGCGGCATGGACGCCGGCGTCGGTGCGGCCCGAACCGGCGATCTCGGCGCGCGCGCCGAGGAAGATTTCGGACGCCTTGCGCAGTTCACCCATCACGGTGCGGGCGTTGGTCTGTTCGGCCCAGCCGGAGTAGCGGGAGCCGTCGTATTCGAGAATGAGTTTCCAGCAGGTCACTCCTTTGAGCATAATGGTCCGGGAACCCTATGTTGATCGTCCATGTCCACATTCAAGTGAAGCCGGAGTGCGCGGAAGCGTTCAAGGCAGCCACGGAAGAGAACGCGCGCAACAGCGTTCAGGAGCCGGGCGTCGCGCAGTTCGATTTCGCACAGCAGGCCGACGACCCGTCGCGCTTTGTTTTGATCGAGGCATACAGGAGCGCCGAAGCGCAGGCGGCGCACAAGGAGACGGCGCATTATGCGAAGTGGCGCGACACGGTGGCGGACATGATGGCTGCGCCGCGCACGAGCGTGAAGTACACGAACATCTTCCCCAGCGACCTGGACTGGTAGGGCGGACAGCACGGTGCGCATCGACATTGTCACCAACCAGCGGATTGTGTTCGGCCGCGGCGTGGCCGGTGAGGCGGCATCGATCGCGAGGAGTCTGGGGAGTCGCGTGTTGCTTGTGACGGGCGGCGATGGGGAACGGTACGGCTGGCTCGATCGCGAATTGAGCGCGGCCGCCGTGTTTCGTGTTTGCGGGGAGCCGTCGATCGATGAAGCTCGGCGGGCCGCGGAGTCCGCGAATGCGGCGGGCTGCGATTCGGTGGTGGCGTGTGGCGGAGGGAGTGCGCTGGACCTGGGCAAGGCGGCCGCGGCGCTGGCGGCGAATCCGGGCGACGTGATGGATTACATCGAGGTGGTAGGGCGGGGGATGGCGCTGGAGTTCCCTGCCCTGCCGGTGCTGGCGATGCCGACGACGGCGGGCACCGGGAGCGAGGCGACGCGGAATGCCGTGCTGCAGGCGCCCCAAGAGGGCGTGAAGGCCAGTTTGAGACACGCCTCGATGGTTCCGGCAGTGGCGTTGATCGATCCCGAATTGACGTTGACCGCGCCGCAAGGCGTGACCGCGGCCACGGGTCTGGACGCGCTGACACAGTTGATCGAACCGTTTGTCAGCCTGAAGGCCAATCCGTTCACCGACGCTCTCTGTGCGGAGGGGATTCACCTGGCGGCCGCGGCATTGCCCCGCCTGTTCAGGGACGGTTCGGATATTGAGGCGCGGACGATGATGAGCCTGGCCAGCCTGTTCGGCGGCATCTGCCTTGCCAACGCCGGATTGGGGGCGGTGCATGGATTGGCGGCGCCGATTGGCGGGATGTTCGGCGCGCCGCACGGAGCCGTCTGCGCGGCGTTGCTGCCGCACGTGATCGAAGCCAATCTGAGTGCGCTGCCTGAAGGCCATCCGGCGCGCGGAAGATACGAGTTGATCGGCGGGTGGGTGGACGTGGCCGGACTTGTCCATCAGGCGGGGATCCCCGGACTGCGGGCATACGGGATCGAAAGATCGCACTTCGCCGAGATCGCCCGGAAGGCGGCCGGCGCGTCGAGCATGAAGGCCAACCCAGTGGATCTCCCCGCGGAAGCAGTGGTTGAGATCCTTGAAAAGTCGCTTTAGCCGATCCTATTTGATGTTGAGCAGTTTCGTTCCGCGGACGATGACGCGCCGGTAGGAGTGCCACGTCCCCTGCGGCCCGGCTTCCTTCGAGAAGAAGGTCAGGTGGATGACGTCGCCGATGGCGGGCACGCCGGTGACGCGGTGGGCGATGTCGTAAGTCTGGGTCTTCGATTCAATGGCCTTCGGATTCAGGGTGTAAGCGAACTTGCCGCCGGAAACCTCAAGCCACTGATGGTCGATCACGGCGCCGGGGATGACGGCGGCAACATAGACACGGGAGGCCGTGGAGCGGCCGGCGATGCGGATGCCGGCGACGGGGTCCATGTTCGAGTCCTCGGGGATGTCGAGTTGAAGTTCGGGCACGCCGGCGGGCTTGTTGCTCTCGATGACGTAGAGGTCGCCGCCCTCGGCGGGCAGACCGGGCACGCCGCCCTTGAAGCCTTGCCACTCGCCCTCCATGGTGTAGCGGTAGACGCCGGGTTGATCCATGACGAACCTGTCCTTGGCGGAGAAGCTGCCGAACTTGTCGCCCTGGCCAGTGGTGGACACTTTCCTGCCATCGGGGTAGGTGAGCGTAACAGTCACATTGGCGGGCAGGACGGGGTCGATCTGAGCGGCGGCGGCGAAGGCGGAACCGGTGGTGAAGACGAGGCCCGGCCTGGGACCGACGAGATAGAAGCGGGCGCGCTGCCTGTGGGGTCCGATCAGATCCTCTTCGCCCGGACCCGTGATGCGGTTGTTGTGGGTCTTCTTTTCCAGCATGAACGCGCTGGCGAGATAGCCGGCATACAGCGGTTTCTCACCCGCTTTACGGAGGACGACGCCTCCGATGAGCCGGTAGATATCGCCCGGAAGGTCGCCGTTGGCCGAGGCGCTGATCTGGCCGCCGAAGCTGTTCGGCGAGAGCGACCAGTAAGGCGCGCGGACGCGGTCTTCGCCGATCATGAAACGGCCCATGAAACCGGGTCTGGGACCGGCGGAATAGAAGTAAGCCCATTCGGTGATGTATTCGGGGAACAGGTGGGGCGAGTAGCCGTTCGAGGTGGCCAACTGCAGATTCGTGCGGCCGATGCCCTGGAAGCGCGTGTCGTAGGATTGAGCGTTTTTCGCCTCCCACATCAGTGTGGGGACGATCTTGTTGGCGCCTTCGCCTTCGCTGGCCATCTGGAGAACGTCGCCGGAGCGGTAGGGGAAGTTGATGTGGTCCAGGTAGTAGGTGCCGTTGGGTAAGTACTCGCCTTCGCGTTTGGTGTGGCCCCGTTCGACGTACTTCTTGTCGATGTAGAGCATTTTGCCGCGGGCTTCGATGGGTGAATCTTCGGGGTAGACAACGCCGGCGTGGCGCATGGAGCAGACCCAGTGATGTCCATTCTCGTCACGGTATTTCGCCAGCACGTACGCCCAGTATTCGCCGGGCTCATCGAAGACAAGCGGCTTCAGCCCCTCCGCCGTCGAAAAAATGCCGCCAGGCGTGGCTTTGCCTGAATAACGGAGTTCCTTGACGCGCGAGGGATCCGACGACGGGTAGAGCCGGGCGACGACCTCGACTTCGGCGGGGAAGGCGGGAGCGAAGGCCAAGCTCCGTCCGTAGAAGTTGCCGACCGGATAGCTCATCCCCTGAAAAGTGGCGGTGGCGAGCGTCATGCGTCTGGCGATCCAGAAGCGGTAGGTGCCGCCGCCTTCGTAGCGGTTGCCGTCCGCGTCTTCGTACCAGCCGGTGGCCTTGACGGTGTACTGGCCGTAGGCGGTGGGTTTCCAGGCGGTTATCGAGCTCTTCCTGGTTGTAGGCCAGCGGCCGGACAGGGCGACAAACGGCGCCGAGCCGAGGTTGGTGGTGGTTCCATCCGGGGCTGTGACCTCGACGGTGAGCTGGCCTTTGTTCCCCACCCAGCCGATGTTGCTGCGGTCTTCGATCGTGTCGGGGATGACCTGCGGTTCGAGGGAGTAGGAAATGACGCGGGAGTTGGCGTCGAACAACGGCAGGATGATATCGTCCTGGATCAGGTTGCGTCCTGAGATGGCGAACCAGCTCTGGTCCTCGTCAGCGACGACTCCCCGATAGCCGTTCGAATTGTAGCCATTCAGCAGAACCCACGGAGCGCGCGGCTGGATCGCCGAGCCGTCCACGGCCTTGCCCGAAACATGGATACCGCTGGCGCGGATGACGGGGGAGTAATGATGGTTCTCGTTCGCCCTGCCATTGGGGAAGGCCCTGGCGGCGAAACTCTCGCCGCTGATCGCGATCGTCCTCGTCCCGGCCCTGAAGCCGTAGTCGATCCGCATCCTGTAGATGCCCGGGGGCAGGTCCGCCGGAAGCGCCTGCTTCATGACAAAAGATGCAACGTAAACTCCGTTGACCTCCTTCAGCGAAGAGAGCGTCTGCGTCACCATCTGGTCGAACGGCGTCTGGAATCCGTAGCCGAACCGTTTGGTTACCGCGCCCTGGATGCCGCCCTCGATGGGCAGGCCAGCGGGGGTGAGCACGGTGGAGAACTTCTCGTCGTTGGCCCAGCGCATGCGGCCTTCGGCGTCGAAGTTGCGCTCGGCGGTGGCAAGCGCGACGACGGTATCCACTTTGGTGCCAGCCACGGCAAGACTGTCCAGGTGCGCACGGGTGAAGAACAGATTGGTACGCACTTCAACCACGTCTCCGGGCTTCCAGGCCTCCGGCGAGATTTCGGTTTCGGCTCTCCACTCGCCGTGGACGGTCCAACCGGGCGAGACATAAGGGAGCGAACCGGCGAGAACAGACGTCATCGCCGTGACGAACAAAAGTAGTGTACGCATGGCTCAATCAGAATATCAGGTCTTTTGACCTGTTGACTCGCCAGGAGTCGCTATCCTGCGATAGCCGGGCGAAATGAAAACCCCGCCCGGGGAGGAGCCTCGGACGGGGTTTCTTGTTCAATGCAATTATTGAGCGGGGTCTACGCTGACCGCGCCTCGCAGGAGGACGCGGATGAGTTTGGTGACCGAAACGCCGCGGCTTGAAGTCACGGTGAGTTGGATCAGGTACTCGCCGGAGTTGGGCGAGAGCTGAACCGTGGTGGCAGCGGAATTCGGGCTGCCGAAGGTCACCGAGCGGAAGGCCAGCGGCTTGGCCCAGGTCCAGGCGAAAGTGAGAGGACCGCCGTCGGGATCGATTGAAGAAGAGGCGTCGAAGACGTGATCCTGCATGGTGGTCTGGAAGTAATCAGCCACATTGAGAATCACGGTTGGCGCGCGCAGGCCGCTGACCCTGACGGTGATCGACTGCGTAGCCGTGTTCTTCGCACCTCGGGCAGTGAGCGTATAGGTGGTGTCGGCCTGAGGCGTGACATCGAGCTGGCCGGTTGGGGTGACAGCGCCGATGCCGGAGATGGAGACCTCAGTCGCGCCCGAGGTCGACCAGGCAAGGCGGATAGGATCGCCCGGCCTCTGCGACTGGGACGGGGAGGCGGTGAACGAGAGGACGCGGGCGACCGGCAGGACCTTGATGGTCACGCCAGCCGTTTCCGTGCCGTACTGGTTCTTCGCCGTCAGCGTGTAGGTCCGTGTTTCAGTGGGACGGACGACGGCCGAACCGCTGCCCGAAACCTTGCCGAGATCGGTGATCTCGACGCTCTCGGAACCCTCGACCTGCCAGGTCAGCGTGGCGGCTTCGCCTTCGCCGATCTCGACCGGGCTGGAGGTGAACGTGCCGATCTTCGGCGAGGAGCCGGCCGGAGTGACCGTCACCGTGACGGTTGAGTTCACTTCACCGAACTGGTTGGTGACGGTGATGGTGTAGGTGGTCGTCTCCCTGGGCGAAACCGAGGCGGTGCCGGAGGGGTTCACCTGGCCGATGCCGGAGATGGAGACCCGCTGGGCGTTCTCGGTCTCCCAAACGAGGTTGGCCGAGTCGCCGGCCTTGATGGTGGACGGAGCGGCGCGGAAACTGACGACGCGGGCGGCGGGCTGGTCGACGACAACCTGGACGGTGTCGGTGACGTCGCCGGCCTTGCCCTTGGCCGTCAACCTGTAAGTGGTGGTGACGGTGGGGGAGACCTGGATGGAACCGGCCGATGAGTTGACCGATCCGATTCCGGAAATCTCGACGGAGTCGGCGTTCTGCACCGTCCAAGTCAAAGTGGCGGACTCGCCGGACCTGATGCGCGACGGGTTGGCTGCGAACTTGGTGATGGCGGCCTTCGGAACTTCACGGACGCTGACCGTGGTGCGGGCCAGAGACATGAGGCCGAGGGCGTCCTTGACGGTGAGGCGGAAGCTGTAAGTCTGGCCTTCGGTGCCAGTAAAGGTCGCGCGGGATTCATTCTTGCCGGTCAGGCTGACCGAGGGGCCGGAAACCTGATCCCACTGGAGAGTAATCGCGTCGCCGTCGGGATCGTAAGACGCCGATCCGTCCAGCGTGACGGTGCCCGCGGCGACACCCAGTTGGTCGCGGCCGGCGTCGGCGATGGGAGCGTCGTTGCCGGTGCGGACGCGGCGGGTCAGCAACTCGTAGCGGACCCTGGGCACGTCGACGGGCACTGGCCGGTCGGAGGCGAACTGCTCCCTGGCACCGTTGTAGTCGCCGAACAGGACGCCGCCGGTGATGCGGCCGTAGGTCTTGCTGGTGGAGACGAGGGTTTCATTCCAGCCGCCTTCGACCGTGACCGCGATCTTGCTGTTGATGGGCTGGATGAGGCGGATGGTGCCGCCGGGCTTGTCCTTATCGCCGTACATATTGAGCCAGGCGAGGTTGCCCTCGATTGTGGTGTTGCGGCCCATCACCACGGAAGCCGAGCCGCCGGCCTGATCGACCGTCCTCAAATAGGATTCGAGGAAGATGTTGCGGGAGAGCGCCGCGCGACCGAGCACGGATTCGTTCATGAAGGCCTTGGTTGCGAACATGCCAACGCGGCCCCGGTTGAAGATGTAGTCGAGGGTGAAGGCCGCCTGGCCGAGAGTGCCGCCCTGCTGGTAGCCGTCCAAACGAACGTGTTTGAAACTGGAGAATGCGCCGAACTGGGCGCGCTGATGGAAGCGATTGACGAGGCCGAAGTCGGCCTGGGCTTCCTGCCGGTCCCTGTAGTAGAAGTACTCGCCCTGGCCCTGGAAAGCGTACTTGTCGCCAAAGGGGGCGAAGTAGCGGCCGCGGCCCTGGAAGGTGACCTTGCGGTCCTGGTCGGCGCCGAGGTTGGCGCCAAGGATGGAGAAGCGCGGATTGGCGTCCTGATACTTGCGGACTTCGGTTTCAATCGTGCGCTGAACGTCCTGCGTCGTGGCGCCCTTGGGCAACGCCTGGACGGCGGCCTGGGTGGCGGCGCCGGCGCCCTTGAGCGCGTCGACATCGGCGCGAAGCTTGTCGTTATCGTTCTTCATGTTGCCGAGCATCCGGGCGATGTCGTCGAGCTTGTCGAGCTTTTTCAGGATGTCGTTGAGCGACTGGGTATAGTCGGGACAGTTCGCCTGGATGGTCTTGATGGCGTCTCCGACACCACCCGCAAGGTCTCCGATCAGCTTGCCCTGGGCGTCTATGACGCCCATGGCTACGCGGCGATTGATCCAGCGGCCCTCCTTCGTCCTGTTGTCGACCTTCGGCGAACGCTTGCCTTTGGGCGCAATTTCGATCTGGTTTGCGCGCGCGCCGTACTTGAGCAGAAATGCCTTGACGGCATCGCAGCGGCGCTCCGCGAGTTTTTCGTTGTACTTTTCGCTACCGATGGAATCAGTGTGGCCGTCGAGGCGCACCTTGAAAGCAGAATTCTGGTTCAGGAGTTCGGCCAGCCGTAACAGGCTGGGGTAACCATCCGTCAGGACGGCCGAGTTGAAATCGAAATTGATCTCTTCCCAGTCGTTCTTGGAAGCGTTGTCGACCAGGAACTGGCCGGAGACCATGCTGGCCAAAGCCAGCAGGACGACTAGTACCTTGGATCCACGCAGAGCGGGCACGGTCATGAGAATCTCCTCCTTGGACGTATGCGCACGTCTGAACATCAAACATAAGACTTAATTATCAGTATATCCGAGAACGGTGCGAGAATGAGTTGGGTGGCCGGACGGGCAGTCGCGGTCCGTGTTTGCCCGTTCCATTGGGGCGGGTGCAGCGGATCGAGGAAAGTCCGGTCTCCATAGGGCAGCGTGCCGGCTAACGGCCGGGGGGGTTCGCTCAAAGCGGACTTCACGGAAAGTGCCACAGAAAATATACCGCCGGCCGCTCTTTCGGGGGTGGCAGGTAAGGGTGAAATGGTGCGGTAAGAGCGCACCGCGCAACGGGTAACCGTTGTGGCAGGGCAAACCCCACGTGGAGCAAGGCCAAATAGGGGAGGATGCGGCGGCCCGCCGCGCTTGACTTCCGGGTAGGCTGCTAGAGCCCGTCAGTAATGGCGGGCCTGAGATGAATGATTGCCGCCCCGCAAGGGGTACAGGAACCGGCTTACAGTCCGGCCACCCAAACTGACTGACGCGTTTTGTTTACCGGGGAGCCAATCAAATCGATGGCTCCCCTGGCTGTTTCAGTGCTACAAGTAGGGGATCCACCCAAGGAGAACCGAGACAAATGAAACACCTCGTTACTGTTATTCTTCTGGCCGCCCCAGTTTTCGCTCAGGCGCCAGCAAACCCGCTGAGCGCGGATTTGAAGTCCGCGTGGAACCAGATCAAGGGCAACATCGCCAAGTCGGCTGAGAAGTTGCCCGAGGAGCAGTACTCTTTCAAGCCGTCTCCCGACGTGCGGAGCTTCGGTCAGTTGATCGGACACATCGCCGACGCAAATTATATGATCTGCGGCGCGGCGAAAGGTGAACAAAAAGCGATGGGGATCGAGAAGTCGAAGACTTCCAAAGCCGATCTGATCGCGGCCCTGGCCGATTCGGCCGCCTACTGCGACAGCGCTTACGACGCGCTGACCGATGCCAGCGCGGCCGAAATGGTGAAGATGTTCGGCCGGGAGCGGACCCGCATGGGAGCGTTGCAGACGAACGTCGCCCACGACAACGAACACTACGGCAACCTGGTCACTTACATGCGCATGAAGGGCCTGGTGCCGCCGTCAAGCGAGCGACGGTAGCCGGCTATTTTTTGAGGGGCCGGAGTTCGACCTTGCGAAAGAGGATCTCGGCGGCTTCAGACTGAAACTGGATCTTGCCGGCGGCGGGCCGAACTTCGGTGGCTTCGAGGACGAGTTTGCCGTTCAGGTAGAACTTAAGCGTGCTGCCGTTGGCGATCACTTCGCTCTTGTTCCACTGGCCGACGGGCTTCTCGACGTCCACCGGGCCGCGGTAGCCGAGTTTGTCCTGCCAGTCGCGGTCACGCCCGTACCAGTTGATGCGGCCCGAGTCGCGGGTGACCTTCTCGCCGCCCTTTTTCCAGTAGATCTGGTTATTCGCGCCCTTTTCAATCTCGGCTGTGACGCTGGGGCGGGTCTTGCCGCGGACAACGATGAGATCGCCGGTGCCGCCCTCGATGATCTGATACTCGATGGACTCGAGCCAGCCGCTGCCGGCGGCGCCGTCTTCCCCTGTCGCGTGGAGGAGGATTCCGGAATCGCGCGTCTTGTCGACGCGAGGCGGATGGTTCTTGCCGCCCCATTTCCATTCGACAACCAGATGATAGTTGGTCCACTCATCGACGGTGGTGAGGCCGCCCCACTCCTCGCCCGAGACGTGGATGGCGCCGTTTTTCACTGTGAAGACGCCTTTGGGGTCGTTGCGTTTGTTGTCTTTAAGCGACACGTAGAAGTTCGTCAGGTCGCGGCCATTGAATAACTTAACCGTCCTGTCCGGGGTCCTGGGCTGCGCGAAAGCGGACGAGGCCAGCAGAACGGCCAAGGGGGTGATGATCGATAGGCTCCACTTCATGTACTCACAGTCATATCATTACTGCAGGAATCTTTCCATGCGCTACTTATTTCCTCTACTCGCGCTTCTGCCGCTGTTTGCAGCGGAAGTCAAAATCGTACCGGCCGGCAAAGGGTTTCAACTCCTTCGTGCGGGCGAGAAGTACTTCATCAACGGCGCCGGCGGCATGCGGTCGATGGAACTGCTGCCGCCAGCGGGCGCGAACTCGGTTCGCAGTTGGGGTCCGCCGCCAGCGGCCGACATGGACCGCGCGCATGCGCTGGGCCTGAGCGTGATGCTGGGCCTGCCGGTCGGCAAACCGCGGCAGGGCTTTGACTACTCGAACGAGGCGGCAGTCGCCAAACAGCGGGAGCAGACGCGCGCCCTGGTTCGCAAGTACAAGGACCACCCGGCGCTGCTGATCTGGGCGCTTGGCAACGAGAGCGAACTCGGCTCCCAGGAGAGCGTGCGCATCACGCTTTGGAAAGAGATCGAGCAACTGGCGCAGATCGTCAAGCAGGAAGACCCGTCGCATCCGGTGATCACCGTGCTGGCGGGGACGGGCAAGGCGCATCTGGTGGAACTGGCCCAGTACATTCCGACGATCGACGCGGCCGGCATCAACACGTATGGCGGGATGCTGAAGCTGCCCGAGGTTGTTGCGGCGCAGGGCTGGAAGAAGGCTTGGATCGTGACCGAGTTCGGTCCCCGGGGCCACTGGGAAGTGGACAAGACGCCGTGGGGGCTGCCGATCGAGGACACGAGCACGGAGAAGGCCGAATTCTATGCGAAGGCCTACGCGCATGGCATTTCGGGCCAGCCGGCTTGTCTGGGCTCCTATGTCTTCCAATGGGGCCAGAAGCAGGAGAAGACGCATACGTGGTACGGGCTGTTTTTGCCCGAAGGCGAGATGCTGAATCCGGTGGATTCAATGACCATCGGGTGGTCCGGCAAGCCGCCGGCCAATCGCGCCCCAAGCACGTCGCGGATCGAGGTGACCGGAGCGATCGCGACCGGCCGGGGCTGGGCAAAGGTGAAACCGGGGTCGAAGTTGACGGTCTCGGTCAAAGCCAGCGACGCCGACGGAGACCCGCTCACGGTGACATGGGACCTGCGTAAGGACGTCAGCGACAATCCCAGCACAGGCGGCGACCGTGAACCGCCGGTACCGGTGATTGAAGGGGCGATCCAATCTTCAGCCGCCGGCACGAACGTGCTGGTGCCAAACGAACCTGGCAACTACCGCCTGTTCGTCTACGCCCGCGACGGCAAGGGCAAGGCGGCGACAGCCAACGTCGCATTGCGCGCCGCCCCGGACGGGGAATGATCGTTTCCGCGAGTTACAAGACTGATATCCCGGCGTTCTATGGCGAGTGGTTCCGCCGCCGGTTGGACGCCGGGTACTGCAAGATGCGGAACCCTTACGGCGGGCAGATCTACACAGTCAGCCTGAAGCCGGAGGATGTCGATGCGTTCGTTTTTTGGACGAAGAACGCGGGGCCGTTCCTGGACACGCTGGACGAGGTCGGGCGGAGGGGATTCGCCTTCGTTGTCCAGTATGCGATCAACGGGTACCCGCGGGATTTGGAATGGTCCGTGACGGTGGCGGAGCGGGCGGCGGAGCAGATGAGGCGGATCATGGGTTCGTTTGGTCAGCGGGCGGCGGTCTGGCGGTATGACACGATCGTCCATTCGTCGATCACGGGCGCCGATTTCCACCGGGCGAATTTCGAGCGGCTCGCGGGGATGCTGGAAGGGACCACGGATGAGGTGGTGGTCAGCTTCATGCAGATCTACAAGAAGACGGGCCGGAACATGGAGGCCGCATCGCGGCTGTTCCATTTCGTTTGGCACGACCCGGATATCGAAGAAAAGAAAGCACTACTGATCGATCTTTCGGCTATCGCCAGGAGCCGTGGGATGGCGCTAACGGTCTGCACGCAACCGGAACTGCTGATCGAAGGGGTGGCTGGCGAGGCGCGCTGCATTGACGCGATCCGGCTGTCTGAGGTGGCCGGACGAGCGATTGGGGCGAAGATGCGCGGAGTGCGTCCGGGCTGCGCCTGTTACCAGTCGCGCGATATTGGCGAGTACGACACATGCCCGCATGGGTGCGTCTACTGTTACGCCGTGACCAACCGTGCGGTGGCCCGGCGGCGGCACGTCCGGCACGACTCCGAAGGCGAATTCCTGTACTCGCCGTAGGGACCTGGGGAGTCCATGAGGATAGGAGCCACTGCCACGGAGCCGTCATATGCTGAAATGGATGGAGACGGCGTTAGGAGACGCCTGGAAGCCGGACAGCAGACCAAGAATCGTGCCTGAAGATCCGACAAACAACGGCCGCCAGAAGCGGGCGGCATCGCCCGTACGATTTGCCGTCAGCGCTACATTCACGGCCGAGCCGATCGCGCCCGCACTGCGGTTTTGGGCCAGGCGGCTGGGCCGCGAGTTCGAAATTCGCTTCGCGCCTTACAACCAGATCCTTCAGACGCTGCACGATCCAACCAGCGCGTTCGCCGCCAACGATTCAGGGCTGAACGTAATCCTTGCCAGGGTGGAGGATCTGGGCCAGTTCAACCGTCTGGACGCCGGCGCGCTGTCCCTGATCGACGAGAACGTGACGCAGTTGAGGGAGGCGCTGGCGGCGGCCGCGCCACGATTAGGCGCGCCGGTTCTGGTGGCGATCTGCGCACCTTCGGCGGAATTCGAGTCCGGGCCGGGCCAGGGATTCAGCGCCGATGCAGCGAGGCATCTCAAGTCCAGCCTGGCCGGGGTCCGCGGCCTGGTGGTGATGGACTGGATGGATTTGAATGACATGTACCCGGTCAGCGCGCTGACCAACGCCGAGGGCGAGCGACTCGGGCGTATTCCGTACACGGAGGAGTCCTTCGCGGCTCTGGCCACAGCCGCCGTGCGGCACTGGGATGCGTTGACGCGGCCTCCCTACAAGGTGATCGCCGTCGATTGCGACAACACGCTGTGGGCGGGCATCTGCGGCGAGGACGGCCCGGAGCATGTCCGGCTGGAAGCGTCTCACCGGAGCTTGCAGGAGTTATTGCTCGCGCAGCGCGAGGCCGGCATGGTGCTGACCATGGTGAGCAAGAACAACGAGCATGACGTGTTGGAGACTTTTTCGGCCCACCCGGAGTTTCCGCTGCGGCCGGAGCACTTTGCCGCGTGGCGGATCAACTGGCGGCCGAAGGAGGATAATCTGGCGGAACTGGCCCACGAGTTGAATCTCGGGCTGGACAGCTTCATCTTCATCGACGACAACCCGAAGGAGTGCGCGGAGGTCGCGGATGCCGCGCCTGAAGTACTTACCCTTCCCTTGCCCTGCGATCCAGGCGCGACGCCGGGATTCCTAAAGCGAATTTGGGCGTTCGACCATCCGGTGGTGACCGACGAGGACCGAAAACGGAGCGAATCGTACACCAAGGGCCGGGATTTCGCGCGCGCGATCCGGGGAGCCGCCAGCCTTGAAGAGTTTCTCCAGAAGTTGGGCCTGGCGGTTCATGTGACGACGCTGCAGCCGGAGATACTGACTCGAGCGTCGCAGTTGACGCAGCGCACCAATCAGTTCAACACGACCACAATCCGCCGCACTGAAGCCGAAATCGAGAGGCTGATTGCCGACCCCGCCTGGAGCGTTTATACGGCCACCGTGGCCGACCGGTTCGGTGAGTATGGCGTCACGGCGTTGCTGATCTGCGAACATCAGGCGAAGGAGTTGCGGATCGACAGTTTCCTGCTGAGCTGCCGCGTTCTCGGACGCGGAGTTGAGCACAGGATCATGCGATTCGTCGGGCAGATGGCGTTCGATCTCGGCCTGGAGACAGTGGCTGTCGATTTCGCGGTGAGCGCGCGGAATGCGCCCGCGGGACAGTTCCTCGACGCCATCCCGGGCGGCCGGACGGAGTCTGTCAACGGAACCCGGATCTATAGATTCAGCGCCATGGACCTGGGCAAGCTCGTGTGGACGCCGGCCCCTTCAATCTGTCAGGAGTACGACCGCCTCCCGCACCCCGACTCGGGCCGTTTGTTCTGGGACTATGCCGGCATCGCAGCCGATCTGGGAAGCGCGCGGCAGGTGCTGGACGCGCTGCGCGGGGAGTTCAGCAACGGCACGCCGGCCGGGGCGGAAGGCGCGCCGGCGACCGAGACCGAAGCGGCTCTGGCCCGCATCTGGGCCGAACTGCTGCGGCGTCCGGCTGTGGGGACATCGGACAATTTCTTTGACCTTGGCGGCCATTCGCTGCTGGCCGTCCTGTTGCTGATGCGGATCAAAGAGGAGTTTGGCGTCGAACTGTCGGTGGATGACGTTTATTCGGCGACGCTCAGGCTGTCGGAACTCGCCGGGACGATCGACGCGGGCCGACTGGGTGCAAGCGGCGAAGAAGAGTATGAGCAACTGCTGAAGGAACTCGAAGGGATGTCGGACGAGGAGGTTCAGGCGCTGCTTGAACAGGCACAGTCCGAACAACGGGCGCCGGAATGAAGATTCTGCTGACGTCGAACGCGAGCTACGATCCACCCAAGGGCGGGTCTACCCGCGGAAACGCCGCCTGGCTGAGGCGGTTGGCGGCGTCGGGTCATGGGGTCAGGGTGGTGGCAGCGGCGGAGACAGACGCCGAGACGGTGGTGGACGGAATCGCGATCCGTGGAGTCCGCAATCTTTCGTTTCGAGCGGACGAACTCGCAGGAGAGATCCGGTCGTTTCAGCCCGATCACGTTCTGGTGAGCAGCGAAGATCTGAGCCATGTGCTGCTGCGCAGAGCGGCGTCAGTGGCCGCGGAACGGCTGGTGTATGTGGCCCACACGCCGCAGTGGTTCCCGTTCGGACCGGAGAGTTGGAACCCTGACCCGGCGGCTGCCGAGATCGTGAAGAGAGCCAGGGCGGTGGTGGTCATCGGGCGGCATATGGCCGGATACGTCCAAACGAACCTCGGCCGCGAGGCGGAGGTGATTCACCCGCCGATCTATGGAACGCCGCCGTACGCGAGGTTGGGACGGTTTGGCGACGGCTATGTCCTGCTGGTGAATCCGTGCGCGGCCAAGGGCATTTCGATCTTCCTCGAACTGGCAGCGAGGTTTCCGGAAGTCGAATTCGCGGGTCTGGCCGGGTGGGGAACGACGGCGGGCGACCGTGTAGCGATGAAGGCGCGGCCGAACGTCCGGGTGCTCGAAACGGTTCCCGGCATCGAGGAGGCCCTGGCCGGCGCGAGACTGCTGCTGATGCCCTCACTTTGGTACGAGGGATTCGGACTGATCGCGATGGAAGCGATGCTGCGGGGCCTGCCCGTGCTTTCGAGCAATTCGGGCGGGCTGCGAGACGCCAAGAGGGGCACGAATTATGTCGTCGAGGCGCGGCCGATTCGCGTCTGGAAGCGTGAGTTTGACGACACGAACATGCCGGTGGCCGTGGTCCCCGAGCAGGATATCCTGCCGTGGGAAGCGGCTTTGCGCGCGCTGCTGGAGGACGAACAGGGGTACTGGCGGGAAGCGGAGACGTCGCGGGCCGCCGCACTGGAGTTTGTGTCCGGCTTGGATGCGGGCGACTTCGAGCGCCTGCTCCTGCGCCTGAATGAACAACCCCAAGCCAAGGCGCTCGAAACGCTGAAGAGGCTGGGCCCCAGGGAGATCGAACTGGTGAGGAAGGCACTCCGGCAGCGGCGCGGCGAATCGTGAGAATCCTTCTGGCGCACAACTCGACCTACTATCCGGCGCACGGCGGCGGCGACAGGTCGAACCGGCTGCTGATGGAAGCGCTGGCGGCGCGCGGGCACCAGGTGAGGGTGTCCACGCGGACTGAGCGATTTGGCGAGGCCGAACACACGCGGTATCTTGGCGAGCTTGACAGGCGAGACCAGGCGCACAAGAGCGATGAGGAGACTGGCGAAGTCCGGTTCGAGTTGGGCGGCGTGGATGTGCGGGTGCTGACGAGCAGGCCCGAACTGAGAGCCGCCTTCCAGCGCCACATCGATGAATTCGGTCCCGACATCATCGTGACTTCGACCGACGATCCTGGGCAGTTGCTGTTCGACCTGGCGGTGAAGGCGCCGAAGGCGCGCGTCGTTTACCTGGTTCGCGCAACAATCGCGACGCCGTTCGGGCCGGACAGTTCGGGCGCGAACGAACGGAAGGCGGACTTGCTGCGCCGCGCCGACGGGGTGGTGGGTGTCAGCCGCTACGTCGCAGGTTACGTCAGGCAGTGGGGCGGCATCGCGGCGGTTCACGTCCCCATCTCGCTGTTGGAGTCCAGGGACCAATACCCGGTTCTGGGCCGTTTTGAGAACCGGTATGTGTCGATGGTGAACCCTTGCGCGGTGAAGGGAATCTCGATTTTTCTCGGGCTGGCCGACCGCATGCCGCATCTCCAGTTCGCTGCCATCCCGACCTGGGGCGCAGACCCGGATGATCTCGACCAACTGCGCCGCAGGCCGAACATCACGTTGATGGATCCGGTGGACGACATCGACGACCTGCTGCGCGTTTCGCGGGTGGTCCTGGTTCCGAGCGTGTGGGCCGAGGCACGCGGCCGCATTGTTGTGGAGGCGATGTCGCGCGGGATCCCGGTGCTGGCCAGCGACGCAGGCGGCTTGCATGAGGCCAAACTTGGCGTGCCGTACCTTTTAAGGGTGAAGACGATCCGGCGGTACAAACCGATGGCGGGAACTGGGATGGTCCCGGTCGCGGAGGTGCCGGAGCAGGATGTTGAACCGTGGGTGACGGTTCTGGACCGGCTCACATCCGACCCCGGCCACTGGCGGGAGATCGCCCAGTGGTCGCGGCGGGCCGCGATCGAGTACGCCGCAGACTTGAGCGTCGTGCCGTTCGAGAGGTTCCTCGAAGATCTACTCTGCAAGCCGAAGAAGGGACCCGCGATGGAGCCCGCCACACGCGGGTTGAGCGATGACCGGCGCAAAGCGCTGGCGCTCATGCTGAAGAAGAAAGCCGGCCAGAAGAGGCAAGTTCAGTGGTTTGCGGGAGGCGCGGAGGCCGGGGCGGAGCGCTTATTCTGTTTCCCTTGGGCCGGCGGAGGCACGTCAACTTACTTGAGTTGGCGGGAGCCGATGGAAGGCGTCGCATCGGTGCTCGCGGTTCGGTTGCCGGGCCGCGAGGACCGCAGCGCGGAACCGCCTTTGGGCAGCATGGACGAAGCGGTCGATGGACTTCTCAAGGCCATCGAGCCGTATCTATCGAAACCATTCTCCTTCTTCGGACACAGCATGGGTGCGGCGATGGCGTTTGAACTGGCGAGGAAACTGCGGTCAAACGGGATGGCCGGACCACGCGTCCTGATCGCTTCGGCCGCACGCGCGCCACTTTACAGGATGAGCCATCAACCGCCTGCCGAGCCTCGGCGTGAGGAGTTCATCGAGGAACTCAAACGGCTGGAGGGCATTCCTGCAGGGGTTCTCGACGATCCGAGGCTGCTGGAAATCGCCTTGCCCGCGCTCGAATCCGACGCCCGGCTCTACCGCCGCTACGTTCACGAGCCGGGGCCTCCGCTCGATATTCCGATCCACGCCTACCGGGGCGAGGCCGATCCCAATATTGGAGAACAACACGCGGCGCGCTGGGCGGAGATGACGACGGGCGCGTTCCGGGTGCGCATCTTCGACGGCGGGCATTTCTACATGGATCAGTCACGCGATGCCTTGTTCGCGGCGTTACGGGAGGACCTCAGGCGGGCGTGAGGGTCTCCGGCTCTTCAATGTCCTCGCCCATGTCGTTGGCGGGCGGCCGAACCAAGCGGCCCGTGGCCTCGGCCCAAGCCCAATAGAGCGCAGTGGTGGAACTGAGAACGCCGGCGACGATGCCGATTGTCCGGATCGGGAAGACGGTTGAAGCCCACGCGGCGACGCCAAGCGAAACCATCATGGTCGCGTTCAGCATTGTGTCCACGGTCGTGAAGACGCGTCCCCGAAAACCGTCCGGGACGTGAGTCAGCATGATCGTCCGGTTCAGAACGTTGTTCAAGCCGACGCAAGAGCGCGACAGCGTGATGAATATGAGCGACAGCCAGATCGTCGGCATCATCGCGAAAGCGGTGTAGGCCAAGCCGTGGACAAGGAAGGTGATGCCCAGCAGCCGTTTATAGCCGATGAATGTGAGCTTGTTTCCAATCTTATGGCCGGTGAGCCCGCCGATCACCAATCCGATGCCGGCGAACGACCAGATGAGGCCGACGCCGGCAGGTCCGCGCTCGAAGACTCGCTCCCCGAACAACGTGAAAAGGATCTGAGCCGCGCCGCCGCCGGTCGCCCAGCCGACGCCGGCCATGCCGATGGCGAAAATCAGCGGGCGGGTCCGCATATAGCGCAGACCGTCCGTGAAGTCCCGCCACCCGGCGATCCGGCGGCTCAGGACCCTGGACACTCCTCCGGGCCGGAAATTGCCTTTCGGACTGACCATCCGCCAGACGGCCCAGGCCGAGACGACAAACGACATTGCGTTGGCCGCGAAGGCCCAGCCGTAACCGAACTGCATCGCCGAAAGGCCGCCGAGCATGGTCCCAATGGAGAGGGTCAGCCAGGCGGTGGTCTGCGTCAGGGCGTTGGCGGTGTGGAGTTCTTCCGGGGTGGTGATTGTTGGCAGAATAGACGAGCGCCCTGCCGTGAAGAACGGTGAGGCGAACATCAGCAGCGCGCTGAGGGCGTAGAGAAGCCACGGTTTTGGATAGACCACAAGCAGGATGTGCGCCAATGCGACGACGGCGCGCATCAGGTCGCTCGAAATCATGACTTTGCGCCGGTCCAGGCGGTCGAGAGCGAGGCCGGCGATAGGACCGGCGAGGATGGCCGGAATAACGCGCGCAAGCATCACCATGCCGACGCCGAAGCCTGAACCTGTAATTTGGAGAGAGAGGCTCAGCACGGCGATCGTGTTGAAGTGGTCGCCGATCTCGCTGACCGCCTGACCGGTCCAGAGGTAGCGGTAGTTCCGGTTCGTTCTCAGGATGGAGAGGAAGCTGCGCAAGCGAAAGTCTCTCTATCCACGATAAACGCAGAGGGATGCGCGGTGCCGGACGGGTGCGACTACGCGGCGCGGATTGGCGCGGGGCGTGCGGCGAAGAGGCGGTCAGTTTCGGGATTGACCAGCACCCAGAGACCGTAGATACCCAGCGCGGTGCCGAACGGGAAGCTGAGCAGATTGAGCGCCGAAACGACGAGGCCGAGGACCCGCGACCATGACTTCATGTTGAGCAGGCCGATGCCGGCGATCAGCCCGGGCAGCGAGAGGACCATCAGGAGCGCAAACAGGAACGTACCAATGCCGCCGAGAGCGATCATGCCGGCGACCGCGTCGGATCCGCTTTGGTTGGCGGCCACGAGGGCGGCCAGTCCGCCGAAAAGCACGAACAGGCCGACACCCACCAGGATCGCCAGGCAGGAGAAGACGATGTGCAGGATCGCGAGTACCTTCACGTGGGATTGCATTGTGGCTCCAAGCTACTCACATATGACGATAGCGGAATCAAGGAAGTTCGGAGAATCGGGAACAGAGGGTTGAAATCCGCCGGGGAGATCTGAAATGATGCCCTCGACCGAGGTTACAAACATGAGACGCATCCTGGGTGCTCTTCTTCTCTGCGCCTGCTGCCTCACCGGCGCACAACGGTTCGCGGTGGACAGCGGAGGCCAGTTGATTGCGCTCTATGACTCAGGCGAGCAACTCAACGTCCGCAGTTCTATTGCGGCCAAGATCTACCAGACGGCGACCGTCGAAGTGTCCGTTGCGGATGCGAACGGCCGCGTTGTTCTGAAGACGACAGCCGCCGCCGATGCACGGTTGGCCGGCCTCGCAACACGCTTCGAGGTGCCGCGCGACGCTTTTGAATCCGGGAGGGCCACGTTGGGCGAACGAACGGCTTCGCTAGGCCGGACCCGCGCCGCGGGCAAGGCTGTGCTGTCGGGCATGGCGGCGTCGGTTACGTTCAATGGCGCCGACGGCTCCACATTGAGCTTTGAGTGGGGCGAAGCAAGAGAGTCCACCATAACGGATGAATGGACGCGCCGGGGCAGGGTTTGGGCGTTGGAAATCACCATGCTGCCGGCGCCGCGGGAAATCGGCATCGTCTACCGTGCGATTGCCGACATGAAGCCCGCCCAGGTCAAGGTGGACATGACGAAGACCACCTTTCGTTTCGATGGCTTTGGCGGAAACTACTGCTTCAATCCGAACTCGCCCGTGACCGACTACACGCTCAACAACCTGAAGCCCGCTTGGGGCCGTACCGAGATGGCGCTCGATTTCTGGGAGCCCGAAAACGACAACGCCGACTCGGGCACGATGAACTGGGAGTACTTCAAACAGCGCGACACGCAGGGTTCGAAGATTCGCGCCGAGTTCGAAATGATGCGCAAGCTGCAGCAGCGCGGCATCCCATATGTCTCCTCCATCTGGTGGTTACCCGAGTGGATGTACACGGACCCCGACAAGCAGCCTCGCTCTCAGCACCGGCGGAAGGTCGCGCCGACTCAATGGGCCGAGATGCTTGAGTCGATCGGGTCCTATCTGCTCTACGCCAAGCAGAACTACGGGGCCGAGCCCGACCTGTTCTCGTTCAACGAAGCCAACATCGGCGTCTATGTGCTGTTCGATCCGGAAGAGCACCGCGAGGCGCTGAAGTCGATCGGCGCGTATCTGAAGAAGCTCGGATTGAAGACGAAGATGCTGCTGGCCGACGCCACGGGTCCGAATGGAACATATACGTATGCCTTGGCCGCTGCCAACGACGCCGAGGCGCTGTCGTACTGCGGTGCGATCTCATTCCACAGTTGGGGCGGCGCGCCGCCGGAGATGTATAAGCTGTGGGGCGACGTGGCGGAATGGGTCAACCTCCCGCTGCTGGTCGCAGAGGTCGGTGTGGACGCATCAGCGCATCAGCGCAGGACGTATGACAGCTATGAATACGGCCTGCGCGAAGTGAGGATGTATCAGGAACTGCTGACCTATGCCCGGCCCCAGGGACTGCTCTATTGGGAGTTCACGCCCGACTACAGCCTGGTCAGGTACAACCGCCAGGCCGAAGGACCGGAAGCGATTACGCCCACCGAACGATTCGCCTTCGTCAAACACTACACGAACCTGACGCCGCAGCCGGCCGATGCCGTGTCTGTTGTGTCGGATAACGCGAAGGTGCTGGTGACGGCGTTCAAGGCGCCCGGATCCGAGAAAGGCGTTAGCGTCCACGTCTCAAACCACGGGCCGGCGCGCGAGGCGACGCTGACCGGCCTACCCGATGGGCGCTACCGGATGATCACCACCCGCCAGGGTGTTCTCTTGCAGGAAACCGCACCGGTGACGGCCAAGAGCGGCTCGGTGAAGATCATGCTGCCGGAGCGCGGCCTGACAACGCTGACGACGATGGACGCGAAGCTGGATTAGGACGTTCGAAGCCCCCTTGCACCCGTTTTCCGCTGTTGAGAGAATGCAGCCATGCATTCGCCATTTCGTGCCTTCTTCACTGTTGTCTTTCTGATCTCTGCGCTCCCGGTTGTTCAAGGACAGAGCAGAGATCCACTCCGCGTGCCGGACGTCGGCCCCTACAAGACGCTCAAATGCGACTTCCACATGCACACGGTCTTCTCCGATGGCGAGGTCTGGCCCACAACGCGTATCAACGAAGCCTGGCGCGACGGCCTGGACGTCGTCGCCATCTCGGACCACCACATCTACCGGCCCCACAAAGCCGACGTGAAGGAAGACATCGCCAGGCCGCACGAGATTGCCCTGCCCCTGGCCCGGCAACTGGGAATTATTCTGATCCCGGCTGTTGAGTTCGCGGAAGGAGACTTGCACGCGAACGCGCTGTTTGTCACCGACGCCAACGCGTTCAAAGGCCTGAACCTCGCCGACGGCTTCGCCCTGGCGCAAAAGCAGAATGCCTTCACCTTCTGGAATCATCCGGGGTGGAAGGAGACGCCCAGATGGTACCCCCAAATCGCCGCGGCCCACGATGCCCGCCAGCTCCACGGCATGGAGCTCGTCAACGGGAAGAGCTTCTATACGGAGGCATATCCCTGGATTGGCGAGAAGAGACTGACCATTGTTTCCAACAGCGATGTCCACTCGCCGATTGACACTGACTATGGGAAACGCGAGCGGCCTCTGACCCTGGTGTTCGCGGAGCGTGCCGATGTCGAGGGGATCAGGGCGGCGCTAATCGCCGGCCGCACGGCCGCATGGATGGGCGGTGAGGTGTGGGGTTCCGAGGCGATGCTGCGTGGGCTCTGGGAGGGTGCGGTGACCGTATCCGACAACCTGCTGGAGAGCCGCCGGAGCGGTCTCATCTTCCAGAACAAGTCCGCCATCCCGTTTCGAGTCAAAGTCGTGAAGACCCCGGCCTGGCTCAGCGTCAGGGCCTGGGACATCACCGAAGAGCGAACGACAGGATTTGTGGCCACCGTTGGCAGCGCCGCCCCGGCCGGGAAGTCGACCGTGGATGTCGAGCTGGAGATCACAAATTTCCACACCGGCCCCGGCCGGAACCTCAAAGTGACGGTCCCGGTGACGGTCGATCTGAGACCCTGACGGCTGTCCGCTTCAGAAATGCGTTCGATGGGAAAAGAAAAGACGGACTTCGCCTCGGAGGTCCGTCTTCATAATTCGCTCTTGGAAACGACAGCCTATCCCGCACTACTCTGGCATCGGCTGCACCACCAGCGGACCGGCAGCCTCCGGCCAGGGTACGGCGGGTGACTTTGTCTCTGCCGTTTAGAGTTCGACTCCAGTTGCTTCCCAGGCTCCGGACTTGCCGGATTTGAGCACGGCCTCGCAGACCTTCTGCGTCTGCAATCCCGTGCGGAAGGTCGGCTCGGCGGGGACTCCCGATTCGAGGCCGGCAACGAAGTCGGCGAGCGCATTGAGGAACGAATGCTCGTAGCCGATCACCAGTCCGGGCACCCAATAGCGGTTCATGTAGGGGTGCTCGCCGTTGGTGACGTGGATGCGCTTCCAACCGCGCGTGTCGGATTCCGCGCCCCTGTATTCGAAGAAATCGAGATACTCCATCTCTTCGAGATTGAATGCGAGCGACCCATGCTCGCCGTTGAGCTCGAAGGTCTTGAGCGCCTTGTGGCCGCGCGCGTAGCGGGTGGACTCAAAGAGACCCAGCGACCCGTTAGCGAACTCGGCGATGAACAGGCAGGCATCGTCGATACCAACCGGTTCCATCTTGCCCGTCTGGCTGTGCATGCGCTCCTTAACGAACGTCTCGGTCTTGGCGGTGACGCGCGTGATGGGGCCGTTGAGCCACATGGCGATATCTATGTTGTGGGCCAGCAGATCGCCGGTGACGCCGGAACCGGCGGCCTTGACATCCAGCCGCCAGAGGGCGTCGCCGCCCTGCGGCACATCAGGCGAGATGGTCCAGTCCTGAAGGAAGTTGGCGCGGAAGTGGAACGGGCGGCCGATGCGGCCGGCGTCGATCAGGTTCTTGGCAAGCGTGATGGCGGGCACACGGCGGTAGTTGAACGACACCATGTTGGGCACACCCGCCTTTTCGACGGCGTCAACCATGGTCTGCGCCTCTTCGACCGTGCGCGCCAGTGGCTTCTCGCAGAAGACGATCTTGCCGGACTTCGCGGCGGCGATGGCGATCTCGGCATGCGTGTTGTTGGGTGTGCAGATATCGATCATGTCGATATCCGGCGCTTCGACGATCTTTCTCCAGTCGTTCTCGGCGCGCTCATAGCCCCAGGTTGCGGCGAACGCGGCGGTCTTGTCCGGCTCGAGGCCGGTGACTGCCTTGAGCACGATGCGGTGCTCGACGGGGAAGAAATTGTTCAGCCGATTGTGGGCATTCGAATGGGTTCGGGCCATGAAGCCATACCCAATCATTCCGACGCGTAGTTCCTTGCTCATGGTTGGCTCCTTATCCGTAGATGGCGATGAGTTCATCGAGCTTCTTCTTGCAGTCCGCCGTCGCCTGCCAGGCGTCGGGCCAGAAGCAGAGATCGATCGTCCAGAAATCGTGCGGCAGCCGCGCAGCCTTCACAAGCGCCGGCATCACTTCGTCGAAGTCGATCACCCCCATGCCGAACGGCGGATGGGCGGAGGTCTCGTCGTCGCCGTTGGCGTCCTTGTGACAGGTGTTGTCGGAGTCGATCACATGAATGTGGTTGATACGTCCCGACAGGCTGTTGATGAAATCAACCTGTGTAGGGAACGTCTCCTTTTCGCCTTCCTGCCGTGCGCCGTTGACGCCCACCATCTGGCCGTGGCAGGTGTCGTACATGTAGCCGAAGTTGGGCTTGTTCACGCCGTCATGGACCCGAAGGATGTCGGACGGCTTGTTGAACGCGAAACCAGGTTCAAACTCCCAAGTCACATGCAAGCCATGGCCGGCGGCGATTTCGGCGCACTCTTTCCATGTATTGACGACCCGGCCGAGCGCCGTCTCATAGCCGACTTCGCGCACGATGGCGGGCGGCTGTACGCAATCGACGCGCACGGAGGGGATACCCAGATCCGCGGCGAACCGCGCGTTCTTCCTGAACTCGCTGATGTACTTCGACTGGTCGTCCGTATTGATCAGTTTCTCGCCCCAAAGATTGGCCGCGATGCCGCTGAAGGCCATGCCGCGCGCGGCCATCTTCGCTTTCAGTTCAGCGCGCTGCGTTGCTTCCGGCATAGCGCCGGGCCACGCGGAGTCGTCGCCGCTGGGGTTACCGGGATTAGGATGCGGCGGGAAGGCGCCAAGTTCGACGGCGTCAAAGCCGAGGTCCTTCAGCTTGTCGCAGACGGTGTCGAAATCAATGGGATTTGCGGCGTAAGGGCCGATTGTGTAAGCCCAGGAGCCGATGGACGTGCGCTTGCTCATCTGATCCTCCAAGAAGTTCTCGGGCGGCGTGGGATGATCACTGCCGCGTCAAGAGCAACATATCAAGAACTGGAGTTCCCTGCAGAACAGGCACTGCGGACGGGCAGTTCCGCCGCTGCTTCGAATCGCCGTCCGGGCATTGACACCTGGGGCAACGGCGGATTCCCGGTCTTCGCCGGGCCGATTTGACCCGATCCCCGCGGTGCTGTAGCGAGGCGCCAGAGGCAACCGCCGGCGGAGCGGTTGCCTTTCCAAACAGGGTTGGCAACCTGCAGCGGCACTCGCTCAGATTTTGAAGAAAACCTTGCGCTGGTAGAGCCAATAGCAGATGTACCAAAGACCCGCGAGAACGAGGATGCTCTGGGGTATCGCTCCGAGGTCGCCGAGGAACTTGAAGTTGCCGGTGAAGCCCGCCAGGCCCCGGTTCAGCCAGTTCTTGATCCCGATCTGTCCCAGCGAATACACAAAGATCGAATTCATGCCCAGCACCAGGAAGGGGAACGCCCATCGCTTCACCTGCTTCACCTCGATCACCCAGTAGAAGACCATCAGCATGACGACGACCCAGCCGGCGCTGAAGAACGTGAATGAGACGGTCCAAAGCCGCTTGACCATCGGGTTGAAGGGCTCCAGGACGAGACCGAGCACGAATGCCGCGGCGGCACATGCGGCGAGGACTTTCAGTTTTTCAGCGTGGGATCGGCCGGTTCGAAGCAACATGCCCGCCCAGCATCCGAACAGGATGGTGACGGCATTGCCGATGAAGTTGATGGTGGTGTAATAGCCGGAGTAGTTGTAGCCCAGGACGTTGAGATCGATCACTGCGCCGACATTGCCCGTCTGAGACCACGCGCCGCCGGGTCCGGGGAATGCAACGAACAGCGCCCAATATCCGGCCAGCATTGCCGCGGCCACTACGACTTGGGGGCGGAACCGCAGGCGCATGATGAAGAAACACAGCAGGTAGCCGAAGGCGATCTGGCAGAGCACGTTGATGAGTTGGAACTTCAACTGTCCTGGTCTGGCGCCCCAGTTCGAATAGATGTTGCTGAGCACGATGAGCATAAACGCACGCCAGGCCACGTGACGGAAAACCTGCATGTGCGTCGCGCCTTCCGCTGCCCGCCGCGCCAGTGCGAACGGCATCGCCATGCCCACCATGAACGTGAATGCAGGCTGGATGAGATCCCAGAACGTGCAGCCTTCCCACGCAGCGTGGTCCACCTGGGCTGCCAGCCACTCCCATCCCGGGTAGCCTTTCAACGCCGCGAGCCCGAACCCCTCCGAGACAAGCAACAGCATGATGAAACCGCGGTAGGCATCCAGGCTGATCAGCCGCCCGCCTAACGCAGGCGCCTTGGGCGATGTCATTCCTGGAGGAATCGAGTTGGATATTCGTGCGGTTTTCGGCATTGTCCGGCCACCTCCCAATAGCCTGCGTTCTTCCGGCGATTCGAGTGAATCAGCCGGAGTCTTATTTCCCGGCTGATGAGCACTCTCGATTGTACGTTTCCGGACGGGCCCAATCATCTGGGCCAACCATGACCGCCGATGCGATGCGGAGATCCGGTTCCCTTCCCGATCCGGTTTCAAGGTTTTCCGTCGCGCGCATTGCCTCTGACACGGCATGATACACTTCCCTTCGCAAGATCGGAGCTTAGTAAATGGACAACCTCGCCAGACGGAGTCTCCTCCTGTCCGCACCGGCGCTGTCCGCGACTGCATCTGCGCCCGCGTTGCCCACGGTCCAGATGGGCGATCACAGCGTCTCGCGCCTGATCGTTGGCGGCAACCCGGTCAGCGCGAACTCGCACGTCTCTTCCGCCCTCAGCGGCGAGATGCGCGACTACTTCACTGCGGCCAACACGAAGAAGTTGCTCGCCGCCTGCGAACGCGCCGGCATCAACACCTGGCAGTCCCGCGCCGACCGCCACATTATGCGTCTTCTGTATGAGTACCGCCAGGACGGTGGACGCATCCAGTGGATCGCTCAGACGGCCACCGAGTATGGCGACCTGAAGCGCAACCTCGGCGAAGCGTCCTCCCTCGATCCGGCCGGGATCTATCATCACGGATCGCAAACCGACAAATACTGGATGTCGGGCAGGATCGACGAAGCGCGCGATGCGCTGAAAGCCATCCGTCAAACTGGCGCCCAAGCCGGCCTGGGGACGCACATCCCCGAGGTCATCGACTACGTGGAGTCCAAGGGATGGGACTTCGATTTTTACATGACCAGCGTCTACAACCTCAGCCGCACGCCGGAGGAAGCCGCCAAGGTCGCGGGGCGTCCCGTGAAAGGCGAATACTTCCACGACCCTGACCGCGAGATGATGCTCAAACGCGTCAGCCAGACTGCCAAGCCCTGCCTCATCTTCAAGGTTTACGCCGCCACGCGCCACGCTGCGACGCCAGCCGCGCGCCTCGACGCATTGAAGATCACATTCCGTTACGCCAAGCCCATCGACGCCGTCGTCATCGGCATGTTCCCGAAATATCAGGAGCAGGTCGAGGAGAACTGCCGGCTGGTCATCGAGGCAGCCAAGGGCGAACGCTCGTGACCGGGCGCGAACGCATCCTGAGTCTAGTGAACGGCGGCACGCCCGGCCATCTTGGCCTGATGCCCATCACCATGATGTTCGCTGCCGGCCGCATCGGGACGAAATACGGCCGCTACGCCCTCGACCACCGCGTGCTGGTCGAGGCGCAACTGCGCACCGCCGAGGAGTATGGCTTCGACCATGTCTCCGCGATAACGGAGACGCGCGAAGCCCCCGACTGCGGCGCGCCATTGCGGTTGTTCGACGACCAGCCGTATGCTCTCGACGAAGAGCAATCGCTGCTCTCCGACAAGGCTGTCTTCGCAGGCCTGCAACCTCCCGATCCGCGCGCGGCCACGCACATGAGCGACCGCCTGCGCGCCATCGAACAACTCAAGCAGCGCGCCGGATCGCAGTTGATCGTTGAAGGATGGGTTGAAGGACCGTGTGGCGCGGCTTCTGACCTGCGTGGCATCAACCGCCTGATGCTCGATTTCCACGACGACCCCGTCTTCGTCCGTGACCTGTTTGAATTCGCCCTTCAACTCGCACTCGACTTCGGCAAGGCCCAGGTCGAGGCCGGCGCCGACCTGATCGGCATCGGCGACCCAGCGGCTTCGCTGGCCGGTCCCCGTCTTTATGATGAGTTCGTTTGGCCGTACCAGAAGCGGCTCGTCGATGGCCTCCATGCCGCCGGCGCGCTCGTCCGGTTGCACATCTGCGGCAACACGCGCCGCTGCCTGGCTCAGTTCGGCCGTCTGGGCTGCGAAATCGTCGACATCGACTCGATGGTCTCGCTCTCCGACGCCCGCGCCGCCATGGGGCCGGACCAGATTCTGGTGGGCGGTATTGATCCGGTTCGCGTCCTGCAGGACGGCACGCCGGAAGATGTTGCGCAAGCCGTCGAGGACTGCCGACGCCAGGCCGGTCCACGCTATATCGTGGCCGGCGGCTGCGAGATTCCAAGCCTCACGCCGCATGCGAATATGCTCGCTCTCGCACAGTGCGCCAGAAGCCTCAGCTGATCCCATCGGTCCCATCCGCCCGATTGCAGACACCGAAATGGGTCCCGAAAGCCATCCGTCAGTCGCGCGATTTGCATCAGGTTGTCCTCAGATTTGACGGCTGACGGGCTGGATGTCATCATGATGAAACAGGTTCGGTCTGGGCAGTCCGAGCCTCCTTCCAACAGGATCCGCAATCTCCGAGAGGTACAAATGATTCGCACGACTACCGTGGGTTCCTACCCCGTGCCGGAGTGGCTGTCGGCGCTTCCCAGCGAGCAGGCGCTCTCCGATGCCACTCGCATGGTTTTCGCGTTGCAGCGCCAACTTGGCGTCGATCTCCCCGTCGACGGGGAGTTCTACCGCTTCGACGTCAATCACCCGGACACAAACGGAATGATCGATTACTTCGTCCGGCCTATGTCCGGTATGCGCACGGTGCTCGGCCGCAGCGATCACGAAGCGTTCGCCGCCCTATCGCGGATGAAATTCAGGAGCAAGGCCGCAGCCGTCGTCGAAGGGGCTTTGGGCGAAGGCGGGCTGAATCTGCTGGCCGACTGCCAGCGCGCCGCCTCGGTGGCCGGCGGGCAATTCAAGTTCACCGTCACCAGCCCCTACATGCTGGCGCGCACGCTGCTCGACAAGCACTACAAGGACTTCAGCGCCCTGACGATGGCCACCGCCGGCGTGCTCGCGGAGCAGGTGAAGGGGCTGCCGTGCGAGTGCCTGCAGGTGGATGAGGCGAATATAGCCGGAAACCCCGCCGACGGCCCGCTTGCGGCTGAATCGATCAACCTCCTGCTGGACGCATTCGAAGGGGAGAAGTGCGTACATCTCTGTTTCGGCAACTATGGCGGACAGACGATTCAGAAGGGGGAATGGAAGCAACTTCTTGGTTTCCTGAACAGCCTGCGCGCCAATCACGTGGTACTCGAACTGGCCCACCGTCCAGTGGAAGATCTCGAAGCGCTAAAGGACGTGGACCCGCGCATCACACTCGGACTCGGTGTCATCGACGTGAAGGTGAACCACGTTGAGACCCCGTCCGAAGTCGCCGCGCGCATTGAGAGGATCGAGAAGACCGTGGGCGCGGGCAGGCTCGGCTGGGTCCACCCCGACTGCGGTTTCTGGATGCTGAAGCGCTCCGTGGCCGACCGCAAGATGTCCTCGCTGGTCAAGGGCCGCGACCTTTACGAGGGGCGTTAATGCTGCAGTTGACCGATCACCCGTCGATCAACCATCCCAGCTACTTCCTCCAGAGTTCCTTCCTGCCGGGCGACGAGAAGCTCTTCTTCACGTCCTACCGGACTGGAGATCCGCAACTTTTCGAGATCGCGCTTGCCGATCGCTCGCTTCGCCAGTTGACCAGCGGCGATCCGATCCATCCGTTCTCGACGGCATACGACGAAACACGCGGCGAGATCGTTTTCACGCGCGGCGGCGCCCTGTGGGCAGTCTCGCCGTTAACGCTGGCGGAAAGACTGATCGCGGCGATTTCGGGCGCTCAGTTTGGCGAACCGTCGCTCAGCCCAAACGGCGAGTGGGCCACGACGGCGTTCAAGCGTGGCGGGGAACAGGGTCTCTTTGTCGCACGCATGGACGGAAGTGGAGCGCACACGATCCCGTTTCCGCGTACCGTCATCCACCCTCAGTTTCATCCCCTCGAACCCGATTGGATCGAGTTCGCGGCGGACCCTGCTCCGCGCATGCACCGCGTCCGGCTCGACGGTTCCGGCCTCGAATGCCTCTATCAGCACGGCAATGACGAGTTCGTGGTCCATGAGACATTTCTTGGTGCGAAGGGCGACATCGTGTTCACCGTCTGGCCTTACAGACTCTGCGTGATGGACTGGACCACGCGCGCGATCCGCACAGTCGCCGATCACAATTGCTGGCACATCGCGCCCAACCGCGCCGGTACGGAGATCCTGTTCGACACCAATCATCCCGACCGCGGGATTCAGATCGTCGATGTCGCCACAGGCGCCATCCGGGACGTCTGCCGGCCTGGAGCCTCGAACGGCGGTTCTCAGTGGAAGACGTCGCGCTACGCCATGTCCGAGGATTTCGCGGCAGCGCGTAGCGCCGCGCAGAAGAACCTGAGTTGGATGGAGGCGGCCACGGATACGGTCTACGGGCCGCAGTGCACCCACCCGCATCCCAGTTGGTCGCGCGACGAACGGCGGATCGCCTTCGCCAGCGACCGCTCCGGTTATCCCCAGGTCTACATCGCTGACGTGCCCTGAGACCCAGCGCGGGACGGGATCCCTGATCCGTCAGTTAAGAAATGCTGATTGAGGGAGCGATCAGCACGCGTGCATTTGTGCGCGTGGCCGCTCATTTCGGACGGGGCCCGGCCTTGCGGCTTTCTTCATCGAAAAGCCGCTCGTAATCCTCCCACCGCTCCGCCATGATCTTAACTTTCCGCCTCAATTGGCGCGGAAGGTCGGGGCCAAGCACACGGATGCTCTCTTCCTCGCTCGACCTGGCGCTGTCAATCAGCACGTCCTTGTTCGACTCCAGCAGGTCGGCCAGGACGATGCTGTTGTCCATTTCCCGCCTGGCGATTTCCTTGATGGTCCGCCACTCGGTGATGTCGGTCAGGTGTTCCTGAAACTCAATGGGTCGCCGCAACCGTCCGTTACGCGCGAAGTCCAGCACGTATTGGTATTCGAGCGCGTTGCGGCAATTGTCCACCAGAATGCCGAACACCTGGATACGCTTGTCGAGAAGTTCGAGCCGTTGTTTCCAGGCTGGGGAGGCTGCGGCCGGCGCGATCGAGCGCAGATCGGCACGCGCGCGGGTCAGGTCGCTTTGCATGCGTACGAGTAGATTGCCCGATACCGCCATTCCTCCCAGCCCCTCATACTGGCGCGTGCCCTGGATATCGCCCAGATCCTGCGCCCGCGTTTCGCTCCTCGCCTGGAACTGGAACTTCCGGTAATACTGCGTCTCCTCGGGCCTCAACTCCTGGGGGAAAGGCACGAATGGCCGCGTCAGCCATCGTTGATGAACCGAGGCGATGTAGAAGAGCGTGCCGCCGAAGTTCAGAATATCCGCGTCGCGCTGTACTCGATGCAGCGCCATCCAGACGCCCACCAGCGCCCCAGCGTTTTCCTTGCCCACCCGGGCCGATGCGATCGAGCGCAACAATTGCATGCGGCTGGCATCGTCGGTGGTGGGTTTCTTGCGGAAGGCGTCGTAGATCTGCAGGTACAATTCAGTGTCGTAGCGGTCGCCGATCAGATAGAACAGCCTCGGCGCGGAGCTCTTGTCGGCCTGCTCCAGCTCTTCAAGATAGCGCACCGGCAGAGGGATTCCCTGGGCGGGATAGAAGGGGTAGAAGTAGTCGAGGAGGAAACCGGCCACGGCCTTATAGACAGTGGCGTTCGGGCCTTCGAAATTGGCAACGGCCATGCCCGGACCGAGTTTGCCCGCCACCAGTTCCGGGGCGGCCTCACGCACCCACTCCGCGTCGATTTCCAGTGGCCCGGGCCGGGCATCGCTTGCTCCCGCCTGGAGGGCGCCGAAGAAGTTGCGGTAGCGCTCGTGCATCTTTCGGTCGCGGAACAGCGCACTGCCGTTCGGACCCTGGTACAGGCCTCCGCTCCAACTCATGCCCGATCCCGAATCGTTGGTGTGCAGCGAGAGGATTTCGATTTCCGGACACAGCATGAGAAGCTTTCGGATGGACTCGCGGTACAAAGCGAGTACCTCCGGGTGATCGATCGAGGGCGCGAATCGCGGCACGCGCGAACGCAACGGATGATCGACCTGCGGACCCCGCCAGAGCGGATGTGCCTCATACACCCGCTCGGGGAGCATCTGCGGTTCGAAGGTAGTGAACGCGGCCTTCAACCCAAGTTTGCGCAACACCTCGCACCGCGAACGCAAGATGTCCAGCACACGGTCGGAATACTCCTTGGGCAGGTACTCCTGGAGCGCGCCGGGAATCGAAACCTTCAGCAGACCGACGTTTGACACCGCCCAGGCCGGGTACGGATCGCCGGGGGTGTCCATCTGCCACATCGCCCAAGGCAGGTCTTCCGCTGTGATCACGATGTGTGTCGCGCCCGACTGTTTGGCCTGACGCGCGAAACTCTCGAAGCTGGCGGGTGAATCCGAGTAGCGGCCGAAGATGACGGCTTTAAACCGGCCATTGGCCGCCTCAATGGCGGGGGTGGCGGTGAACAAGATGGCGCAGAGCAGGCAGGCGAATCGCATTGACGGGGTTCTCCATATCGTGCATTGACGACCCGGCATTCGGGTTGCCTGTTAGCATATCCCATGCCGCTCGCAGCGAGGTCAGCGCCGCCCTCAATCCGTCCGTAGGCAGCAGCAGACCCTGTCCGACGGTTGGCGCCGGCCGTTCGCTCAATTCCTTACGAACGGATTACGGGCCGCCGCGCCAGACCGCCGGAGCGATATATTGGTGCAATCATGCCCTGGATGCTCCTCCTACTTCTGGCCGCCTCCGCGGCCGCCCAGACGCAACACACGCTCCACGCCTGCGTGGTCAACGCCAAGTCCTGGGTGGTCGGCGCGAAGTTGGCGGCGAGCGGCCTGGTCAAACCCGACGGCAGGAACGGTTGGGAACAACTGGGCTTCGTGCACCCGATGATCCTGGCAGCCGACTATGACCGGCGGGACCCCTCGACGCTCTATCTCGCCGCGGGCAACGGCCTGATCCGGGCCACGCAGGGTGGCCGGAAGTGGCGCATCACGACGGGCTGGGAGGTCACTGAACTGAGGGATGTCACGGTCGATCCCAACACGCCAGGTACCCTGTACTTCTCCCACACGGCCGGCATCCAAAAGTCGAGCGACGGCGGCGATACCTGGAAGCCCGCCGACAAGGGAATCGACGAGAAGTACTGCGAGACGCTCCAGGCCGACCGCACTCGGGGCGGGCGTGTGATCGCCGGCTGCGTCAACGGCGTCTTCATGACCGAGGACGGCGGCGCCTCCTGGCGCCGTACCGGCGCGGAGGGCATTCAGGTCCGACGTGTAGCTCAGTCGCCGCACCGGGCAAATGAGTGGCTCGCAGGCACGCAACAAGCCGGACTACTGCGCTCCCACGACGGCGGCCTTAGCTGGGAAGCCGGCGGCGACGTCGCCGTCGAGCGCACCCTCTACGACATCGCCTTCGATCCCACGCATCCGGAGCGCATCGCGCTGGCAGGATGGAGCACTGGCGTACTCGTCAGCGAGGACAGCGGCAAGAGTTGGGAACGCCGGAGCATGGGCCTGCCCCGATGGGACATCTGGAGCGTGGCTTTCGATCCCGACCACCCCGGCAGGCTATACGCAAACGTCCACGAAGAGGCGCTCTACGTCTCCGAGGATGCCGGCAAGTCCTGGCGGAAGGCCGGGCTCGACGGCGCCTTCGTCTACCGTCTGCATTTCTTCCCAGAGGTATCGAGATGATCCCGCTACTGTTCGCCCTCGTTCTCGCTCCCGCTCCTGAATTCCCGGGGCGCGTGAAGGAGATTGTCACCTATCACTCGCGTCCTGCCTCGCTCGACACTGCGAGCTACGGCGCCATCGCCGCCAAACTCTGGCTCAAGGAAGATCCCGAATGGTGTTCCCGGCGGTTGACTGAGATCTTAAAGGCCGGCCCAGCCGGCGACATGTTCTGGATGTTCCCGGTCACCGCCGTCGCCTACCTCGACAAGGGACAACTCTCGCCGGAGGCGCGAGGCGCGCTGCGCGAATCCTGGCGCACCTATATGCCCTTCCGCGGCGACACCGAAAACCATTGGCTGCTGTATTACTCGAGCCTTTACCTGATGGCCCAGAAGTGGCCGAACGAGCCAGGGGAGGCGTGGTTCAACGGCAAGTCCTCCGCGGAGAACTTCAGGGAGTCAGAGGAGTGGATCAACTGGTGGGTCAATATGACCACGCGCCGGGGTCAGGGCGAATACGATTGCACGCATTACATCGGCGTCTATCTCCTGCCCATGTCCTACCTGGCGGCCTGGTCCGACGACCCCTCCATGCGCCGGAAGGCGGCGATGATGCTCGACTACCTGATCGCCGACTACGCGGCCGAACAAATCGACGGCATTTACGTGGGCGCCCATGCGCGCACGGACGACCGTCAGGTGGTGGAGAAGTGGGCCGGCGTCAGCTCGGATTTCGGCTGGCTTCTGTTCGGACTCGGCTACCACACGCCCGGCTATGGCGGCTACCCGCTGTACTACGCGCTGGCGTCGGCCTACGAGCCGCCCGAGATCCTCAAGCGCATTGCGACCGACCGTCCGGACGGGGTCCTGCACAGGGAAACCAAACGAACTCGCCATCGCTGGCGGTTCCACGAAGAACGCAACGGCGATGTCTTCAAGACCACCTATCTGCGCAACGACTATGCCGTCGGCTCCGATCAGGGCGGACTGCTGCAGCCCGTGCAGCAGCACTCCTGGGACGTGACTTGGAAAGTGCCCGACCCGCGGGGCGTGCACAACACGCTGTTTACCATTCATCCCTACTCGGGGCTGCTTGAGTTGCAGGCTTACTTCACTTTTCCGCCCGATTCGGCCACCGAAGTGGTCTACCGGTCAAAAAAGTCCTACGACTCCCCGGACAAGCTGCTCGGAGGCTCGCCGTATGAGCAGATTTTCCAGGACCGCGATACCGTCGTGGTGCTCTACGACATCGCCCCTGGCGCCCGGTTTCCACACATCAACGGCTTTTTTTCAAAGGACCTGTCGGTGATCGTCGAGGACCCCTCGGGATGGATTTTCGCCCGTGGCGGCGATGCCTGGATCGCCTACCGGCCTCTGGCGCCGTACTCCTGGAAGCCGATCGAAGGCGGCAGTAAGCGCCTGTTCAGTCCGCATCTCAAAAACGGCGCCGTGGTGCAGGTGGCCGCCGCCGCGGAGTTCGCGACTCTCGCCGCCTTCCGCGAAGCCATTACAAAGCTGCCCCTGGAGTATCACCTCGACCCCACGCCTTCGGTGCGATTGCGAAGCTTGCGCGGTGCAGACCTGAACTTTACCTATGGTCAGGCGCGCGACTTCTCCACATGGAAACTGTTTGACGGCCCGTTCATGCAGGCCGAACGCGGCAGCCAGAAGCTGGAGCTTCGTCACGGAAACCTAAGGCGCGTGCTGGACTTCACATCTCTCACCATTCAGGAAAGGTGAGACGGTTCCTGCCATTCGGTTGAGAGGTTAGCGGGTCTCTTCTCGCAGCCAGGAGACGGACACGGCTACACCACCGCTGAGGCCCGTCTTTCGAATGCGGGAATGAGTTCGACGTCGTCTATCATCATTGCCGCAGGGTTCGGACCCATATGATTCCGCATCAGGCGAGGATGGGGGCCTGTCCGCTGGCACGTGTTCATTCCAGGCGCTGATGCTGTTTCGGCGTGCAGCAAGCGACGCCTCCGGGGCGGCAGACTTCGCGCTCGAAGTCCCTCTGCCGCTACCTCAGCGAGTTCAGAATACCGACGGCCCGGCTGAGCACAGCCCAGCGGTTGGCTTCGCCGTGGACGCCGGATTCGACGCAAATGGGGCCATCGTAGCCGGTCTCACGCAGGGCGGCCATGAAGTTCGGGATATTAACCGAACCTTCGCCGAGCAAACGTTCCGTTCCGAGCGCACCCGGAGTGGCCGTGTCGGGCCAATCGCCGTCCTTGCCGTGAACGCTGATCACATGGTCGCGCAACAGGCGGAAAGCGGCGACGGGTTCGCCGGAACCGTAGAGGACCATGTTGGCCGGGTCAAAGTTGATCTTGACGTTGGGCCGGTCGACATCCTTGAAAAATTCGAGGAGTTGGTCGGCGGGCTCCTGACCGGTTTCGAGGCAGTAGGTCATGCCGTGGGAGGCGGCGAAGTCGGCGACGCGGCGGACCATGTCGCGGACGCCGATGTAATCGGGGTGCGACTTGTCGTGCGGAATGTAGCCGACGTGGCAGCCGAAGCTCTTCACGCCGAGGGCGGCGCCGAATTCGATGACGGCTTTGGTGCGGACTTCGCGCTCGGCGCGGGTGTCGCGCGGGATGAAGCCGACGGTGCGCTCGACCGTGGGGATGTCGTCGTAAGACTCGCCGATGTAGGCGGCAAAGACGGTCCAGAGATGAAAGTCCTCCGCGGCGAGGGCTTCGCGCCAAGCCTGGGTGGTGGCCTCATCGAGGACGACTGTGCCATCGACGCCGAGTTGTCCTGAGACAACCCCGCATTGTTTGACGGCCTGAAGAGCGGCCTGGGCATCTGGTTCGACCCAGAAGAAAATGCCGACTTCGCGATCTTTTAGAGTTGGCAAGGGACGGGTTCTCCTTTCTTGGAACGGGCGGCCTCGGCCGTCTTGGCGAGGACGACGGCGGCGGCGGAAGATTCGGGGGAGCAGCGGTCGGGTTGACGGCCGGTGCGGCAGCATTCGACGAAGTATTCGATTTCGGCCTGGTAGCCGTCGAGGGTGGGGAGTTCGAAGTCGGAGGCTACGCCGCCGGCATCGAACCAGCGGACAGGCCGGCCTTCGGACGAGTAATCCATCGTGCCGTTTTCGCCGACGATGGTGTATTCCATCGAGAACGGGTAGGCCTTGGGGTGGTGCCAGCCTCCGGTGATGGTGACGGCGCCGGAGCCGGGGTATTCGAACTGAGAGGTGATGGTATCGATGCCGCGGGCAAGGTCTTCGTGACCCCATGAGCGGACCACGTCGGGGATGCCGAAGCAGACGAGCATCATGTCGATGTCGTGGATGAGCAGGTCGAAGACACCGCCGCCGGAGAGCGCCTTGTCAGCCAGCCAGGCCGACCAACCGGGGGCGGAGCAGCGACGGCGGAACAAGGCGTGGTGGACACGTCCGAACTTTCCGGATTGAACGGCGTCGATCAGCACCTTGTAGGCGGGGTGGAAGCGCAAAACCTGGGCCGACATGAGGATCTTGCCGGAGGCTTTGGCGGCGTCCATCATGCGGGCGGTTTCCGCGGCGTCGAGCGCCATCGGCTTTTCGACCAGGACATGCTTGCCGTGTTCGAGCGCTTCGATGGCGACCGGCGCATGGAGGTTGGTCGGCAGGCAGAGATCGACGGCGTCGATGCCTTCCATGCGCACGCATTCGAAGGGATCTTCGAACTTGGCGGCGCCGGAGATATCGAGCGCGGGACCGGATGATTCGAAGTTCCCGCCGATGTGCGAGAAATCGCCCGACAGGGCTTTAGGATCGACCGAAGCAACGCCGGCAACTTCGACGCCCTCAATTCTGTTATAGGCCTTCAGGTGGGTGAGGCCCATGAAACCGAGACCAGCGACTGCAACTTTCATACGGTGACCATGGTATCAATGCGCGGGGCGGGATTGAGCGCCGGTCCGGCGGGGGAATCGGAAGACAGGAGGTGGAAAGCCGCCCGGCGGCGCGCCAGCGGCGCGAAACGGTGGCCGTTGCCGGGGTTGCGGCAACTCCTGCATCCGATGAGGATTTGGGCAGCCGGGGAGCCCGGCAACGCACCGCTGGTGTTTGTACTGCCGGACATTTGATCGAACGGGGCCGGACCGGCCGCGGAATCGGCTACAATACATCTAGTAAGGGAACGCGCCCGTAGCTCAGCTGGATAGAGCGTTTGCCTCCGGAGCAAAAGGTCGCAGGTTCGACTCCTGCCGGGCGTACCACTTCCTAGAACGCAGCCGGGACCCGGCCTCAGGGAACTGCAGATGGGCCATTCACCGTGAACTTCGTGCACGGCCTGGGCATCGGTGAAACGAGAACGGTCGAACGCGCATCCACTGTTTTTGAGGCGGGATCGTCATATGCTGTTGAGACGGACTCGTCGTACCCCTGAACCATGTTTCCGTTAACTGGCTCATGCACTCTACTCCTGATTGGCGCGCTGTTTTGGCCATGCTGCGGGCAGAGCGGCGAGATTCCGAATGCGGCGGACGATCCGAGTTCCGCCCCCACGATAGAACCCGCGGCCAAGTATGGCGAACCCTGGATCAAGCCGGGCATTGAAAAGGGCGTCGATTGGCACGGCGTGTTCCGGTCGAGCTTTCTCTTCCTGGGGGCCCAGCATTCGTTTCGTATCGCCACCGAACCGGGGACTCGCGCAGGACTACGGGAGCCGTTCTTCAGCGGCTACGCAGCGTCGCTTTCGAGTTTACGCGGCTGGTCTGACGGCGATCCGTTCCTCGTCAACTATGTCGGCCATCCGATGCAGGGCGCGGTGTCGGGATTCATTTGGACCAACCACGACCGCGACTACCGCACGGCCGAGTTCGGCGACGGGCCGGTGTACTGGAAGAGCCGGTTGCGGGCGACGGCGTACTCGGCGATCTACAGTGCCCAGTTCGAAGTGGGGCCCTTCAGCGAGGCGACGATCGGGCAAGTTCAGAAGTACTACCCGCAGCAGGGATTCGTGGACCATGTTGTGACGCCGGTGATCGGCACAATGTGGATGGTGGGCGAAGACGCCCTGGATCGCTATGTGGTCAGGCCGCTCGAGAAGCGGATCAGCAACCGTGCGGCGCTCATCCTGTTGCGCGGCGGATTGAATCCTGCGAGGTCTTTCGGCAATGCGATGAGCCTTCGTGTGCCGTGGGCGAGAGATACGCGGCCGGGGCTGTTCACGGGCAAGTTGAAGGGTTTTCTGGATGCGCAGGATCGAGGGTTGATCCACAAACCGCTGCCCGCCGCCGAGACCGGCCGGCTGGGCGAGTTTGGAAACGCTGCAGTCGAGATCTCGATGCATTACCGCCCGGTCTGGTATCAATTCAACGGCCGGCGTATCACTTGTCAAGGCGGCGGCGGCGAAGCAGCAGTGCGTGTGCGGCCGTCCGTGCAGATGCTGCTTGACGTTTCGGGGTGCAACCTGACGGGGCTGGGCAGCGGCTGGTCTGGCGACACGCTTACATATACGACGGGACCGAGGTGGACGCCGCGGGCGGGTGACCGGTGGAGCCCATTCATTCAGTCGCAGATCGGCGGGATGCAGGTGACCAAGGGAACCGGCCGGCTGGGAAGCTATGCTGGCAGCACCGTGACGCAGTTGCAGAACAACCGCCTGGCGATGAGCGTGGGCGGAGGGATGGACCTCAGAATGCATCCGGCGCTGGCGTTGCGGCTGGCGAGGCTGGAGTACAAACGTGTGTGGGGTCCGGCTGAAGGTCCGTTGTCATACAACAACGGCTTCAGTTTCACGTTCGGGCTGGTCGTGCGTGCAGGCTCATGGTAATCGGCAACCGGCCTGACGCGCCATCGTCCTGATGAAACAGGCTTGAGGAGGAGTGGAAAAGTGCGACTCGCAATTGTCTTCCTGCTGGCGGGCGGTCTGCTGATGGCAGACCAGATTGCATTAAACAATGGCGACCGAATCAGCGGCAGGATCGTGAAGTCCGATGCGAAGACGCTTGTCCTGAAGACGGATTACGCGGGCGAGGTATCGATCGACCGGTCGCAGGTTGTGTCCTTGACAACCGAGGAACCGCTGCACGTGCAGTTGAAGGACAGAACCGTGGTGGGGCAGGTGGCGCCGGCAGCGGAAGGCGGGGTTGAGATCAAATCACTTGAAGGAGAGGCGGTCCGGGCGCCGCTGACGGATGTGCTGGCACTCCGGACAGCCGGCGAGCAGAGGGCCTGGGAACGGGAGCAGGAGCGGGTCCAGCATCCGAGGCTGAACGATTTCTGGTCGGGCTTCATCACGCTGGGCCTGGCAGGTTCCTCTGGCAACGCCAAGACGTCTTCCATCGCGACGTCGGCTTCCGCATCGCGCCAGGCGGGCAAGAACAAAATGGGACTGTACTTCAACCAGGTTTATGCGTCACAGTCCAACCTCGCACCGTTTGGGGCGACCGCGAACCGGATCTCGGGCGGTTACCGGATCGACCGGGACGTGAACGGGAGGATGTTCGTCTTCGGCACCAGCGACTTCGACTACGACAAGTTCATGAACCTGGACTTGCGGTCGGTGCTTGGCGGCGGCCTGGGTTATCACATATGGAAGAGCAGCAACGGCTTCTGGGACTTTAACGCTGGTGGTGTCCACAACCGTGAGAAGTTCGGCACGGGTCTGGTGAGGAACTCCGGCGAGGTGCTGATGGGCGAAGAATCCGCCCACAGGGTGTTCAAGTCCGTGAAGTTGTATCAGAAGCTGATCCTCTACCCCAACATGACCAGCACCGGCGAGTACCGGATGAACTTCGACGGCGGCGCATCGATGCCGATCTTCAAGTGGCTGGAATGGAACATCGGGTTCTCGGACAGGTACCTTTCCAACCCGATCGCCGGCAAGAGGAGCAACGACCTGCTCTACACGACGGGCATCCGCTTCAGTTTTGACCAGACGAAGCGGTAAGCGACCAAACGAACCGGCAGCAGCTATCGCCTTTCGATCGCGGCCACTTCGAGTTCACGGACCCCGGGGAGCGTGAATTCGATGTGGCCGTTTTCAGACTTGAAGGGAATCTCTCCTTCGAGTTCCAGAGCCAAAACCCGCTTGGGCCGAAAACCCGGAGGCAGTTCCAGGCGGACTTTCTGCGCGGTGAGCGGGTAGATCTCGCGGGCAGGACCCTTCATGAGCGCCGGGTTGGTGTAGTTGAGCAAGTGGAGCGCGAGGCCTGGGCGCGTCTCCCAAAGGAAGAGATCGACGAGGCCCGCCCCCTGGACCTCAGCACCCATCCGGCCATTGGCGGCCCACCGGACGGCGTTCGCGAGGAGGCGGCTGAGGTCGGGATTCCAGGAACGCCAGAGGGTGGCGCACACGTCGGAGGCGAAGTAGGCGGAACGGCCGCCCTGCTGGCGCACGATCAATTCAGGGCCGCCATCGGGATTGGCTCGCTCATAGACCATCTCAGGCGGAAAGGCGGGAAAACCCTTGACGCGGCGCAGCAGCGCTGTTCTGTCTTCGGCGAGGAGAATCCGGTTGCGCGGGCCGGGCAGGTAAGTCGTACCGTCGAAGCCCTGGGTGATGGGATGCGCAGCGGCGATTCTAAGGTAGGAGTTGCGCTGCTGGTCGATGCCGCCGCCGGCCGCGCTGGCTCCAAATGTCGAAGTAAGACCGAAGTCAGGCCGGCGGTCCCCCCATTCGTTGTAGAGCGACGATTCGAAGGTCGAAACAAGGCCGCCGCCGGACTTGAAGTAATCGCTCAGAGCGGCGCAGGATGCATCGCTCAACAGGGCGGCGTTGGGCAGCACCACGGCACGATAGGCGCGGAGACGATCGGGAGAAATGTCTTCGTCGTGGATCAGATCGAATGGGATGCGGCCTTCGAGAAGGGCGAAGTAGAAGCCCTGTAGCGACTCGGTGCCGCGTGAGCCGGCACCCCAGACCTGCGTGCGCTGCGGCCAGACGAGACCAACACGGGCGAGTGATCTGATGTTCGAGAAATGGGTTTCGTGGCGTTTAAGCCACGGAAACACCTCGCGTCCGGTCTCCAGCCAGCGGGTATCTTTCGGGTTGCCCCCGAGCCAGGTCAGCCAGGGGACCATGCCGCTGGCGGCGGATTGCTTGAGCCACATCCGGGCCTCTGGCCGGGACTTGGCCGTATGACGCCAGATATTGTCGCCCATGTTGTAGCCGGAGGTGACGTTGGTGACCGGGCGGCCGCGCATAACGGCATAGCCGATGCGGCCCTGCTGTGCGCAGTCCCACATGGGGACGGCGCCAGCCCGGTCCTGGTGGTCGGCATTCATCCATTTGGCGACGGCGGCGATGCGGCGGACATTGATCTCGGCGCGAATGCTGCCGCCGAGGTTGCCAACATAGACGCGGTCGGGCCGGTTTTTCTCGGCGGCGGACTGCCAGATCCGCCAAACTTCCAGGACCCGCTCAAGCCGCGCCTCTGTCCACCTGCGGTAGTTGGGATCGCTTCGGTTCGCGGCCGCGGGCATTTCCGCGCCGAAGCGGCGCCGGCAACCGTCACAGTGGCAGAGGGAGCCGAGGCCTGTGCCGGGCCAGGCATTGGTGTAGAAGGCGTCAGGGTCGTAGCGTGAAACGATCTCGTCGATGATCGCCCTCATGTGCTCGTGATAGTAGCCCGAGAATTCACATGTGCGGACGAGTTCGGGGTTTTCGTCATGGCGGATCTCACGGCCTTTCGCGTCGCGGGCGAACCACTCGGGCCGGGCGCGGAAGAATTCGTCGAAGGCGTGGCTGGGATCGAGACGGGCGATGACGCGGATGCCGGCGCGGCGGGCGGCATTTGAATACTCGGCGAAGAGGTCCCTGGATCCAAGCGTACTGGCGCGGCGGTGGTGAGCGACATCGGTGGGATAGAAAGCCATGATTCCGGCGCAACTGACGATGAGCCCGTCCACTTTGATCTCGGACCAATAGCGGATCCAGCGGCCGACATCGAGCGTCGCGGCGTCCTGTTCATTAATGTTCAACTGGCCGAGACGGCGCATGGTCTCCCACCAGTGCGCGCCGCCAGGCTGGGCGAAAGCGGACCCGAATCCGGCTGCGGGGAGGCCCGCGGCAGCGAGAAACTCGCGCCTGCGCATCACCGGACCCTCCTTTCGAGGCCGCAACCGGCTTCCCCGCGGCTGACCACGCGCGAGTTGGCTTTCGCGCTCCTGCCCCGCACGCGCAAGGGAACGGGAAAAGATTTAGTGGAACAAGTTGTCAAGATTGTGATCGCGAAGAGGGGGAGTCTGGTTAGAATACTCATAAGGAGACCTTCATCGGGGGCAGTCCGACAGGGCATTCTATCACCTGGCGCACCAACTTAACTGAAGACTGAATAGTCTGACGCACTCTCGCCGCGCCATCACTTTCCTTCTGTGTGCCTGCACTGCCGCCGCCTCCGAGGCGCCAGCGGGGACGGTTTGGGAGTTGCGTCTGACGCACGGCATATCGAGCTACACGCAGAAGAACGGCTTCCCCGTCGAAGCGGAATTACTGGCGCCGCCCGATGGGTGGAGGCCGATCCGCTGACCAAGGCGACGGGATGGAAGACGTTTCGCGCGGTTGGCGAAGCGCTTCCCTACCCCGAAGCGCCGATGAGCAGGCAACTGCTCGACGAAAACCCGCCGGACTACAAATTGTCGAAGACCATCAACGATTACTCGCAGCGTCATCATGCGCGTCTGTTCGGCCAGCAGGAGCAGTTCCGCGGACGGCCGGTTCATGCCGGATCGGCAACCCACGACGTCGCTGTCGATTTTCTGTTCAAGCGGCTGAAACTGACGCCTCTCGTGGATGAAGAGATCGACCGCGAACGAGCCAAGATCGTCAACGACCTGGTGGCGACGGGTTGCGCGGATGCGGCGGAGTTGATCGACAGGCCGTGGGTACCTCGTGAGCAGGTGAACCCATCGGGTCAAAAACTGCGGACCGACGGCCGGATTGCCGTGCTGGAATTGAACCCTTGCAGGGGCCTGCTGCGTGCCATCGAGCCGGAACCGGCGCCGAGGCCAAGAGTGTGGCGCAGGATTCCCCGGCAGATCTTCCTGACCGTGCGGAACGACTTTACGTTCAATAACCCGGTGTATCAGGCGGGCTTGGGCGTGAGATACCTGTGGAGGAAGGCGGCGGGCCGCGACGTCACTCGCCGATCACTGTCACGGTAAGTTCGCGGTCGCGGGGGCGCTCGTCGAAATCGCAGAGGACGATCTGCTGCCACGTGCCAAGGTGCAGCATCCCGTTCCGGACGGGGTAGGACTTCGATGTGCCCATGAGTGCGCTGCGCAGATGGGCGTAGCCGTTGTGGTCCCCCCATCGGGCGTTATGGGCGTAGTCGTCGTTCATGGGGGCGATTTGGGACAACGCCTTTTTCAGGTCGAGAACCGCACCGGATTCGAATTCGATCGTGGTCAGGCCGAGAGTCGAGCCCAGACCGCTTACGTTGATGATCCCCGAGGATACGCCGCTCTGAGCCAACGCCGATTCGATCTGATCGGTGATGTCGATCACGTCGCACAGGCCGCGCGTGGAAACTCGAAATGTCGTCTGCGTGACTGCCATGACTCCATTTCGCCACAAAGCGCGCGGGTTGTCAGCAGGCCGGCCGTGAGGGTGATCAGAGAGCGCCCAGATCCCGGAACAGACCCAGTGATTTCCCGGCGCAGATGCTCCAGCGGTAACGCTGGCGGGCAATGGCGGCGCCGGCGGCGCCAAGTTGGAGTCGCAGCGAATCGGAGTCGAGCAGGCGGATGAGACCCGCGGCGATGGAATTCGTGCAGATTGGATCGACGTATTCGCAGCCGTCCGCGCCCACTTCAGGCAGAGACGACACATCCGATGTCAGCACGGCCCTCCCCGTTGCCATCGCCTGGGCAACGGGGAATCCGAATCCTTCATAGAGGGACGGATAGGCGGCGAGGGTGGCGGCGCGTGTCAAGCCTGGAAGGTCGGCTTCGGCGACATAGCCGAGCCAGCGAACGTCCTTCGATGACTGGCGCAGACGGGCCACTGTGCGCTCCGCGGCCCATCCGGCCGGACCGGCGAGGACGAGGTCGAACTCGCGCCGGTAGCGATCCGGAAGCGAGGTCCAGGCATCAAGCAGGCGGGCGGTGTTCTTGCGCGGCTCAATCGTTCCGACAACGAGGACGAAGGGCTTGTCGAGAGAGTACTTTCGGGCAGTTTCGCGGGCGGTTTCGCCGGTGACTTCAAAGTAAGGCTCGCTGACGCCTGAGTGGATGGTGACGACACGCTCCGGCGGGAGGCCGAGGTACTGGATCGCGTCCCGCCGGGTGCTCTCGCTGACGGCGATGATCGCGTCGGCTTGCTTCCAGACGCGTTCGGCGAATAGCGCGTCGGCGCGAATGTTGTCGTGCGTATGCATGGCGGGCATCGACCAGCAGGTGAGGTCGTGGAGCGTCGAAGTGAGGTACTTAACGCGTGGGGGCCGGCGGACCTGGTTTGTGGCGTGAAACAGCTTCGATCGACCGAGCCCCAGATTGATGAGGGGCAGGCCCAGGTAGTTGGTCGTGAAGAGAGTCAAGAGTCCGGCGAAGGTCTCCAGCGGGCTCGCCATGCTGCTCTCATGATTGAGCGTTCCCGAGAAATCGACACGCGGGAAAGTGCGAACGGCGTCCTTGCCGGCGGCTTCGATCAGCGCCTTGGTCCAATACCAGATATAGGCTTTCACGCCGGCGCTTCGGAGCATCAGGGGCGACACATCGATGAGCAAACTCACTGCGTTGCACCCCGTGCTGACGGATGGTTGACGAAGAGATACTTGCCGCCGCTCTCTTTTACTAGATGCATCGCAGCAGGCCCGATTAGTCTTCTGATGCGCTCGGCGGAAGGTTTTTCGACCAGCAGATAGGCCCGTCCCGCGCCGGCCCACAGGCCGGCAAAGCCGGCGTCGTCGAGGAACACGTCCGGCGCGCCAGGGGCATAGGAACCGTACTCGAGATTGTTGACACGGCCGTTGAGAAGGAGGGCATTGGACAGTCCGGCGTAATAGAAGACGCTGGAGAACGTGTAGTACTGGTTGTCGAAAACGACTGTACCGGGGCGTGCGGCCAGTTCGGTCTTCAGCGCGGCGGCGAGCGGCTGGGAACTCAAATACGGATCGAAAGTGATCATGGCCATGCGTGCGGCGTTGAGGAACAACACTATCATGATGGCGAGTCCGATCTGGGTTTTCATCGCCCGCCAGCGCCACGCGGCAACGGCGCCGCAGAGGCAGGCAATGGCGGCAAGGACGAGCGGCGCGCGAAGGTAGGCGAAGGAGCGGAGCGTGAGGTCGCCCATGTGGCCGAGCGAGAGGGTGTAGAGGTCGGGGTTCTGTGTGAGGGCGCGCGAGATGTCTCCGGGCGCCAGCAGGTTCCATACGTTCGCGAGGATGTAAACGATGGCTGCGAGCGCCGTGGCTGAGACGGCGGCGGCGGCCTTCGCGCCCAAACGAACCCAGGCCGAACCCTCCGCGATCGCGCAGCCGAGCAGCAGCGCGAGCGCCGGGTATGCGGGCAGCGAATAGTATTCCTGCGTCGTGGAGAACGTGAAGAACACGAGAATGAAGCCGGCCCAGCAGAGCATGAGCAGGCGCGTGCGCGAGGCGCGGTCGGGCTTGCGGTACGTCAACTTCACCAATCGCGGGAAGTAAGCCGACCAGGGGAAAAACCACAACAGGTGGAAGAGCCAGAACAGATAGCGCGGGACAGTGTTGTAGTCGCGCGGCCAGCGGCGATCGAGGAAGCGCAGGATGTGTTCGTTGAAGAAGTAGAACCAGAAGAAGCCGCGGTACTTGCCGGGACCGGAGTCCATCGAGAAGTCGAAGTAAGGAGGGTTCCGGATGGTTGCTAGGATGTGCCACGGGGCGGCGATGAGGAAGATGATCGCCGCGCCGGAGAACGGGCGGAGACGCTTCCATGTCCGCAAGTCGAAGAGGCGGCCGGTGAGGGCAAGCCATACCAGACCCGCGCCAATAGGAAAGACGGCGGCGATGAGCCCTTTGAGGAGCAACCCCACGGCGATGGACGCGGCCATGATGGCGGCCCAGAGCCGGGGACGCGGCTCGCCGTCATCGAGTGTGCGCGCAAGCGCCCACATGGCGAGCGTGATGGTGGCGGTGAGGATGACGTCGGGGATGAGGATGCGGGTGAACAGGAAGAGTCCGATGGACGTGGCGATTGCCAGTCCCGCATAGAAGCCCTCCTTCTCACCGAACGCCCAGCGGCCAAATGCGAAGACGAGCCAGCAGAGCGCGAGAACAGAGGCGACGACGACGATGCGCGCGGCCCAGTCGTGGACGCCGAAGACGGCGTATGAAATCGCCATGAGCCAGTACTTGAGTGGCGACTTTTCGAGATAGGCGACGCCGTCGAGACGAGCCGTGACCCAATCGCCGGAATCGAGCATGTTGCGCGCGATCTGCGCCTGGACGGCATCAACGTCGTCCATCAGATGCGGCGGCGCCAGCAGCGTGGGCAGGTAGATCGCCGCTGCAAACAGCACGACGATCAGCGCGTGACGGCGCATTCGATCTTCCATCTTTTCATCCATAGAAACAGAATCAGGAGTCCCCACAGGCCGTAGCCGTGGCTGGCGCGGCGGTTGTGGTGCTCGGACTTGATGCGCTGGACAGCGGCCCAGTTAAAAATGCCTGTCGCGTCCACTGCCGCCTCGGAGACGGCGTCGTCGAGCAGTGACTTGAGAGGTCCGCGGAACCAGCGGTGCGCCGGAATGTCGAAGCCTTCCTTGGGGCGTGTGAGGACGGCTTCCGGCAACTTGCCGCGCATCAGGTCACGGAGGATGAACTTCAGAGTCTTGCCCTGGATCTTGAAATCCTCCGGCAGCGACGCGGCGAACTCGACAAGGCGGTGGTCGAGGAACGGCGGACGCACTTCCAGCGAATGGGCCATGCTCATGCGGTCGCACTTGTTCAAAATGTCGTCGGCAAGATAATAGCGCTGGTCGAGCCACAGGAAGCGGTTGATGTCGCCGCAGGAGAACGCCTCCGTGGGGAGCGTGTTGATCAGGCCGCCCGGATCGATCTCGCGCGGCGCGCGATAGAGGGCGCGCTTTTGAGCCATGCTAAACGTCCCGTTCCAAAACAGGTGGGCCGATGCCGGCTTGAGCAGCGAACCTTCAAGAAACCTCTTCGCCTTGTATTCGAGGCTGATCTTGTCGTCGGAGACCGGCCACAAGGCGAGCAGCGACAGGCCGGCGCGGCGCATCCAGGCCGGTGCGCGGTTGGCCTGGCGGTAGAGGTGGTCGGCGCGGTAGGTGAGGTAACCGCCAAAGAGTTCGTCCGCGCCTTCGCCGCTCAAAGCAACGGTGACGTGGCGGCGGGTCATCATCGAAAGGAACCAGACGGGTAATGCACCGGCATCGGCCGACGGTTCGTCGGAAAAGTCGACCAGTTTCTGCACGGTTGCTTCGAGATCGGCTTCGGGGTTGAGATCAAACTCGTGATGGTCCGTGCCGTAATGCGCGGCCACCTGGCGAAAGAACTCGCTCTCGTCGTGGGAATGGCCCTTGAAGGAGATTGAAAAGGTCTTGAGGTTCGGGACTTCCTGCGCGGCGTAGTGCAGCACGGTCGAGGAATCGAGGCCGCCCGAGGCCCAGACGCCCAGCGGGACATCGGAGATCAGATGCTCACGAACCGAGAGCGACAGGAGTTCATCGAGACGGGTCTTGGCGTCCTCGATCGTCCAGGGCTGCGGCGCAAGCCGCAGATTCCAGTAAGTCGTGCGGTGAATATCACCAGCGCGCCATTCGAGCATCTCGCCCGGATTAAGCTTCTCAACGCCTTCGACGAGCGTGTAGGGCGCCGGGACGTAGTTCAGGGAAAGATAGTAGCCAAGACCATTCAGGTCGAGGCGGCGCGGGATTTCGGGGTGGGCAAAAAGGGTCTTGAGTTCACTGCCGAAGTAGATGTCGCGGCCGCGATGGTACAGGTACAGCGGCTTGATGCCCATGCGATCGCGGGCCAGAACCAAACGATTGGCGGACTCAGTCCAGATCGCAATGGCGAACATACCGCGAAGACGCGAGAAGCACTCGACGTCCCATTGGATGAACGCGCGCAGGACGACTTCCGTGTCGCAACGCGTGTCGAAGACGTGGCCGAGCGACACGAGTTCGGCGCGCAGTTCCTCATGGTTGTAGACCTCGCCGTTGTAGACGATGACAATGTCGCCGCCGCTCGCATACATCGGCTGATGGCCGGAGTCGACATCGATGATCGACAGGCGCGCGTTCCCCATCGCCACGCCGGCCGATTCGTAAACGCCCTGACCATCCGGGCCGCGATGGCTGATGGTGGAGATGACGCCGCGAATACGGCCGCGCTCGACGGGATGGTCCAGCGTGGTAAATCCAGCTATGCCGCACACAAGCATTCAGGATAGCCGATAGGGCTATGCTGGAAGTCCGATGGTACGGATTCTCACTTTGGCCGGACTTCTGATGATGCTGGCCGGAGCCGCCCCGCGCGAGAAAAGCGGCGATCCGGGCAAGTTCGATGGCTACATCCTGGCGCTCTCGTGGTCGCCCGCGTTTTGCGAGAGCCGCCCGGGCGATCCGCAGTGTGCGCCTGGCAGGCGGTTCGCTTTCATCGTGCATGGACTGTGGCCGCAGTACAACAACGGGCGGTGGCCCGAGTTCTGCTCGACCGGGCCGGGGCTGTCGAACCCGGGCAAGATGCTGGATCTGATGCCGAGCCGTAGTCTCATCCGCCATGAGTGGGACAAGCACGGCACATGCAGCGGGTTGACCGCTGAAGGCTACTTTGCCCTCGTGCGCAAGACCTATCAGTCGATCCGGATTCCGGACCGTTTCACCAACCCTGAGAAGTGGCTGGTCATAAGTCCAGCCGAAGTGAAAAAAGAGTTCATCCAGGCCAATCCGGGGATCCGTGAACCAATGCTGAGCGTGCAGTGCGGCGGCAACTTCCTGAGCGAAGTCAGGATCTGCCTGGGCAAGGACCTGAAGCCGGCGCCGTGCTCGGACAGGCGCGAATGCCGCGCCCCGCAGGTCCGCATGCCGCCGGTGAGGTGAGTCAGCCGCGTCTGAGCGAGACAGTGATGCGCACGGCGAGGCCGAGCGCGAGAAGCGTCGAAATCGATGCCATGAGAAAGATGGGCGTTGCAGGAATCATCGCGGCTTCAGACAGCCTGGATGCAAGTTCCGCACCCTGGCTCATCTTCTACAGTTGGCGACGCGAACTGGCCGCAACTTATTGATTCTACACGGAGCATTGCCTGTGATCGCAAAATCATAGTGTCACGCCTGTTTTCTTTGTGATACGCTTTTCCCTTGTATTGTGATGT